>NZ_JBVPGN010000014.1:0-4227 GCF_055816715.1 Enterobacter sp. PL_is514 | reverse complement strand
GGGACGCAGGCCGGATATTCCATCGTTAATCTCACGGCAAAACCGGAATTTCCCTTAAGTGCATCCGTAAGCCTGGATAATAGCGGGCAGAAGAGTACCGGGGAAGATCAGCTGAGTGGCGTGCTCACCGCCAATAATATGCTGGGGCTGGCGGATAAATGGTTTGTCAGCGGCGGGCGCAGCAGTGATTTTGCCAGCGCGTACGATGCGCAGAATTTCCAGGCGGGCGTCAGCGTGCCGTTTGGCTACGGATTACTGGACTACAGCTACGCCTGGAGTAACTACCGGACCACCATCAGTAACCAGGGGTTCAACTGGCTCTCCACGGGCGATACCAGAACCCACCGCGTTAACGCGTCCTGGGTGGTCTTCCGCAACGGGGATGTCAAAACCGGCATTGCGGCAGGCGTGGTTCAGCGCTCCAGCCGCAACTGGCTTAACGACGCGCCGCTTCAGAGCAGCACGCGCAACCTCTCCAGCCTGGTCCTGGGCATCACGCATACGCAAAAGATGCTGGGCGGCGTGGCAACCTTCAACCCGACCTGGAGCCACGGCATGCCGTGGTTCAGTGCCGAAACCGACGAAGATAAATCCGGGGATATGCCGCGGGCGGAATTCCGCAAATGGAGTCTGAACGCCAGCTTCCAGCGGCCGATTACCCGTAATGCCTGGTGGCTGACCAGCGCCTACGGCCAGTGGTCGCCCGACCGGCTGTACGGCTCCGAGCGCCTGACGCTCGGCGGCGAAAGCTCCGTGCGCGGTTTTAAAGAGCAGTACCTGTCCGGGGACAACGGCGGCTACTGGCGTAACGAGCTGGGGTATTCCCTCTTCACCCTCCCGGTGATTGGCGCGGTGAGCGCAACGGTTGCCGTTGACGGCGGCTGGCTGGAAAAAGACCGTCAGGACCGCTTTGCCTCCGGCACGTTATGGGGAGGCTCGGTGGGGCTGAGCAGCGCAGGGCGCGGGTACAGCAGCCAGATTTCGGTCGGCACGCCCCTGCACTACCCCGACTGGCTCGGCCCGGATCATGTGAGCGTTAACTGGCGCATTGCCTTCATGCTTTAAGAGACTCTACGACTATGGATACCCGTCACCCACCCGTTCGTTTCTCGCAGCGTCTGATCAGCTGGATTGTCTGCGGCTTAATGGTCTGGCAGCCGATGGCGCCTGCCGTCGCGGCGGCGCTGACGCCGACCGGGCAGACCACGGTCGATCGGGCGGGGAACGGGGTGCCGGTCGTCAACATCGCCACGCCCAACGGGGCGGGTATCTCGCATAACCAGTTCGGTGAGTATAACGTCGGCAAAGAGGGGCTTATCCTCAATAACGGCACGGACCGTTTAACCCAGACCCAGCTGGGCGGGCTTATCCAGAACAACCCCAACCTGCAGGCCGGGCGGGAAGCGAAAGGCATTATCAACGAAGTCACGGACGCCAGCCGCTCGCAGCTGCAGGGCTACACGGAAGTCGCCGGTAAAGCAGCAAACGTTATGGTGGCCAACCCGTACGGCATCACCTGTAACGGGTGCGGATTTATCAACACCCCGAACGTCACCCTGACCACGGGGAAACCGCAGTTCGACGCCAGTGGTAACCTGCAGGCGCTGGAGGTGACAAAAGGCGCCATCACGGTTGAAGGCCAGGGGCTGGATGCCAGCAAGAGCGACGCGCTGTCGATCATTGCGCGCGCGACGGAAGTGAACGCCGCGATACATGCGAACGACCTGACGGTAACGGCAGGGGCGAACCGCGTGGGCGCAGACGGCAGCGTCAGGCCGATTGCCGGTGAGGGCGCCGCGCCCGTGGTGGCCGTGGATACCGGCGCGCTCGGCGGGATGTATGCCAACCGCATCCGCCTGGTCTCCAGCGAGACGGGCGTGGGGGTGAACCTCGGCAACCTCACCGCGCGCCAGGGCGATATTCAGCTGGACGCGGGCGGGAAACTGACGGTCACGAACAGCCTGGCCAGCGGCTCGATTACCGCGAATGGCGCGGGAGTGGTCCTCAACGGCAGCCATCAGGCCGGGGGCGCGCTGAATGTGACCAGCTCGCAGGATGTGGAACTCAATAACAGCACGCTCGCCAGCCAGGGCGATATGCGCCTTTCCGCTGCGGGGAAAGTGCAGACGACGGGCGGCGGGACAAACAGCGCGGGCGCGCTGTCGGTGAGCAGCGGGCAGGGGATGACGCTCAGCAATACCTCCCTGGTCTCCCGCGGCGCGGCGACGCTGGACAGTAAAGATACCCTGACCGTAAACGGCGGCGGCGTGTCGGCACAGGGCGGGGCGCTAACCGTCACGAGCAAACAGGGCACAGCGCTTGCGGATGCGACGCTGACAGGCCAGGCCGACACCACGCTTTCCACCGACGGCAGCCTGACGCAGCGCGGCGGCAGCGTCACCAGCAAAGGCGCGCTCAGCGTGGCGGCCGGGAAAGATATCACGCTGACGAATACCCGCAGCGGTAGCGATACCCGCGCGACCCTCAGCAGCGGCGGCACGCTGTCATCCACGGCCAGTGCGGTCTCGGCAGGAGATAATCTGGCCCTGAGCGGCGGACAGCTGGTGATGGACGGCCAGAGCCGGGCCGATGCCACGGGCGATGTCCGCCTGACGGGCAGCGCCGTCAGTAATCAGGGGCAGGTGAATGCGGGGCGCGACATTGCCCTCTCCGGCAACAGGGTGTCCAACAGCGGCCAGCTGGCAGCGAAAGGCCACCTTGACGTGAATGCAGGAGAGCTGACAAACGGCGGCACGGCGCAGGGCAGCGACGTCACCCTCAGGGGGCAGACGGTCACCAATAACGGCACCCTGCAGAGCGCCGGTAACCTGGCGCTAAGCGCCGGAACCCTGGAGCAGCGGGGCACGCTGAGCGCGAAAGGCAATGCAAACGTCACGGCGCAGCAGACCCTGCGTAACGGCGGCAGCCTGCTGGCTGACGGCGCGATGGACGTGACCGCAGGCTCGCTTGAACAGAACGGCACCCTGTCCGGCGCGACGGCGCTGACGGCGCAGGCCGGCACCCTGACCAGCGGTCAGGCGTCCCGCACCACCAGCCAGGGCAATGTACAGCTTACCGCGACCCGCAGCGCCAGCCTGAACGGGCAGACGGACGCGGCGGGGGCATTAACCGTCAGCACCGGCGACCTGACCACCGGCCAGGATGCGCATCTGCAGAGCGGGCAGGGGCTCTCTCTGCAGGCGCAGAATGCCGCGCTGAACGGCACGCAGGCGGCGAAGGGGGCCTTGTCGGTGACGGCGGGCACGATTGCGCACGCCGGGAAATCCACCGGTGACACGCTGAGTTTTAACGCGACCGGCGACCTGACCAGCGGCGGAGAGCTTACCGCCAGCGCCATCGCGCTCAGCGGACAGAACATCCTCCAGTCCGGCGTCGCAAAAGCGGACCGCATGACCCTGACGGCCCCCGGGCGCATCACCAGCAGCGGTACGCTGGTTGCCGGTACGCTGGCGCTGGACGCTGCCTCGGTGGAGAACGGTGGACTGCTGCAGGGGACCACCCTGCTCGGCCTGAAGACCGGGTCACTCACGAACCTCGCGGGCGGGTCGGTCTACAGCACGCAGGATTTAACGCTGAACGTTCCGGTGCTGGCTAACAGCGGGCTTATCACCACCGACGGCACGCTGCGCATGAAAGGCGACACGCTGACAAACCAGGGCGAAATCAACGGCGTCAGCCTGAGCAGCGACTATCTCAGCCTGACCAACACCGATACCGGACGCCTGCTGGCGGACGACCGGCTCACCCTGAACGGCACTGCGTTTTCTAACGCGGGCAATATAGCGGCCAGCGACCTGCACATCACGGCGGACAGCCTGCAGAACCAGGGCACCGTTGAGGGGGACTCGGCGCTGACGCTCGGCGTGGCAGACCTCACTAACCGTGGCGCGCTGCGCAGCAGCGGAACGCTGACGCTCGGCGGCGACACGCTGGCCAACAGCGGCGAGCTCAGCGCCACCGCGCTGCTGCTGAACCTGACCCGCCAGGCCAGCAACGATGCCGGCGGGCGGGTGATTGCCCGGAACGGCCTGACGCTGACCGCCGCCAGCCTGACGAACAGCGGGCTGATGGCCGGTACCGACGCGCAGTTTAACAGCGCGTCGGTGACCAACGGCGGCACGCTGCAGGGGACACATTCCCTCACGGCGACCGGGGCACAGCTCAGCAACCAGCAGGCGGGCATGCTGCTCTCCGGCGGCGCGCTCG
>NZ_JBVPGN010000003.1:0-1082 GCF_055816715.1 Enterobacter sp. PL_is514 | reverse complement strand
CTGCTGACGTCCCGCTATATTAACGGCAAGATTACCCGCGTGGCGGTCAGCGCCGTTGAGCTGACGGGCACCCGCTATGCGGTGTACCAGCTGACGGTGGAGCCTGACCTGTGGCCGATGAAGCGCGACCGTAACCTGCGTATTTTCCAGGGGCAGACGGTGCCGCAGATTGTGAAAACCCTGCTCGGCGAGCATCAGGTCAACGTTGAGGATAAACTCACCGGCAGCTACCGGGTGTGGGACTACTGCGTGCAGTATCAGGAGTCGAGCCTGGACTTCATCAGCCGCCTGATGGAGCTGGAGGGGATTGCGTATCACTTCCGCCATGAAGCGGACAAGCACACCCTGGTGCTCACCGACGCCGCCACGCAGTACCAGCCGTTCAGCGGCTATGAGGTCATTCCGTACCACCAGACGCCGTCAGGCGGCAGTACGGACGAAGAGGGCATCAGCCAGTGGGCGCTGGAGGACAGCGTGACGCCGGGGATTTACAGCCTCGACGACTATGACTTCCGCAAGCCGAACGCGTGGCTGTTCCAGGCCCAGCAGAACCCGGCGTCGCCGAAGCCGGGCAGCATTGACGTGTACGACTGGCCGGGTCGCTTTGTGGACAAGGGGCACGGGGAGTTCTATGCCCGTATCCGTCAGGAGCGCTGGCAGGTGGAGCACCAGCAGATTCAGGCCACCGCGACGGCGGCGGGGATTGCGCCGGGGCACACCTTCACCTTAACCAACGCGCCGTTCTTCAGCGACAACGGTGAGTATCTGGTGACGGCGGCGGGTTACCACCTCGAAGAGAACCGCTATGCCAGCGGCGAGGGGGAGACCATTCACCGGACCGATTTCACGGTCATCCCGTCGGCGGTGGTGTACCGTCCGGCGCAGAGCACGGCGTGGCCGCGCACCTACGGCCCGCAGACGGCGAAAGTGGTGGGGCCGAACGGGGAGAGTATCTGGACGGACAAATACGGTCGGGTGAAGGTGAAGTTCCACTGGGACCGTCTGGCGAAGGGCGATGACACCAGCTCCTGCTGGGTGCGCGTGTCGAGCGCGTGGGCGGGCCAGGGCTACGGCGGGGTGCA
>NZ_JBVPGN010000019.1:0-620 GCF_055816715.1 Enterobacter sp. PL_is514 | reverse complement strand
AGGCTCTCCAGCGCGACCGTTTTGCCGCTGATGGTGGAGCTGATGTTATTGATATCGCCGATGGCGCTCAGGTTCAGGTCGCCGCCCGCTTTCATCAGGCCGTTGTTGAGGTTGCTGATGCTGTTCTGGCTGTCGAGCGTCAGGCTGTTTTTCGCCAGCAGCGAGCTGCCGCTGTTGGTGATGTCGCCGCCCTTCAGGGTGACGTTGTTACCCGCGATTACGCTGCCGTTATTGACGGTGACGTCCTTCGGCGACAGGTAGAGTTTCGGCACCATCACGGTTTCGCCGTTGACGGTGGCTTTCTCCCACCACAGCAGGCTGTGGTCGAGTGCGGCAATCTGATCGGCGGTCAGCGAGACGCCAAACTGCAGGCCCAGCGACTGCTGCGCCGCCGCGGCGTTATCCATCAGGTAGCGCATCTGATCCAGATCGGAGCCGATGCCGTTCAGGTAGCGATTACCGGTCTGGTTGAGCACCACGTTGGAGACATAGCGGGTATCGAACGCCGCATCGCCGAGGAAGCGGTAATCGTAATCCGGGTTCAGGTTGAGGCGGCCCAGCATATAGGACGAGCCGAGGAACTGCTTCTCGTCGGTAAACGCCAGCCGCGTCTCCTGCGG
>NZ_JBVPGN010000018.1:0-7246 GCF_055816715.1 Enterobacter sp. PL_is514 | reverse complement strand
ACGCAGGTTACGGTCGCGCTTCATCGGCCACAGGTCAGGCTCCACCGTCAGCTGGTACACCGCATAGCGGGTGCCCGTCAGCTCAACGGCGCTGACCGCCACGCGGGTAATCTTGCCGTTAATATAGCGGGACGTCAGCAGGCTCTGCGTCGGGATGGTCACCGTGACCGGCTGGCCCAGCAGCTTACTGCGGTCGATGCGCGCGTCCGTGCCGAGCACGGTCAGCGTCAGCGCGAACGACTCGGACATCGCCTCGCGGCCCGTCAGTTTCCAGAACAGAAGCCCCTCCACCGGGAGCTGAACGGTAATTCGGTTGAGCATAATCTTTATTCCACTATGGACTAATCTCAGTGCCAGAAGTTAACTCATTTCAATACGCAAAGCGTAAACGCTGCTGGTTTGATAATGAGTAGCTGTAAGATTGACTTCTCATGCCACAAAAAAACAACTTTTCCTGAATTTTCATCGAGATAAACAGTTACAAGAAAGTGTCTTCAGGGGCTCTATCGAACAATTCACCAGCCATTTTGGCGATACGTTCATGTTGTACGAGTTTATTTTTCCACTCCTGCGGAATAGCGGAATAACCATATAATGCTCCCGCTATTTGTCCCGCCGTCGCCGCAACGCTGTCAGCATCATCGGCAAGGTTGGCTGCCAGCAGAATGGCATCACGGAAATTATCCGTTTTCCATACGGACCACATCGCGGCCTCAAGCGTATCGATAACGTAACCGCTTGAACGAATCTGATCGCGAGTTTTTTGCTTATACTCACCCGCGTTAATGATCATTACACGTGGCTGAAGCGGCATAACGTGTGGTGTAAAAACAAAATCTTTATTGCTACCGTTAATCATATGCACAAGCAAAAAACTTAAATACTGCGTGCTATTTATTGCTTCCGCGGCACCGTGTGTTGCGATACATTGTTTTTTAGCTTCATAAAACGCTTTGCTTAATGATTTTCTAAAAAAAATAGAGACAGGTGCTTGTCTGATCATGGAAGCATTACCGGCAGTTTCTGGCGAAGTATTACCGTTCCACCCAGGACCAACTATTAAATATTGTTCTAAAGCAAATCGAGTTGTATTGCCTATATCAAAACAGACGCCATTTGAACTGTTATAACCATGCTGATACCATTCCAGAAGCTTATTCCTGAAGCATATAGTATCAGCATCACCCTTCTCAAGGAGCGTTTCCGCAAGACATAACGCCATGGATGTATCATCCGTCCATTCGCCGGCACGAAGTCGAAATGGCCCACCACCTGTCATATCTTTGACGAGTGCTTTGTCACGAGGTAAAAATTCGAGCGTCGTACCTACAGCATCTCCAACAGCAAGACCAATAAGCGTACCTACCGCACGATCCCGTGATTGCGCTAGTGAGATATTACATGGTGGTGTTAAATCCCATTGTTTTTGTACATCACTATTTGAGGATGATTCTAATGGCTTATTATCATACGTATACTGCATCCTTCGCTGGACTGAAGGTCTGCTAATGGGTAAGTATTTACGATATCTATCAACATATTTTAACAAGGCATTTAAATCAGCATGTAAGTCAATCACCTTTCACCCATAATAAAAAATATTATTCATATGAAATACTAAAATTCATCAGGGTATTTCTTCATGAGGTTTTGTTTCTTTTTATTATAGTTGGTATCGACCTCATGCGGCAGCCTAACCTTTAACCCTCGGCGGATTTGATCCACAATAAACCAGGCCTCTGACAACCTTTCAAAAAACAACTCATCAGAATGATCAAACTCCTTCCCTGCATACATACCGAACGTCATATCCCATAATTTCGCTCTATCCTTTTCCTTGCCTTCGATTAAATCCCGTAGAAATAATAATTGTTGTACAATAGAGTCGTACATTTGCAACAGCGGGGATTGGGGATCACGATTCTTGACGTCTGCATATCTTTTCTGTGCTAAAGTTAATGCTCTATCAACGTAACCAAACATTGTCATTTCATTCATTGCAGTAGATTCAGTTAACTAAAAATTCCATACCTGATCGCAAGTCATCATATGCCCTCGCTTACCCTTGGTAATTCTAACTATAAAAAATTATCCTCAGGTGCTCTATCGAATAGTTTACCCGCCATTGTGGCAATACGTTCGTGTTGTACGAGTTTATCTTTCCAGTCCTGCGGGATAGCGGAATAACCATACAACGCCCCCGCTATTTGTCCCGCCGTCGCCGCGACGCTGTCAGCATCATCGGCAAGATTGGCAGCCAGCAGAATCGCATCACGGAAATTGTCAGTATTCCATACGGACCACATCGCGGCCTCAAGCGTATCGATAACATAACCACTTGAACGAATCTGATCGCGAGTTTTCTGCTTATACTCACCCGCGTTTATGATCATTACACGCGCGCATAATGGGAAAACATGAGGCGAAAAAGCTTCGTCTTTTTGATAACCGTTAATTAAATAGTGCAATACTAATCCGAGGAATTGGCATGCATTAATTGACTCTACTGCACCATGAGTTGCTCGACTCTGAGCCTGGGATTCGAAGTAAATCGCACGCAGCGATTTTCGACGGAAGATAGACACCGGAGCTTGACGAATAACCCCAGCATTACCAGCCGTGTGCTTTTCTGTATTACCATACCAGGAAGGTCCGACAAGCATATACTGTTCAAGCGCGAATCGCGTCGTTTTACCGATATCAAAACAACGACCATTACTGCTGTTCTCCCCATTGAGATACCATTTCAGGAGATATTTTCTAAGTACATCGGTATGCATTCTGTTTTCTGAAAGATAAGTTTCTGCCAGACATAATGCCATAGACGTATCATCTGTCCATTCACCGGGTTTTAATTCAAAGGGCCCGCCACCAATCATATCCACTACATGTTCACTATCTCTGCGTTTAAATTCAAGAGTAGTGCCAACTGCATCGCCAACAGCCAAACCCACTAACGCCCCAAGTGCTTTATCGCGTGAAACATCTTCATTTGTGATTAAAGGTAATGTTTCATCCCATACATGAGAGGAATTTGAATCATCAATGCTGCTTCTTATTACCTTACGAACATTAACAGGCATGTAGTTATTATAACGATCGGCATAATGATTAATTACTGAGTCTTCGCTGTAAAGATCTATCATCCCGCACCCTTTAATCAAACGTTGTTTACCACTTGCGATACCGTCTTTGCCTTTTCAAATACTCAACGTCTTGCTCATGAGGGAGAATAAACTTCAATCCTTTTCCCATTTGCGAAGCTATATAATTAACATTGGACAAATGCTGAGCAAGTTCTGCATCGGTTGTATCAAACTCTTTTGACGCAAGCACTCCAAGATTTAATTTGTGCAATTTACTTTTATCTTTCTCAGACCCCGTTAGAATAGACTTAATATAGTCCAACTGATTCTTTGCCATAGCATATAAAGAAAATGTAGGATTTTCTTCTAATCGATGATTAATTGCATCAATAGCATCATTGATATAATCCAGCGCGGTGTAATTTTCTTTACTCATGAGTCACCTCAAATACTGCCCTGGCGTGCCGTTAACATAGCGGGATGTCAGTTTTCAGAACAGAATATCCACTCCCGCGAGCTGAACGATAGTTCAGCTGAGCATGATTTTTTATTCCACGATGATCTGATCTCAGTGCCTGAAGTTAACTAATCCTCAGAACGAAGGCGGTTATGATATTGTCTCTGTGAAACAAAAATAAAACCACATTTCTGTGGTTTTATTTAGATGGTCATGAATTAACTTTGTCAGCTCATCGTTTTTCTATGCGAAACGTAGAAAGAATGATTTCCATGCATCGTTTATTGGCTTCGTAATAATAATCCTGATGATTACGATGAGGCCCAACCACCTCAACGTAACACCACAAATCATTAATTTTAAAGATACGCATATCGTAATAAGCCCTGATATTCTCAGCAGCACTGACTACCTCTCCCGTACAGCTATAAAGATCGCCTGTAAACGTGGGATTGATATCATTTGGGATGCTGGCAATGTCCGATGTCGTAAGAGAGACCGCACTATCGTGGCGGTTAAAGCGCGCAGTAGCTTCATCGAAAATAGCCTGCGCAGCGGGATAATCAGCCTGACGGAAAAGACAGAAATTAATCACTCCATGGTTGACGTTACCTATTGTGTGTTCAATTACCAGACGATTATCATCCAGCGTATTCACCTGCCATGAATCCGGAATTTTAAATCCACTGTCATTTTTGTTGCTAAGGCTGACTGTTTTCAACAGTTCTGAAAGCATCAAATTGCTGCGATGCAGTAAATCCCAGTTGATAGCAATCAGGAAAATAGTATCGGCAATCGTGTTGTAATCCTTCGACGCACAAGCCGTTTTCAAAAGGAAGTAATTTCCCCCACCATTTACAGGATTATAATCCTTCTGCACCGTATATCGTGAAACGACCTCATCACCCGATGGCATCGTTTTAATGGACAGGATATCCGCAAACTTCCCGCTTCCTGAAGGATGAGTAATTATCCTTTGGCTCAGTACTTTCTCACCCATTAAATCGAGCTTATTGATAAGCCAGTCTGACGCATTCATCTCCCACTGACAGTGTTCATATGCAGCCCAGACTTCAATATAGGGGCCGGTCTCATCGGCGATGTATCGTCCGATATTCGTCAGCCCAACCTCCTGAAACGTGATCGGCTTTAACTCTGCTGGCTTAACATTCTGGGGTAACAATAGCCAGTAATGAAGCATCTCTTTTTCTGCAGAGGTATAGAGACATTTCCAGAAATTTTCCCGAATCTCTTTTTCCTGATCCTTTATCTCAAGAGGAAAAAAATATTGTTTTTCAGTAACCATAATGCAACCTCACTCGTCGCGCTTACTTAAGCCATAAACCCGAAAACATAAGGAAGCTTCCGAGGGTAATTAAGCTTTTAGCAAAGATAAGTAAGCCAGGCGCCACGGCACGTGTCATAGACGATAATTTTTCATAATTTTCCGCGTTGTATCTTTTGTGCCCCCCCATAATCCCGGAAAATAACGTGCAGAGCAGCACTACTGTGATCTTTAATCCCCAAACACACAGGAAAGACATGGATAAGATAATCGAATAATGCTTGGCCGTTGCGACGGAAAATAATGACATTGACTGAGCAAGCCATTTCAACGTAAAGCCAATGACGACCGTAGCCACTAACACCAGAACGAACATTAACCCCGCAAGGAGCCACTGCTTTTTGTTAAATAAATCTTTTCCATTCCAGATAAGCGCTAGCGTCCAAATCATAAAGAGAATAAAGAAAAACCAATGCATCACAACGTTCCCCATTTACACATTTTAATCTCCTATCAGGACTGTAACACAGCCAGTCTTAATCACACCATCGCCACTGCCCGCCGCTGGGGACGGCTTACTTTCATCATCGTCATAAATCCAGTCAAGGATCGGTTTGAGAGCAAATTTGATACTGGCATCTCCTCCCAGACCGAGCGCCGCTGCAAGCTCACCGGACACCTTAAGGTTAAATGAATAATCAGTGCTATCAATCCAGGTTCCCACGCCTGCAGAAGCGCCAGCGCTCCCTGCACTCCCTGAAAGTTTGCCATCGGCAACGACTACGCCATAAAAATCGGCTTTAGCCGTCGCCTCTCCTTTGACCGCCGCGGCTTCTGCGCCAAGTTCAACATTAAAACCATAACGCCCTTTATTTCCGTCATATAGTTCACTGACGGCCTTCGCTTCAGCGGTTGCCAGATATACATCCCCACCGACGCCGCCGTATTGTTGCCCTTCTTTTCCAATGCTTCCCGAGGCGCCATATTGTATCGCGGTGGCGTTTGCATTGAGATTAATCGCCCCGTAATCAGCTCGATCGGTCACTAACGTGCCGCTAGCAGTCGCCACCCCTACTTTAGTACGTACCTCGCCTTTATATTTATCCTGGCTTTTTGCATTCCCGACCGTGATATCGGCAAGTGCGAATCCGGCTGAAGCCGTATCAGGTTTTCCAAAGCCGGATTTATCTTCAAGGCTTGCATAGGCGCCAAGCACACGGGCGTCGTAAACATCACCATGTATAGCACCATCTTTACCCGCATCCTTCGCCGCCGTACCGCCCCAGTATTGCGGAGGTGCGGGTTGAGTGGATGCGACCGCAGGGGTCGCTGAGGTATTGCAACCCGTCTTGTCACCTTCCCTGGCGAGAGGCAAACCGTTCACAAATACCGTTGTTGAACCACTGAGAATACTTCCCTGACCATGTTGGGAGCATGAAAGCGGGTCGCCTTTTCGTGCTGCCGGAAATCCGCCAATAATTACGTTGGGACTTCCGCTTTGAATTGGGCCAGTATGTGCGCTGGAATCAATGCGCGCTCTGGCGGCTGGTTTTCCCATAATAGCGTTCTCTGTACGCAGATTAACTGTTAACTTTTACAATCGCGCCCTTAATATCGGTAAGGTTAGTTCCCGTTATACTCACCGTATCATTTGCCTTGAGCTCGGTATTGATCCCATCACCTAGTTTTGTAAGCTCATCACCTTTGAAGATGGCTTGTTCCACAGCCTCTGCTTTGAGGTTGCCCTGGCCTACGTGAATCTCAATGGTATCCGGGGCGATCAGAATATAGTTGTCTTTAACTTTGAGTTTAATCGTGGTCACAGATTCCAGCAGCGCGTTACCTTCTTTATCCATGGTCAAGACGGTTTGATCTTTCCCAACGTTTATAACGTGCTTGTTACCAATATTATGCGTTTCATTATTACCTACATCTGATTTCAGGTTCCGCTTAATCGTAATATTCTCATCCTGTCCGATGGTTTTTCTACGATCGACACCGACATCATGAGTTTCAGAATTTTCAATATCCGTATCCATATTTTTTTCTGCATGGATCCAGATCTGCTCGTGCCCAGCTTTATCTTCAAAACGGAGAATATTGGCATTGTCTTTATGGCCATCTTTGCTGCGGCTATAAAAGCCCATCTGCGTCGCCGCAGCCGGCAGCGCCCACGGCGGCATGCTCGCGTCGTTGTACACGCGCCCGGTAATGATCGGACGGTCCGGGTCGCCGTTGATAAAGTCCACCACCACCTCATCGCCGACGCGCGGGATTTGCACCCCGCCGTAGCCCTGGCCCGCCCACGCGCTCGACACGCGCACCCAGCAGGAGCTGGTGTCATCGCCCTTCGCCAGACGGTCCCAGTGGAACTTCACCTTCACCCGACCGTATTTGTCCGTCCAGATACTCTCCCCG
>NZ_JBVPGN010000015.1:0-7182 GCF_055816715.1 Enterobacter sp. PL_is514 | reverse complement strand
CCCTGCATCCGCAGGTTCTGGGAATATCCTGATAGCTGCGTCTCGCTTTCCCGCAGCAGCTTGCCCCAGGCGCTGTTAACGCCTTCCCAGCGCACCTGCCCTTCGACATCCGTCATCCGTTCCGGCGTGCCGTTGGGCTGGCAGTGGAACCAGAAAATCTCCGGCGCTTCCACGCCGTCAATACGCGCCAGCGGGTCGTAGCTGTCCTGATCGCTGTAGACGTAAGTGAGCGGCACATCCCCGTGCACTTCCTGCAACAGCCGGAACCCTTCCCAGACAAACCGGGTGGTGACCGGCTTGCCGGTTGGCTGTCCGCCCAGCATCTGGCGTCGCGTTTTGCTGATGCGTCGCCCGAGCGGATCGTAGCGGAAGCTGACCTGCGTCTGAGGTTTATTGCGATCCCGCGGCTGGCTGATGACTTCCGTCAGGCGATGTTCGCCGTCGTAGCGGTAGTGCCAGCGGGTCTGGCCGTTATCCTTCTCCACGGTGCGGCCGTGGATGTCATAACGCCAGCGAATGCCGTTCAGCTGCGTCAGGCGGTTGTGCGTGACCTTCTCAGCAGATTCTTCGAGCGGGTTACCGGCAGCATCCCAGCGCCACTGCTCCTGGCCGGGCAGCGTGCCGTCCTGAACGAGCAGGCGCCCGGCGCTGTCGTACTGCCAGCGGTACCAGCTGAACGGGTTATCGTCCCGCTCTTCGCGCACCAGATTATTGCGGTAGTCGTAATCCCAGCGGCGGGACCAGCGGCGCGGTGACGGGCGCTGGGCATTGCCGGTAAAGACGTCCCGGCGGTGCAGTCGGCCGAGGCGGTCGTATTCGCTGCGGGTGGTCAACAGCCCCTGGGTGCGGCTGGTCTCACGGTGTAGTTCGTCGCGAGTAAAATCGGAGACCGACAGCTTGTCGAGAGCAATGCTGAGCAGATGCCCGCTGCCGTAGTAGAACTGCTTCAGCTCGCGGCCATCGGGCAGCGTGACGGAGGTGCGGTTGCCCAGCGCGTCATACTCCCACGCCAGCTCGCCGTGCTCGCCCGCCTCGCGCGTCACGCGACCGAGCGCATCATACTCAAAGACGAGCTCCTGCTCTGCCTCGGTGCTCCACGCGTCGGCTGAAAGCGCAGGATGCAGCCCAATCCGGCTTAACAGCCCGGACGGCGTGTAGTGGTAGCGTGTCTGCCCTTCCGGCGTGGTGCGGGCGACCAACTGACCGCTCGCGCTCCAGGCGAAGGCGTGGGTGATGGCCTCCGGATGACCGGCGGCAAACGTGCGCGCAATCGTGCGCCCGCAGGCATCATAGCGATACTGCGAGGCTACGCCATCGAGCCCCACCTCTTCCAGCAGCAGCGAGTCTGGCCCCCAGCGGAACTGATACGCTTCGCCGTTCTCGTTTTCCAGGGCAATCAGACGCCCGCGGCTGTCCCAGCGGCGGCGCACCTCTTCACCCTGCGTATTACGGGTGGCGGTTAAGCGCCCCGCCTCGTCATATCTGAACTCGCTCTCTTTCCCGTCGGCGCCCGCATGCTTTACCGGCAGGCCACGTTCGTTCCATTTGAGCGATTCCGTCCAGCCTTCCGGGCGATCGAGCTGCACCGGACGCCCTGCGGCGTCGTAGCGGTAGCGCGTCTCTTCACCGTCGGCGCCAGTCTCGGCCACCAGCCAGCCCAGCGGATGATAGCGATAGCGGGTAATTCGCCCGGAACAGTCCGTCGCACGAACGATCTGCCCGGCCTCGTTGTACTCCTGGTAGCGGCTGTTGCCTGCGGCATCGACCTCTTCCACGACCAGGCCGAACGCGTCCCGGCGCAGCTGCGTAGTCTGCCCCATCGGATCCACCATGCGCTTCAGCCCGTGGTGTTCGTCGTACCAGAACCGGGTGGCGCTGCCGTCGGCTTCGATAATAGCCGCGGGAAGCGCGCGGTGCTCCAGCCAGGTGGTGGTGCGGGTATTGCCGTCGGCATCGGTCTCCTGCACCCGGTTGCCCATCTCGTCGTAGACGAAGGTGACGGCGTTGCCGAGCGGATCGATGCGACGCGTGAGAAGCTCGTTATCATCCCACTCGTAGCGCCAGTTTTCACCGCGCTCGTCAACGTAGCGGACAATCAGATTCTGCGCGTTCCAGTAGTGGCGGCGCGTCTGACCATCGTAGTGCTCGACGGTCGTCAGCCCGGCGGCTAAATCATAGCTAAAGCGGCAGCCGTCGCCGGTGCTGGTGCGGTTTTCCACCACGCGCCAGTGGTCGAATTTTTGCCAGCGGTATTCGCTCTCCAGACCGCCCGGCAGGCAGTGCCAGACCATCAGCCCGTGCTCGTTATAACGGTATTCACGCGTCACCACGCCGGAGGCATCCGTCGCGCTCGCCAGCTGGCCGCGCGCGTCGTAGCCCCACTGCATCAGCGGCCAGGTTTGGTTGCCGTCGAAATGGCTGGCAGCGGTAACGCGATGCGGGAATCGTTCATCTTCATAGCGCACCGTCATCGTCGGCAATCGCCACGTCGCCGCCCTCATTGCGGCGGATAATGATGCCCTCGCTGATGCTGTAAAACGCACGGTCGACAGGCGGCAGTTCAAAGCTCAGCTCGCGCCCGGTTTCATCGAACCAGGTCGCATTGTTATCTTCCAGCGTCAGATAGCTGTCAAAAGTCGTTGCCCAGCCCAGACCAAACAGCCCTTCGCGGGTCGTCAGGCTGTTGTAGCTGCGCTGCCAGCGAAGCGGGAAGCGCCCCGGCAGCGAGAAGTCGAGCTCATCGTCGTCGTTCAGCACCTTCACGCCGGTGGCGGCGTGGACCGGGTGCGAGGAGCCAAACACGGCGTTGACGGCCATATCCGCCAGCATCCCGCCGCCGGCCGCCGCCAGCGCGCAGGGCATGTTTTTCAGGAGCTTGCCCGGACGCCCGCGCAGCAGGGAGAGCGCAATCATCCCCAGCGCCAGACCCGGCGTTTTACCGCTTTTGATATCGCGAACCGTGAGCGTGTCCCCGCCGATGATCACGTTCGGGGAGACGTCGTCGGACACGGTGCCTTCGCAGGTGGTGCGATCTTTCGCGCGCACCGCGGGCTGTCCGTTGATGAAGACGCTTTTAGAACCTTCCGCCAGATACTGCGGCCCGGAGTGCTTTTCACACGCCACCTTGTCTTCTTCCAGCGGCGAGGTCCCCGCCGCGGCAGAGGCCACGCTCGGCTGCCACATTTTGCTGCCAAACTGTCCGGCAGCGGAAAGCAGCATGCCCGCGTAATCGGCAAAGCTGCCCGGCGACTGCGGCTCAGGGGACGGTGTATCGGCGGGCGTCAGCGTGCCTGCCGCGCGGGCGGCGGGGATTGCGTTGGTCAGAACGTTGTTCGAGCCGGTGGTAATTTTACCCGCAGGCGACGGCGGGAAGAGCGCATTGCCTAACCCTTCCGCGGCGTTGCTGATATCGTCGGTGATCCCCGCCACGTTCGCCAGCACGCCGCCAATAATCCCGCTTAACAGACAGCTCGATCCAACTGCCGCCACGCCTGCTGCGGCGGCTCCAGCACCGAGGAGTGGCGCGGCGGCCGTAGCCGCCAGCCCCACCGCCGCGCCGATCACCGCATAGGCGGCACCTTCCGCCACAATGCTGGTGATGTCAGCAAAAATGCTGGAGTGAATAATCTCGTCGCCCTTACGGGCCGCGTTGTTATCGCTCATGCCTTACACATTCCGGTTGTCGTTTAGCGTCAGGCTCTGCTTAAGCGCGCTCCAGCGCACCTCGTCCTCTTCGGTAAAGGCTCTGAGTGCCGAGAGGGTAAAAATCATCAATACCGGTTTGCCCGGCGTCTGCACGGCCAGCTGTTTTTGCCACAGGCGTTGCCCGTTACGGTCAAACGTGGTTTCAACTTCCAGCCCGTTAATGTTTCCGTCAGGCCCGGCTTTTACGTCCCGGAATTCGCTCTGGGCGATCTCACCCATCTGAGGACGCAACACATCCCACTGGCGGTGAAACTCTTGTTTGTAGTCGCTGCCATCGGGAATCACACCGCGGCTGACCACTACGGACAGCCCGCTTTCGTCATCGCGAATAATGTTCATACTGTTATCCTGCCAGGCAGCAGGAAAAAGGGAAAACGAGCCTTCCTGGAGGGTGTATTTCATAAGTGAACTCGGGATGCTTAATATTGAGAGAAACAAGAAGGCCAATCGATGCTGGCCTTTTGGCTGGCTATAGTTATTTAAGCCACTGGCCTGACTGTTCGACTAAAACATGGCTGCCTTTGCTGACAACCAATTTCACGGGTGCATACGTGACGGTATAAGCGATCTCGCCGTTCTTGTACGTTGAGCCGATTATTTTACCTGCGGGGTCGTGTAACGTTTTTCCCTTTAAGGAGATCGTACTGTTATCGCTTTTGCGCACACCGAGATAAACCATCTGGTCACATTCACCCTCGAAACGCCCGCACTTGTTTATCAGAGAGATAGTGAACTTTTCGGTGTCCAGTTTTCTGGTTTCCGCGTTTTGAACCGAAGCGGCTTTACGTAACGTATAACGCAGCGGAGCATAATCATTTCCTTTTTGAGGAGGAGTAACTAAACGCCATTCCATTTCACTCCCCTTTAGTTCCAGAACAGCCCGTCCACCTGCGCCGCCAAACGATGAGTTGAACTCAACGTTCGCACGGTTTCCCGCGATCGTACCGCTAAGATTATGCTCATCATCTTCCGGGCAATCGATGCGGTTTCCTCTCCGGGAGACATAGCAATAAGACCCGGTGATACGGTTGCCAGATTCAGCTAGCCGCAGGGTTAACGTCGAGTCGTTCTCGAATTCACCAGCCCACTCCCCGTCAAACGCGAGTCCTGATTGGCTGCTTTTTGCAAACTGCATCGTATTGAATCTGGCGGCCCATTGCTGAATATCGGCATTAATGGCCTGACTATTATCAGATGACTGGTAATGGATAACGTTTGATTCTGGAACCACCCAGGCCGCAAAGATTTTGCCGTCAGGATTGATGACCAGCGCGGATGCGTTCTCCTGATAAAGATCTTTTAGCCAGCCCTCAACAAACAATCCGCCACCTGGGGTGGTATGTGGTTCGCCGAAGACATCAAAGTTATCAATAAAGGTCTGGTAATGATCTCCCAACGTCTTCCTGAGATTGTCTGTCACTTCGCTGTCGTTAACGATGCGTCTGACCGTATCGAGGTTATTGTATTGCGATAACTCTAACGCAGATGACGTTTCAACTGCGCCTGTCAATAAAGCCGTGAACAATACGGTTGCAACATATTTTTTGGTCATAAATTATTCTTGAGAATCATTGTTGTAATTCATCGTTATTTTTATAACGTTGTCGCCTTTTATCTCAAAAGAGAGCAGTTTTTTATCCAATTCGTAGGTAATCCACTGCTCCCCGGCATCATTTTCGACCTGACCGGTACCGTATGCGCTGTTCAGTTCCTTTCTCGTTGAACCCACATGGACACCGCGCGGCGTTGCGAAGTCTTCGGCAGTCAGCGTAATTTGAGACACGATATAATCATCAACGCTTCTTTCCGCTTTATCCCACCAGAGGTTGGAAGTGAATATTTCTACTCCAGCGTTTTGATGCTGAAAGAATTTATATTGGACTCCATCAAAAGGAACCTCACCGGTAAAACTGCCTTCCACCGGCACGCCAATTTTAGGGGCAATATCAGGCGTCCATCTGTCGCCCAGGGCGACAGGCTGGTCTTTGATCTGCACAGAAAAATCCCGTTTTGTCAGAACGGGAGGCATCACCTGAGCCAAAACCACATTGCTGCCGAGACAGGTAAACATCAGGACGGAACAAAGAAATATCGGCGTGTGTTTTTTCACGTTAATCGTCATTTATTGAATGTGTATGGCCATTATCACCCTGAAGAAACCGTCAGGACATGAGTGCAGTATTTCTTAGTCGGCGCTAATGACGACTGAACCCAGACAGTGAGGATTTTTCACGCTGAAACTGAAGCTCACTTTTTGTCCATTCATATCTTTTCGGGCTGTATAGCTGGTCACTTCGTTCTCCGAACGGCCGCGCGGATAATCAGTTAACCTCAGCTGCGGATAGCGCTTTTTAACGGTATCAAGCGTTATGCATTGACCTGAGGAAGGTGAAAAATTCAGTAAAGGCGCCATGCCGTCGTTTTGTTTGCTTAAACGTAACCCAATTGCGGTTATGTTCGTTCCATCAGCGAGTTTGATATCGTCGGCATTGTAGAAATTGATATATTCATTTTGCCTGGTCATCTTAAACGATAACGGCGCGTTACTGAGGGTTGTAACGGATAACGTCTTAAGCGATGCACTCATCCCGGAAATAAACATCCAAAGATCCTTTTTCTGCGCATCTCCTCCAGCCATTCCCGTCGTTAGTAACGCGATAAGCACCGCACCTGCTTTACTCATCTTTGGCCGTAAATTTCGCCTGCACCGCCGCATCAATATCCCCTTTATGCCCCGATCCCGGCGCCGTGGTGCCCGGTTTTGTACCAGAGGTATTCAGATGCAGCTTACCGCCCGTGGTGATATACCCATCCCCTTCCACGAAGAAGTTAAACTCTTTGCCGATGAGGTTAATCTTGCCGTTAGCATTCAGCTCAATGGCACTCTCACCGGAGACCAGCCGCAGCTTCGTCCCGGAAGCGATAACATACTGCTCCACCGCCGCATCCAGCTTGCCTTTACCCGTCAGGATCTCGGTGCCACCTTTCACGGCCTGTGTCTGGTTCGCTTCCACGCGATGCAGTTCATTTTTCTTCACGTAATGGCTGCGCTCGCCGCCGACGCTGTGCGTTTCATCATTTTTAACGCTGGTGTCCATGTTGCGCTCGGCCTGGATCCACACCTGCTCTGCACCCGCTTTATCCTCAAACCGCAGGGCGTTGGCGTTGTCCACGGAACCGTCTTTCGTGCGGCTCATAAAGCCCATCTGCGTCGCCGCAGCCGGCAGCGCCCACGGCGGCATGCTCGCGTCGTTGTACACGCGCCCGGTAATGATCGGACGGTCCGGGTCGCCGTTGATAAAGTCCACCACCACCTCATCGCCGACGCGCGGGATCTGCACCCCGCCGTAGCCCTGGCCCGCCCACGCGCTCGACACGCGCACCCAGCAGGAGCTGGTGTCATCGCCCTTCGCCAGACGGTCCCAGTGGAACTTCACCTTCACCCGACCGTATTTGTCCGTCCAGATACTCTCCCCG
>NZ_JBVPGN010000017.1:0-3143 GCF_055816715.1 Enterobacter sp. PL_is514 | reverse complement strand
GAAGTGAAACATCTTCGGGTTGTGAGGTTAAGCGACTAAGCGTACACGGTGGATGCCCTGGCAGTCAGAGGCGATGAAGGACGTGCTAATCTGCGAAAAGCGCCGGCGAGGTGATATGAACCTTTGACCCGGCGATGTCCGAATGGGGAAACCCAGTGTGATTCGTCACACTATCGTTAACTGAATACATAGGTTAACGAGGCGAACCGGGGGAACTGAAACATCTAAGTACCCCGAGGAAAAGAAATCAACCGAGATTCCCCCAGTAGCGGCGAGCGAACGGGGAGCAGCCCAGAGTCTGAATCAGCTTGTGTGTTAGTGGAAGCGTCTGGAAAGTCGCACGGTACAGGGTGACAGTCCCGTACACGAAAGCACACAGGTTGTGAACTCGAAGAGTAGGGCGGGACACGTGGTATCCTGTCTGAATATGGGGGGACCATCCTCCAAGGCTAAATACTCCTGACTGACCGATAGTGAACCAGTACCGTGAGGGAAAGGCGAAAAGAACCCCGGCGAGGGGAGTGAAAAAGAACCTGAAACCGTGTACGTACAAGCAGTGGGAGCACCTTCGTGGTGTGACTGCGTACCTTTTGTATAATGGGTCAGCGACTTATATTCTGTAGCAAGGTTAACCGTATAGGGGAGCCGAAGGGAAACCGAGTCTTAACTGGGCGTTAAGTTGCAGGGTATAGACCCGAAACCCGGTGATCTAGCCATGGGCAGGTTGAAGGTTGGGTAACACTAACTGGAGGACCGAACCGACTAATGTTGAAAAATTAGCGGATGACTTGTGGCTGGGGGTGAAAGGCCAATCAAACCGGGAGATAGCTGGTTCTCCCCGAAAGCTATTTAGGTAGCGCCTCGTGAACTCATCTTCGGGGGTAGAGCACTGTTTCGGCTAGGGGGCCATCCCGGCTTACCAACCCGATGCAAACTACGAATACCGAAGAATGTTATCACGGGAGACACACGGCGGGTGCTAACGTCCGTCGTGAAGAGGGAAACAACCCAGACCGCCAGCTAAGGTCCCAAAGTCATGGTTAAGTGGGAAACGATGTGGGAAGGCACAGACAGCCAGGATGTTGGCTTAGAAGCAGCCATCATTTAAAGAAAGCGTAATAGCTCACTGGTCGAGTCGGCCTGCGCGGAAGATGTAACGGGGCTAAACCATGCACCGAAGCTGCGGCAGCGACACTATGTGTTGTTGGGTAGGGGAGCGTTCTGTAAGCCGTTGAAGGTGTGCTGTGAGGCATGCTGGAGGTATCAGAAGTGCGAATGCTGACATAAGTAACGATAAAGCGGGTGAAAAGCCCGCTCGCCGGAAGACCAAGGGTTCCTGTCCAACGTTAATCGGGGCAGGGTGAGTCGACCCCTAAGGCGAGGCCGAAAGGCGTAGTCGATGGGAAACAGGTTAATATTCCTGTACTTGGTGTTACTGCGAAGGGGGGACGGAGAAGGCTATGTTAGCCGGGCGACGGTTGTCCCGGTTTAAGCATGTAGGCGGAGGTTCCAGGTAAATCCGGTACCTTTTAACGCTGAGGTGTGATGACGAGGCACTACGGTGCTGAAGTAACAAATGCCCTGCTTCCAGGAAAAGCCTCTAAGCATCAGGTAACACGAAATCGTACCCCAAACCGACACAGGTGGTCAGGTAGAGAATACCAAGGCGCTTGAGAGAACTCGGGTGAAGGAACTAGGCAAAATGGTGCCGTAACTTCGGGAGAAGGCACGCTGATATGTAGGTGAAGCCCCTGCGGGTGGAGCTGAAATCAGTCGAAGATACCAGCTGGCTGCAACTGTTTATTAAAAACACAGCACTGTGCAAACACGAAAGTGGACGTATACGGTGTGACGCCTGCCCGGTGCCGGAAGGTTAATTGATGGGGTTAGCGGCAACGCGAAGCTCTTGATCGAAGCCCCGGTAAACGGCGGCCGTAACTATAACGGTCCTAAGGTAGCGAAATTCCTTGTCGGGTAAGTTCCGACCTGCACGAATGGCGTAATGATGGCCAGGCTGTCTCCACCCGAGACTCAGTGAAATTGAACTCGCTGTGAAGATGCAGTGTACCCGCGGCAAGACGGAAAGACCCCGTGAACCTTTACTATAGCTTGACACTGAACACTGGTCCTTGATGTGTAGGATAGGTGGGAGGCTTTGAAGCGTGGACGCCAGTCTGCGTGGAGCCGACCTTGAAATACCACCCTTTAATGGCTGGTGTTCTAACGTAGACCCGTAATCCGGGTTGCGGACAGTGTCTGGTGGGTAGTTTGACTGGGGCGGTCTCCTCCCAAAGAGTAACGGAGGAGCACGAAGGTTAGCTAATCCTGGTCGGACATCAGGAGGTTAGTGCAATGGCATAAGCTAGCTTGACTGCGAGAGTGACGGCTCGAGCAGGTGCGAAAGCAGGTCATAGTGATCCGGTGGTTCTGAATGGAAGGGCCATCGCTCAACGGATAAAAGGTACTCCGGGGATAACAGGCTGATACCGCCCAAGAGTTCATATCGACGGCGGTGTTTGGCACCTCGATGTCGGCTCATCACATCCTGGGGCTGAAGTAGGTCCCAAGGGTATGGCTGTTCGCCATTTAAAGTGGTACGCGAGCTGGGTTTAGAACGTCGTGAGACAGTTCGGTCCCTATCTGCCGTGGGCGCTGGAGAATTGAGGGGGGCTGCTCCTAGTACGAGAGGACCGGAGTGGACGCATCACTGGTGTTCGGGTTGTCATGCCAATGGCACTGCCCGGTAGCTAAATGCGGAAAAGATAAGTGCTGAAAGCATCTAAGCACGAAACTTGCCCCGAGATGAGTTCTCCCTGAGACTTTAAGTCTCCTGAAGGAACGTTAAAGACTATGACGTTGATAGGTCGGGTGTGTAAGCGCAGCGATGCGTTGAGCTAACCGATACTAATGAACCGTGAGGCTTAACCTTACAACGCCGAAGATGTTTTGGCGAAGAGACGAACAATCAAAATTCAGCCTTGATACAGATTAACAGAATTTGCCTGGCGGCTTTAGCGCGGTGGTCCCACCTGACCCCATGCCGAACTCAGAAGTGAAACGCCGTAGCGCCGATGGTAGTGTGGGGTCTCCCCATGTGAGAGTAGGGAACTGCCAGACATCAAATAAGTGAGAAGGCCATCCGA
>NZ_JBVPGN010000016.1:0-7769 GCF_055816715.1 Enterobacter sp. PL_is514 | reverse complement strand
ATCGTACTCCAGGCGCCGGGACCAGCGGCGCGGCGACGGGCGCTGGGCATTGCCGGTAAAGTTGTCCCATCGATAAAGATTACATCGTTAAAGATGGCGACGTAATGAACTTCTTGTTTAACGTTTGATTTGTTTTGAATGGTATAAATTACTGTTCTTACGCCTTCTTACGCAGATAGAACTCAAGATATTTTTTAGGTCTATCCTGAAAAGCACGCTCTTTGCCGTAGTTATAAGCATCGTTAAAATATTTATACGCTTCATTGAATTGATTCAACTCGTAACAGACCATACCCAAGTCGATTAACGGTGCAGTGTCTATATCCGATCCACGTGTCCGTAAAGCCGTCTCTCCCCATTTCTTTGCCTCAACGTAATCCGCAAGATCAAAATATGCGCTGTACATGCATGCAGAGATCCAGTTGGCAAATTCTGATTCGGACTTTGGTTCAGGAAGAGCTTGCCAGGCCTTTTGGTATTGTTCTAAAGCCTCGGCGTATTTTTGGCTGTCGTGTAACTCGTTTCCTTTTTCAATAGTATTTGTTATAGATATTTTCATACTCAAGCGCCTGTCCTTTTAATTAAAAATCCTTTTCTAAGCAACAATCGAATTCAATAAAATGCATTATTAAATTATCATTTTATATTATAAAATTATTACATTGCAATCGATCATCTTATAGCAAATCTTTTTAAGTATCAATGACTCTATAACATCCCAATCACCTCCACCGAGGCCAGCGCCTATTCTTGGCATTTGTACTGAAAGGCGATTTACTAAAGCAAAGTCAGATAACTTTTCAAGACAAACTTCCAGGGATGCATAACATACGTATTGATTTTTGTCATTGACATTTTTCTTAATACCATCTTGTGCATACATATTAGCAATAAATATCTGTTCTTTAGCATCAACCAAGACAAAATCAACCGTACCTAATTCTGGGGTGTTATTTCCATTGAAGCTATTGAGATAGTATTCCTTTGCAGAAGGATATTTATTTGAAAGAGACAGAACAAAGCCTTTACCCCATTTCCCTTTATTATTCACAATGTGAGCAATAACTATGGATTTTTTCAAAGGTTCCACAGCATTTCCAGACAAGAGCTTTATTTGTTTTTTTTCTTGCAATGAACTCGTTGATGTTTTCCAGAAAGTTTCAAATTCCTCATTCGAAATTTCTTCAGTATCACTTAAGTCCAGATCGCTTTTTTTACCATCATACAGCAGAAAACCAACTTTCTCGTTTTTATCTAGCAAAGAGGAAGATGCATAACAATCGCCATCTATAATATTTATTTGTCGTGTGGCCACCTCCCCTATGAATTCATTGAGAATAATTCCTTCACCTGCAATAAAATCAACGTTACCTTTATAGTATTTTTTCACATCAACCACAACTCCTCGCACTTTTAACAATTCTTTCGGAGACATCAAGATCTTTTGTGTTTAAGATAAAGAATGTATTTTTCCGGGGTTCAATTACATCCAGGCCAGTAACATCTATGTCAACAAAATGGCTTATACCTTTTTATTTTCTCGTTTAGGATGGCAACTGTCCAATTTATATTGGAAACACTATGATATAGTCATATAAGTAACTTCAATTGAATCATATCTTTTACCAGTTCTCCACTTACAATTCATGAGGGTCTAAGCAATAGTGGCAGAGAATTGTTCCTGTTAGGTTATGAGGGTCATAAGCAGCATCAACATGTCCCCACTCCCTTGATACAGGAAGAACAATAGTAGATTTAGTTTTGAACCATTCCCTTAAACATCGGGTGACTTTCCCTTCGGGTCTATTCTGTTTTCCCATCAATAATTTTTCTGGGGCGAAGCGCCAACTACGAATTATTGAGTTAGGATCATTGGGAACCAAGAAGTCAATTATTAGATATATATCTCCGAACTCATGGTCACCTTTAAGGATAGTTCTGTATGAGACTGTTTTATTGTCTTTTTTTTCAGGCCACCCCTCCCACCTTACATTTGTATTATTAAACAACTCTGTCTTAGTAACTCTTGGTCCTAATAGAACCCTTTTATTAAATTTAAGAACACCAGTTTCTGCGTCAAAATTCATTTTCACATCCCAATATCAAATGGAAGACCAATAGGTTCCAGAACTTTTTTATGATTCGAAAGGAAGAATTGGGTACCGCCACCGCTTCCTAACATTTCAGTATCTGGTGACAAAGCTTGTCCCGTACCAGCAATAGCATCTCGTTTGACTCTATACATCTGAATCTTACTTCTAAACCCATATTTTTCATGAGGTAGAACTTGTAAACTTTCCCATAATTTTTGTCGACTACCACTAGCAGCTTCTAAAGTGGCTTTGTCGAAATAAAATCCTGACTGCCCAGGTGCTCCACCATAAACAATATCGCCTTCTTTAAGCATTGTGTTTGACCAAGAATAACGGCCTTGATAAATCCCTCTTCCTTGCCACTGCCTACCAAATGCCGCCTGGTTATGGTCATTTTATCGAGTCGGTGCACACTTCGCTTTCAATCCTAATGGATCAACCCAATTCAACGGATTAGTGGCGTAAACGTAAGTATTTATACCGCCATTAAAACCTATCGGGTCATCGGAACGATTCGGACGCCATCATACTTTTTAACACGTTAAATAATAAAACGCCGGGAAGATTTAATGCTCTTCCCGGCCAATTATTATTGAATATTATTCATAAACTCTTGCAGCCATTAAAATATCTGCAATAAATGTCCAGTTAACATTTTCTGGAACAGGTAATTTTTGATTTAAATAATATCCATCCATATCTTCAACCCAAGATGCCATCGATTCAAAATATGAGGGTAAGTCTTTGCTCTCCCACTCACTTAGATTATTTCTGGCATTTGAAGATAAATTCTCAAGAAATTTAATAAAATCGTCTCTAGTATTTATTCCTTTAGTATTCATAACAATATTACTCCAGTACTTTTTTATTCCATCACCCAATTTGAAAATAATCGACTTACCATCTGTTTTTGTTGTCATTTTCCACATCTGATCAGCAGCTTCACTAGGTGAGGCCCATTTAAATGGAACTCGTTTCCTTTTTCTACAAGAGATGTAACTTTTTCATCAAATTTATCGAAACCGTTTTTCATATGCTTATTCATTATCAATCGAAAAGAGACCTCCTTGCCTATATAAAAGTGGTTTTAAGCGAAAAATGTTGTCAGAAGTAAGGAGGGTTCTAAAAGTGTTAGTTTTTATTATTAACCTAGCCAAAAAAGAATTGCTTAAAGCCTTCTGCCTCAACATCCTTAAGCTTGCTTTTTAGCATTAAATCGATATCTTCCAGAAAGTCCTCTCTGAAATTAAAATCATCATCTGTAGCATCACCATCATATTTACTTTGTTCGATCTCAATGGCAGAACAAAAAGCATCCAAAAAGTCGGCTAACGAATTGGAAATAATGAAATTTCTTTTTTGAATACTACCATAAACAGGAGATGTGATATTTTGGGTATCACAAAAAAGAACATCTCCATTTCGTTCAGCAAAGATTATATATTCATCGCGCCAGGTCGTGTCATTTTGAACTCGCCAGCCTGATAACATTTTATTAAGCTCTTGGGGCTCAACAATCTGTATAATGAATGCACCATCAAATGTTGGGTGGTCTTTTAAAATCAAATGGCTATAAAAAAATCGAATTTCACCATTTAAATTTACAGGAAAAGAAGTTTCATTTTCATCGTCTGCATAGTCTATCTCTCCCATATTTAAATCATTCATTTTGAATTTCTTGACAAAGTCTTGGATAGTATTTTTTATATGCATTATTCCTCTTTAAGAGTTATCATTATTGGCTACGCTTAAAATTACCATATCCATAGTTGAAAAATGTACTCATAATCCAAAGAACTTCTTCGCGCCATTAAAAAAGAAAAACAAAGAATCAATAATGGCACGACACCCTTCAATATTAAGGTAGTTTATTGCCCTTTCTTTTACGATTTGAGTGTATTTCGTAGAAATAATCTTCACAAAAAACGTCTAAAGCATTTTCCAGTGGAACAAGTTTCAACCCCCGGAATCCTTTACTGTCTATAACTTCCTTGACCTCTTGTTTAACAATGATAAAACCACCTAACAATGTGTCGTTCAACGAAAGTATATCATTTTCTAGCGCATCATCCTTGAATTCAATTTTAAAAGGTATGGTATCTCCGAACTTATCCTCTTCGAGAATAGATTTATCCTTATCTATAACATCGCCGCCTGGAAAATATGCATATTTAAAATCATCCCGAAGAACTTGACCATTCCCAATCGAAACTGGTGTAATATCTCGGCCAAAAAAAACATTGTGCTTATAATTTTCAAAAATCGAAAATAAAGACTTATCCATCAAGTGTCCAAAGTCTTTTTTATAATAGTCAAATTTCAAAGCCCCAACATTTTTATTGCACAACAAATAAATATGGTCTGGGCATGCATCGTCTGTTATTCGATAAGGGAAGGGAAAGGCAGAGCCTTCTATTTCCCAGTTTTCATTAACCTGTAATCTTTCATCAACCATGCCCTGTAAATTTCTTGGCATGCGTGATGATTCAAAGTCATTCATGATCACATAATAGGACATTAATTCATTCCCCTGATTTTTTTGTGGGAACATGACCCATCCAAATTTTATTCTTCATATCAATCTGGATCCGCCTTATAGCTATCCTCGCCCCTTTAGCATCTAATCTTCCAGAAATATATCGTTACTCAACACGAGCAATGCGCCGACGGAGAATGTCACTATAGTTATGATAATTACTGCTATGGAAGATATCCATACCTTTCCCTGCATCTTGTTTCATCGCTGATGCGCTACCTGGAAAATTAATACCATTAAACGCAGAGTTCATGTCTTTTCCGATGCCAATATTATTGAAGAATGATTGCTCCTCTTTCCACACCTCAACGGGTATAACATGGTGAGCAGAATTCGCTCCGGCGTGCCGTTCGGCTGGAAGTGGAACCAGAAAATCTCCGGGGCATCAACGCCGTCAATACGCGCCAGCGGGTCGTAGCTGTCCTGATCGCTGTAAACGTAGGTCAGCGGCACATCCCCGTGCACTTCCTGCAGCAGCCGGAACCCTTCCCAGACAAACCGGTTGGTAACCGGCTTACCGGTTGGCTGTCCGCCCAGCATCTGGCGGCGCGTTTTGCTGATGCGGCGACCGAGCGGATCGTAGCGGAAGCTGACCTGCGTCTGCGGTTTGTTGCGATCCCGCGGCTGGCTGATGACTTCCGTCAGGCGGTGTTCGCCGTCGTAGCGGTAGTGCCAGCGGGTCTGGTCGTTATCCTTCTCCACGGTGCGGCCGTGGATGTCATAACGCCAGCGAATGCCGTTCAGCTGCGTCAGGCGGTTGTGCGTGACCTTATCAGCGGAACCTTCAAGCGGGTTATCAGCACAATATGACAACCTTATTTAATAGTTAATTCCACGTTAAATAAATACCGCAATTAAATGATTTAATATCATAGCAAATAGTTATATCACCCCATTCCAAGTGCCACATTATACTATGTTTTTCTTTTTCATCTGGTTTGCCAAGATCATATTCACCCGACACCCATTGATATAAAAATTCGACTTCTTTATTTAGCATATCAATGTTAGAAACCTTATTCCAATCATTTATTGCCTTATAATACCCTCCCTCTTTATAAATTAATTGCACCGTAAATGGCAAATTACTGAAGCATAATGGTTGTATTATAATCTCGAATTCCTTTCCCGACCAAAGAACGGTATTAACTGTATAATGATGGGGAATTAATTTCTGCATTTTATTTTCTGATTCAAGATATTTGTAAAGATCAGAAGTTAGAAATTCCTCCTCCCTTTGTATTAAAAGACATTTATTGTCTAACTCAACCTTACTATTTACCATGTTAATTTTAAAATTAATCATATGCTAATGACCTTCCCCGGTATCAAAAGATTTCTAAATTCCTCAGGGATAAAGAATTGCCCCCCCCCTCGACCATATATCTCATTAGCCAATGCTCTTCCATATGCTACATCAATATCCTCACTTACATAATAACCTCTAACTTGCGTTCTTAATGTACGATGAGGATCTATTTTAACCTGAAGTGCTTCATGGTAGCCTATAGCATTTCCTTTATTTTGCCTAACGGTTGGATAAGTCACTGCATATGATGGAGGAGTATCACCGTTTGGATATAATGCATACAGAATCGTGCCTTTTTTCAGTTTCCTGTTTTTGTAGACATCTATACTTTGTAATCACCTTGACCTTGCCATCTCGTAGCTTCTTTAGATGGATCCTTACATTTACGGCTCAACCCCCACGGATCCACCCACCCCAGCGCATTCGGCGCATACTGGTAAAGGTTTATCCCCCCCGCCAGCCCTATCGGGTCCTGCTGCGTAAACCGTCCGCAGTCCGGGTCGTAATACCGGAACAGATTGTCGTGCAGTCCTGTCTCACGGTCCAGGTATTGCCCCTGCATCCGCAGGTTCTGAGAATATCCTGATCCCTGCGTCTCGCTCTCCCGCAACAGCTTGCCCCAGGCGGTGTTCGCCATCGTACCGGTAGTGCCGGATCTGGCCGTTATCCTTCTCTACGGTACGGCCGTGGATGTCATAGCGCCAGCGAATACCGTTCAGTTGCGTGACCCGGGCTTTGATTTTAATATATTAAGCCAGCCAATAGTGTTCTTTTATTAAAAATTATCTGTTTTCTGTTGTTTGAGTGAGCACTTCAAAAACAGACGCTGCTTAATTATAACCTCGCAAAAATCAATCCTTCTCTTTGCTTAATATCAGGGCATCATTTTTTTAATATCAAGTGCGTAATTAACAACATCATCTAAAAGTTTTTCTTCCCTGAGGGAAAAGTTTGCGTATTGAGCCATAGCTCTGCATGTTGACAGACTTTCAATTATTTCAAATGGAATTTTGTCTCCAAAAATCATTATCTGTTCATAACGAGTTTGAAAAAAATTTACCGATTCATGTTTACCATTGGCATTAAGTTCAAAAATTATTTTTTCAAGTGCATTTTTTAAGTTATTCAATTTCATTACCAGGGAACCCTTAAAGTTTTAACCACCCATGCTCTTGGAAGATTTGATACCACAGCCTGGTATCCCATCCCAGGATATCCTGCCCCTTGAGCTGCAGCAGGACCTTCACTCACCCACGTTCCTTTAGGAACTCTAAACTCTGATACATTAGTAATATTAACACCCCAATCATGGCGAATAGCTAGCTTTTCTCGCAAAACCTCCTCGGAATTGTATTTTTCATTTGTCAGCCAAGAAATTTTTCTTCCTGTTCTATTATTTACACCATGATATTTATAAAAAGTCTCGTCTCTTTTCAGCTGCCTGTTTTTATAAACGCTTTTATCAAATGTTTCTGCAATTCCTCCAGGAAGTTGCGGCCCTGGTTTTTTCCCTGTATTGCATCGGCTTAACCCCCACGGATCCACCCACCCCAGCGCATTCGGCGCATACTGGTAAAGGTTTATCCCCCCCGCCAGCCCTATCGGGTCCTGCTGCGTAAACCGTCCGCAGTCCGGGTCGTAATACCGGAACAGATTGTAGTGCAGCCCTGTCTCACGGTCCAGGTATTGCCCCTGCATCCGCAGGTTCTGGGAATATCCTGATAGCTGCGTCTCGCTTTCCCGCAGCAGCTTGCCCCAGGCGCTGTTAACGCCTTCCCAGCGCACCTGCCCTTCGACATCCGTCATCCGTTCCGGCGTGCCGTTGGGCTGG
>NZ_JBVPGN010000001.1:0-581 GCF_055816715.1 Enterobacter sp. PL_is514 | reverse complement strand
GGTTGCAAAAGAAGTAGGTAGCTTAACCTTCGGGAGGGCGCTTACCACTTTGTGATTCATGACTGGGGTGAAGTCGTAACAAGGTAACCGTAGGGGAACCTGCGGTTGGATCACCTCCTTACCTTAAAGAACCTGCCTTTGCAGTGCTCACACAGATTGTCTGATGAAAAGTAAATAGCAAGGCGTCTTGCGATTGAGACTTCAGTGTCCCCTTCGTCTAGAGGCCCAGGACACCGCCCTTTCACGGCGGTAACAGGGGTTCGAATCCCCTAGGGGACGCCACTTGCTGGTTCGTGAGTGAAAGTCACCGGCCGTCATATCTCAAAACTGACTTGCGAGTCATGTTTGAGATATTTGCTCTTTAAAAATCTGGATCAAGCTGAAAATTGAAACGACACATCTTTAAGGTGTGTTCGAGTCTCTCAAATTTTCGCAATCATGAAGTGAAACATCTTCGGGTTGTGAGGTTAAGCGACTAAGCGTACACGGTGGATGCCCTGGCAGTCAGAGGCGATGAAGGACGTGCTAATCTGCGAAAAGCGCCGGCGAGGTGATATGAACCTTTGACCCGGCGATGTCCG
>NZ_JBVPGN010000033.1:0-529272 GCF_055816715.1 Enterobacter sp. PL_is514 | reverse complement strand
TCCTGAAGGAACGTTGAAGACGACGACGTTGATAGGTCGGGTGTGTAAGCGCAGCGATGCGTTGAGCTAACCGATACTAATGAACCGTGAGGCTTAACCTTACAACGCCGAAGGTGTTTCGGCGAAGAGACAGACACGATTTTCAGCCTGATACAGATTAACAGAATTTGCCTGGCGGCTTTAGCGCGGTGGTCCCACCTGACCCCATGCCGAACTCAGAAGTGAAACGCCGTAGCGCCGATGGTAGTGTGGGGTCTCCCCATGTGAGAGTAGGGAACTGCCAGGTATCAATTAGAAGAACCCCGCACCGTAAGGCGCGGGGTTTTTTGCTTTGTGCGTCAGAAATCATGGCGGATGGCGGCTTAGCCTTATCCTGCCTGCAAAATCCGAAGGCCCGGTAAGCGCAGCGCCACCGGGCAGACCAGACCGCACGATCTTACTGGAAAGAGATACAGGAATATAAAAACAGGGAAGGTTTTGATAAACGCAGAAAAGCAAAAACCCAGCCATAGGCTGGGTTCTTTAAATAGTGGTGCCCGGACTCGGAATCGAACCAAGGACACGGGGATTTTCAATCCCCTGCTCTACCGACTGAGCTATCCGGGCAACGGAGCGCATTAAACCGCAATCACGCTCTAGCGTCAACATTATTTCGGGAAAAGCTGTTCAACTGCTTAAGTTTGCGGCAATCTGGCGGTTTACGCGCCGAATACGTCGAATTTAACAGGTTCACTTACGTCAATGCCCCGCCCATACGACACTGAGCAAAGCGCAGAATATCTTCCGCCAGCCGGTGCGCCGTATCCACGTCGGCCTGGCTACGGTTCACCAGCATGCGGCTCAGGCAGCCCTCCAGCACCAGCTCCATCTGTTTCGCCACCATTGCCGGATCATCCACTTCCAGCTTGGTCAGCAGCTCGTGGGTGAAGTCATGCGCCGCCCGTTTTTGCTGATCCGCCAGCTGATGGACAGGATGGCCTGGGTCGGGAAAATAAGTGCAGGCGGCGATGAACAGACAACCCGGGTACCGGTTGTTGCTGACACATTCCGTCAGGGCGGTATAGCGCGCCAGCAGCTTTTGTTCCGCAGTCAGTTCTTCATTCAGCATCAGCTGCCTGCGCCAGACATCAACCTGCTGGCTGAGATAGCGCAGGGCATCATAAACAAGCGCCTCTTTATCCGGCCAGAAGCGCTTAAGATCATCTACGGGGTAATCGATACGGTCGGCTACCATCTCAAGCGTGGTGCTGGCGATCCCTTGAATCTCAAGTAATTGCAGGGCTTGTCCCAGTACGTCTTCACGTTGCACGGTTATCTCCTCCGCTATTCCCAACGGTTTGTCCCGTTTAAAGTGTTGTTTACGGTTGGCGATTGCGCAAATGCGCGTTAAATGCCGCTGCATCCATAAACCCGGTTACACGCTGTTCTGGCTGCTCCTGGCCCTGCTGATTGAAGAACAGAATGGTTGGCAGCCCGAGCACGTTAAGCTGCTTTAGCAGAGCCTTATCCTGCGCATTATTGGCGGTCACGTTCGCCTGAAGCAAAACGGTCTCTTTCAGGGCGCTTTGCACCTGCGGATCGCTAAAGGTATATTTCTCAAACTCTTTGCAGGCAACGCACCAGTCGGCATAGAGATCGAGCATCACCGGTTTGCCTTTTGCCTGTGCGAGCGCGCTGTTGAGCTCATCAACGTTCTTAATCTGGATGAAGTTCAGATGCGCCTGCGTCTGGCCTACCGGCGAGCCGAACGCCCAGTCCTGAAGAGGACGCACGCTCACCAGCGCGGCGGCGAGCAGGAGGATTTGCACCAGGCGCATCCACGCTTTTTTCGCCCCCAGACTGACGATAAACGCCCAGGAGAAGAATGCTACGCCGAGCATCGCCCACAGACGCAAACCCCAGACGTCGCCGATGATACGCTCGAGGAGGAACACCGGCAGCGCCAGAATCACAAAGCCAAACGCGGTTTTCACCGTCTCCATCCACGGGCCGCTCTTCGGCAGCAGGCGGTTGCCGAAAACCGTAACCAGAATCAGCGGCAGGCCCATGCCCAGCGCGTAAAGGTACAGCGTACCGCCGCCAAGCCACAGATTGCCGCTCTGGGCAATATAGAGCAGGATGGCGCTCAGCGGTGCGGTGGTGCAAGGGGAGCAAATTAAACCAGCGATGGCTCCCATTGCGAATACCCCGCCGGCCGAGCCACCCTGCTGGCGATTACTCATTAGCGTTAAGCGAGTTTGCAGAGACGACGGTAACTGCAGGGTAAACAGGCCGAACATCGACAGAGCCAGCAGGATAAACACCACCGATAAGCTAATAAGGACGTAAGGATGCTGCAGTGCGGCCTGGAACTGTAACCCGGCAGCGGCAACCACAAGGCCAAGGGCCGTGTAGGTCAACGCCATGCCCTGCACATAAATAAAGGCCAACAGCAGGGCGCGGGCGGTGGAAAGCCGTTGCTTACCGCCCAGCACGATGCCAGAGATGAGCGGATACATCGGCAGCACGCACGGCGTAAAGGCAATGCCGATACCGATCAGCAAGGCCCACAGCGCGGAGAACGGAAGGTCTGACGCGGCTTCACTTTTACCGCTCTCCCCAGAGGGGAGAGGGGAGAAAGCGGCGGCAGCCTTAACTTCGCTGAGCGGAACGACCTTCGTTTCAGGCGGATAGCAGAATCCCGCGTCCGCGCACCCCTGATAGGTCACCGTCAGGGTCGCACCTTTATCCGCCTGATTCACCGTAACAGGCAAGCTCAGGCGCTGGCGGTAGATTTCACTCTTGCCGTAGAACTCGTCCTCATGCCACTCGCCAGAGGGCATCTGTAAAGCGCCCACGCTGGCCTGAGCAGGCGTAATGCTTACCTGCTTGCGATAGAGGTAATAACCCTCTTTCACCTGCCAGTTGAGCGTAAGGTCATGCTGGTTTTGCTGAAAATCGAAAACGAAAGCCTGGTCGGCAGGGATGAAGTTCGAACGGCCGGGCGCGTCAAACAACCCGGCAAAAGCTGACGTGCTGCACAGCAGCAGGATCAGCGTAAGGAAGCGTTGAGCCATGAGAGATAGTCGTTATCGCCATGAACCACTGGCAGGACCAGCAGCTCCGGGGTTTGGTAAGGATGATGAGATTTGAGGCAGTCCAGGAGAGCCTGCTGATTCGCCAGATTGGTTTTGAGCAACATCTGAACTTCGTACTCTTGCTCCAGCTTACCTTCCCAATAGTAAAGAGAGGTAGCGCCGGGGAGGAGCGTCACGCAGGCAGCCAGCTTTTCGGCCAGCACTTTGGCGGCGAGATCCTGGGCAGAGGCTTCATCAGGGGCGGTACACAGTACGACAACAGCATCAGGCGTGTTCACAAGTCGACCTCCTCATCACGAAAGTCTTCACTATATCACGCAAGGCGATTGGTCATTAATGAAACGGGCCGCAGAGCGGCCCGATTTTAACTATTTTTACAACTACTCACCGTTTACAGCACCACGCCGCCAATGATAAAGCCGAGGATCACGCAAAGTGAAATGGCAACCACGCCCGGGATTAGGAACGCGTGGTTAAACACATACTTACCGATACGGGTTGAGCCGGTGTCGTCCATCTCCACCGCAGCCAGCAGGGTTGGGTAGGTTGGCAGAACGAACAGGGCAGAAACCGCCGCGAAAGAGGCAATCGCCGTCAGCGGGGTAACGCCCAGCATCAGTGCCGCAGGCATCAGCGCTTTGGTGGTCGCCGCCTGGGAGTAAAGCAGGGTAGCGGCAAAGAACAGCACCACCGCCAGCAGCCACGGATAGTTGTGCAGCAGGTCGCCTGCTACGGTCTGAATGTCGCTGATGTGCGCTTTCACGAAGGTATCACCGAGCCACGCCACGCCCAGCACGCATACGCAGGCGCTCATACCGGATTTGAAGGTGCTGGCGTTCAGCACTTCGCTGGTGTCGATTTTACAGGTGATACTAATCAGCGTCGCGATGGTCAGCATGAACACCACAATCGCTTCGTTACGCGGCAGGACCGGGTTCTGGATCAGGCCCACGGTATCGCTGATGGCGGTCGCATAGAACATGACGGCGACAATCCCAATCAGGAACAGCAGCACGGAGCGCTTCGCATGTGGCTTCAGCTCGAAGACCTGGCTGCCGCGCAGGCTCACTTCACCTTTTGCCAGACGCTCCTGATAAACCGGATCGTCTTTCAGTTCAGCGCCGAGGAAGTTACACAGCACGGCAGTGATCATCACCGCAATCAGCGTCACCGGGATACAGATCGCCAGCAGCGTCAGGTAGCTCACGCCCATCGGTTCAAGGATACCGGCGAAGAAGACCACCGCAGCGGAAATCGGCGAGGCGGTAATCGCAATCTGGGACGCGACGACGGCAATAGAGAGCGGACGAGACGGACGGATACCCTGCTCTTTCGCCACTTCGGTAATCACCGGCAGCGTGGAGAAGGCGGTGTGGCCCGTACCGGCGAGAATGGTCATAAACCAGGTCACCAGCGGGGCAAGGAAGGTAATGTATTTTGGATGGCGGCGCAGCATACGCTCCGCCAGGCTCACCAGGTAGTCCATACCGCCTGCCACCTGCATGGCGGCGATAGCGGCAATAACGGCCATGATGATTTCGATAACGTCAAACGGGATTGCGCCGGGTTTAATCTGAAAGATAAGGGTAAGAACGAGCACCCCGAGACCACCAGCAAAACCGATGCCGATACCCCCGAGTCTTGCTCCCAAATAAATCGCCAACAAGACGATGACGAGTTCTGCTCCAAACATAAGGACCTTCCTTGCTTATTAACAAGTTGATATTGAATTGTTGTATTTCGGTAACGCCTAAAAAGAAAAAAGGCACGTCACAAGTGACGTGCCTTAAGAAGCCTAGCCTGAACGGTTACTGTTCGCTTTCATCGGTATATCGTTTTGCTTTATATGCCGGGTGCATCAGGTTCTGGGCCGAGAAGATATCGTCCAGCTCCGCTTCGGTCAACAGCCCGCGCTCCAGCACCACTTCACGTACGCTCTTACCGGTTTCGGCACAAATCTTACCGACGATGTCACCGTTGTGGTGACCGATGAACGGGTTGAGGTAGGTGACGATCCCGATGGAGTTATAGACATAACCCTCACAGACTTCTTTATTCGCTGTGATGCCGTTAATGCATTTTTCCAGCAGGTTGTAGCAGGCGTTGGTCAGGATGTGGATAGATTCAAACATCGCCTGGCCAATCACTGGCTCCATCACGTTCAGCTGCAGCTGACCCGCTTCAGAGGCCATGGTCACGGTTGTATCGTTACCGATGACTTTGAAGCAAACCTGATTCACCACTTCTGGCACAACCGGGTTCACCTTGGCCGGCATGATGGACGAACCCGCCTGCAGCTCTGGCAGGTTGATTTCGTTCAGGCCAGCGCGCGGACCGGAGGAAAGCAGGCGCAGGTCGTTACAGATTTTGGACAGTTTCACTGCCAGACGTTTCAGGGCGCTGTGTACCATGACGTAGGCGCCGCAGTCGGAGGTCGCTTCAATCAGGTCTTCTGCAGGCACAACCGGCAGGTTAGAGACTTCAGCCAGCTTCTGTACCGCCAGCTGCTGATAGCCATCCGGGGTGTTCAGACGTGTACCGATGGCGGTTGCGCCCAGGTTCACTTCCAGCAGCAGCTCGGAGGTGCGCAGCAGGTTTTTGGTCTCTTCGTTAAGCAGCACGTTAAACGCGTGGAATTCCTGGCCGAGGGTCATCGGCACCGCGTCCTGCAGCTGGGTACGACCCATTTTCAGGATGTCCTGGAACTCAACCGCTTTACGCTGGAAGCCATCACCCAGTTGGTTGATCGCATCCACCAGTTTCACTACAGAGGCATACACCGCGATACGGAAGCCGGTAGGGTAAGCGTCGTTGGTGGACTGGCATTTGTTAACGTGGTCGTTCGGGTTAAGGTACTGGTATTCACCTTTCTGGTGACCCATCAGCTCCAGGCCAATGTTTGCCAGTACTTCGTTGGTATTCATGTTGACGGAGGTGCCCGCGCCGCCCTGATAGACGTCAACCGGGAACTGGTCCATGCATTTGCCGTTGTTCAGCACTTCATCGCAGGCTGCGATAATCGCATTTGCCGCGCTTTTAGGAATGGTTTGCAGCTCTTTGTTGGCCAGGGCTGCGGCTTTCTTCACCATCACCATGCCACGGACAAACTCAGGGATGTCGCTGATTTTGCTGTTGCTGATGTAGAAGTTTTCAATCGCTCTCAGAGTGTGAACACCGTAGTAGGCATCCGCTGGAACTTCCCTGGTACCCAACAAGTCTTCTTCGATACGAATGTTGTTTAACATGTGAACCTTCTTTTCAAGCTGCCGATGGATTGTACTAAACACACAGTATTTATGTGGTTTTGAATATTTTCTGGCCGACGATTATTCCCTCAATCAGCCAGATGTTCGAGATCATATGCTGATGATAGCGAATTGCCGTAAGCTGGATCACTTATTATCGAGCCGATTCCATGATAATTATTAATCTGTGAAATGGGTCACCGCTTTAATATTTCCAAAAAAAATATCCGTGCAAACTGATTGAATTTTCGCTAACCGTCACCATCTCATACAAACGCGCGTCGCGAACACATTCAGACAGGGGCCCGTCGACCCTTGCCACACAGGAGATGCCAGTGCGCTGGATACCGTTTATTGCTTTCTTTCTCTATGTTTACATTGAGATTTCCATTTTCATCCAGGTTGCCCATGTGCTGGGCGTCCTGCTGACGCTGATTCTGGTGATTTTCACCTCCGTCATCGGCATGTCGCTGGTGCGTAATCAGGGTTTCAAAAATTTCCTGTTAATGCAGGAGAAGATGGCCGCAGGCGAAAGCCCGGCAGCGGAGATGATCAAAAGCGTATCGCTGATTATTGCGGGGCTGCTGCTGATCCTGCCGGGGTTCTTCACCGACTTCCTCGGCCTTCTGTTGCTTCTGCCGCCGGTGCAAAAGCACCTGACCATGAAGCTGCTGCCGCATCTGCGCTTTAACCGTATGCCTGGCGGTGGGTTCAGCACCGGGCCAGGCGATACCTTTGAAGGGGAATATCAGCGTAAAGATGAACAGCACGACCGTTTAGACCATAAAGACGATCGGTGATAGATTTGCCCGGTGGCGCTTCGCTTACCGGGCGCTACTGGTGCGCATCGCGCTTCGGTAAAAACAGCCACAGTCCTACCAGCATGACAATCGCGTACAGACTCTTCCATCCCACCATCGCCAGCAACAGCAGGCAAAGCCCACCCCCGATGACCGCCAGTGTTTTATAGCGACCTTGCAGCAAACGACATCCCGCCAGCATGCACAGCAGGTAGATCATAATGAAAATGCCGTTGGCGTAGACGATCAGCGCGTCCAGATTGATCTTCAGTGCGTAAATACACAGCGTGCTCAACACGCAGCAGCCCAGCACGGCATTCAGGGCATTCAGCGGAAGCTGGCGTTTAGACAGGCGCGCGAGGCGATTCTCAGGTTTGTCGAGCGCCTGCGACCACACCAGCCGGGCAAAGCTCTGGATATAAATGTTGAGGCTGGCAAAACAGGCCAGATAGCCGATGACGCAGGCGATCCACAGCGCCTTCACACCAAACAGATTAACCACGATACCCGGCAGCGATGCCGCGGCGGCGAGATCCGCGCCGAACGCGTGGAAGTGCAACACCAGCACGGTACACGCCCAGTAGACCGTGCCTGCCAGCAGCAGGCCTATCATCAGCGCCCGGGGGAAATCGCGCTCAGGCTGCTTAAATTCAGAGGCAAGATGGGCAAAGGCTTCCAAACCCACAAAACACCAGAACATGACGGAGAGCGCGGCGAAAAGCTGTGAATGATCGACGTCTGTCACCGCCGGGAAGGGAATTTCCTTGATTGTGATATCGCCCGCCCACCAGATAGCGGCAACGAGCGCGACAATCAGCACCGCAACCAGCGTCTGCAGGTTGGCGCTGGAGCGGGCCCCGCGAGAGCCTACCCACCAGACGATAGCCAGCGTGCCCAGTTCTGCCAGCAACAGCTGCTCGTTATGCCAGCCAAACAGCGCCTGACCAAAGCCGGTCGCAATGTGCAGCGCCGCAGGAAGGCCAACCGGAATGACGGAGAGAAACAGCCAGCCGGTGACACGCTGCAGCCGTGGCCCAAAGGCCAGGCCGACAAAGTGCGCCACGCCGCCCGCGCTGGGGAAATGCCGCCCCAGGATGGCAAACACAATGGCTATCGGGAAAACCAGTACAATCAGCGCTGGCCACGCCCACAGGCTATTATTTCCCGCGACCAGCGCCGCCAGTGCCGGTACGGCAAACACGCCCGTACCTAACAAGGAGGTTGAGAGCAGGCCAACGCCCTGCGCCAGCCCTAACTCCTGCTTGAGTCCACTCATTGACATCGCCCTGCCAGTACCAAAAGAGAGGCGATGGTAACACTTTCGCAAATTTTTTTTTCAACTCCCCCTTGAAGGGGTAAAAAGCTATCCCCATCTCTCAGGGCACTAGTCGGAAAACCGCTTGCGGGCCGGCGTCATCCATAACTGATAATGACTTTCTCAAAGGAGAGCTATCAATGAGTATTCGTCCGTTACATGATCGTGTGATCGTCAAACGTAAAGAAGTTGAAACCAAGTCTGCTGGCGGCATCGTTCTGACCGGTTCTGCAGCAGCCAAATCAACGCGTGGCGAAATCATCGCTGTCGGTAAGGGCCGCATCCTGGAAAACGGAACTGTGCAGCCGCTGGACGTTAAAGTTGGTGACATCGTAATTTTCAACGATGGCTACGGCGTGAAATCCGAGAAGATCGACAATGAAGAAGTGTTGATCATGTCCGAAAGCGACATTCTGGCAATTGTTGAAGCGTAATTTACGCACGAGATTTGAGGAAATAAGAACATGGCAGCTAAAGACGTAAAATTCGGTAACGACGCTCGTGTAAAAATGCTCCGCGGCGTAAACGTACTGGCAGATGCAGTTAAAGTGACCCTGGGCCCGAAAGGCCGTAACGTAGTGCTGGATAAATCCTTCGGCGCGCCAACCATCACCAAAGATGGTGTTTCTGTAGCACGTGAAATCGAGCTGGAAGACAAGTTCGAAAACATGGGCGCGCAGATGGTGAAAGAAGTTGCCTCTAAAGCGAACGACGCTGCAGGCGACGGTACCACCACCGCGACCGTTCTGGCGCAGGCTATCATCACTGAAGGTCTGAAAGCCGTTGCTGCGGGCATGAACCCAATGGATCTGAAACGTGGTATCGACAAAGCTGTCGCCTCCGCTGTTGAAGAACTGAAAGCGCTGTCCGTACCGTGCTCTGACTCTAAAGCCATTGCTCAGGTTGGTACCATCTCCGCTAACTCCGACGAAACCGTAGGTAAACTGATCGCAGAAGCGATGGATAAAGTCGGTAAAGAAGGCGTGATCACCGTTGAAGACGGTACCGGTCTGGAAGACGAACTGGACGTGGTTGAAGGTATGCAGTTCGACCGCGGTTACCTGTCCCCATACTTCATCAACAAGCCAGAGACTGGCGCTGTTGAGCTGGAAAGCCCGTTCATCCTGCTGGCTGACAAGAAAATCTCCAACATCCGCGAAATGCTGCCAGTGCTGGAAGCCGTTGCTAAAGCAGGCAAACCGCTGGTTATCATCGCTGAAGACGTTGAAGGCGAAGCGCTGGCAACTCTGGTGGTTAACACCATGCGCGGCATCGTGAAAGTGGCTGCGGTTAAAGCACCTGGCTTCGGCGATCGCCGTAAAGCCATGCTGCAGGATATCGCTACCCTGACCGGCGGTACCGTGATCTCTGAAGAGATCGGTATGGAGCTGGAAAAAGCGACCCTGGAAGACCTGGGCCAGGCGAAACGCGTTGTGATCAACAAAGACACCACCACCATCATCGATGGCGTGGGTGAAGAAGCCGCTATTCAGGGCCGCGTGGGTCAGATCCGTAAGCAGATCGAAGAAGCGACTTCCGATTACGACCGTGAAAAACTGCAGGAGCGCGTAGCGAAACTGGCTGGCGGCGTTGCGGTAATTAAAGTCGGTGCGGCGACCGAAGTTGAAATGAAAGAGAAAAAAGCACGCGTTGACGATGCCCTGCACGCGACCCGTGCTGCGGTAGAAGAAGGCGTGGTTGCGGGTGGTGGCGTTGCGCTGGTGCGCGTGGCCGCTAAACTGGCTGGCCTGACCGCTCAGAACGAAGATCAGAACGTGGGTATCAAAGTTGCGCTGCGCGCAATGGAAGCGCCTCTGCGTCAGATCGTGTCCAACGCCGGTGAAGAGCCATCTGTTGTGGCGAACAACGTTAAAGCGGGCGAAGGTAACTACGGTTACAACGCGGCAACCGAAGAATACGGCAACATGATCGACTTCGGTATCCTGGACCCAACTAAAGTAACCCGTTCTGCTCTGCAGTATGCGGCCTCTGTTGCTGGTCTGATGATCACCACCGAGTGCATGGTGACCGACCTGCCAAAAGGCGATGCGCCTGACTTAGGTGCTGCTGGTATGGGCGGCATGGGCGGAATGGGCGGCATGATGTAATCGTGCGCTCTACGTCGTAGAATGTGAAAAACCCCCGGGCAGAAATGCTCGGGGGTTTTTCTTTTGGTCATCTTTTAGGTATAAGATTTACACACGGACAACTACTGTCCAGCTTATTGAAAACGAGGAATAACATGCGCGTAAAAGTCTGTGCAGGGATTGTAGGGGCAGCATTGCTGCTGGCGGGTTGTAGCTCCAGCAATGAGCTGTCGGCAGCGGGCCAGGGCGTTCGCTTTGTGGAAGATAAGCCCGGCAGTGAATGCCAGCTGTTAGGCACGGCAACCGGTGAGCAAAGCAACTGGATGTCTGGTCAGCATGGTGAAGAAGGTGGCTCTATGCGCGGTGCGGCGAATGCCCTGCGTAACCAGGCTGCGGCAATGGGTGGCAACGTGATTTACGGCGTGAGCAGCCCAACGCAGAGTATGCTGTCCAGCTTCGTGCCGACCGCCAGCCAGATGAGCGGCCAGGTCTACAAGTGCCCAAACTGAGTTAACTTGCTGATGGCGCTGCGCCCGGACCCCGTAGGGCAGGTAAGCGTAGCGCCACCTGCCTTTTTAGTGCTGCCGCAGCTGCAAATCCAGCGGCGTCTTGCTCGGCTCTCCGCCAATCTCGCGTGCCAGCTTCGGCACCATATAGCCTGAAACCAGCGTTAACAGTTCGCGCATAATCTGCCGGGCTTCTTCGTCCGTCACCATGAAATGGGCCGCGCCCTGAACGCGATCCAGCACGTGCAGGTAATAGGGCATCACGCCCGCATCAAACAGGGCATTGCTCAGATCGGCCAGCACGCGGGCGCTGTCATTGACGCCGCGCAGCAGCACGCTCTGGTTCAGCAGCGTCACGCCCGCTTTACGCAGTCGCGCCATCGCCGCGCGAAACGCATCGTCAATTTCGTTCGCGTGGTTAATATGGTTCACCAGCAGCACCTGCAATCGGGACTGCTCCAGGCGTGACACCAGGCCGTCCGTGATACGTGCCGGAATAACAATCGGTAAACGGCTGTGAATGCGCAGGCGCTTAATGTGCGGGATGGCTTCAAGCTGAGTCAGCAGCCAGTCCAGCTCATGATCTTTTGCCATCAGCGGGTCGCCGCCGGAAAAAATAATCTCATCCAGCTCCGGATGGGCGGCGATATAGTCCAGCGCGACCTGCCAGTTGCGTTTATTGCCCTGGTTTTCGGCATAAGGGAAGTGCCGACGGAAGCAATAACGACAATTTACCGCACAGCCACCTTTTACCAGCAGCAGGGCGCGGTTGAGATACTTGTGCAGTAAACCGGGCACCACGCTGTTCTGCTCTTCCAGCGGATCGGTGCTATAACCCGGCGCGGTGACAAACTCATCCTGCGAAGTAAGCGTTTGTTTTAATAGCGGATCGTCGGGATTGCCTTTCTCCATCCGCGCCACAAACGCGCGGGGAACGCGCAGGGCGAACAGGCGCTTTGCCTCGCGGCCTGCAAGCAATTCTGGGTGCTGATCGAGGTCTAAAAGACGCAGCAATTCATCAGGACTGGTGATTACATCGGCAAGTTGCGATAACCAATCTTCTCTGGACGGGGTGTTTAGGGTTACAATATGCGCCATTTTGTGGCTTAGCTACCAGTTAACAAATTTAGAGGGCCTTATGGCAACGTACTATAGCAACGATTTTCGTGCTGGTCTTAAAATCATGATGGACGGCGAACCGTACGCGGTTGAAGCCAGCGAATTCGTTAAACCAGGTAAAGGCCAGGCATTCGCACGCGTTAAGCTGCGCCGTCTGCTGACCGGTACCCGTGTTGAGAAAACCTTCAAGTCTACTGACTCCGCTGAAGGCGCTGATGTTGTTGATATGAACCTGACCTATCTGTACAACGACGGTGAGTTCTATCATTTCATGAACAACTCCACTTTCGAACAGCTGTCTGCTGATGAGAAAGCGGTAGGTGACAGCGCTAAATGGCTGCTGGATCAGGCTGAGTGCATCGTGACCCTGTGGAACGGCCAGCCTATCGCTGTGACCCCACCAAACTTCGTAGAACTGGAAATCGTTGAAACCGATCCAGGTCTGAAAGGTGATACCGCAGGTACCGGCGGTAAACCAGCCAAACTGTCTACCGGCGCCGTGGTTAAAGTGCCACTGTTCGTACAGACTGGCGAAGTGATCAAAGTGGATACCCGCTCCGGCGAATACGTATCCCGCGTGAAGTAATTTACGTATGATTGAAGGCGCAGCGCCCGCTGCGCCTGATTCTTGCAGGCAGGGATGATGAAACGTACCGTTAAAATTCTGCTTCTGTTAGCGCTTTCCTGCGCATTGCTTTCCGGCTGTAACACCACGCGTGGAATGGGACAAGACATCCAGGATCTCGGTCATATCATTTCTCACGCCGCCAGCTAAGTTCGTCTAATTTTCCTAAAAATGCGTCCTTTTCCGTCAACCGGCGGGATCTTGTCTATTCTTAAGTTGCTATACACAAAACAACTTTGGCTATAAAAGGAAGATATTATGGTTAAGAAGACAATTGCAGCGATCTTTTCAGTCCTGGTACTTTCTTCAGTGTTAACGGCCTGTAATACCACGCGTGGCGTCGGTCAGGATATTTCTGAAGGTGGTAGCGCAATCTCTGGTGCAGCAACAAAAGCTCAGCAGTAATGAATAAACGGTACGGGACCAGTCGGGTTTCGTACCGTCAGCTTTCCGATTCCTGCAGGGATAAAAACGGAGAAAAACGCGTATCCATATGCAATTTCATGCGGATATTGCGTTTATAGGTATAGACCGTTTTTCCGTTGATACTCAGGTGAGCGGCAATTTTTTGATTGCTCGCGCCGTCCATCCACAATGTCAGCACCTTCTCTTCCTGCCGGGTCAGCAAGGGGGCGGCGGCCGCTGGCCTTTCAGCACATGAGCGCGAGATCAATGCGTCGTTGATAACCGTTGCCACTTCTTCGAGACTGGCGTTTTTCAACAACGACGACCACACCGGGAACTGTCCGAGCCAGTCTGTCATGCCGCTGTCCTCTCCCGATTGCAGCAAAATAAACGGTAATCGTTCACTGGCGTTAAGCAGGGACGAGAGCTGCTGAAAATGGTGAATGTCCTGCCTGAAGCCGTACAGGTCAGCAATAACCAACGTAGGTTTCCATTGCAGAATGTGTTCTCTGGCAAGAAACAGATTATTCAGCCCGGTCACAACGTAGTGTCCCGGGAACAAACCGGAATGATTGAGCCATGCTTCAAACCCCGTGCGGGTGAAGTGACAACGGTCAATCAAAAGAATTTTGAACATATTTTATTCGCAGTCGGCTAGTGGTTTGGCTTCCTGCCATCAGAAAGCACATCATCATAGAGAAGTCGGATGAGTGCTAAAAGCCGGAACTCCGCGCCATACTGCGGCTATTTCTTGCCTTAACGTGTTCAGCAAAAAATGATTGAAAAAAAATAGCACGCTAACCACAATAGGTGGCGTAATCTCTGCCTTACGGGACGACCCGTAAGCGTTTCTTTCACCGGGGACGGCCCCAACTTGTATTAAGTTAAGGAGCCTGACATGTCCTGGATCATTCTTTTTATTGCTGGCCTGCTCGAAGTGGTATGGGCGATTGGTCTCAAGTACACCCACGGATTTACCCGCCTGACGCCCAGCGTCATTACCGTTACCGCCATGATAGTCAGTATCGTTCTGTTATCCTGGGCGATGCGCTCTCTGCCTGTGGGAACGGCTTATGCCGTCTGGACGGGTATTGGCGCGGTGGGTGCCGCTATCACCGGCATTTTGCTGCTGGGAGAGTCAGCGAGTCTGGCGCGTATCGCCAGCCTCGCCTTGATTGTGGCCGGGATCGTTGGGCTGAAGCTCAGCACCCATTAATGGGGTTGTTTCACCCAGATAAGTTTTGACACATCAAACCCTTGCCGGGTCGCGACGTCCAGCATCTGCTGCTTCATTTCTGGTGAAAGTGTTGGCGTGCGGGAAAGTATCCATAGATAGTCGCGATCCGGCCCGCAGACCAGCGCGTGACGGTACTCTCTGTCGAGCGCGATCACGTTATAGCCGCCATAAAACGGGCCAAAGAACGAGACTTTAAGCGCGGCCCGCCGCGGGTCGCCCGTGAAGTACGCTTTCCCAATCGACTGTTGCCACATCTCCCGGTCGGGGTTATAGCCCCGGTTGATCACCTGAATACCGCCATCATCCATCGGGCTGTAATTCGCAGTGACCTTCTCTAAGCCCTGCTCAAACCGGTGGTCGAGGCGCGCGATTTCATACCATGTTCCAAGGAAGCGTTGTGCATCAAAAGGCGTGACGACGGTAACGCCAGGCGGTGGGGTAGGGGAACTGCAGGCAACCACTAAAAACGCGGCTGTCACCGCGGCGATAACAGGCAAAATGCGCATAGGAGTTTCCTTACTGTTTTTTGTTAAGTGTAGATGACGGCAAGGAAAATGTGGTTTTTGTACGGCGTCACACCGTGGATTTTGTAGGCCGGGTAAGGCGAAGCCGCCACCCGGCAATGTTTTACTGCAGCGCGTCGAGGATGCGGTATGCCGCATCAACGCGTGCAGGGTTCGGATAGCTTTTATTTGCCAGCATCACAATGCCGAGCTGCTTTTCAGGTATAAAGGCCACGTAGCTGCCAAATCCGCCGGTAGAGCCTGTTTTATGAACCCAGGAGGCCTTAACCGGCGGTGCCGGAGGATTTACTTCTCTCGCAGGCAACGGTGCCAGCGCCACCTTATTGTCGCTACCTTCAACTACGGTTTTGGCATCGACCGTCCAGTTAAGCATTTCCCAGCCTAACCCCTGATACATGGCCCCTACGCGCCAGTAGCGAGACTGCGCCAGGGCAATGCCTTGCCTGAGTGAAGTATCCTGAAGGGAGTCAGGCTTCATGTTCACCATTACCCAGCTTGCCATATCCTTCACGTTAGTTTTTACGCCATAGGCTTCCGCGTCGAGCATGCCTGGCGAAACGTGGACCGCTTTACCGTCACGGTATCCCCAGGCGTAATGCGCCTCTTCCGCTTTCGGAACGTTAATCCACGTATGGTCCAGCTTGAGCGGCTTAAAGACCCGCGCCGTTATGGCCTGCTCATAGCTCATGCCGGAAGGTTTGACCGCAAGCGCGCCAAAAAGACCAATGCTGGTATTGGCATAAAGACGCGTGGTGCCCGGCTTCCACTGCGGCTGCCAGTTTTGATAAAAGCGCAGCAGGGAGGCGGTATCCGTGACCTCATCCGGCACCTGCAACGGCAGACCGCCTGCGGTATAGGTTGCCAGATCCAGCATGCGAATCCCCTGCCACTGCTTGCCCGTCAGCTCAGGCCAGTACTTTGTCACCGGATCGCCGAGCGATATTTCACCGCGAGCAATGGCATCGCCACCCAGTACGCCGGTGAAGGTTTTACTTATAGAGCCCAGTTCGAACAAGGTTTGTGGGGTGACAGGTTTGTTTGCCGCGACATCGGCTTTACCGAAGGCAAAGTAGTGCGGCTGACCCTGATAAATCACCGCCACCGCCATACCCGGGATGGCCTGCGCTTTCATCAGCGGCGTAACGGTACGTTCCACCACCTCAGCCAGCTGTTTTTCTGACATCGGTGCAGCCAATACCGAGCAGGAGGTGCTGAGCAGCAGGGCACAGCTTAGGGATTTTTTCATCATCAGTTATCTTCCGTAATAGCGGTTCAAGGGAGTGTCCGGGCCCGTCAGACCGCTGTAGTCTGTTGGATTTGACTATGGCTGACAAACGGTTAAATTTAGCATTAGCTGTTAATTTTTCTAACGGACGAGACTATGACGCGCAGCTATCTTCCTCTTAATTCCCTGCGGGCGTTTGAAGCTGCTGCCAGGCACCTCAGTTTTACGCATGCCGCTATCGAGCTGAACGTCACCCATTCCGCGATTAGCCAGCACGTAAAGGCGCTGGAGCAGCACCTTAATTGCCAGCTGTTTGTCCGCGTTTCGCGCGGGCTGATGTTGACCACCGAAGGCGAGAATTTGCTGCCGGTGCTGAATGACTCGTTCGATCGTATTGCCGGGATGCTGGATCGCTTTGCCAGCCAGCGCGCTCAGGAGAAGCTCAAAATAGGTGTGGTAGGGACCTTTGCCACGGGTGTTTTATTCTCAGAGCTCGCGGACTTTCGCCGCTGCTATCCGCATATTGATCTTCAGCTTTCCACCCATAACAATCGCGTCGATCCGGCGGCTGAAGGACTTGATTACACCATTCGCTACGGTGGCGGCGCGTGGCATGGAACCGATGCTGAATTTCTTTGCGCCGCGCCGCTGTCTGCGCTCTGTACACCCGATATTGCCTCTTGCCTGAAAAGCCCGGCAGATATCCTGAAGTTTACCCTGCTTCGCTCCTACCGACGCGACGAGTGGGCTGCGTGGATGCAGGCAGCGGGTGAACATCCTCCCTCGCCGACGCACCGGGTGATGGTGTTTGACTCGTCCGTGACCATGCTGGAAGCGGCTCAGGCAGGCGTCGGGATTGCCATTGCGCCTGTCGACATGTTTACCCATTTACTCAGCAGCGAGCGCATCGTGCAGCCGTTTGCAACGCAGATTGACCTCGGCAGCTACTGGCTGACAAGACTACAGTCACGGACAGAAACGCCCGCAATGCGCGAGTTTGCCCAGTGGCTGGTGGGAAAGATGCAGAAATAAAAGGCCCGCCGGATGGCGGGCCAGAAGCGTCAGATGGTGACCACGGCAATCAGCGTCACCACGGTCAGGATGGTCGCCAGACCGTAGAACACCCATTTACCGCTCGGGACATGGATTTTCAGGTCATGCATCGCATGGTGAATACGGTGCAGACCACACCACAGCGGCAGGACGATCATCAGAAAGATGAACACGCGACCGATAAAGCTGCCCGCGAATGCCAGTACGCGCTCGTAGCTCAGCGCATCGCCCGGGAACAGCCCCAGCGGCAGCATAATGCCGACCAGCAGGATAATGACGGGGGCGATGATGGCACTCCACATGCCGCCTGCGCCAAACAGGCCCCAGAAGACCGGCTCGTCAGAACGTTTTGGATTTGGATTGATCACAGGTGTCTCCTTACCAGAACAGTGCGACAAACAGAATGACCACAGTGACCAGAATCGTCACCGCCCAGAGCCCTTTAATCACCGGCTCTGGCCCCATTTTTTCGTCTTTAACGATGATGTTCGCCGCTTTTGGCGCCAGTTCAAACCACGTTTTGGTATGAAGCAGCGCGGCCGCGAGCACGATCAGGTTCAGCACAACGATGATCGGGTTTTGCAGAAAACCGACAAAGTTGGCCCAGGTTTCCGGACCGTGCTTGAGGGCAAAAACGCCGTACATCAGCTCAAGGCTGAACCAGACTGCCGGTACCGCCGTGCCTTCACGCAGCATATAGAAGCGATAAAACGGCAGGTTTTTCCACCAGGTGGACGGCATTGGCCGCACATAGGCTTTGCGTTTAGTCGTCATCATGCACTCCTTAGCGTGGTTTCAGGGTAGCGATAAGAAAGTCTTTCGAGCTTTCCACTTTACCCTGCTGAATAGCGGCGGCCGGGTCGACGTGCTTCGGACAGACTTCGGAGCAGTAGCCCACAAAGGTACAGCTCCAGACGCCGTTCTGGCTGTTAAGCTGCGCCATACGTTCTTTTTTGCCGTGGTCGCGGCTGTCCTCGTTATAGCGGTGCGCCAGGGTAATGGCGGCCGGGCCGATGAACTCCTTGTTCAGGCCAAACTGTGGACAGGCGGCGTAGCAAAGACCGCAGTTGATGCAGCCGGAGAACTGATGATATTTCGCCATCTGCGCCGGGGTCTGGGTGTTTGGCCCCTGATCCGGCGTGCGTGGGTTACCAATGATGTACGGCTTAATGGCTTCCAGGCTTTCGATAAAGTGGGTCATATCGACCACCAGATCGCGTTCAATCGGGAAGTTGCCCAGCGCTTCGACCTTAATACCTTTAGTGTACTCGCGCAGGAAGGTCTTACAGGCCAGCTTCGGCACCTTGTTGACCATCATGCCGCAGGAGCCGCAGATCGCCATGCGGCAGGACCAGCGGTAGCTCAGGTCTGGCGCCAGGTTGTCTTTGATATAGCCGAGCGCGTCCAGCAGGGAGGTTTGCTCGTCATAAGGCACTTCATAGAAAGCGCTGTGCGGTGCGGCGTCCACTTCCGGATTGTAGCGCACCACTTCAACTTTCATTTTTTGCATCTCAGCCATTCGCCTTCTCCTTCTTCTCGGCGGCTTCTGCTTCTGCACCGTACACGCGTTTTGCCGGCGGCAGCGTGGTGATTTTCACGTCGCTGTAGTCCAGACGTGTGGTGCCATCCGCATCGCGCCAGGCGAGAGTGTGTTTCAGGAAATTGACGTCGTCACGTTCGGTACAGCCTTCGTCCAGACGCTGGTGGGCCCCACGCGACTCTTTGCGCGCCAGCGCAGAGTGCGCCATACATTCCGCAACGTTCAGACCGTGGCCCAGCTCGATGGTGTAGAGCAGGTCGGTGTTGAATACGCTGGAGGTGTCGGTGATGCGCACGCGCTTGAAGCGCTCCTGCAGTTCCGCCAGCTTGTCGACGGTTTTTTGCATCAGCTCAGGGGTACGGTAGATACCGCAGCCTTCTTCCATCGACAGGCCCATCTCGTCGCGGATCTTAGACCAGTTCTCGTTACCCTCCTGGTTCACCAGATCTTTCAGGCGTTTTTCAACGTCTGCGACCTGCGCATCCAGCGCGGCACCGTTGGCTTCACCTGCGGTTGCCGCACGCTCCATTGCGCGCTCGCCCGCCATGCGGCCAAAGACAACCAGCTCTGCCAGCGAGTTAGACCCGAGACGGTTAGCGCCGTGCAGGCCAACGGAAGAACATTCGCCGACGGCGAACAGCCCTTTAATGCGGGTTTCGCACTGCTGATCGGTTTCGATACCGCCCATGGTGTAGTGCGCGGTTGGACGCACCGGGATCGGCTCTTTAACCGGATCCACGCCAACGTAGGCTTTCGCCAGCTCGCAGATGAACGGCAGACGTTCCAGCAGTTTCTTCTCGCCCAGATGACGCAGGTCGAGATAGACCACATCGCCACGCGGCGTGGAGATGGTGTTGCCTTTGCGCCACTCGTGCCAGAAAGCCTGAGAGACTTTGTCACGCGGGCCGAGCTCCATGTATTTGTTCTTCGGCTCGCCGAGCGGGGTTTCCGGGCCCATGCCGTAATCCTGCAGATAGCGGTAGCCGTTTTTATTGACCAGAATACCGCCTTCACCGCGGCAGCCTTCCGTCATCAGAATGCCGGAGCCCGGCAGGCCGGTTGGGTGATACTGCACGAACTCCATATCGCGCAGCGGCACGCCGTGGCTGAGCGCCATGCCCATACCGTCGCCGGTAACGATGCCGCCGTTGGTGTTATAACGATAAACGCGACCCGCACCGCCCGTCGCCATTACTACCGCGTTGGCGCGGATCTGGACGAGCGTGCCTTCCATCATGTTCATCGCCACCAGGCCGCGCGCGTGGCCATCATCCACCAGAATGTCGAGGACGAAATGTTCATCGAAGCGCTGGATTTGTGGGAACTGAAGGGAGGTCTGGAACAGGGTGTGCAGCATATGGAAGCCGGTCTTATCGGCGGCGAACCAGGTGCGTTCGATCTTCATGCCGCCGAAGCGGCGAACGTTGACGCTGCCGTCCGGACGGCGGCTCCATGGACATCCCCACTGTTCAAGCTGGGTCATCTCCGTTGGACAATGGTGCACAAAGTAGTCGACGACATCCTGTTCGCAAAGCCAGTCGCCCCCTGCAACCGTGTCGTGGAAATGGTATTCAAAGCTGTCATGATCCTGCGCAACGGCGGCGGACCCTCCTTCTGCTGCCACTGTGTGACTACGCATTGGATAGACTTTTGAAATCAATGCGATTTTAGCGTTGGGATTAGCTTGTGCTGCAGCAATCGCAGCACGTAATCCAGCCCCGCCAGCGCCTATTACGGCAAGATCGGCTTGAAAAGTTTGCACGACATTCCTCCAGATTTTTGTTATTTCGCAACGCGACAAACTAAAGGTAGTTCACCCGTCCAAAAGGACGATTGCGAAAGCGTTTCCACTGCTCCTTTATGGGTAAAACAGTATAACCGTGTAGATGTCAGGGAAATTTGACGTGTTCGATTTTTTTGCTGTTCTGTCAGGCGATTTATCATGAAGATTGATGAAATACGTCACGCAATTGTTCACCTAAATGAAATGCGCTTTTTTACTGCACAAAATTTGTCTCTGCCCCGGCTAACGAGTAGACTTCGTGCCCTTGTCTGAAATCGGAGAACAACTCATGAGCGAAACGGCCACCTGGCAGCCGAGCGCATCCATCCCTAATCTGTTAAAACGCGCTGCAATTATGGCGGAGATCCGCCGTTTCTTTGTCGACCGCGGCGTCCTGGAGGTGGAAACCCCGTGCATGAGTCAGGCAACGGTAACGGATATTCATCTGGTCCCGTTTGAAACCCGTTTTGTTGGCCCCGGCCACTCTCAGGGCATGAATTTGTATCTGATGACCAGCCCGGAATACCACATGAAACGCCTGCTGGCAGCGGGGTGTGGTCCGGTCTATCAGCTGTGCCGCAGTTTCCGTAATGAAGAGATGGGTCGTCACCACAACCCGGAATTCACCATGCTGGAGTGGTACCGCCCGCATTATGATATGTACCGCCTGATGAATGAGGTGGACGATCTGCTGCAGCAGGTCCTGGACTGCTCGGAAGCCGAAACCCTTTCCTATCAGCAGGCTTTCCAGCGCCATCTGGAAATCGATCCGCTGTCGGCGGACAAAACCCAGCTGCGCGAAGTGGCGGCAAAACTGGATCTGAGCAACGTGGCGGATACCGAAGAGGATCGTGACACGCTGCTGCAGCTGCTGTTCACTTTTGGCGTTGAACCGCAGATTGGCAAAGATCGTCCGACGTTTGTTTATCACTTCCCGGCAAGCCAGGCCTCACTGGCGCAGATCAGTACCGAAGATCATCGTGTCGCAGAGCGTTTTGAGGTCTATTACAAAGGCATCGAGCTGGCGAACGGCTTCCATGAACTGACCGACGCCCGCGAGCAGCAGCAGCGCTTCGAGCAGGATAACCGCAAGCGCGCCGCGCGCGGTCTGCCGCAGCAGCCTATTGATGTTAATCTGCTTGAAGCATTAAAAGCAGGTCTGCCGGATTGCTCCGGCGTGGCGCTGGGTGTTGACCGTCTGGTGATGCTGGCCCTGGGCGCAGAGCAGCTTGGCGATGTGATTGCCTTTACGGTCGATCGCGCCTAATAAAATGCCGGGTGGCGCTGCGCTTACCCGGCCTACCATTCCTGTCAATTAACCTTTCCATTTCAGCACGACAACATTAAAAACTGCCACATTCCCTATACACGGGTCTTTTTCTTAATTTGCCCCGCATAGCCACAATATCTGTCTGGTCTTCTGCTACCATCCGCGCAGTTTAATTCCTTTTCGGATGGTTCTATGTCCCAGTCACTCAAAAAGATGACCCTCACCGGGCTCATCCTGATGATATTTACCTCAGTCTTTGGCTTTGCCAACAGCCCGTCAGCGTTCTATCTGATGGGCTACAGCGCGACGCCGTTTTATATCGTTTCTGCTCTGTTCTTCTTTATCCCGTTTGCGCTGATGATGGCGGAGATGGGCTCGGCTTACCGGAAAGAAGAGGGCGGGATCTACTCATGGATGAATAACAGCGTCGGGCCGCGCTATGCGTTTATCGGCACGTTTATGTGGTTTTCATCCTACGTCGTCTGGATGGTGAGTACGGCGGCCAAAGTCTGGGTGCCGTTCTCGACGTTTCTTTTCGGTGCCGATAAAACGCAGGTCTGGTCTTTGGCCGGGCTGAGCTCCACGCAGGTCGTCGGGATTCTGGCGGTATGCTGGATGGTTGTCGTGACGCTGGTGGCGTCTAAAGGTATCAATAAAATTGCCCGGATTACCGCCGTGGGCGGGATCTCGGTGATGGGATTGAACCTGGTGCTGCTGCTGGCGAGCATCGCTATCCTGTGCCTGAACGGTGGTCATTTTGCACAGGATGTTAACTTTTCCTCCTCGCCGAATCCGGGCTACCAGTCCGGGCTCGCGATGCTCTCCTTCGTGGTGTTTGCCATCTTCGCTTACGGCGGTATTGAAGCCGTAGGCGGCCTGGTCGATAAGACGGAAAACCCGGAAAAGAACTTTGCGAAAGGCATTATTTTTGCCGCCATCGTGATTTCCATCGGCTATTCGCTGGCGATTTTTCTCTGGGGCGTCAGCACCAACTGGCAGCAGGTGCTGAGCAACAACACCACTAACCTTGGCAACATCACCTATGTGCTGATGAAAAGCCTGGGGATGACGCTGGGGCAGGCGATGAACCTGAGTCCCGAGGCGGCATCGGTAATGGGGGTCTGGTTCGCGCGTATTACCGGCCTGTCGATGTTCCTGGCCTATACCGGCGCATTCTTCACGCTGATCTATTCGCCGCTGAAAGCGATTATTCAGGGTACGCCAAAAGCGCTGTGGCCAGCACGTATGACCCAGCTGAACACCGCAGGCATGCCTGCCAACGCCATGTGGATGCAGTGTGTGCTGGTGTGCGTGTTCATTCTGCTGGTGTCATTTGGCGGCGATACGGCGTCTGCGTTTTACAACAAGCTGACCCTGATGGCGAACGTGTCGATGACGCTGCCGTACCTGTTCCTGACCCTGGCGTTCCCGTTCTTTAAGGCGAAGCAGGATCTTGAACGTCCGTTTGTGATTTTTAAAAGCCGCGCGGCAACGCTGCTGGCCACCACGGTGGTGGTGCTGGTGGTGGCGTTTGCCAACATCTTCACCATTATCCAGCCGGTAATTGAGGCGAACGACTGGAACAGCGCGCTGTGGATGGTGGGCGGCCCAATCTTCTTCTCGCTGCTGGCGATGGGGATTTATGAGAATTACCGTCGACGCGCGATGGCATACGTCGCAGAAGTGGCGTAGCGGGAATATTCCCCTCCCGAAAGGGAGGGGAGACGCGTTATAAACTGCCCGCCGGGCGCGTACGCGCCGCTGACGTCAGCGTTCTTCCTGTTTTACGTCCGTCCAGGCTTTCCAGACGCATCTGGAAAGGTGGGAACGGCATATCAATACCGTGCTCGCGGAAGCCCGCCAGAATCAACTGGTGGATCTCATGGCGCAGCGGCATACGGTGTCCCATTTCGGCGGCGTAGATACGCAGCTCGAAAATCTGGATCCCCTGCTGTAAATCCACAAGGAAGACTTCCGGCGCCGGGTTGTCGATCACCAGCGAGCAGCGCTTAGCGGCGGTGTAGAGGATCTGGGTGACCTCTTCGCTGTTAGCGTCCGACGGCGCCGGTACCGTCAGCACCACACGGGTAACGGAGTCTGACAGCGACCAGTTGATGAACTGCTCGGTAATAAACGCCTTGTTTGGCACGATGATCTCTTTCCGATCCCAGTCGCTGATCGTCGTCGCACGGGTGTTGATCTTCGTGATGCTGCCGGTCAGATCGCGGATCGTGACGGTATCGCCAATACGGATCGGTTTTTCGAACAGAATGATCAGGCCGGAGATGAAGTTGGCGAAGATCTCCTGTAAACCAAAACCTAACCCGACGCCGAGCGCTGCCACCAGCCACTGGAGCTTCGACCACTCAATACCGATCATCGAGAAGCCAACCAGCCCGCCAAACAGCATGATCAGATATTTGGTAATGGTCGTGATCGCATAGCCCGTACCCGGCGTCAAATCCAGATGCTGCAGCAGCGCCAGCTCCAGCAGCGCCGGGAAGTTACGCACCAGCTGGGTGGTGATGATCAGCACCAGAATGGCAATCAGCACCGCCCCCAGGGTAATCGGCTCCAGGCTTTCAACGCCCTGCACCGTGGAGGTCACGTCCCACAGCGAGATGTTCTCCAGGAAGCCAAACGCGGAGTGGATCTCCGACCACAGGAAGATGACCGACAGGAGGGCAATCAGCATCAGAATAGAGCGAACCAGACGCAGGGACTGGGTACTGATGGCATCCAGATCCAGCTCGACCTCATCCGCCTCCGTCGTGCCTTCCGTACTGTTGACGTGGTTTGGCTCTTCCTCACCCCGCGCGCGCTGGGCGAGGATCTCCGCCCGGCGATGCTTGGCACGATCAAACGCCAGACGGCGGCGCTGAATCAGCATCCAGCGGCGGATCACGTGATACACCACCAGCAGCAGGAACCAGATGGCCACCGAGGTTTCCAGACGTGCCAACAGCGCCTGCGACGTCGCCAGGTAACCCACCGCGGCTGCCAACATCGCAATCAACGGTGCGCTGAGCAGCAGGTTCCAGAGCAGCCGGTTAAACATGTTGTCGCCGCTGCCGGTTTTATCCAGATAGAGCGGAATACCCGCGCGTTTCAGGCTGAGCGTGACGATGGCCAGCGCCCCGCATATCAGCATAAAGCAGAGGCGGCCCAGCGAGCCTGAGAATTCCCGGTCGTTGAGATTATCGAACATGATCAGCGCCATAATCAGCGGCACAATCAACCCGATGCTCATCAGGTAGTAACGCATGGCGCGCGCAACGCGATTACGCGGCCAGCCAAAGTGGGTGATGAACAGGCCATTGGGGCGCGCGAAGGTGGCGCAAATCATGACTACCCACAGCAGCGGCACCGTGGCGGTGACGCCATCGCCAATCGCTACTGCGAGCGGATAGGGCCAGGCTTCCCGCAGGCCATACCCCAGCGTCATCCACAGCACCGGCAGCGGAGAGGCGACAAGAATCGACCAGAATACGGTGCGTAGCGTCAGCCAGAAGTGATCCTGGGTGACTTTCCCGACCCTGGAGCTGGAACGCTCGAGGAAACGGGTGAAATGTCTGCGCGAGTAAATGCTGAAGCCCACCAGAATCAACGCCCCCAGCAGCGGGAAAATGGTCTCTTTGCTGGTGAACATCATCACGCTGGCCTGTCCCAACTGGCTGAAGGTATCCAGCGAAATCAGGCGGCGCAGGTCCTGGACAATCTCAATCGGCCACGAGAAGGTCATCGGACGCACGTCGGACGTCCAGAAGAGATAACGGTGCGTCGCCTCGTTCACCTCTTTCAGCGCATCTTCCAGCTGGCTGTTAGAAACCTTCAGCTTGGTCAGCTCCAGAATCAGCGTATCCCCGCCCTGCAGCAGAGAGTTCAGCAATTCACGCTGGGTACGCAACTGGGCTTCCAGAATACGGTTTTGCTCGCTGGTCAGCGGCTGTCCATCAGCCTGACGGATCTGGCGGATTTGCGGCTGCTTATTGAGGAGATCTTCAAAGTGCAGGCGCTGAACGCGTAGCTGGGCCATCTCGGTATCCAGCTGCTGCGGCTTTGGCATTTCCGGCAGGCGCGCGACCTGGGCGCGCAGCGCTTCGCCCAGCAGGTTTGATGACCCGAGCCACTGGGACTGCTCGCGCAGGGTGTTTAACGCCTGACGAACCTGCAAGGTTTGATTGGTCGCCTGACGCTGCTGCGAGGCAACCAGATCCATACGCTGCGCCTGCTGATTCAGCGCGGCAGAAAGCTCACGGTTGACCTTAAACTGCTGGACGATGCCGGAAGGCAGGTTATCGCTGTTTTCTGCCAGCAGTTCGGTACTTTCCAGCGCACGCTCCGCTTCACGCTGGCGCTGACTGTTGAGCTGATTGCGCAGAGCCTGAAGGTAAGCGTCCAGCTGCTCGCTCTGCTTCTGAGCGAGTTCAGAGCGCATTCGCGACAGCTCCTGGCGGTTATTGGCGGAAAGCTGCGCCAGCTCCAGCTCATCGACAAGGGCCTTCAGGCGAGCCGATTCTGCCTGCAGGCCCAGATTTTGGGCCTGCGCCTGTGGCGTGTTGCCGTTTTGCGTACCCACGCGGCGCTCAACTTCATTAAGCTGGCGACGGGCGTCGGTTTGCTGCTGCGGAAGCTGGCTGAGGGAGTCGGCAATTTCACGCGCTCGCTCCTGCTCCTGCTGAGCAAGGCGGCTCTTTTCCAGAAGCTGGCTGCTGACCTGCAGGATCTCCTGGTTCAGCGCGTCGGAGGTCATGCCTGCCGGCACATCGCGCGGTTCGTCACGCAGATTATTGAGCTGCGCGCGCAGCGTCTGGGAGAGTTTGGGGAAGTTGTCGATAACCTGCTGATACTGCTGAGCGCGCTCAAGCGAGCCTTTCCGCTCCTCAAGCGCGTTCAGGGCAGCCTGGAGCGACTCGACGGTCTCTGGCTGAGCGGGTTTGGCCGCTTTTGCCTGCTCCAGTTCCTGGGTTATCTGTTTGGCGTCGGGGGCTGTCGCTGCGTACGCCCCCATGCTGAGGCACCAGGCCATCAGTAGAACGATAATCGGGCGCACGTCAGCGATCCTTCTGTTGTTAGCCTTCGTCTTTTTTGTCGTCAACCAGCGGGCTGGCGTCGTGCTCGGCCTGGATCTCTTCCTGTGACAGCGGCGCAGGTTCTGCCTCTGGCGTCACGAAGGTTTCTGTCGAGACCGCCAGCGGCTGGCCCAGTTTGGTGACCGACAGGCTTTCGAGTTGTTCAGCCAGCTTCACTTTGCCTGGCGCAAACAGGTTGATCACGGTGGAGCCCAGCTTGAAGCGACCCATCTCCTGACCTTTCAGCAGGGCCACAGAGCCTTCCGCTTCACCGGCAGGCCAGGTCCAGCGTTTGATCACGCCTTCGCGCGGTGGGGTGATGGTGCCTGCCCAGACGGTTTCAATGCTGCCTACGATGGTTGCACCCACCAGAATCTGTGCCATAGGGCCAAATTCAGTATCAAACAGGCAGATGACGCGCTCGTTACGGGCAAACAGGTTCGGCACGTTCTGCGCGGTCAGGTGGTTCACGGAGAACAGATCGCCCGGGACGTAAATCATCTCGCGCAGGATACCGTTACACGGCATGTGCACGCGGTGGTAGTCGCGCGGTGACAGATAGGTGGTGGCAAAGGTACCGTTGCGGAACAGATCCGCCATCAGGTAGTTACCCGCCAGCAGCGCTTCCAGGCTGTAGTTATGGCCCTTCGCCTGCAGGATTTTGTCGTCTTCGATGTTACCCAACTGGCTAATGACGCCGTCTGCCGGCATCACCAGGACGTTAGGGTCGGTGTTCAGCGGGCGCACGTCGTCACGCAGCGGGCGCACGAAGAATTCGTTGAAGGTGCGGTAGCTGGCGGTGTCCGGCTTCTGCGCCTCTTTCATATCGACCTTGTAATATTTTACGAAAAGGTCGATGACCAGTTTGGTCAGCCAGCCCGCGCGTTTGCTTGCGCCCCAGCCCGCCAGGCGAGTGAGCCACAGTTTTGGCAGAATGTATTGAAGCGAAAGTTTAAATGCGTTTAACAAGGTAGCCTCCAGGCCATTGTTTTGTCGTTCCTGATCCGGCGTTAAGCCGCCGGAACCTGAAAAAAGGGGACGATTTTAGCGATGCTTAGCTTAGTTGTCAGTTATCAGAATCAGAAAAGTTTTTACGCGTTTTTACCTGATCCATGCTCTCAAGAATACGGTGGTAATTCTCGAAGCGGGTCTCCGCAATTTCGCCTTTCTCAACCGCTTCACGGATAGCGCAGCCTGGGTCGTTATCGTGTTTACAGTCGCGGTACTTGCAAGCGCCTAAATAATCATGGAATTCGACAAATCCGTTAAAGATTTGTTCCGGCTCCAGGTGCCATAAACCGAACTCTCGCACGCCCGGGGAGTCGATGACATCGCCCCCGTGCGGGAAGTGATACAGGCGTGACGCGGTGGTGGTGTGCTGGCCCAGGCCCGAGACATCAGAGACATCGTTGGTGAGGATTTCCTGCTGGAGGCCAAGCAGGTTGTTCAGCAGGCTCGATTTGCCCACGCCGGACTGGCCCGCAAAGATGCTGATGCGATCGGTAAGCGCCTCTTCCAGCGGTTTCAGGCCATCTTTGGTATAGCTGGAGACCATCAGAACGCGGTAGCCAATCTTGCGATAGATATCCATCTGCTCATTGACGAAGGCCATGCCGTCGTCGTCCAGCAGATCGATTTTGTTCAGCACGATAATCGGTTCAACCTGCAGCGTTTCGCAGGCGACGAGATATCGGTCGATAATATTGAGCGACAGTTCGGGCAAAATCGCCGATACGATAACAATCTGGTTAATGTTGGCGGCAATCGGTTTGACCCCGTCGTAGAAATCGGGACGGGTTAATACGGACGTGCGCTCATGGACCGCTTCAACGATGCCTTTTACCGTCACGCCTTCCGCCGCCTCTTTACCCGGCCGCCAGACGACGCGGTCGCCGGTCACCAGAGAACGAATGGTCCGGCGGATGTTGCAGCGGTGAATCGCACCATCGGCGGATTCCACGTCAGCGTGCATACCGAAACGGCTGATGACTACGCCTTCCGTTGGGTCGCCAAACAGGTTGTCGTCGTAATCGACCTTCTCCGCAGTGGTTTTAAGACGGCGCTGGTGATTGGCATTCACGCGGCGCTGCTGCCCTTTGGAGAGTTTATTTTTACTCAATCGCACTGGCTCCTGGTCGCCCGTAGGGGGCAAAACCTCTATGATACACTCTAATTAATACTAGTTAACCTGCTACTGCCGGTTATGCGAGAAGGGTGGAAAATAACATGAGCGCGGATGAAAACAACCTGATTTGGATCGATCTCGAAATGACCGGGCTGGATCCCGAGCGCGATCGCATTATTGAAATTGCAACCCTGGTGACGGACGCCAACCTGAATATCCTGGCGGAAGGGCCAACGATAGCGGTGCATCAGTCCGATGACCAGCTGGCGTTGATGGATGAGTGGAACGTCCGTACCCACACCGGCAGCGGTCTGGTGGAGCGGGTGAAGGCGAGCACTATGGGTGACCGTGAGGCGGAGCTGGCGACGCTTGAGTTCCTGAAACAGTGGGTTCCGGCAGGCAAATCGCCAATCTGTGGGAATAGCATCGGCCAGGATCGTCGTTTCCTGTTTAAGTACATGCCGGAGCTGGAGTCTTACTTCCACTACCGCTATCTGGACGTCAGCACGTTGAAAGAGCTGGCGCGTCGCTGGAAGCCTGAAATCCTCGACGGCTTTAAAAAACAGGGCACGCATCAGGCGATGGATGATATCCGAGAGTCCGTGGCGGAGCTTTCCTACTACCGCGAAAACTTTATTAAGCTGTGATTTTGCGATCCGGCGCCTTGCGTGGCCGGGTTTTTGTCGTTAAATTGTTCAGCTTGCCGATTAAATAAGCATTTGAACTTAATTTCGAAAAAATCGCTTTAAGGGGGGTTGCAGCTAAAAGGATTTCTCGTATAATGCGCCTCCCGTAACGACAGAGAATTACACGTTACGACAGCAACAAAAGCAGTGCAGATTTGCGGGAATAGCTCAGTTGGTAGAGCACGACCTTGCCAAGGTCGGGGTCGCGAGTTCGAGTCTCGTTTCCCGCTCCAAAATTTGAAAGTGCTTCCACAGCACAGACTGCCCAAGCGGGAATAGCTCAGTTGGTAGAGCACGACCTTGCCAAGGTCGGGGTCGCGAGTTCGAGTCTCGTTTCCCGCTCCAAAATTTGAAAGTGCTTCCACAGCACGGACCACCCAAGCGGGAATAGCTCAGTTGGTAGAGCACGACCTTGCCAAGGTCGGGGTCGCGAGTTCGAGTCTCGTTTCCCGCTCCAAATTCTTCTTCATCTCTAAAATATCCACAGCGAAAAGCATCGCTGGGGACGTTTTCTGTTGTCTCTGAAATACTCTTGTGAACAGAGTTATCCACAGAAACTGCGCTTAACCGAAACAGGGTTAAAACTTAGCATGGTGAATAATATCTTCGTAACGCACTGTATTTACAGTATAAAATTTGATTTCAAAATGTTATTGAGATCACTTGACCTCTTCTCCAGCCCAGATGGCGCTTGAGTTTGTAATTTTATTCACAGGCTGTGAATAGTTCAGGCATCCCGCGGAAGCCCTTTTTCAATCACCCTCACCAGACGCTGTTTCTTCGGTAGCTGCACCTCGACCACGCAGGCATTACGTTTCTCAATTTGCTGCGCAATCGCCCATTCTATGTGCTCATCAAGAAGTGGGTGCTCACCTCTACGGCTTTCAAGCGCCTGCACGTTCGCTTCATCCCACGGGGCATTACCCAGCGCGACGGCCACATTTCGCAGCCAGCGCAGATGCCCGATACGGCGAATGGCCGAACCTTCCGTCACCTTCAGGAACCAGGCCTCGGTCCAGGCGAACAGCTCGATGAGCGGCGGCGCATGGAGTGCCTTACGTGGGCTGAAATCCTCTTCGTCCGTAAGCTGTGAATAGCGGTTCCACGGGCAGATGAGCTGGCAATCGTCGCAGCCGTAGATGCGGTTGCCGATAAGCGGTCGGAACTCCTCTGGAATGGCCCCTTCCAGTTCGATAGTGAGGTAGGAGATACAGCGACGGGCATCAACAGTGTAAGGCTCAACGATGGCGCCGGTGGGGCAGATGGTCATACAGGCCACGCAGCGGCCACAGTCTTCCTCTACCGGGCCGTCTACCGGCAGCGGTAAATCAATCAGCAGTTCACCCAGAAAGAAGAACGATCCGGCGTCGCGGCTGAGGATTAGTGAGTGCTTACCTGTCCAGCCAAGCCCGGCTTTTTCGGCAATCGGGCGCTCAAGAATAGGCGCAGAATCGACAAAGGGTCTAAAATTCAGCGAAACACAGTGCTGCTGAATAGTTTCCCCGAGTTTTTTTAAACGGTTACGCAAAAGCTTATGGTAATCACGTCCCAGGGCGTACCGGCTGACGTAACCCAAAGAGGGATTTTTTAGCGTGCGCGCAAAGGCCGCGTTGGCGGGCAGATAGTTCATGCGCACGCTGATGACGCGTAATGTCCCCGGCAAAAGCTCGTGTGGACGGGCGCGCATCATGCCATGGCGCGCCATCCACTCCATTTCGCCGTGGTATTGTTTGTCCAGCCAGGCCTGCAGTTTCGGCTCGCTGGCGGAAAGGTCGGTATCGGTAATGCCCACCTTCTGGAAGCCAAGCTCAGCACCCCACTGTTTTATTTTTTGCGATAATTCATTGAGATCGAGGGGCTGTGACATGACGGACCATACGGTGAAGAAAAACCCCGCAAGTATACCACATTCCATCTGGCATGCGGATGACCTCCGGCGCGCCGAAAAAGAGGCCGCAGACAGTCTCGGGATTACCCTGTATGAACTGATGCTGCGCGCGGGTGAGGCGGCGTTTAACGTTGCCCGCAGCGCGTACCCGCAGGCCGCCCACTGGCTGATTCTGTGCGGTCACGGCAACAACGGCGGCGATGGCTACGTCGTCGCCCGTTTGGCGGTTGCTGCGGGTATCCGCGTGACCTTGCTGGCTCTCGAAAGTGATAAACCGCTGCCGGAAGAGGCCGGCGCGGCCCGGGAGGCGTGGCTTAACGCAGGCGGTGTGATCCATGCGCCTGATATCGTCTGGCCGGAAGAGGTGGATCTGATTGTTGACGGGCTGCTGGGCACGGGGCTGCGCAGCGCGCCTCGTGAGAACATTGCCGCACTCATTGAACACGCTAACAGACATTCCGCGCCGGTAGTCGCCCTGGATATTCCCTCTGGCCTGATTGCACAAACCGGCGCGACGCCGGGGGCGGTGATTCAGGCTGCACATACGGTGACCTTCATCGCCCTCAAGCCGGGGTTACTGACCGGCAAAGCGCGGGATGTCGTCGGCGTGCTGCACCACAGCGCGCTGGGGCTGGAGAGCTGGCTCGCCGGGCAGGAAATGCGCATCGCGCGTTTTGATGCATCGCAGCTTGCAGCGTGGCTCCCGCCTCGCCGGCCGACGTCCCATAAGGGCGATCACGGCAGGCTGGTGATTATTGGCGGCGACCATGGTACGGCAGGTGCGATTCGCATGACCGGCGAAGCGGCTTTGCGCAGCGGCGCCGGATTAGTGCGAGTACTCACTCGCATCGAAAATATTGCGCCGATCGTTACAGCCCGACCGGAGCTGATGGTGCACGAGCTTACGCCCCAGTCGCTTGAAGAGAGCCTTGAATGGGCGGATGTGGTGGTGATTGGCCCGGGGCTTGGGCAACAGGCATGGGGTAAACAGGCCCTGCAAAAGGTCGAGAATTTTCGTAAACCGATGCTGTGGGATGCTGACGCGCTTAACCTTCTGGCAATAAACCCGGATAAGCGTCACAATCGCATTCTGACGCCACACCCCGGCGAAGCCGCGCGGCTGCTTAACTGCAGCGTGGCAGAAATTGAAAGCGATCGCTTACTTTCTGCTCAGCGTCTGGTAAAACGTTACGGAGGTGTTGCTGTTTTGAAAGGGGCAGGAACCGTTGTCGCCAGTGAGGAGACGCAGGGCATTATTGATGCTGGAAATGCGGGCATGGCGAGCGGCGGCATGGGCGATGTGCTTTCCGGCATCATCGGCGCATTGCTTGGACAGAAACTTCCCCTTTATGATGCAGCCTGCGCGGGCTGCGTGGCTCACGGCGTTGCGGCGGATAAACTGGCTGCGCGTTACGGTACACGCGGTATGCTGGCCACCGATCTTTTTTGCACGCTGCGGCGTGTTGTTAACCCGGATGTGATTGACGTAGAAAATGACTAATCGAGCGATTCCTTTACCTGATGAACAAGCCACTTTAGAACTCGGCAAGCGCGTGGCGCAGGCCTGTCAGGGGGCAACCGTCATTTATCTGTATGGTGATTTAGGTGCGGGTAAAACCACCTTTAGCCGGGGTTTTTTGCAGGCGTTAGGGCATAACGGGAATGTCAAAAGCCCAACCTACACGCTGGTAGAACCGTACACCCTTGAAAATCTCATGGTGTACCACTTCGATTTATACCGCCTTGCGGATCCTGAGGAGCTGGAATTTATGGGGATCCGTGATTATTTTGCCAACGACGCCATTTGCCTGGTGGAGTGGCCGCAACAAGGTGCGGGTGTGCTGCCTGACCCGGATGTCGAAATTCACTTAGATTACCAGGCACAAGGGCGTGAGGCACGCATCAGTGCTGTTTCCTCATCAGGCAGTTCCTTACTGGCGCGACTGGCCGGTTAAGCGTAGGGATGACGGGATGATAAATCGCGTTAAAGGTTGGTTGTTGGCTGCCACCGTGCTGCTGTGCGCGCAGGCCGGGGCGGCAAACCTCTCAGATATTCAGGTATCGAACGGCGAAAGCCAGGCCCGGATCACGTTCAGCTTTATGGGCGATCCTGAATATGCGTTTTCACAGCCAGACAGCCACAGCGTGGCGCTGGATATCAAACAGACAGGCGTGATCCAGGGGCTGCCGCTGCGGTTCAGCGGCAACAACCTGGTGAAAAGTATCCGTTCGGGAACACCGCAGGATAGCCAGTCGTTACGCCTGGTGGTCGATCTGACCGAAAAGGGCATAACGAAGGCGGTGAAGCAGCAAAACGGGGCGAACTATACGGTGGTCTTTACCATCAATGCCGACGCACCGCCACCGCCTCCACCGCCGCCGGTCGTAGCGAAGCGCGTGGAAGAACCGATATATACGCCGCGTCCTTCTGAACCTGCGCGTAATCCGTTTAAATCGCAGAACGATCGCATTACTGCTGCAACCAGCAGCAATACGGTGACGCGTCCGGCGGCCAGCGCGCGACGCGCGACGGCCAGCGGTGACAAAGTGATTATCGCCATTGATGCGGGTCACGGCGGGGAAGATCCGGGGGCGATTGGCCCTGGCGGCACGCGAGAAAAAAACGTGACGATCGCTATCGCGCGTAAACTGCGTTCGCTACTCAATGACGACCCTATGTTTAAAGGCGTGTTGACCCGCGACGGGGATTACTTTATCTCCGTAATGGGACGCTCGGATGTGGCGCGTAAGCAAAACGCGAATTTCCTGGTCTCCATTCATGCGGACGCCGCACCGAATCGTAGCGCCACCGGCGCCTCGGTTTGGGTGCTGTCAAACCGTCGCGCCAACAGCGAAATGGCCAACTGGCTGGAAGAGCATGAGAAGCAGTCTGAACTGTTAGGCGGCGCGGGCGACGTGCTGGCGAACAGCCAGTCCGATCCGTACCTCAGCCAGGCGGTGCTGGATTTACAGTTCGGTCATTCTCAGCGCGTCGGGTATGATGTCGCCACTAACGTATTGAACCAGCTGCAAAGCGTTGGCGTGCTGCATAAGCGTCGTCCGGAACATGCCAGCCTCGGCGTTCTGCGCTCGCCGGATATTCCGTCCATCCTTGTAGAGACGGGCTTTATCAGTAACAACGGTGAAGAGCGTCTGCTGGGAAGCGACAGCTACCAGCAGCAAATTGCCGAAGCGATTTATAACGGTCTGCGTAAATACTTTGATGCCCATCCGCTGCAGTCTGCGCCACAGAGTGGTGCTGGCCAGACGGCCAGCGCAGCGCTGCCGGGTGAGATGACCGCGACCAACTAAGGAGAATTCATGCCGATTCAGGTTCTACCGCCGCAGCTCGCGAACCAAATCGCCGCCGGTGAGGTGGTGGAACGCCCTGCGTCGGTGGTGAAGGAGCTGGTGGAAAACAGCCTCGATGCGGGCGCAACCCGCATCGATATTGATATCGAACGCGGTGGCGCGAAGCTTATTCGCATTCGCGACAACGGCTGTGGCATTAAAAAAGACGAGCTCGCGCTGGCGCTGGCCCGTCACGCCACCAGTAAAATTGCCTCTCTGGATGACCTGGAGGCGATTATTAGCCTCGGTTTTCGCGGTGAAGCGCTGGCCAGTATCAGCTCGGTTTCGCGCTTAACGCTGACCTCCCGTACCGCCGAACAGCAGGAAGCCTGGCAGGCTTACGCCGAAGGGCGCGATATGGATGTGACGGTGAAACCCGCAGCGCACCCTGTCGGCACGACGCTTGAAGTATTAGATCTCTTCTACAACACCCCCGCCCGACGCAAGTTTATGCGTACCGAGAAGACCGAGTTCGGCCATATCGACGAGATCATCCGGCGTATCGCACTGGCGCGATTCGATGTCACCATCAACCTCAGCCACAACGGCAAGGTGATGCGCCAGTATCGCGCTGTGGCAGAAGGTGGACAGAAAGAGCGTCGTTTGGGGGCGATCTGCGGTACGCCGTTCCTGGAACAGGCTCTGGCCATTGAGTGGCAGCACGGCGATCTGGCTTTACGAGGCTGGGTTGCCGATCCAAACGCGAGCAGTGCTGCGTTTGCGGAGATCCAGTATTGCTACGTCAACGGCCGCATGATGCGCGACCGTCTCATCAATCACGCGATTCGCCAGGCTTGCGAAGACAAACTGGGTGCCGATCAGCAGCCTGCTTTCGTCCTTTATCTGGACATCGACCCCCATCAGGTGGATGTGAATGTCCATCCCGCCAAGCATGAGGTGCGGTTCCACCAGTCACGTCTGGTTCACGACTTCATTTATCAGGGCGTGGCCACCGTGTTGCAGCAGCAGGCAGAGCCAACGCTGCCGCTGGAGAACGACGCTCCTGTACCGCGTCCGCTGCCCGAAAACCGTGTGGCGGCAGGGCGCAACCATTTTGCGGAGCCTGCCGTCGCGCGTGAACCGGAAGCCTCGCGTTACTCCCCGGCTGGTAGCGCGCCGCGTCCAACGGGCGCGAACTATCCGAATGCCCAGCCTGGCTATCAGAAGCAGCAGGGCGCGTTGTACCGCAAGCTGCTGGAAACGCCAGCCGTGGAACGTAAAGAGCACATTCCGGCCGCTCAGCCTTCTCTGGACGGCCATAGCCAGAGTTTTGGCCGGGTGCTGACGATTATCGCGCCGGATATGGCACTGCTTGAGCGTGACGGCAAATTGATGCTTCTGGCACTGCCGGTCGCCGAACGCTGGCTTAAGCAGGTGCAGCTCACGCCTGGCGAAAATGCCGCCTGCGCGCAGCCGTTGTTAATTCCGGTTCGCCTGAAAATATCCCCTGATGAAACAAGGGTATTGCAGCGCGCCGAGTCGCAGCTGGCGCAGATGGGTATTGAAACTGTGCTCGAACCACAACATGTGACAATTCGTGCAGTGCCTTTACCCTTACGCCAACAAAATTTACAAAACTTGATTCCTGAACTGATAGGCTACCTGGCGCAGCAAACAGCGTTTAATGCCGCCAACACCGCGCAGTGGATCGCCCGCCATCTGGCAAGCGAACACACGCCGTGGAGTATGGCGCAGGCCATTAGCGTGCTGGCGGAGGTGGAACGCCTCTGTCCGCATCTGGTGAAAACGCCGCCGGGTGGGTTATTACAACCTGTTGATTTACAAACGGCGATGAACGCCCTGAAACATGATTGACGCAAGTAAGGCGAGCCTGCCTAAGGCAATTTTTTTAATGGGCCCAACGGCCTCCGGCAAAACGGCGCTCGCCATTGAGTTGCGTAAAGTTTTGCCTGTAGAGTTGATTAGCGTCGACTCCGCCCTCATCTACCGGGGGATGGACATCGGCACGGCGAAGCCTGACGCAGAAGAGCTGCGTGCGGCACCGCACCGTTTGCTGGATATTCTCGACCCGGCTCAGGCGTACTCCGCAGCGGATTTCCGCCGGGATGCCTTAGCCGAGATGGCCGAGATAACGGCGGCGGGACGTATACCGCTGTTGGTTGGCGGAACCATGCTCTATTTCAAGGCGTTGCTGGAGGGGTTGTCACCCCTGCCATCCGCGGATCCGGAAATAAGAGCGAAAATTGAGCAGCAGGCGGCAGAGCAGGGTTGGGACGTTTTGCATCAGCAACTGGCGGAAATTGACCCGGTTGCCGCAGCACGGATCCATCCAAATGATCCGCAAAGGCTTTCCCGGGCACTGGAAGTTTTTTTCATTTCGGGTAAAACTTTAACGGAACTGACGCAAACGTCAGGAGACGCTCTGCCGTATCAGGTGCATCAGTTCGCCATCGCCCCGGCGAGCCGTGAACTGCTCCATCAGCGAATTGAGCAGCGTTTTCATCAGATGTTAGCTTCAGATTTTGAAGCAGAAGTGCGGGCGTTATTTGCCCGTGGAGATTTGCATACGGACATGCCTTCCATTCGTTGTGTGGGATACCGCCAGATGTGGTCGTATCTTGAAGGTGAGATTTCATACGATGAAATGGTTTATAGAGGTGTTTGCGCCACGAGACAGTTAGCGAAGCGCCAGATCACCTGGTTGCGCGGTTGGGACGGCGTTCACTGGCTAGACAGTGAAAAACCGCAACAGGCGTTAAACGACGTGATTGAGGTTGTTGGTGATATCGCTCACTGAATGTGTACAATTGAGACGTATCGTGCGCAATTTTTCAGAATCGCAAGGTTCTAAGTACAAAACAAGCATATAAGGAAAAGATAGAATGGCTAAGGGGCAATCTTTACAAGATCCGTTCCTGAACGCATTGCGTCGGGAACGTGTTCCAGTTTCTATTTATTTGGTGAATGGTATTAAGCTGCAAGGTCAGATTGAGTCTTTCGATCAGTTTGTGATTCTGTTGAAAAACACGGTCAGTCAGATGGTCTACAAGCACGCTATTTCTACTGTTGTTCCGTCCCGTCCGGTATCTCATCACAGCAATAACGCTGGCGGCGGCACTGGTAGTAACTACCATCATGGCAGCAGCGCGCAGGGCTCTTCAACGCCGGCGCAGGACAGCGACGAAACCGAATAAGGTTTCGCACTGTTATCCACACGGGGAGCCAGGGATCCTGCGTTCCCCGCTGATCTTTTTAGAGAGGTTTACGCTTGTTTGACCGTTATGATGCCGGTGAGCAGGCGGTGCTGGTACACATCTATTTTTCGCAAGACAAAGATATGGAAGACCTCCAGGAGTTTGAATCTCTGGTCTCTTCCGCCGGTGTCGAAGCAATGCAGGTGATTACCGGTAGCCGTAAAGCGCCGCACCCAAAGTATTTTGTTGGTGAAGGTAAAGCAGTCGAAATTGCGGATGCCGTAAAAGCAACCGGCGCGTCAGTCGTGTTGTTTGATCATGCGCTGTCTCCAGCCCAGGAGCGCAACCTGGAAGCCCTTTGCGAATGCCGTGTTATCGATCGCACGGGTTTGATTTTAGATATTTTTGCTCAGCGTGCACGTACCCACGAAGGGAAACTGCAGGTTGAGCTGGCGCAGCTGCGCCATCTGGCAACGCGTCTGGTGCGTGGCTGGACACACCTTGAAAGACAAAAAGGCGGGATTGGTTTGCGCGGCCCGGGTGAAACCCAGCTCGAAACCGACCGTCGTTTGCTGCGTGGCCGAATTACCCAGATCCTCTCACGTCTGGAACGTGTAGAGAAACAGCGTGAACAGGGACGTCGGGCGCGAACGAAAGCCGACATCCCGACGGTGTCGCTGGTGGGCTATACCAACGCCGGTAAATCCACCCTGTTTAACCAGATAACCGAGGCCCAGGTGTATGCCGCAGACCAGCTGTTTGCGACCCTGGACCCTACGCTGCGCCGTATTGACGTTGCAGACGTCGGTGAAACGGTGCTGGCGGATACCGTAGGGTTTATCCGCCATCTGCCGCATGACCTGGTGGCGGCGTTTAAAGCCACCCTGCAGGAGACGCGACAGGCGACTCTGCTGCTGCACGTGATTGATGCGGCAGACGTGCGCGTGCAGGAGAACATCGACGCGGTAAACGTGGTGCTCGAAGAGATCGACGCCCATGAGATCCCAACGCTGTTGGTCATGAATAAGATCGATATGCTGGACGATTTCGAACCGCGTATCGACAGAGATGAAGAGAACAAACCGATTCGGGTCTGGCTTTCTGCCCAGACCGGTATTGGTGTGCCACTGCTTTTCCAGGCTTTGACAGAACGTCTTTCCGGTGAGGTAGCTCAGCACACGCTGCGACTGCCGCCACAGGAAGGCAGGCTGCGCAGCCGGTTTTATCAGCTTCAGGCGATAGAAAAAGAGTGGATGGAGGATGACGGCAGCGTGGGGATGCAGGTGCGTATGCCGATCGTTGACTGGCGTCGCCTCTGTAAACAAGAACCTGCGCTGGTCGACTATATCGTCTGATCAGAAAGGGGATGCCTGAATAATTCGCCCTTGCATAACAAATATGGAGCATATACATGGCGTGGAATCAGCCCGGTAATAACGGACAAGACCGCGACCCGTGGGGAAGCAGCAAACCTGGCGGCAACTCTGAGGGAAATGGCAACAAAGGTGGTCGCGAGCAGGGGCCGCCGGATCTGGATGATATCTTCCGCAAGCTGAGCAAGAAGCTTGGTGGCCTTGGCGGAGGAAAAGGTTCTGGCTCGGGTGGCAATTCCACTCAGAGTTCGCGCCCGCCAATGGGTGGCCGCGTAGTGGGCATCGTGGCCGCTGCGGTGGTCATCATCTGGGCAGCCAGCGGATTCTACACCATTAAAGAAGCAGAGCGCGGCGTGGTCACCCGTTTCGGCAAGTTCAGCCATCTGGTTGAGCCGGGTCTGAACTGGAAGCCGACCTTCATTGACGACGTGACCGCGGTAAACGTGGAATCCGTCCGTGAACTGGCCGCCTCTGGCGTGATGCTGACCTCTGACGAAAACGTGGTGCGCGTTGAGATGAACGTGCAGTACCGCGTGACCGATCCTGAGCGTTATCTGTTTAGCGTGACCAGCGCCGATGACAGCCTGCGTCAGGCGACCGACAGCGCCCTGCGCGGTGTGATCGGTAAATACACCATGGACCGTATCCTGACCGAAGGTCGTACCGTTATTCGTAGCGATACCCAGCGCGAGCTGGAAGAGACCATTCGTCCGTACAACATGGGTATCACCCTGCTGGACGTCAACTTCCAGGCTGCGCGTCCGCCGGAAGAGGTGAAAGCCGCATTTGACGATGCGATTGCTGCCCGTGAAAACGAACAGCAGTACATCCGTGAAGCAGAAGCGTACACCAACGAAGTTCAGCCACGCGCTAACGGTCAGGCGCAGCGTATTCTGGAAGAAGCGCGCGCGTATAAGACCCAGACCATCCTGGAAGCTCAGGGTGAAGTGGCTCGCTTTGCGAAGATCCTGCCGGAATATAAAGCGGCGCCGGAAATTACCCGTGAGCGTCTCTATATCGAGACCATGGAAAAAGTGCTGAGCCACACCCGCAAAGTGTTGGTTAACGACAATAAAGGCGGAAACCTGATGGTTCTGCCGCTGGATCAGATGCTGAAAGGCAGTTCTGCGCCAGCAGCGAAAGGCGACACCAGCGGCGCGAACAACCTGCTGCGTCTGCCGCCAGCCTCAACAGGCAGCGCCAGCACGAACACAACGCCTTCTTCGAACGATGGTGACATTATGGACCAACGCCGTGCTAACGCGCAGCGTAACGACTACCAGCGTCAGGGGGAATAAGGATGCGTAAGTCAGTTATTGCGATCATCGTCATCGTACTGGTCGTGCTTTATACCTCGATCTTTGTGGTGAAAGAAGGCGAGCGTGGGATCAAGTTCCAGTTCAGCAGCGTCGTGCGTGATGGCGACAAACGCCCGGTAATTTACGAGCCGGGCCTGCACTTCAAGGTGCCGTTCATTCAGTCAGTGAAAACGCTTGATGCGCGTATCCAGACCATGGATAACCAGGCTGACCGTTTCGTGACCAAAGAGAAGAAAGACCTGATCGTTGATTCCTATATCAAATGGCGTATCAGCGATTTCAGCCGTTACTTCCTGGCAACGGGCGGCGGTGACGTTTCTCAGGCAGAAGTGCTGCTGAAGCGTAAGTTCTCTGACCGTCTGCGTTCCGAGATTGGTCGTTTGGATGTGAAAGACATCGTGACCGACTCCCGTGGTCGTCTGACCCTGGAAGTTCGCGATGCCCTGAACTCCGGTACCGCGGGCACGGAAGACGAAGTTTCAACCCCGGCAGCAGATGATGCGATTGCCAAAGCGGCTGAACGCGTTCAGGCGGAGACCAACGGTAAAGTGCCGGTGATCAACCCGAACAGTATGGCTGCGCTGGGTATCGAAGTGGTTGACGTGCGTATCAAGCAGATCAACTTGCCAGCAGAAGTGTCTGAGGCGATTTACAACCGTATGCGCGCCGAGCGTGAAGCGGTAGCCCGTCGTCACCGTTCACAGGGCCAGGAAGAGGCTGAGAAGCTGCGTGCAGCAGCGGATTACGAAGTCACCAAGACGCTGGCGGAATCAGAGCGCCAGGGCCGTATCCTGCGCGGTGAAGGTGATGCCGAAGCGGCGAAGCTGTTCGCTGATGCTTTCAGCCAGGATCCTGACTTCTACGCCTTTATCCGTAGCCTGCGTGCTTACGAGAATAGCTTCCAGAGCAACCAGGATGTGATGGTGCTCAGCCCGGACAGCGATTTCTTCCGTTATATGAAGACGCCGACTAACGCAACGCGATAAACTCAGGCTCGTTTGAGTATTCAAACCACCGCTCTTAACGGAGCGGTGGTTTTCTTTTATAAGGAATAAAAATGAATTCAACGATCTGGCTCGCACTGGCTTTGGTCCTGGTGCTGGAAGGCCTTGGACCGATGCTCTATCCACGCGCCTGGCGTCGAATGATCGCCACGATGAGCCAACTGCCGGATAATATTTTGCGTCGTTTTGGCGGTGGTCTTGTGGTTGCGGGCATCGTGATCTACTACATGTTGAGGAAAACGATTGGCTGATCAAAAAGTAGGCGCAATCGGCGTATTTTGAGGTCAAAAAGTGCTGTATATCTGAAAAAGCGATGGTAGAATCCATTTTTAAGCAAACGGTGATTTTGAAAAAAATGGGTAACAACGTCGTCGTACTGGGCACCCAATGGGGTGACGAAGGTAAAGGGAAGATTGTTGATCTTCTGACTGAACGGGCTAAATATGTTGTACGCTACCAGGGCGGTCACAACGCAGGCCATACTCTCGTAATCAACGGTGAAAAAACCGTCCTCCATCTTATTCCATCAGGCATTCTTCGCGAAAACGTCACCAGCATCATCGGTAACGGCGTTGTGCTGTCTCCTGCTGCGCTGATGAAAGAGATGAAAGGTCTGGAAGACCGTGGTATCCCTGTTCGTGAGCGTCTGCTGCTCTCCGAAGCCTGCCCGCTGATCCTGGATTATCACGTGGCGCTGGACGTCGCGCGTGAGAAAGCGCGCGGTGCGAAAGCGATCGGTACCACCGGTCGTGGCATCGGCCCGGCTTACGAAGATAAAGTTGCGCGCCGCGGTCTGCGCGTAGGCGACCTCTTCGACAAAGCAACCTTCGCTGAAAAACTGAAAGAAGTGATGGAATATCACAACTTCCAGCTGGTGAACTTCTACAAAGCTGACGCTGTTGACTACCAGAAAGTGCTGGATGACGTCATGGCGATTGCTGACATTCTGACCGGTATGGTTGTTGATGTGTCCGATCTGCTGGACCAGGCGCGCAAGCGTGGCGATTTCGTCATGTTCGAAGGCGCGCAGGGTACGCTGCTGGACATCGACCACGGTACCTATCCGTACGTTACCTCCTCTAACACCACTGCAGGTGGCGTGGCGACCGGCTCTGGCCTGGGTCCACGTTATGTGGATTACGTTCTGGGCATCATCAAAGCGTACTCCACTCGCGTGGGTGCGGGTCCATTCCCGACCGAGCTGTTTGATGAAACCGGCGAGTTCCTGTGCAAGCAGGGTAACGAGTTTGGCGCGACCACCGGTCGTCGTCGTCGTACCGGCTGGCTGGATGCGGTTGCCGTGCGTCGTGCAGTGCAGATCAACTCCCTCTCTGGCTTCTGCCTGACCAAGCTGGACGTACTGGACGGCCTGAAAGAAGTGAAAATCTGCGTAGGCTACCGTATGCCAGACGGCCGCGAAGTGACCACCACTCCGCTGGCAGCTGACGACTGGGAAGGCATTGAGCCAATCTACGAAACCATGCCGGGCTGGTCTGAGACCACTTTCGGTGTGAAAGAGCGTAGCGGCCTGCCGCAGGCGGCGCTGGATTACATCAAGCGTATTGAAGAACTGACCGAAGTGCCGATCGATATTATTTCTACCGGCCCGGATCGTACTGAAACGATGATCCTGCGCGACCCGTTCGACGCATAATCTTCGTGAATGCTGGCCTGCGGGGTGACCCGTAGGCCGGATAAGCGTAGCGCCATCCGGCGAACGCTCCTGGATCTCCGCTTTTTCGCCCCGTCTGTCAAATAAATTAGCCGCTAACTATCTGGCTGGTTTATCATCATTAATGAATATCTCTGCGGTTTGACCGCGTTTTCCCTTTTTTCCTGAGGTTGATGTGCAGTTAACAAGTTTCACCGATTACGGCTTACGTGCGCTGATTTACATGGCGTCGTTACCCGAGGGGAAGATGACCAGTATCTCTGAAGTTACAGAGGTCTACGGCGTATCCCGTAATCATATGGTCAAAATAATCAATCAACTTAGTCGTGCCGGATACGTTGCTGCCGTCCGCGGGAAGAATGGTGGGATCCGTCTCGGTAAACCGGCACAGAGTATTCGTGTGGGCGACGTGGTACGTGAACTGGAGCCGCTGTCTCTGGTGAACTGCAGCAGCGAGTTCTGCCACATCACGCCCGCTTGCCGCCTGAAAAAGGCGCTTTCAAAGGCCGTGCAAAGTTTTCTCAAGGAACTGGATAACTACACGCTGGCCGATTTGGTTGAAGAGAATCAACCGCTTTATAAATTATTGCTGGTGGAATGAAGAAAATTTCCACCGGAGCTGACAACGGAGGAACCGACATGTCACAAGATCCTTTCCAGGAACGCGAAGCCGAAAAATACGCGAATCCTATCCCCAGCCGCGAGTTCATCATTGAACACTTAACAAAACGCGAAAAACCCGCCAATCGTGAAGAACTTGCCGTTGAACTGAACATTGAAGGTGAAGAGCAAATTGAAGCCCTTCGCCGCCGCCTGCGCGCAATGGAGCGTGACGGGCAGCTGGTCTTTACCCGCCGCCAGTGCTACGCGCTGCCAGAACGTCTCGATCTGCTGAAAGGGACCGTCATTGGTCACCGCGATGGCTTCGGCTTCCTGCGCGTGGAAGGCCGTAAGGACGATCTGTACCTCTCATCTGAACAGATGAAAATGTGCATTCACGGCGACCAGATCCTGGCGCAGCCGCTGGGCGCTGACCGTAAAGGTCGCCGCGAAGCGCGCGTGGTACGCGTTCTGGTGCCAAAAACCAGCCAGATCGTTGGCCGCTACTTTACCGACGCGGGCGTGGGCTTCGTGGTGCCGGACGACAGCCGTCTGAGCTTCGACATTCTGATCCCACCTGAAGAGGTGATGGGCGCCCGCATGGGCTTTGTTGTGGTGGTGGAACTCACCCAGCGCCCAACCCGTCGCACTAAAGCGGTAGGTAAAATCGTCGAAGTGCTTGGCGACAACATGGGCACCACAATGGCCGTTGATATGGCGCTGCGTACCCATGAAATTCCGTACATCTGGCCGAAAGCGGTTGAAGAGCAGATCGAAAGCCTGCGCGAAGAAGTGCCGGAAGAGTCCAAAGCGGGCCGCGTAGATCTGCGCTCCCTGCCGCTGGTCACTATCGACGGTGAAGACGCCCGCGACTTCGATGACGCCGTCTACTGCGAGAAAAAACGAGGCGGCGGCTGGCGTCTGTGGGTCGCTATTGCAGACGTAAGCTACTATGTTCGTCCGCACACTCCGCTGGATAACGAAGCGCGCAGCCGCGGTACCTCGGTCTACTTCCCGTCCCAGGTCGTGCCGATGCTGCCGGAAGTGCTGTCTAACGGCCTGTGCTCCCTGAACCCGCAGGTTGACCGCCTCTGTATGGTTTGCGAGATGACCATCTCCACCAAAGGGCGCTTAACCGGCTACAAGTTCTACGAAGCAGTGATGAGCTCGCACGCGCGTCTGACCTATACCAAGGTCTGGCATATGCTGCAGGGCGACCAGGATCTGCGCGAACAGTACGCGCCGCTGGTTAAACACATCGAAGAGCTGCATAACCTCTACAAAACGCTGGATCAGGCGCGCGAAGAGCGCGGCGGGATCTCCTTTGAGAGTGAAGAAGCGAAATTCATTTTCAACGCGGAACGCCGCATTGAGCGTATCGAGCAGACCCAGCGTAACGATGCGCACAAGCTGATCGAAGAGTGTATGATTCTGGCGAACATCTCAGCGGCACGATTCGTCGAGAAAGCCAAAGAGCCTGCGCTGTTCCGTATTCACGATAAACCGTCGACGGAAGCCATCACCGCGTTCCGCTCCGTGCTGGCCGAACTGGGTCTGGAGCTGCCTGGCGGTAACAAGCCAGAGCCGCGCGATTACGCCGAGCTGCTGGAGTCCATTGGCGATCGTCCTGACGCAGAAATGCTGCAGACGATGCTGCTGCGCTCAATGAAGCAGGCGATTTACGATCCGGAAAACCGCGGTCACTTCGGCCTGGCGCTGCAGTCTTACGCCCACTTTACCTCGCCGATCCGTCGCTATCCTGACCTCTCTCTGCACCGTGCGATCAAGTATCTGCTGGCGCAGGAGCAGGGCCATAAAGGGAACACCACCGAAACCGGTGGCTACCACTATTCGATGGAAGAGATGCTGCAGCTGGGTCAGCACTGCTCCATGACCGAACGTCGTGCTGATGAAGCAACACGTGACGTGGCGGACTGGCTGAAGTGTGACTTTATGCTCGATCAGGTGGGTAACGTCTTTAAAGGCGTGATTGCCAGCGTGACCGGCTTTGGTTTCTTCGTTCGTCTGGACGAGCTGTTCATCGACGGTCTGGTGCACGTCTCCAGCCTGGATAACGACTACTACCGCTTCGACCAGGTCGGTCAGCGACTGATTGGCGAATCTGGCGGCCAGACCTATCGTCTGGGCGACCGTGTGGAAGTGAAGGTTGAAGCCGTGAATATGGATGACCGTAAGATCGACTTCAGCCTGATCTCCAGCGAGCGTGCGCCGCGTAACGTCGGGAAAACCGAGCGTGAAAGGGCGAAAAAAACCGGTAACGGTAAACCGGGCGGCGGTAAACGTCGTCAGGCGGGCAAGAAGGTAAACTTCGAGCCGGACAGCGCGTTCCGCGGCGAGAAGAAACAGAAGCCGAAGGCGGCGAAGAAAGAAGCCCGTTCAGCGAAAAAACCGTCCGCGAAAACGCAGAAAATAGCGGCTGCCACCAAAGCGAAGCGCGCGGCCAAGAAAAAGCAGGCGGAGTAAAGTCTCCCCGCACCCTGACCCTCTCCCTAACCGGGAGAGGGGAAATACTTTTTACGAGAACCATCAATGAGTGAAATGATTTACGGCATCCACGCGGTGCAGGCCCTTCTCGAGCGCGCACCGGAGCGTTTTCAGGAAGTGTTTATTCTGAAAGGGCGTGAAGATAAGCGTCTGATGCCGCTGATCCACGCCCTGGAAGCGCAGGGCGTGGTGATCCAGCTGGCGAACCGCCAGTTTCTGGATGAGAAAAGTGACGGTGCGGTTCACCAGGGCATTATTGCCCGCGTGAAGCCGGGCCGTCAGTATCAGGAAAACGATCTGCCGGATCTGATTGCCGAGCTGGATAATCCGTTCTTCCTGATCCTCGATGGCGTTACCGATCCGCACAACCTCGGCGCGTGCCTGCGTAGCGCCGATGCGGCGGGCGTGCACGCGGTGATCGTGCCGAAAGATCGCTCCGCGCAGCTGAACGCGACGGCGAAGAAAGTGGCCTGCGGCGCGGCGGAAAACGTTCCGCTGATCCGCGTGACCAACCTGGCGCGCACCATGCGTCTGCTGCAGGAAGAGAACATCTGGATCGTCGGTACCGCCGGTGAAGCGGATCATACTCTGTACCAGAGCAAAATGACCGGCCGTCTGGCGTTGGTGATGGGGGCAGAAGGCGAAGGCATGCGTCGTCTGACCCGCGAGCACTGTGACGAGCTGATCAGCATCCCAATGGCGGGCAGCGTGTCGTCCCTGAACGTTTCTGTTGCGACGGGTATCTGCCTGTTTGAAGCGGTGCGTCAGCGGGGAGAATAAACAGCAAGGCCGTCCACAGGACGGCCTTTTGTGTTTTCTCCCTCTCCCCGTGGGAGAGGGCCGGGGTGAGGGCACCAGACGGTGACAAACTCACTCCTCTAACGACCGCAAATGGTCATCCTTCCTTAGCGTCATCAGCGCGAAAATACTCACTACCGCCGTCGCCATCACGTAATACGCCGGAATATCCAGGTTGCCCGTCTGCTTAATCAGCCCGGTAATAATCAGCCCTGCGCATCCCGAGAAAATCGCGTTCGATAACGAGTAGGCCAGCCCCAGCCCCGTATAGCGCACGCGCGTCGGGAACATCTCAGATAGCATTGCCGGGCCTGGCCCTGCCAGCATGCCGACCAGACCGCCCGCAATCAACACCACAACAGCCTTCACCGCCAGCGTACTCGACTCTGCCTGAAGAATTTTCAGCAGCGGCAGGGCGAGGATCAGCAGCAGCGCGGTGGCGATAATCATCACCGTGCGGCGCCCGATCCGGTCGCTCAGGATCCCCGACGGAATGATGGTGAGTGCAAAACCAATATTCGAAATCACCGCTATAAGCAGCGCCTGGTTAAACCCGGTATGCAGCGCCGACTGCAGATAGGTCGGCATAATCACCAGGTAAGTGTACCCCGCCGCAGACCAGACCATTACGCGCCCAATCCCCATCGCGATGGCCCGGAGCGTGGCGGCAGTATCTGCCTGAGCGACAACCGGTTTATCCTGCTGCTGCACAAAGCTGGGTGTCTCTTCCATACTGACACGAAGCCACAGCGCAACGACGCCCATGGGCAGCGCCAGGAAGAAAGGAATGCGCCAGCCCCAGTCGTGCAGGGCTTCCGGCGTGAGGAGGGCAGAGAGCAGCGCCACGATGCCTGCACCCGCTAACAGCCCCAGCGCCACGGTAAACGACTGCCACGCGCCATAGAGCCCACGCTTGCCGCGCGGGGCAAACTCCGTCATCAGCGAGACCGCACCGCCGTACTCACCGCCCGCGAACAGTCCCTGCAGGATGCGCAGCAGCGTAATAATGAGCGGCGCGGCAATCCCGATGCTGGCATAGACCGGCACAATGCCGATGGCGGCGGTAGCGAGCGTCATCAGCACCAGCACAATAATGAGCGTCGGCTTACGGCCAATCCGGTCGCCGATGCGGCCAAACACCACCGCACCCAGCGGGCGGAAGAAGAAGGCGATGGCAAACGAGGCGTAGGTGAGGATCAGGCTGGTGAGCCCCGCCTCCCCTTCAAGCTGGAAGAAGTTCTTCGCAATGACGGTCGCCAGAAAACCGTAGACCGCAAACTCATACCACTCGATAAAGTTACCAATGGAGCCGGCAATTAATGCTCGCTTGTGCGCATCCGGTTGCATAACGATCCTCACTGAAAAGGGTAAGAATAAATTATTCAACAAAAGCGAAGTCATGAAATAGTTTATTCTTATGTTCTGTGAGCTATTTCACGAATGATATCAGCGGGATCGTGAACGTGTGACTCCCCTCCCATGCAGCGTGTGCGCGGTCTGTCCATACTTATCGTCATTGCCACTGAAGGAGGGAGACAGCATGCACTGGCAGACCCATACCGTTTTCAATCAACCTGCACCGCTTTCCAACAGTAACCTTTTCCTCTCGGACTGCGCCCTGCGCGATGCGGTCGCGCGTGAAGGGGCCGAGTGGGATATCGAACTCCTCGCCAGCATTGGTCAGCAGCTGGGTACGGCGGAATCGCTGGAGCTGGGCAGGCTGGCGAACGTGAATCCGCCGGAGCTACTCCGCTATGACGCCACCGGAGAGCGGCTGGATGACGTCCGCTTTCACCCGGCATGGCACCTGCTGATGCAGGGCCTGTGTGCCAACCGCGTGCATAACCTGGCGTGGGAAGAGGAGGCGCGTAAAGGGGCGTTTGTCGCGCGGGCCGCACGCTTTGTGCTTCATGCTCAGGTGGAGGCGGGCACGCTGTGCCCTGTCACCATGACGTTTGCCGCGACACCGCTCCTGCAGCAGGCGCTCCCCAAACCCTTTCACGACTGGCTGACGCCGCTGCTCAGCGATCGCTACGATCCTCATCTTGCGCCCGGCGCGCAAAAGCGCGGCCTGCTGATCGGTATGGGGATGACGGAAAAGCAGGGCGGCTCGGACGTGCTGAGCAACACCACCAGGGCGGAAAAATGCAGCGACGGCAGTTATAGGCTGGTGGGACATAAATGGTTTTTCTCCGTCCCGCAAAGCGATGCGCATCTCGTGCTGGCGCAGGCGAAGGGCGGACTATCCTGCTTTTTTGTGCCGCGCTTTTTACCTGACGGGCAGCGCAACGCCGTCCGGCTGGAGCGCCTTAAGGACAAGCTCGGGAACCGCTCCAACGCCAGCAGCGAGGTGGAATTCCTTGATGCCTCCGGCTGGCTGCTGGGGGAAGAAGGCGAAGGGGTACGGCAGATCCTCAAAATGGGCGGCCTGACGCGCTTTGACTGCGCGCTGGGCAGCCACGGACTGATGCGTCGGGCGCTCTCGGTGGCGCTGTATCATGCGCATCAGCGTCAGACCTTCGGCAAAAATCTTATCGATCAGCCGCTCATGCGCGAAGTGTTAAGCCGGATGGCGCTGGTGCTGGAGGGACAAACGGCGCTGCTGTTCCGCCTGGCGCGGGCGTGGGATAAACGCGCGGATCCGCAGGAGGCGGCATGGGCACGGCTGTTTACCCCGGCCGCCAAATTTAGCGTGTGTAAAGCGGGCATCCCGTTTGTCGCTGAAGCGATGGAGGTGCTGGGGGGAGTCGGGTACTGCGAGGAGAGCGAACTTCCCCGCCTGTATCGCGAGATGCCGGTGAACAGCATCTGGGAAGGGTCCGGCAACATCATGTGCCTGGACGTGCTGCGCGTGCTGGCGAAGCAGCCGGGTATACACGATCGGCTTGCCGATGAGTTTGCACAGGTCAAAGGGCAGGACAGACACTTCGACCGCAGCTGGCGACAGCTTCAGCAAAAACTGCGTAAACCGCAGGAGGCGCAGGGGCGGGAGATCGCGCAGCAGCTTTTCTTGCTGAGTGCCGGGAGCGAAATGCTGCGGCACGCATCGCCTCCGGTGGCGCAGGCGTGGTGCCGCATGATGCTGGATACCCGTGGCGGAACGGTGATGAGCGAGCAGGTGCAAAGTGACCTGCTGCTGCGTGCGACGGGCAGAGTCGGCTAGCCTTTTAGCTGGAACAGGCTCACCAACTGAGCCAGGTGTGAACCCTTCTCGCGCAGCGTTTGAGCCGTTTGTTCGCTGCGTGAGATGCGATCGGCATTGATATGCGACGCTTCGCCAATGTGGGTCATGGCGAGGTTCACCTGACCGATTCCGGCGGACTGCTCGCGTGAGGCATGGTTAATCTCGGTGACCAGCTGGCTGATGTTATCGATATGAATGATGATGTCATCCATCGCCAGGCGCGTCTGTTCAGACAGCGCATGACCCTCACTGACTTTTCTGAGCGTATCGCCAATCAGCTGTTCAATCTCCTTCACCGCGTTAGCGCTGCGTCCCGCCAGGGCGCGAACTTCCTGCGCGACGACCGCAAACCCTTTACCGTGCTCGCCCGCGCGAGCCGCTTCCACGGCCGCATTCAGCGCCAGGATATTGGTCTGAAAAGCAATGGACTCGATCACGCGCGTGATGTCTGCGATGCGTTTTGACGCTTCGCGAATGTCGTCCATGGTCGACACCGCGTGGGTGACCGTCTCACCGCCCTGATGAACCGCGAGCGAGGTTTCACCCACCAGCTGCTGCGTTTGCTCCATGTTGGCGGCATTTTGCTGTACGGTGGCGGCCAGCTGCTCCATGCTGGCGGAGGTCTCTTCCACGCTGCTGGCCTGCTTGTTGATCTGCTCTGAAATTTCGCCCGTATCGGCGGCTAGCGCGTTGGTGCCTGAATGGATCTCACCTGCGGCCTCGCGGACCTGCAGGACAATTTTTTGCAGGCCGCCACCGATGCCGTTGATGGCGTCGATCAGCTGGCCGACTTCGTCCTGACGCGTCACGGGCAGGCTGGAACGGAGATCCCCTGCGGCATATTGCCGGGCAAGATGGATCACATTGCGCAGTGGTCGGGTCAGCACGCGGCGAATCAGGACCACGAACAGGCCAGCAAACAGGATGGACAATGCCGTACCGGCGAGGAGGAAACCGTCGCGCATGGCGGTGACGCTTGAGAGCAGCACCGATTTATCCACTTCACCCACGATAGTCCAGTTCCAGCCTGGCAGCGGGGTATAAGCCATTTTCAGCGTGCGGCCGTCGTCGCTTACGCGCTCCAGCGTGCCGGGTTTATCACTCAGAAGCTGTTGCTGCGTCGTGCCGTCCCACTTCGGCAGTTTTCCCTCTTCGCTGGCGTGGAAAAGGTATTGCCCGCGCGTTTTGCCGTTGCTGCGATCCAGCACGAAGAAGTGACCGCTCTCGCCCAGGCGGCGGTTGAGGATTTTCTCACGCATGACGTTCCAGGAGTGGGTGATGTCCACCCCGACAAAGACGATCGCAATGACCTGTCCTTCGGCGTCTTTAACCGGCTGGTACTGGGTGATGTAGCGTTTGCCAAACAGCAGCGCCAGGCCGCGGTAGACTTCACCTTTGTTGACGGCGGCAAAGGCCGGGCTGGCGTTATCCAGAACGGTACCCATTGCCCGCTCGCCGTTCTCTTTACGCAGGGAAGTGGCTACGCGAACAAAGTCGTTACCGCTGCGTACAAACAGCGTCGAAATGGCTCCCGTACGGTTCAGGAACGCGTCCGAAAGCGTGTTGTTTTCATGCAGCCCGGTATCTCCGCCTTTCAGAAGCGGAACGCTGAGCCCGTTAATTGTCTGGGTTTGGGAAGCATCAATGTTCAGGGGCTGCGGTAAAAAGGTGGTGAACAGACGGGTATAGCTCTCAACCTCTTCACTCAGGCTGGTGTTAAACATCTGCACCATGTCGACCATACCGGTGGACTGATTATGCAGATCTTCTACCGCAAGGGCTTCAAGCTGCTGGCTGGCTTTTTGGCTGAGCAGAAAAGTGAAAAGCAGAAACAGCGTGGCGACACTGACGCCCGTAAGCAGCGACAGCTTCGCACCCAGGCCTGCGCGGCGAAAAATGTTGATCATAAATTGCTCATCATTGAAAAGGTATGGTTCTTCAACGGCAGAGCGGGGATTACGTTTACTGAATTAATGTAACAAAATGTTATTTTATTGTTCTTGTTTTGTTTTTTATAAGATAAAAAATTTGCAAAAACGAAAAGCCACTAAAAATAAGTGGCTTTTATCAGGAGGGAGATTACACGTAGAGAATGGCCTGTACCCGCCAGTGGTCGATATGGTTATCTTCTTGCATCTGGATGATGCGATACCATGAAGCACCCTGCTCATCGGCCTTTAATGCCACGACACGTTCAACGTCTTGCGGGCTCCCCGAGATATTATTCACGGAGATCTGGCCAATCTCATTCAGGCCAGTCACACAATCAGCACTGGCGAATTCTGCTGACTGCGCGGTGGTGCTCAGCAGGCCTGCTGAGAGCAACAGTGAGGTCAAAGCAAGAGTTCGTTTCATCGTCAGCTCCATTTCACATATATCCGGTATCCGCCGGGCAATCCTTCGCAAATAAACTCCCTTCCATTGACGCGGGCATGGAGTTTATTGTGGACAGGAAAATGTCTATGGACGCAAAGCAGTGTAAATCTCGTTCAAAGGTAAACCATTATTTCCGGTACAAAATGGCCTGGGAATACCACTGTCCCGTTATGATGGTTTCGTCGATCATAATGATGACGTAATAATCTGCTTTGGCGGCGACGGCCTGTGCTTTTATTGCCGCTTCTGCGTCATCCGGAGAGCCGCGAACCAGCGCGGAGATGGTGCCCATTCGTTGTAATCCTTCCGTCTGATTACGACGAATCTCCTGCGGATGATCGGCGACCGGTGGAGCGGGTTGCGGCGTTCCCTGCAGCGCGCTACAGCCACTGAGCAGAAACACCAGCAATAAAGCAGCAAACCTGCGCATAACCATATCTCGTTTCCTGATAGCCATAGTGTAGTTGTCTGTGAATTTAGTTTTGGGGGAATGTTCCCGAAGTGTTATCTGGGACGTATATTTCGAATGAAAATGACGTGAAAGCGTAACCCAGTTCTCAACATTATGAATCATACATTCGCACAGGGTCGACAATGATTGAAATTGAAATACGCCACCTCGGCGACCATGAAATTTTACACGCGATGCCAGCGGGTAAACGTGATAAACCGCTGCCTGTTGTGTTTTTTTATCATGGGTTTACCTCATCCAAGCTGGTTTACAGTTATTTTGCCGTCGCGCTGGCGCAGGCGGGGTTTCGGGTAGTGATGCCGGATGCACCCGACCACGGTGCACGCTTTTTGGGTAACGAACAGGCGCGTCTTGGGCAGTTCTGGCACATTCTGCACGGGAGTCTGACCGAGTTTGCCGGGCTGCGTGATGCGCTGTATGAGGCAGGGCAGGTGGCCGACAATCGTCTGGCCGTGGCTGGGGCGTCGATGGGCGGTATGACGGCGCTGGGGATTATGACGCATCATCCTGAAGTGAAGTCTGTCGCCTGTCTGATGGGCTCGGGCTATTTTACGTCGCTGGCGAAGACGCTTTTTCCTCCCCAGGATTTAACGGAAATCACCGCGACGCTCGAAGAGTGGGACGTGACCCGGGCATTGCCGCGCGTGGCAGATCGCCCGCTGCTGCTGTGGCACGGTGACGCGGATGATGTGGTCCCGCCCGAGGGAACCTTCCGCCTGCAGCAGGCGTTAATGAATGCAGGACTGGACGGTAATCTGACCTGTCTGTGGGAACCGGGCGTCCGCCACCGCATCACGCCAACGGCGCTGGATGCCACGGTAGCGTTTTTCCGCCAGCACCTTTAAACGCGCAGCACTTTTACGCCCTGATCTTCCAGCTTCTGGAGGATCTCAGGGTTGGCGCCTTTGCCGGTGATCACCATGTCGATCTGTTCGGCACGGCTGAATAACATCCCTGCGCGCTCGCCCACTTTGCTGCTGTCGACCAGCACAACGAGCTTGCCCACAACGTTAAGCATGTTTTGCTCCGCCATCGCGGTCAGCATATCGGTTTTATACAGGCCATCTGCCGTCAGGCCTTTGCCACTGGTAAACATCCAGTGCCCGGCATAGAGACTGTTTTCGCTGTCCTGAGGGCTAAGGGTGATGGACTGGCTTTTGTTGTACTGCCCGCCCATGATCACCACGCTCTCATGCTCCTGGTCGATGAGATAGTTGGCGAGCGGTAAGTAGTTGGTGATGATTTGCACCGGCTTGCCGCACATTTCACGGCCCAGCAGAAACGCCGTGGAGCCGCAGTTGATGACCACGCTCTCGCCGGGATTCACCAGCTGCGATGCGGCTCTGGCAATCCGCACTTTTTCATCATGATTCTGCGCCTGATGAATATTCATCGGAGACCAGCGAGGGCGCTGCTGGCTGATCGCTTCCGCGCCGTTGCGGACCTTTTTCAGCTTGCCGCTTTCATCCAGCTTGTTGATATCCCGCCGCGCCGTTGCCGGGGAGATGCCTAAACGTTCGATCACTTTCTCGACGGTGATAAACCCGGTTTGCGCCAGGAGTTCCAGGAGAATTTGATGCCGTTGCGCTTCCGTCATGAGCTATTCCGATAAGAATTGATTTGAAAAGATGATATTTGAAATAGCGTGAAATTACTAAAAGAAATATGACATCGCCAGACATCATGTCTGGCGATGCGGCTGCACAATCAGAGGAAGGACTTGAACGGCAGGTCTGGCTCAATGGTGAAGCAATCATCGAAACCACGTGGGTAGTGATATTCGAAATTATCTTTGTCCAGTGGCCAGGTGAACTTGCCGCCGACCTGCCAGATGAACGGCTTGAAGCTATACTTCAGGCGGTCTTTTTTCATTTCCCACAGCACGCGGATCTCCTGCGGATCGGCCTGGAAGTTTGACCAGATATCGTGGTGGAACGGAATCACCACTTTGGTATTCAGCGCTTCCGCCATGCGCAGCATGTCGGCGCTGGTCATTTTGTCGGTAATACCGCGCGGGTTCTCGCCGTAGGAGCCCAGCGCCACGTCAATCTGATGCTCGTTACCGTGCTTCGCGTAGTAGTTGGAGTAGTGAGAGTCGCCGCTGTGGTACAGGGAGCCGCCAGGGGTTTTAAACAGATAGTTAACCGCGCGCTCATCCATACCGTCCGGCAGTACACCCGCGGCTTTCTGATCGGCAGGCAGGGTGATCAGTGCTGTACGGTCAAAGGCGTCCAGCGCGTGAATTTCAATATCTTTAATTTTCACCACGTCCCCAGGCTTCATCACGATGCAGCGCTCTTTCGGCACGCCCCAGCCGATCCACAGATCCACGCAGGTCTGTGGCCCGATAAACGGCACATCGTCAGCACAGTTTTGCATCACCGCAGCCGCCACGTTCACGTCGATATGATCGTTGTGATCGTGAGTAGAAAGGACGGCGTCGATCTGGCGAATGGCAAACGGATCGAGCACAAACGGTGTGGTACGCAGGTTCGGCTGCAGTTTTTCTACGCCCGCCATGCGCTGCATCTGATGGCCTTTTTTCATCAGCGGGTTGCCGTGGCTCTGCTTGCCGGTGCCGCACCAGAAATCGACGCAGATGTTGGCACCACCTTCTGATTTCAGCCAGATACCGGTACAGCCCAGCCACCACATTGCAAACGTGCCAGGAGCAACCTGTTCCTGCTCGATCTCTTCATTCAGCCAGCTGCCCCATTCCGGGAAGGTGCTCAGAATCCATGACTCACGGGTGATGGTGTTCACTTTACTCATCGTTTTGACTCCTGGTTTAATCAAAAGTAATCACATGGTGATTTGTTGTGATTTATGCTGGCACCATTTGACGCGCTTTGCAATGGCAAAAATGCGGAATTTTATCTGCGCAACTTCACGTACTCTGAACTTATTCCTTGTTAGACTATCCAGTATTAAACATTAATTGCATGAATTATAAAGATTAATTTATTTATCATGTACGGTAGTGAAAATCATTACTAACACCATGGAAATAAATTGCGTGATACGTCACAAATAATCAAATGCAATCTTGTGGTGATTATTTGTGATTAATAGAGTGATGACACCAACCACACAGGGATTGCCCCTCGTGTTCTCATTTCTGGAGAGAGTTATGGAGATCCTCTACAACGTCTTTACCGTGTTCTTTAATCAGGTAATGACCAACGCCCCGCTGCTGCTGGGTATCGTGACGTGTCTGGGTTATATCCTGCTGCGCAAAAGCGTCAGCGTGATTATTAAAGGCACCATCAAAACCATTATCGGTTTCATGCTGTTGCAGGCGGGGTCAGGCATTCTGACCAGCACCTTTAAGCCGGTCGTCGCCAAAATGTCCGAAGTGTATGGCATCAACGGTGCCATCTCTGACACTTACGCCTCAATGATGGCGACCATTGAACGCATGGGTGATGCCTATAGCTGGGTGGGGTATGCGGTACTGCTCGCCCTGGCCCTGAACATCATCTATGTTCTGCTACGCCGTATTACCGGCATTCGCACCATCATGCTCACCGGCCACATCATGTTCCAGCAGGCGGGGCTGATCGCGGTTTCTCTCTATATCTTCGGCTACCCAATGTGGACCACGATTATCTGCACCGCGGTGCTGGTCTCGCTCTACTGGGGTATCACCTCCAACATGATGTACAAGCCGACTCAGGAAGTGACTGACGGCTGCGGCTTCTCCATCGGCCATCAGCAGCAGTTTGCCTCCTGGATTGCCTATAAAGTTGCGCCGTACCTGGGCAAAAAAGAAGAGAGCGTTGAAGACCTCAAGCTGCCTGGCTGGCTGAATATCTTCCACGACAACATCGTTTCTACCGCGATTGTGATGACCATCTTCTTCGGCGCCATTTTGCTTTCCTTCGGCATTGACGTCGTTCAGGCGATGGCGGGTAAAACCCACTGGACGGTCTATATCCTGCAGACCGGCTTCTCCTTCGCGGTGGCCATTTTCATCATCACTCAGGGCGTGCGTATGTTTGTCGCCGAACTGTCGGAAGCCTTCAACGGTATTTCCCAGCGCCTGATCCCAGGCGCGGTGCTGGCGATTGACTGTGCGGCCATCTACAGCTTCGCGCCAAACGCGGTGGTCTGGGGCTTTATGTGGGGCACCATCGGCCAGCTGATTGCGGTAGGCATCCTGGTCGGCTGCGGCTCCTCAATCCTGATTATTCCTGGCTTTATCCCGATGTTCTTCTCCAACGCCACCATCGGCGTCTTCGCTAACCACTTCGGCGGCTGGCGCGCGGCGCTCAAGATCTGCCTGGTCATGGGCATGGTGGAAATCTTTGGCTGCGTGTGGGCGGTGAAGCTCACCGGTATGAGCGCCTGGATGGGCATGGCGGACTGGTCAATTCTGGCACCGCCGATGATGCAGGGCTTTGCCTCCGTCGGACTGGTCTTTATGGCCGTCATCATCCTGATTGCTCTGGCTTATATGTTCTTCGCTGGCCGTTCTCTGCGAGCTGAAGAAGATGCGGAAAAACAAACAGCAGAAGTCTCTGCTCATTAAGGAGTTTCGATTATGACCGTACGTATCCTGGCTGTGTGTGGTAATGGGCAAGGCAGCTCCATGATCATGAAGATGAAAGTGGACCAGTTTTTAACCCAGTCCAACATCGACCACACGGTGAACAGCTGCGCAGTGGGTGAATACAAAAGTGAGCTGAACGGCGCCGACATTATCATCGCCTCTACTCATATCGCCGGCGAAATCAGCGTGTCGGGCAATAAATTCGTGGTGGGCGTGCGCAACATGCTGTCGCCTGCGGATTTCGGACCAAAACTGCTGGAAGTGATCAAAGAGCACTTCCCACAAGACGTGAAGTAAGGACGCGATATGAAACTACGTGATTCGCTGGCAGAGAATAACTCCATCCTTTTACAGGCTGAGGCCAGCACCTGGCAGGAGGCGGTGAAGCTGAGCGTGGATCTGCTGGTTAAGGCTGACGTTGTCGAGCCGCGTTACTACCAGGCCATTCTTGATGGCGTGGCGCAGCACGGCCCTTACTTTGTGATTGCGCCAGGCCTGGCCATGCCGCACGGCCGCCCTGAAGAGGGCGTGAAAAAAACCGGCTTTGCCCTTGTGACGCTGAAAACGCCGCTGGTGTTTAACCATGAAGATAACGACCCGGTCGACATCCTGATCACCATGGCCGCCGTGGATGCCAACACCCACCAGGAGGTGGGCATCATGCAGATCGTCAATCTGTTTGATGATGAAGCAAATTTTGACCGTTTACGCGCCTGCCGTACCGAGCAGGAAGTGCTGGATTTAATTGATAACGCCACTGCGGCGGCAGTCTAAGAGGAATTGAAAATGTCATTACCCATGTTGCAGGTTGCGCTGGATAACCAAACGTTGTCCCACGCTTACGAAACTACCCGTCTGATCGCGGAAGAAGTGGACATCATCGAAGTGGGCACTATTCTGTGCGTGGGTGAGGGCGTTCGCGCCGTTCGCGACCTGAAGGCCCTATATCCGCATAAAATCGTGCTGGCGGATGCCAAGATCGCCGATGCAGGCAAAATTCTTTCCCGCATGTGCTTCGAAGCGAATGCTGACTGGGTCACCGTGATCTGCTGTGCAGATATCAACACCGCGAAAGGCGCGCTGGACGTGGCAAAAGAGTTTAACGGCGACGTGCAGATTGAACTGACCGGCTTCTGGACCTGGGAGCAGGCGCAGGAGTGGCGTGACGCGGGCATTCAGCAGGTGGTTTACCACCGCAGCCGTGATGCGCAGGCTGCAGGCGTGGCGTGGGGTGAAGCGGATATCAGCGCGATCAAACGTCTGGCGGATATGGGCTTCAAAGTCACCGTCACCGGCGGTCTGGCGCTGGAAGATCTGCCGCTGTTCAAGGGCATTCCGATTCACGTCTTTATTGCCGGTCGCAGCATTCGTGATGCGGCGTCTCCGGTGGAAGCGGCGCGTCAGTTCAAACGCTCAATCGCTCAGCTTTGGGGCTAAGGAGCGGGTATGTTGTCCAAACAGGTCCCGCTTGGCATCTATGAAAAGGCACTCCCTGTGGGGGAGTGCTGGCTGGAGCGGTTACAGCTGGCAAAACAGCTGGGCTTCGATTTTGTCGAAATGTCCGTGGATGAGACGGACGAACGCCTCTCTCGTCTCGACTGGAGCCGTGAACAGCGGCTCGCACTGGTGAGCGCCATCGCCGAAACGGGGGTACGCGTGCCGTCGATGTGCCTGAGTGCCCACCGGCGGTTCCCTCTCGGCAGTGAAGACGATGCTGTGCGCGCTCAGGGGCTGGAGATCATGCGTAAAGCCATTCGCTTTGCGCAGGACGTGGGTATCCGCGTGATCCAGCTGGCGGGTTATGACGTTTATTACCAGGAAGCCAATGACGAAACGCGCCGTCGTTTCCGTGACGGGCTGAAGGAGAGCGTTGAGATGGCCAGCCGTGCGCAGGTCACGCTGGCGATGGAGATCATGGACTACCCGTTGATGAACTCCATCAGCAAGGCGCTGGGCTACGCGCACTATCTGAATAACCCGTGGTTCCAGCTTTATCCTGATATCGGCAACCTGTCGGCATGGGATAACGATGTACAGATGGAGCTGCAGGCGGGCGTCGGTCATATCGTGGCGGTGCACGTCAAAGATACCCGTCCAGGCGTATTCAAAAATGTTCCGTTCGGCACCGGGGTGGTGGATTTCGAACGGTGCTTTGAAACGCTCAAACAGACGGGTTATTGCGGGCCTTACCTGATTGAGATGTGGAGCGAAACGTCAGCCGACCCGGCTGCCGAAGTCGTGAAAGCGCGGGACTGGGTGCGCGAACGTATGGCGCGGGCGGGATTGCTGGAGGCTGAACATGCTTAAGCTTAAACAGCAGGTCTTTGAAGCCAACATGGATCTGCCGCGCTATGGTCTGGTCACGTTTACCTGGGGCAACGTGAGCGCTATCGATCGCGAGCAAGGTCTGGTCGTGATCAAGCCGAGCGGTGTGGCGTATGACACCATGAAAGCAGACGATATGGTGGTGGTGGATCTCGACGGAAACGTCGTGGAGGGAAAATGGCGTCCCTCTTCTGATACGGCCACGCATCTGGCGCTGTACCGGCGTTATCCGTCCCTTGGCGGCGTGGTGCATACCCACTCCACTCACGCGACGGCCTGGGCACAGGCGGGGCTGCCCATACCGGCACTTGGGACGACGCATGCGGACTACTTCTTTGGCGATATTCCCTGCACGCGCGCATTGACGCAGGCTGAAGTGGAAGGCGAGTACGAGCTCAACACCGGGAAGGTGATTATCGACACGCTGGGCGAAAGTGAACCGCTGCATACGCCGGGGATTGTGGTGTATCAGCATGGTCCATTCGCCTGGGGTAAAGATGCTCACGACGCGGTACATAATGCTGTGGTGATGGAAGAGGTGGCCAAAATGGCGTGGATTGCCCGCGGCATCAACCCACAGCTACAGGGCATTGATGATTACCTGATGAACAAGCATTTTATGCGCAAGCACGGCCCGAATGCCTACTACGGGCAGAAGTGAATAAGTGCTCTGGAATACCAAAAACAGTTGTAACCGGTGGTATTCCGGAGCCATTCACAAAAAAAGCCCCCGGGCAGGGGGCAAGTCAAACTATGGCTATGTTCTCTTTGTTGGCTTTCCTGGTGCTAGCGTTAAAGCGTTATCGGTAAATATCTGCACTGGCGTGCATGTTGCCGTTGCTGCCGGGCTCACGGGTTAACATCACGTGATAATAGGTTGCACCCTGGGCATCGGTTTCTTCATTGAGTGCCTGATCTGCTTCACTTTCCGTGGCGAAATTATGATTGATATAGATTACGCCTAAGCTTTGCACATCATCCATATTTCTGGCCTGTCGGCCGTCTATCTTGATGGCTGCCATTGCGTTTGCACTGAGCAAAAGCGCAGCCAGTACGGTAATTGCGATTTTTTTCATGATATGCGCTCCACGACTGCGTGCTGTGTGACGGTTTGTCCTTCTCCTTCAGTGTTGGATGGGCTCTGATTAAAGTGTAATCGCTTATCGCTGCGCGATGAGTGACCATTTCTGATGGTGTTGTTCAAAAAAACAACGCTTCTCGGTGTGATGAATTTTAAATCACCGACTTAGACCCGCTTCGCGCTTTGTGCGAATTATTTGTGCAATCAGCTTGAGTTTCCAGGGGCGCGCAAGTATTATGACGCGTCAATTTTTCAGCCGACCTTTAACACGTTCCTTGCCTCCCCGGGCCTCGGCTGACCCAGACAGGAGGCTGAATAATCCGTAAGGAGCAATTCGATGCGTCATTACGAAATCGTTTTTATGGTCCATCCTGACCAGAGCGAACAGGTTCCGGGTATGATCGAGCGTTACTCTGCTGCCATCACTGGTGCAGAAGGTACGATCCACCGTCTGGAAGACTGGGGCCGCCGTCAGCTGGCTTACCCGATCAACAAACTGCACAAAGCACACTACGTTCTGATGAACGTTGAAGCGCCGCAGGAAGTGATCGATGAGCTGGAAACTACCTTCCGCTTCAACGATGCCGTTATCCGCAGCATGGTTATGCGTACCAAAAACGCAGTTACCGAAGCATCTCCGATGGTTAAAGCGAAAGACGAGCGCCGTGAGCGTCGCGATGATTTCGCAAACGAAACCGCAGATGATTCTGATGCTGGGGATTCTGAAGAGTAATTTCTGATGACCAACCGTCTGGCGTTGTCCGGCATCGTATGCAGGGCTCCCCTTCGAAAGGTCAGTCCATCAGGAATTCCGCATTGCCAGTTCGTGCTTGAGCATCGTTCTGTGCAAGAGGAAGCCGGGTTTCACCGGCAGGCGTGGTGCCAAATGCCCGTTATTATTAGCGGACACGAAAACCAGGCCATTACTCACAGTTTAACGGTCGGTAGCGCAGTAATCGTTCAGGGGTTCATCTCTTGCCACAAGGCAAAGAACGGCCTGAGCAAAATGGTTCTGCATGCCGAGCAGATTGATTTGATAGATTCTGGAGACTAGCCATATGGCACGTTATTTCCGTCGTCGCAAGTTCTGCCGTTTCACCGCGGAAGGCGTTCAAGAGATCGACTATAAAGATATCGCAACGCTGAAAAACTACATCACCGAAAGCGGTAAGATTGTCCCAAGCCGTATCACCGGTACTCGTGCAAAATACCAGCGTCAGCTGGCTCGCGCTATCAAACGCGCTCGCTACCTGTCCCTGCTGCCGTACACTGATCGTCATCAGTAATCGGGCACGGTCCATTAATACGACTTTAAGAGGATAAGGTAATGCAAGTTATTCTGCTTGATAAAGTAGCAAACCTGGGCAGCCTGGGTGATCAGGTTAACGTTAAAGCGGGTTACGCACGTAACTTCCTGGTTCCACAGGGTAAAGCTGTTCCAGCTACTAAGAAAAACGTTGAGTTTTTCGAAGCACGTCGCGCTGAACTGGAAGCCAAACTGGCTGACGTTCTGGCGGCTGCTAACGCTCGCGCTGAAGCAATCAACGCACTGGGCACTGTTACCATCGCGTCTAAAGCTGGCGACGAAGGTAAACTGTTCGGTTCCATCGGTACCCGCGATATCGCTGATGCAGTAACTGCTGCAGGCGTTAAAGTGGCTAAGAGCGAAGTTCGTCTGCCGAACGGCGTTCTGCGTACCACTGGTGAGCACGAAGTTGACTTCCAGGTTCACAGCGAAGTGTTCGCTAAACTGGTTGTTAACGTAGTAGCTGAGTAATTTTTTACTCTGCTCACGTTGAAACGCCGGCCTTGTGCCGGCGTTTTGCGTTTTAGAGATCCGGGCTCTTAACGCGCCCTGATAAAACTGCCGTCTGGCTGGCGGGTAAACAGTACCTGTTGTCCACTTCCCGTATCAATCGTTAACCCTGTCACCACCCCGCTGGCATTCTGGCGAATCTGTACCATCTGACCATTCTGCAGGTTACTGAGCGGTTTACCCGCACCTTCCACCTTCGCCATGGCATACACGTCGGTTGGCGGCAGGTTGTGGTCGCGGAACAGCTGTGCCAGGGTTTTGCCCGGCTCTACGCGATAGGAGCGCCACTGTTGCTCAATGCCGGTGGGCTGCTGCGTCTGAGGCTGAGACGGGGCGGCGGCTTGATCCTGCGGCTGTTCATCCTGAATGGGCTCTGGCTCAACCGGCGCAACCTGACCCGGATCGTTAGACGGGGAGACGAGCTGCGTCTGCATCGGCTGTGCGTCAGGCTGCGGCCGCGTCTGCGACTGAATGTCCAGTTGGGCATTGCGGGTGACGGGTGCGGTATCGACATCATCGCCCCCGGAAGGAAGCAGGAAGCCCACGATCACCATCAGTGCGCCAATGATGATCCCTCTGCGATGCAGAGGAGGCAGCGGGTCCATGATGCGAAAATTGTCCGGCGCCTGCCAGATTTTCGCCAGGGTAGGTTTCAGTTCAAATCGCCCGGGCATGGCACTCCTCCTGCTCCGCGTATTTTTTATCCTGTGCCCCGAAGTATAGTTTGCTAACTGCCTGAACGGCGTAGTAAACCCGACATCCGTGACATCAGTTCGGGATTAATCCTGGTTATCTCTATTGTTTCTGTTTCGTCGCGGTTTGTCACCTTAACTTCAGACAAAGTTTTACCCATAAGGGCATGGCTGATATGCTGCCCGCTACTTTAAATGTGATGGAAGGAAAACCCATGACCACCCCGACTTTTGACACTATCGAAGCGCAGGCAAGTTACGGTATCGGCTTGCAGGTAGGACAGCAGCTGAGCGAATCCGGCCTGGAAGGTCTGTTACCAGAAGCGCTGGTGGCGGGTATCGCTGACGCGCTGGAAGGCAAACAGCCTGCCGTTCCGGTTGACGTCGTGCACCGTGCGCTGCGTGAAATCCACGAACGTGCTGACGCCGTGCGTCGTGCGCGCTTTGAAGAGATGGCCGCCGAAGGTGTGAAATATCTGGAAGAGAACCGCGAACGTGAAGGCGTGAACAGCACCGAATCCGGTCTGCAGTTCCGCGTGATCAATCAGGGCGACGGCGCAATCCCGGCGCGTACCGACCACGTTCGCGTGCACTACACCGGTAAGCTGATCGACGGTACCGTCTTCGACAGCTCCGTGGCGCGCGGCGAACCGGCTGAGTTCCCGGTAAATGGCGTTATCGCAGGCTGGATCGAAGCCCTGACCCTGATGCCAGTGGGTTCCAAATGGGAACTGACTATCCCGCATAACCTGGCCTACGGCGAGCGCGGCGCTGGCGCGTCCATCCCGCCATTCAGCACCCTGGTCTTTGAAGTCGAGCTGCTGGAAATTCTGTAATCGAATTTTCTTATTTCCTCTCCCCGTTTGGGGAGAGGAAAATAGTGTAAAAACCTATAGTTATGGTGCTATCAACATTTTATCTTGCAAACGAAACTGTTGCGTGTATTTTTGTGAGCTGTTTCGCGCTGTATGAGTGATATGACACTCACTTTCAACATATTATTAACATAATATCTAAATCATAGTATTCATCCCGCCGATTCTTACCTAATATCGATTAGCCCTTACAAGGGAACGTCATTTTTTTGACGTATTTAAAGGCCAGAAGAGCCTTAACAACACAGACAGGCATAAACAGGAAAATATCACATGGTAGACCAGGTCAAAGTCGTCGCCGACGAAGAGGCGTCGTCCGAACAGTCGCTACGGCGCAATCTCACAAACCGTCATATTCAGCTCATTGCGATTGGGGGTGCCATCGGTACCGGGCTGTTTATGGGGTCAGGCAAAACCATCAGTCTCGCCGGACCGTCAATCATATTCGTTTATATGATTATCGGTTTTATGCTGTTCTTCGTGATGCGTGCAATGGGTGAACTGCTGCTCTCGAACCTTGAATACAAATCCTTCAGCGACTTCGCTTCAGACCTGCTCGGTCCATGGGCGGGCTATTTTACCGGCTGGACCTACTGGTTCTGCTGGGTCGTCACCGGTATGGCGGACGTCGTGGCGATTACCGCCTATGCGCAGTTCTGGTTCCCGGGGCTGTCGGACTGGGTGGCCTCGCTGGCGGTTATTGTGCTGTTGCTGAGCCTGAACCTCGCCACCGTCAAAATGTTCGGTGAGATGGAGTTCTGGTTTGCGATGATCAAAATCGTGGCCATTGTTGGGCTCATCGTGGTGGGCCTGGTAATGGTGCTTACCCACTTCCAGTCACCAACCGGCGTTCAGGCGTCGTTTACCCATCTGTGGAATGACGGCGGCTGGTTCCCGAAAGGCATCAGCGGCTTCTTTGCTGGTTTCCAGATTGCGGTGTTCGCGTTTGTGGGGATTGAGCTTGTCGGAACGACCGCTGCGGAAACCAAAGATCCGGAGAAGTCCCTGCCGCGCGCCATCAACTCCATTCCGGTGCGTATCATCATGTTCTACGTCTTCGCGCTGGTCATCATTATGTCCGTGACGCCGTGGAGCTCCGTGGTACCTACCAAGAGCCCGTTCGTCGAGCTGTTCGTGCTGGTAGGCCTGCCTGCTGCCGCGAGCCTGATTAACTTCGTGGTGCTGACCTCTGCTGCCTCGTCTGCCAACAGCGGCGTATTCTCCACCAGCCGTATGCTGTTTGGTCTGGCGCAGGAAGGCGTGGCGCCGAGCGCGTTCGCCAAGCTCTCTAAGCGTGCGGTACCGGCAAAAGGGTTGACCTTCTCCTGCATGTGCCTGCTGGGCGGTGTGGTGATGCTTTACGTGAACCCAAGCGTGATTGGCGCGTTCACCATGATCACCACGGTCTCTGCGATCCTGTTTATGTTCGTCTGGACCATCATCCTCTGTTCATACCTGGTGTACCGCAAGCAGCGTCCACACCTGCATGAAAAATCGATCTACAAGATGCCGCTGGGCAAGCTAATGTGCTGGGTGTGCATGGCGTTCTTCGTCTTCGTGCTGGTTCTGCTGACGCTGGAAGATGATACCCGCCAGGCACTTATCGTCACGCCGCTGTGGTTTATCGCGCTGGGGCTGGGCTGGGTGTTTATCGGTAAGAAACGGATGGCAGGCGTAAGGTAAAAGCAAAACGGCAACGTCAGTTGCCGTTTTTAGTTTTTGCACCCTCTCCCTGTGGGAGAGGGTCGGGGTGAGGGCATCAGGCCGCAGCGGCCTTTTTTATTCCCCCGCTAAAGCCCGCGGGAACAAAACGTTGTTCTCAAGACTGATGTGTTCCATCAGGTCGTCGATCGTTTCGTTAATGCCGTTGTACATCGCTTTCCACGTTGTGCACGCTTCTGGCGGCGGCGTGACGTTGTGGGTGGTGTGTTTGATCACTTCCAGCAGTTCACCCGCGTCATCGTGCTCGCTTTCCATCACGCTGATGGGTCCCATCGCCTGGCTTCCCATTCCCTGTTTAATCATCGGGAAGAGGATCTGCTCTTCTTTCATCATGTGGCTGGAAAGCTCTTCGTGCAGCAGGGTCAGGTACTTTGCCAGACCGCGCGGTACGGAAGGTTTGTCGGCATGGACGCGCTCGACTTTGGTCGCCTGCAGGATCAGCTCCGGCAGCTGTTCACGGTGACGGTCATGGTATCGCACGATGATATGGTCGATGATTTCCGCGAGCGGAGCGGTTCGCCAGTCTTTGTCGACGGGCTGCTCGGCCAGCTGCGCCAGTTCTGCTTCAATCACCTCAACGTCCAGCTCTTTGCGTGAAGCCGCACGCGCCAGGGTTTGCTTACCGCCGCAGCAGTAATCCATATCGTATTTACGGAACAGCGCAGAAGCGCGAGGAATGGAGAGCGCCAGCTCGCCAAGGGGTTGGTCGCGAAAGGCCATAGCAGTTACCTCGTCATCAATAATATAAGATGCATATTAAATGCATCTTTAAGCCGGCGCTATAACCCTTTAGAGGGACGGGAAAAAGTGAGATGCAGATCACAAAAAAATATCCGATTTAACTCTCTGAATGGGCTCAGGAAAGTGGTTTCGAAACTTTTTAAAGGTGGAGAAACAGTAAACAACCCGCTGCGCCTGCCGATATATCCACGTCAGACAAACCTGCATATAACAAAGGCAACGCATGTTTAAACGTATAAAAGTCATTACCCTTTTGATTTCGGTGCTGCTCGTGCTCGGCATCATGCAAGTGATTTCCGCCGGTATCTTTATCAACGCCCTGAACAACGATAAAGACAACTTCACCGTGGCGCAGCTCTCCAGCAAGAACGTGGCGGAGTTTACCGATGCGTGGATCAGTCTGAACCAGGCGCGCGTCACCCTGAACCGCGGGATGCTGCGCCTGCAAAGCAGCATGGCCTCTCAAATTAACGGCGGTCAGTTGAATGAGCTGGTGACCACGGCGAAAAATCTGCTGACTGAAGCGCAGGTTCATTACGATAAATACTATGCCTTGCCGAATACGCCAGGCCTGGATGAGAACCTGACGAATCGCCTTGAGGAGCAGTACCGTAATTACTCTACAACGCTGACGCAAATGAACGTTCTGCTGAGCCAGGGCAATCTGGAAGATATGTTCAAGCAGAATGCCGAACAAAAACAAAACGCGATGCAGGCGGTTTATCGTGAATGGCGTGAAGCGCAGGCCGCGCTCACCGATAAAGGCATTCAGGATAACGAAAGTGATTACAAGCACATCCTGTGGATCCTCTCTGCGGTCATGCTGCTGGTGATTGTGGTGATTATCTCCAGCTGGATTGCTATGCGCCGCGTGCTGCTGCTGCCGCTGGAAGAGGTGATTAACCATATTCGCGCCATTGCGGCAGGGGATTTAACCCAGCCGATTCAGGCTGACGGTAAAAATGAGATGGCCATCCTGGCGCGCAACGTTCAGGAGATGCAAACCTCGCTGGCGAACACGGTGGGCGTGGTGCGTGAAGGCGCAGATACGATTTACACCGGTGCAGGCGAAATCTCTGCGGGCAGTAACGATCTCTCTTCCCGTACCGAGCAGCAGGCCGCTTCTCTTGAAGAAACGGCAGCCAGCATGGAACAGCTGACAGCAACCGTGAAGCAGAACGCCGATAACGCGCGTCAGGCGTCCCGTCTGGCGCTGGACGCCTCCTCAACGGCGAAGAAGGGCGGTAACGTGGTTGAAGGCGTCGTACGTACGATGGATGAGATCGCCACCAGTTCCAGCAAAATCGCGCAAATTACTAACGTGATCGACGGTATTGCCTTCCAGACGAACATTCTGGCGTTGAACGCGGCGGTAGAAGCGGCGCGCGCGGGCGAGCAGGGGCGCGGGTTTGCGGTGGTGGCCGGGGAAGTGCGTACCCTTGCCCAGCGCAGCGCTCAGGCGGCGAAAGAGATCAAAGCGCTTATTGATGATTCCGGTGAGCGCGTGAACGCGGGCTCGCAGCTGGTTAACGAAGCCGGCGCCACGATGGCCGAGATCGTCAATGCGGTTACCCGCGTCACCGACATCATGGGCGAAATTGCCTCGGCCTCTGACGAGCAGAGCCGCGGTATCGACCAGGTGGGCCAGGCGGTAGCCGAGATGGACCGCGTGACCCAGCAGAACGCCTCGCTGGTGGAGGAGTCTGCGGCCGCGGCGGCGGCGCTGGAAGATCAGGCTGCACGCCTGAACGAAGCGGTAGCGGTATTCAAAATCACCCGCAATCAGGCGGTTAAAGCGGCACCGGTGAAAACCTATGTGCCAAAATCGCAGCCTGTAGCCGCGGCGTCAGAAGGGAACTGGGAAACGTTTTAAGGGTTTGCTGGGTGGCGGCTACGCCACCCGGCAAAAATTACATCTCCGACGCCGGAATAACCCGCGGTTTTTCCGGCTTCGCTCTCACCGCCATCACCACCCCTATGACCAACAGCGCGATCCCGCAGGCCGTGAATAACGGCGGCACGCTCTGGCGCATCAGGAAGGTATAAAGCAGTCCGGCCAGGGTTTCGAAGACAATCAGCGGCCCTAAGATCACCGTCGGCAGCTTCTGGCTGGCAATGTTCCAGCACAGCGCGCCCACCCATGAACACAGCACCGCAATCGCCACCATCAGGCCGATAAACACCCACGGTCTTGGCCCGAAGGGCTGGGTGAAGTCCGGCTGCTGATGGCCCAGCCAGAGGCATGCGCCGAGATATCCCACGATGGATACGGGCAGCGTGACCAGCGCCTGCGCCGTTGCCCACATCATCGGATGCTTGTCCGGATTCTCACGCAGCCAGCGCGCATTGCGCAGGGCATACCATGCCCAGCACGCCACGGAAATGAACGCCAGCAGAATGCCAGAACCGTAACGCCACAGGTCAACATCCGCCTGCCCATGACGCAGCTCGGCAATATTGACGCATATCAGCCCCAGGGCGGTGCAGATCAGCGCCGGTGCCATTTTTGACCACGCCAGTTTGCCATCGCGGTGGCTGTAGAGCAGGTTAGCAAAGACGGGGATGACGACCGGCAGTGTGCCGATAATCATGGTCGATACCGGCGCACCGGTACGCTGAATGGCACTCGCGAGGCAAACGTAATAGATGAGATTGCCCATCATGGTCAGCGCCAGCGCGGTCCCCCAGTCCTGACGGCTGAGCTGACGCAAGCGCGCCCGTCCCAGCCACGCCAGGGGCAGGGCAATCAGCCCCAGCGCCAGATAACGGCCGGTCGACTGCAGTATTGCCGGATACTCGGGTACGATCAGCGGGCCGACAAAAATTAGCCCCCACATCATCCCGGCCAGCAGGGCATACAACACTCCACTAATCATTTTTCCATCCACAGGTATTTACGCTGTTCTCAGTGTAGGTGGGGCAAATGCGCGCGTATTGTATGAGGTTGCGCATTAGCGCCGGGTGACCTGCTTCTGGTAGCGCACGGGGGTAATGCCGTAGCGGTGGGTAAACGCGCGGGTGAGATGCGACTGATCGGTCAGCCCGGTTGCGGCGGCGACCTCTGCCGCGGGCATGCCGTGCGTGAGGAACGCTTTGGCGCGCCAGAGGCGAATGGCCATCAGCATCTGATGTGGCGTCACGTGAAAATGAGCTTTGAACTGGCGCTGGAAATGATACGGGCTGAGTGAAACGACGCTGGCGAGCTCGTCCAGCGTCAGAGCGCGCATATAGTTGTCATGCAGATACTCGCGTACCCGTTCAAAGCGGTGCGCACCTTCCTGAACCCGCGGCGCGTGATGAGCAAACGGCTGGAAGGTCTCAATCAGATCCAGCAGTAATCCTTTTTGCGCAAGCGGATCGTCCGTGTGCCACAGGCCGTAAATGAGCCTGCCGATTTGCTGCGAGCGCAGCGGGTCATGACGCGTTACGTCGCTAAACCACCAGTGCCGGAGGCCGGTCACCTCTTCCAGCAGGTCGGGTTCGATATAGACCATCCGGTAGCGCCAGCCGCCCTCGGTGGCGGATTCACCGGTATGGATCTCGTCCGGGTTCATGGTAACGACGGACTTTTCCGCCGCGAGATGCTGGGTACCGCGATAGCGAAAGCGTTCGGCACCGGTTTCAATCGTGCCGATCCCGAAGGCTTCATGGGTGTGAGGCTCAAAGGCGTAGTCAGAAATGTGCGCGTGGTACAGCTCCAGGCCCGGCAGCTGCGCCAGATGGCGAAAGCGCGCGCTGTCTCTTTCATCATTAAACTGTTCCGGTACGCCTTGCACGGTGAGCCTCCTCGCGGTCATCTTTTCATTATCAGAGATGACCGGAGTTTATGCACTAAACATCTTTGCCCGGACCGTCTTACGATAATCCCCCGGTGACACCGTGGTTTTATGCTTAAACTGGCGGTTAAAGTGCGCAATATCCTGATATCCAACCGCATTGGCGATCTCCTGAATGCTCAGATTGGTGGATTGCAGCATCGTCATGGCGGATTCAATTCTGGCGGTTAATAAATACTGCAGGGGGGACATGTCGGTGGCATTTTTAAAGCGACGGTTGAAGTTGCGCAAACTCATGCCAGCCATATCGGCAAGATTTTGCATGGATATATCCGAGGCGCAGTTGGCTTTTATCCAGATTTGAATTTGAACAATATCTTCATCCGGATGCGGTTTGTTTTCTTCACTGTAACACTGGCGATCGAACTGACTTCGAATTTCATGGAAAAAGGTCCGCTGGGTATGGGTGGCTACACGTTTCCCGTATATCGTTTCGATGAAATGGATGGTCAGATCTGAGAGGGCTTTGACGCTGGCGGCACAGTAAATATTATCGGCCTGCGTGAGAAAATGTTTGGTTTGTAATTTTACGTTGGGGTAGTCGCGCGAGAACTGTTTGAAGTAGTGCCAGTGGGTGGTGGCAGGTTTCCCGTTGAGCAATCCCGACTCCGCCAGGAAACAGCAACCCGTTCCTACGGCCGCGATGCGGGTTCCTCGCGCCGCCTGCTCGGTCAGCCATGCCAGGAGTTCAGGCTGTTGTCTGACCACCGCGCGAGGATTGCGCCACAGGGCGGGAAGATAGATAACGTCATAGTGCCTGTCTGCGGCAAGGGTAGTATCGGCGGTAATGCTGAAGCCACTGTGCGTCAGGATGGGCTCGTTATTTATGCCAATAGTATGAACTTTCAGTATATTCTCCGGACGACAGAGCCTGAATGAAGACGTCTCCGGTTTGTGCGTGTCTGCGTGGGATGTTGTTTTTTGCTCGGCTAAATAGCTACTGGCTGCGGCTTTCCACATTTCAATCGGAAGACTGAGACCGGAACTTAGCATGCGTTCACATAACACAAATCCTATTTGTGTATTTGTCATTTTTGATTAATACCTGTTTTGACTATTATTTTTGGTAGCTCATCGTTGTCCTGGCCAAAAAAGTCAGCATTTTGGCTGGATTTTCATATTAGCTTTTGTTGGTAATTTGTAAACTAATATCTGAAATTATCGCACTTACTTAACAAAATAAATCCACGACCACTACAGGATGAATTATGGCGAAATTACCCGTAATAACGGCTTTTGGCGGCTATGGTCCAGCTGGTCGTAGTTCTTCACATCATGCATTTCGTCGAATGATTATTGAGTCATTATCGGAAGAGGAAAGGCAAGCGACGTTATTATCGTTAGCCATTCTGATGGGCGTGCTTAAATATGATGAGGGCGGATATTGCGACATTTCCGGTAAAAGATTTACACCTGCTCAGGCTGCCGCGAAGATAAAAGACGAGGCGCTTGAGGGAACCCTTATCCGAAAAATTACGCGCGACTATTTTGATGTCGATGCTATCGTCAGCCATGCAAAATTGAATATGGTTTCAGGCGAAGAAGGATTCAGTTTTAATATATCTTCCAGACAATTACCTCAACCCTTACCGGCGGGATGGCACGTTGAAGAATTAGCGGATCAGCGTGTGCGTATTACCGTTAAGGGAGAGATGGACTGTAAAATTGAGGCATTGTTGCGCACGGAGGTTCAGGCTGCAGGTTTACTGCCGCAGGGATTCCGCCCGGGTGACCATTACAATTCGCAGTTCCATCCGCGGGCGCTACAAATGGCGATTGTCGGAGCGTCAGACGCCATCAACGCCCTGGGGATCCCGTGGCGAGAGATACAGGCCAACATCACGCCGGATCAGCTCGGGGTCTATTCGGGCAATATCATGGGACAGCTCGACGATTATGGCTTTGGCGGTATGCTCCAGTCGCGCCTGAAAGGCCATCGCGTCAGCGCCAAACAGTGTCCGCTGGGCCTGAACAGCATGTGCGCCGATTTCCTCAATGCGTATGTGCTGGGTAGCGTCGGTCATACCAGCGCCACGCTGGGGGCATGCGCCACGTTTCTGTATAACCTGAATGCGGCAGTTGAAGATATTAAAGCGGGGCGCATTCGCGTTGCCGTTGTGGGCAGCGCCGAAGCGCCGGTCACCTCAGAGGTGATTGAAGGATTCGATGCCATGGGCGCCCTGGCAACGGAGAGCAAGCTTAAGCATATTGATGAAACGGATACGGCCGACTGGCGCAACAGCAGCCGCCCGTTTGGCAACAGCTGCGGTTTTGTGATCGCAGAATCCAGCCAGTACGTCGTGTTAATGGACGACGAGCTGGCGCTGCAGCTTGGGGCAGAGATCCACGGTTCGGTGGGGAATGTCTTCATCAACGCTGACGGCTTTAAGCGTTCTATCGCGTCACCGGGGCCGGGGAACTACATCACCATGGCGAAAGCGGTAGCCTCAGCGGTATCGATGGCGGGGATAGAGACGGTGCAGAAGGGATCGTTTATTCAGGCGCACGGTTCAAGCACGCCTAAGAATTGCGTCTCCGAGGCGGATATTTTTGACCGCGTTGCGCAAGCCTTTTCGATTCGCGACTGGCCGGTGACGGCAGTGAAATCGTATCTTGGTCACTCCCTGGGGCCCGCCAGCGGCGACCAGCTCATCAGCTGCCTCGGCGTCTTCCGCTATGGCATTTTGCCGGGAATTAAAAGCGTGTCGCACATTGCGCCACAGGTGAACAACGCACGCTTAACCATACCTGTTCAGGACTGCAAATTAGAGGAAGGCCAGGGGCAGATTGCCTTTATAAATTCAAAAGGCTTTGGCGGTAATAATGCCACGGGGGTGGTTTACTCGCCAAAGCTTACCCATCAATGGTTGCGCAAACGCTATGGGGAAGCGGTGTTTGCGGAGTATCAGCAGCGTAACCGCCAGGTGCGACGTCAGGCTAACGCGTATGATGAGGCGGCTTCGCAGGGTGAACTCAATGTCATTTATCTGTTTGGCCAGCAAGGGATTAATGAGGAAGATATTAAGATTGATATGAATGGCATCACCATTCCTGGATTTGAAAAACCGATTACATACGCGACGGATAAAGAATACCCGGATTTTTAATCGTTATATTTGATTTTATTTTTAATAAATAAAGGTGCTTGTATTTTCTCAGGCGCCTTACCTTTGTGCACCACTAAACAGGAGAAAGAAAGTGGCTAATCTCAGTGCAATACTGATTGCCTTTGGCTGGAGCGGTATTGTCGTCGGCATAATGATGGGTGGGTTAATGGGGATGTACGCTTTTAAGGGACCGTTTCGCGCCCCCAAAGGACATGAAAACTATACCGATTTAAATCGCAGAATGTTAAGGCTGGCACATATTGCCTTTATTATGCTGCCGTTAATATCCATGCTCTATGGCATGTGTATTGATGACCTCGCCGTGTCTTATACCTATAAATATTATGCCGTTATTTGCATGATGATACTTTCGGTGGGTATTCCGGTTCTGCTGATTGCATCGTGTTTTTATCTGCCATTTAAATATGTGCAGGTTATACCGTTTAGCTGTGGAATGTATGCGTTAGTTGTAATGGCAATTGGCAGGGTTTCCGCCCTGTAAACTATCACCTACCTGAGAAATAAAAATGAAAACGTTACTGAATACCCGCCAGCTGGGTCGGGACGCTATTGTCGCGACCGTAGATAAGCACGTTTATACCGAAAACCGCGCCTTTGCCAACAGGCTTATTGACCGGATTGAATCCCATCCGCTGATGCGCAGCCCTATTTTGGCAAAAATGAACAGCGGCGAAGTTGATATTCAACAGATGCGCGTATTCCATCTGGAATTTTATCACGCGTTTGCGCAAGTCTTTACCGATGCCGTTATTGAAGCGTTAAGCGCGGCGAAACAGCTGGAAGCGCCGCTGGGTGCGCAGGCGAAAATGGCGGCCCGTTTTCTGCTGCAAATCAACCTGCTGGATGAGCTGGGCTTCCATCCGGGCGAAGACGCCGAGGGCAATTACAACGGCCAGCCCGCGCTGGCGCACTACGTGCAGTTCTTTACGACCATCCAGCAGCTGGGGATGACGGAACACGAGGTGAAATCCTGGCTGCCGATGTCCAGCTCTCTGGCCTGCCGCGCAACCTTCGAGAATGCCTATGGCGACTATACCCAGCTGGTGGGTTTGCTGGCCGTGGCCGAGACCGTCTTCCATGACTTCGCCACGCCGTGGGCAAAAGGTGTTGATAAAGCAACGGATATTGACGTCACGAAGGGCTATCACAGCATCCATGTAGAAAGCGAAACGGGAGAGTCCATTGAAGATGGTCACTCCGAAGATGCATGGATCCTGTTCTGCCAGGCGCTGACGGAAGACCGCTACGCCGAGATGGAACAGCGCGTCGATCTGTGGCTGAAGGTCTGGAACGACTTCTGTAACGATCTGCTGGCTGGCCGCGCCGGAAAATAATCTTTTCACCCTCATTACATTTGAAAATATAGAGCGAATTATGATGCCGTCTCATCAGTTGTTTAACAGGGGATATCATTCCTTCAACCAGCTTTTGCCCGAACTTGCTGTTCAACAGACTACTCAGACGGCATTTGAATTCGTCCGCAGCGCCAGTGAAATTCACAGCCAAAGCTATGACCAGCTACACCAGCGCGCCGCGTCGCTTGCAGAGGCTTTAATGCAGTACGGGCAGCGGGGCGACAGGGTCATATTGCTTTATCCGGATGGTGAAGATTTTATTGGCGCTTTTTTTGGCTGTCTTTACGCCGGCAGGGTGGCGGTTCCCGTCCCGATGCCCGCAAAATCGTCAGGAAGCGCGTGGGAGCGTTTTGCTGGCGTATTACGTAATGCGCAAACGGACTGTATTGTTACGACAGCCAGGGGGGCAGAAACGCTAGGCCAGCTATCACTTCCGTTATCCCCGCTTATTTTTACCTTCGACAAACCCGACACGTCCGCGCTTCCTGCGGGTTATCGTCTGCATCATCTTGAACGCACCTTCTCCGGGGCATTTCACCCCGTTCCGGTAGCAGACAACGATCTGGCTTTTTTACAGTACACCTCGGGTTCGACGGGCTCCCCGAAAGGCGTGATGGTGACCCATGGCAACCTGTGGGCTAACTCACATGCCATTCATCGCTTTTTCGGCCACCACAGCGAAAGCCGGGGCACGATCTGGCTGCCGCATTTTCATGATATGGGGCTTATTGGCGGGCTACTGCAGCCCGTGTTTGGCGCATTCCCCTGTCGGGTGATGTCGCCCATGATGTTAATGAAAAACCCCCTTAACTGGCTCAAACAGATTTCCGACTATCAGGCGACGACCTCCGGCGGCCCTAATTTCGCCTACGAGCTGTGCGTGCGTAAGATTGGCCAAGAGCAGGTTGAGGCACTGGATCTTTCGCGCTGGGATGTGGCCTTTTGCGGCGCAGAGCCGATTCGGCCCGCCACGCTCAAGCAGTTTAGCGAACACTTTGCGCCTGCAGGGTTCCGGCCCGGCGCGTTCCTGCCCTGCTACGGCATGGCGGAAACCACGCTCATTGTCACCGGAATGGACAAAGGGCAGGGGCTCCGCGTTTCCGACGAGGCCGGTGCGGTGAGCTGCGGGCAGGCTCTGCCGGATACCGAGGTGTGCATCGTCGATCCTGACCACCATCAGCCGCTCGCTGACGGTGAGAGCGGAGAAATATGGCTGCGTGGTCCGAGCGTTGCCGCCGGATACTGGGCCAATGATGCCGCCACGCGCGAAACCTTCCGGGCGTCTCTGGCAGGCGATCCGCACCCGTGGCTGCGCAGCGGCGATATGGGTTTTCTCCAGTCCGGCCATTTGTACGTCACCGGACGGCTCAAAGAGCTGCTGATTATCAACGGCCAGAACCACTACCCGACGGATATTGAAGAGACGATCCGCCAGTCCGCTCCCGCGCTGGCGGAAGCGACGGTCTGCGTGTTTGCCAGTGAAGACGAGCGCCCGGTAGCGCTGCTTGAGCTGATGACGCGCCATAAAAATGATCTCGATATGGCGACGCTGGCACCGTCCGTGACCGCGGCGGTGGCGGAGCGTCACGGCATTACGCTGGATGAACTGCTCCTTGTCGAACGAAGGGCAATCCCCCGCACCACCAGCGGGAAATTACAGCGCACCCGCGCGAAGATGATGTATCAGCAGGGGACCCTGGACGTGGCCTGGCGCAGCCGCCAGGACGCGTCAAAACCGGTTGAACACGCGGGGGAAACCCCTCCCGCGCTGGCGGCGCTGATTGCCGGGATAATCGGCAACACGCTGAACACGACGATCGGCGAATCCCGGTGGGATGACGCGTTTACCGGCTTTGGCTTGAGCTCTTTGCAGGCGGTGGGCGTCATTGGCGAGCTTGAACAGCGGCTGGGCCGCGAGCTCTCTCCCGCGCTGATTTACGACTATCCCACCATCAATCAGCTGGCGGTCGCGCTGGGAGAACCGGCTGCGGTCCGGCCGGTCAGCGCCGCCGTCGCGGAAAGCGCCATTGCGGTGATTGGTATCGGCGTGGAGCTGCCGGGGCATAGCGGCGTGGAGGCGCTGTGGTCGCTGCTGCAGCAGGGCCACAGCACGACCGGCGAGATCCCGGCGCAGCGCTGGCGTACCTCGTCCCTTGACGGTTTTAACCGTAAAGGCAGTTTCTTTGACGAGGTCGACGCCTTCGACGCAGGCTACTTCGGCATCTCTCCCCGCGAAGCCGTCTATATCGATCCGCAGCATCGTCTGCTGTTAGAAACCGTTCAACAGGCGCTCACCGATGCCGGCCTTAAGGCATCCTCCCTGCGCGGTAGCGATACGGCGGTTTATGTCGGGATCAGCGCCAGCGACTATGCCCTGGCCTGCGGCGATAACGTCTCGGCCTACAGCGGCTTAGGCAACGCGCACAGCATCGCGGCCAACCGAATTTCTTATCTTTATGATTTAAAAGGGCCAAGCGTCGCCGTCGACACGGCATGCTCTTCCTCGCTGGTGGCGATAGAGGGGGCAATGCAAAGCCTGCGGGCCGGACGGAGTTCTCTGGCCATTGCCGGAGGCGTTAATCTGGCGCTGACGCCGCATTTGCAAAAAGTCTTCACCGACGCCCAGATGCTGGCCCCCGACGGCCGGTGTAAAACCTTTGACGCCCGCGCCGATGGCTACGTTCGTGGCGAAGGGTGTGGCGTCGTGGTGCTTAAGCCGCTTTCGCAGGCGCTGGCGGATGGCGATCGGGTTTATGCCACGCTGGTGGCGAGCGCCGTGAACCAGGACGGTCGCAGCAACGGCATTACCGCGCCAAATGGCCCATCGCAGCAGGCGGTCATCCGGCAGGCAATGGCGGATGCCGGAGTGGACAGCGACAGCATTGACTATATCGAAGCGCACGGAACGGGAACGGCGCTGGGCGATCTGATCGAATATCAGGCGCTGGAAGCGGTATTTGCGGACCGGAAAAAAAACGCACCTGTCCAGGTGGGGTCGATTAAAACCAACATTGGCCACCTGGAGGCGGCGGCGGGCGTGCTGGGCGTGGTGAAAACGTCTCTGATGTTGCACTACCGACAATACGTGCCGCACCTCAATTTCCAGCATAAAAACCCGCATATTGCGGCGATTAGCCGTCATGTTGAGGTAAGCGGTGCGCAGCCTGCCTCATGGCATGCCGATGGTGACGCACGCTACGCGGGCGTAAGCAGCTTTGGCTTCGGCGGCACCAACGGTCACGTGATTTTGCGCAGCGCGCCAGCGGTGGAAAAACGCCAGGAGCCCGCTGCGCCCCACGGCCTGCTTCTGATCGGTTCACATGATGAAGGGGCGTTTACCCTTCAGCGGGAGGCGGTCAAAAAAGGGTTATCGACATGTCAGGAGAGCGATATCGCCACCTGGTGTCGGCTGGTGAACACCCGCTACGACGCGGCCCGCTATCGCGGCGTGGCGTATGGCGCGGACCGCGCCCAGCTGGCGGACAGCCTTGCGCAGCTCACGGCCTGCAAAGTAGGTAAAGCCCAGCCTCAGGTCTGGCTCTTCCCGGGGCAGGGCACCCAGCAAATCGGCATGGGGGCCGAGCTGTATCACCATCTGCCGCACTATCGCGCCCAGTTTGACGCGCTGGCGACGACCATCCGGCAGCGTTATCAGATTGATATCACGCAGGCGCTGTTTGCCCGTGACGATAGCTGGCAGCGCTGCGCCAGAACCTGTCAGCTCTCCTTATTTGCCTGTAGCTACGCGCTTGCTCAGAGCGTGATGCAGTTTGGACCCCGTCCGGCTGCCGTGATGGGGCACAGCCTGGGAGAGTACTGCGCGGCGGTCATCGCAGGCTATCTCTCGCTCGACGACGGGCTGGCTATGGTTCATCAGCGCGCGCTGTTGATGTCAGCCCTGACGCAGGAAGGGGCGATGGCGGTTGTCTTCAGCGGTGAAGCCGAGGTGTGCCAGCTGATTTCACCCTGGGCGGGTGACATTGATATTGCCGCATTCAACACGCCGACGCTGACCACCATCGCAGGCAGCCAGACGGCGATTGACGCCTGTCTCCAGGCCATTTCTGCTCAGGGCGGCCACGCCAGAAAAATTAAAACCGCCAGCGCATTTCACTCTTCGATGATGGAGCCGATCCTGGGTGCCTGGCGCGAGTGGCTGGTCAACAACGTCACCTTCACCCGCGGGACGATCCCGTTTTACAGCAACCTGAACGGCGAGGCGTGCGACCAAACCGACGCCGACTACTGGACCCGGCAAATTCGCCAGCCCGTGCGTTTCCTTCAGGGCGTGCAAAACGTGCTTGCGCAGGTTGAGTTCACCTTTATCGATCTGAGCGCGGACAGTTCGCTGGGCAAATTTGTGACCGCCACCGACCGCCGTCACCGGGTGCTGGCCGCAGGCGATCGGCGACATGAGTACAAATCACTGCTGACGCTGCTGGGAACGCTGTGGCAGCAAGGGCACGACATCAACTGGAGCGGGCTGTACCACGCGACCACGCGGGAGGCGTTAAACCTGCCTGCCATCCAGTTCTGCCGCAAACGTTACTGGCTGGCGGATGAGACGCCAGCGCAGACCCCATCTGCAAAAGAGGACGCTATGTCAAATCAACACCATTTAGCCGCTGAAATAAAAGCGATTATTGCCGGTTTTCTTGAGGCGGATCCCGCCACGCTTGACGACGAACTGCCCTTCCTGGAAATGGGGGCGGACTCGCTGGTGCTGCTGGATGCCATCAATACCATTAAAGACCGCTACGGCGTGGCCATCCCGGTACGGGCGCTGTTTGAAGAGCTCAATACGCTGGACGCGGTGATCGGTTATGTGGTGGAGCACGCGCAGCCAGCGGCGGCTGCGGCTCCGCTCAGCACCCCGGAAACCGCCGGGCAGGCGGCGCAGCCTGTCGTGGCTATGCCGGAAACCAGCAAGCCGGTGCCTGGCGCGGTTCAGGATCTGATTGCCCGCCAGCTGGAGCTTATGTCCCAGCAGCTCACGCTGCTCAACGGCACGGCGCAGACTCTCCCGATGCCCGTCGCGCCAACGATGCCGGACGTCATCGCGCCAGCGCCTGTCGCCACCCCGGCCGCACCGGTGAAGGCCAGCGCGCACAGCAGCTGGTTTAAAAAAGAGACGAAAAAGGTCTCCCTGGGCGCCGAGCGCGACCAGCATCTGGCGCAGCTCACCCAGCGGTTTGTCGATAAAACAGGCGGGTCGAAACGCAATGCCCAGCAGTACCGCGCCGTGCTGGCGGATAACCGGGCCTCTGCGGGCTTTCGTTTATCCACCAAGGAGATGCTTTATCCCTTAGTGGGGGAACGCTCTCAGGGCTCGCGCATCTGGGACGTTGATGGCAACGAGTATATTGACTTTACGATGGGGTTTGGCGCCAACCTGCTGGGGCATGCACCGGACTGCGTGCAGCAGGCCGTTGCCGACCAGCTGGCGCGGGGCATGCAGATCGGGCCGCAAAGCGCGCTGGCGGGCGAGGTGGCAACGCTTATCAGCGAGCTGACCGGCCAGCAGCGGGTGGCATTTTGTAACTCCGGCTCTGAAGCGGTAATGAGCGCCGTGCGCCTGGCGCGCGCCGTTACGGGGAAAAATAAAGTCGCGCTGTTTAGCGGCTCATATCACGGCGTGTTTGACGGCATTCTGGGGCGGCAGCAGGGCGGAGAAACCCCCGAGCGCGCCACGCCGATTGCCGCCGGTACGCCGCCATCGCTGGTGGACGACCTGCTGGTGCTCGATTACGGCAGCGAAGAGAGCCTGGCGCTTATCGCCCGCTATGCCGCCGAGCTGGCGGTGGTGATCGTCGAACCGGTGCAGAGCCGTTATCCCGATCATCAGCCGCGCGAATACCTGCATACCCTCCGCGAGCTGACGACAACCCACAACATTGCGCTGATGTTTGACGAGGTGATCACCGGTTTCCGTCTGGCGGCCGGCGGCGCGCAGGCCTATTACGGCGTTCAGGCGGATATCGCCTCCTACGGTAAGATTGTCGGCGGCGGTATGCCGATCGGCGTGATTGCAGGCTCCAGCCGCTTTATGGACAGTATCGACGGCGGATTCTGGCAGTATGGCGATGACTCCTGGCCGCAGGCTGAACTGATCTTCTTTGCCGGTACCTTCTCCAAGCATCCGCTGACCATGGCGGCAAGCAAAGCCGTGCTGGAGTACATCAAAGCCCATCCGGCGCTGTATGACGACATCAACCAAAAAACCGCGCGTCTGACGATGTCGCTAAATACCTGGTTCTCTGCAACCGGTACGCCGATTGAGATCGTCTCTGCCGGCAGCCTGTTCCGTTTCAAATTCAACGGCAACTACGACATCCTCTTCCACCACCTGATGCTGCGCGGCATTTTCATCTGGGAAGGGCGTAACTGCTTTGTCTCGGTCGCACACGCGGACGAGGATATCGACCGCTTTATTGCGGCAGTGAAAGAGAGCGTTAACGCCATGCGCGTGGACGGCTTCTTTGGGCAGGCCGGATTGCGCCCCGACACGCGCTATGCCGTTGCAGACAGCCAGCAGCGTTTTCTGCAGCTGGCCGCGCGGGATGAAAGCGGGCGGTTGGCCGGGACGATCGGCGGCGTCATTGAAACGCCGCGCAACGTAGACAGCGAGATCATGCTTGCCGCCTGGCAACTGCTGTGCGAGCGCCATGACGCGCTGCGTATGCAGTTCACTGACGCAGGCGAACTTCAGGTGGCCCTGGCGCCCACCGTCGATATCAGCGAGGAATACGCGGCGCCTGCCGCCTGTCTCGCTGAGTTTGCCGCGCGTACCTTTGACCTGACCGCCGCGCCGCTGGCCCGACTGCTGCTGGTCCGCCATGAGGGGAAAACCACGCTCGCCATCGCGGCACATCATTCGGTGGCGGACGGCTGGTCGTTCATGGTGATGCTGCGCGAGCTGCTGCATCTTTACGATGCCCTGGCGTCGGGTAAACGCCCTGACCTGGCGGCTGCGGCAAGCTATCTGCAGGCTATCCGTGCGCAGAACATCGTCAGCGAGGCAGCGCTACCTGCGCGTCTTGCGGCGCTTCCTGCCCGCCGGGCAACGCCAGACGTCCTTACCGTAATGGCACCTTCCCGGACGTATCAGGGGCAGCGGGTGGTACAGCGCTTGTCGTATCCGGGCCTGACCGCGCAGCTGCGCAAAGCCTCCGCCGAGCTGCGGGTGACCCGCTTCGCGATGCTGAATGCGCTCTTTACCCTGACGCTTGAGAAGGCGGTCGGTCATTCCCCGGTGCCGGTCGGCGTGCCGGATGCCGGGCGGGATTTCGGGCAGGGCGATGCGCTTGTCGGCCAGTGCGTCCGGCTGTTGCCGCTATGTATCGACAGCGCCGCCTGTGCGTCGTTATCTGATGTCGCCAGGGCAATCCATGACGGCATCCTCGCGCAGCGCGACGAGCCCGCCCTGCCGTCACGCTGCTTCCACGGTCAGGATGCGCCGCTTCCGCTGCTGGCGACCTTTAACGTCGAGCCGCATGCTCCGCTGGCAGAGCTGCGGCAGTGGGAGGCCAGCCTGTCGCTCCTCCCGATCGGCGCCGTCGAATTCCCGCTGATGGTTAACATTCTCGAGACGAAAGAGGGGCTGTCCGTCGAGCTGGACTACCAGATACGCTATTTCACCGAGGCGAGCGCCCGTGCGTTGCTGGAGCACTTCCTGAAGGCGATCGCTGTGCTGGCCGAGCAGGGCGGAGAGGCTGTTGATGCATTGTTCTCGTCATCAGAGGCGCTGGCCGCATCATGAAAAAGCTGACGATTTTTGTCCTCGCGGGCGCCGTGCTGGCGTTCGTGGTTAATCTGCTGATCGATGCCGGACTGTTTTATCAGGTGCAGGAGCGCGGCGGTGAACAGTGCCAAAAAATCACCGGCATTGAGGGCGCGGAAGATATCGCGCCCTTATCGGATGGTGGGGCAATAGCCAGCAGCCTCAACCGACACGGCAGCGCGCCCGGCGCGCTCTATTATCTCAACGGCAGCGACAGGCCGCGGCGGTTGGCAGGTGACTATCCGGATGCCTTTTTCCCGCACGGTATCGATGTCTGGCAGCAGGAGGGCGAGACGTGGATCTACGTGGTGAACCACCGTCCCCAGGAGGACAGCATTGACGTGTTTCGCTTTAATCGCGCGCAGATGCGTCTTGAGTATCAACCCGCCCTGTCGCGCGCGGTCGGAAACAACATCAATGATATCAGCGTCATTGATAAAACCCGCTGGCTGCTGACGCGGGACCACCGGTGGACGGGCTTCGCGGGACGCGTGGAGGACTATCTGCGACTGCCGCTGTCCAGCGTCCTGCTGGCAGACGAGGCGGGGCTGCATATCCTGATCGATGACCTGCATTTTGCGAACGGCATTTATTACAACCGACAATTGGGGCGTCTGTACGTGGCGGAAACCACCCGCGGCGCGGTGAGCAGCTGGGCGTGGCAGCCGAACGAGGCTGCGCCCGTCCTGCTGGGGCGCTTCAGCGGCCTGCATGGCGTCGACAATATCCTGCCGGACGGGCAGGGAATGCTGGTGGCGGCGCACCCGCAGCTTCTGAAGCTGGCCGCCTATCAGAAAGATGCCCAGGCGCGTTCACCGTCCATGGTGTGGAGGCTGACAACCGGCGCACAGGGTGAAATCAGTCAGGCCACTATTTTCTATCAAAGCCACGGTGCGTCGCTGGCGGGAGTCAGCGTTGCCGCGCCCATGGGCGGAAAAGTGATGATGGGCAGTGTCTTTGACGACGGGCTGCTGCTGTGCGGGGAGCAATAAGATGCTGAAGAGATGGTTTTCCCGACGTGGTCATTTTCAGGGGACGCTTGAGGGACATGAATTCCCCCTGCCGTCCGGCCATACGCTTCTCGAAAGCGCGCTCAACGCCGGCGTTTCCCTGCCGTATAACTGCCAGGTCGGCTCGTGTAAATCCTGTCTTTGCCGGGTAACGAGCGGCAAGGTGCGTTCGCTTGTCGACCTGAGCTATTTGCTCAGCCAGGAGGAGATTGCCGCCGGCCACGTGCTGGCATGCCAGTGCCTGCCAGAATCGGATTTAACGCTGGCCGCGGCATCCGCGTCCTGGACGCCTGCGCGAGTTAAGCGGGCTGTTGCGCTCTCATCCACGGTATGGCGCGTGACGCTGCTGGCGGAGCAGGCGTTGCCCTTTCAGCCAGGACAATACGTTCAGGTCGGTCTCGAAAAGGATAAGGATATCCGGAGCTTCTCCGTGAGCTGGCCGAGCCAGGGGCGAGAGATTGTTCTGGATATCACGCGCCGTGAAGAGGGGCGGCTATCCCCACTGCTGTGTGATGAACAGGCGACTGGACGGAAGGTGTGGCTCTCAGACTGCCTGGGGCAGTTCGGCCAGCGGGATGACGGTAACGGTCCTCTGCTGGCTATCGCCAGTGGATCGGGACTGGGAACGACGCTGGGTCTGGTCCGCGCCGCGCTGGCGCGTCATCCCCACCGCGAGGTCATGCTGATCCACGCGGTTCGCAGGCGGCAGGACACATTCGACCTGCAGGAACTGCATCGTCTGCGTCAGCACTATCCCGGTTTTCACTATCTGCACGCGTTATCCCGGGAGCGTGAGGTTCAGGCGATGGAGCTGGCAGGACGCATTACCTGCTGGCTGGACGACTGGCGCGCCCTCTATCCCCGCCGGACGGCGGTAGCCGAATGGCGCGTCGTGATTTGCGGCAATCCCGCGCTGGCGCAGGCGTGCCGGCAGAGGCTGCTTGCCGGAGGGGTGATGAGCCACCTGCTTGAAATGGACTGCTTCTCCCCGCCGGTCGGTGCAAAAAACAGTCATAACAATAAGGAGCCCGTATGTTGAGTTACCTGAGATTTGCCCTTGTCCCCTGCATTTTTTTTCCGCTGACCGCGCTCACAACCGTGCTCGGCGGCGTGTGGATCGTCGTTTCCATCCTCTGCGTGACGCTGAGCTATCTCCTTTTCGATAACGCAACCACGCACGACACCGCCGATCGCCACTACCGGCTGCCGGCGCTGCTGGAAATCATCCCGTATTTACAGCTCCCGGCCGCGCTGCTGGCGTTGTTCGCCCTGATCTGGCAGGCCGCGCCGGGCGATCTGCTCGGGTTTGGCGCATGGCTTTCCGCCCTGACGGGTCACAACATCATGGCGCTGCATCACCTTACCGAGCCTGAGCTGCTGCTTGCGGCGGTCTCCACCGGCTATACCATGAGCACCAACACCGTGGTGGCCCATGAGCTTATCCACAAAACCCACAGCCTGGCGGCGATGATGGTCGGGCGCTGGCTTCTGGCGCTGGTCGGCGATGCGCAGTTTTCGATTTCACACGTCTATTCGCATCATCCTAACGTGGCGACCCCGGCGGACGGCGCGACGGCGCGTCGTGGGGAGAGTGTGTATCGCTTCTTTATCCGTTCTTCTCTGTCGCAGTATGTTGAATCCTGGCAGGTGGAAGCGCAGCGGCTGTCGCTTCAGAACCGAGGCGGCGCCATGCTGGTGAACCGGGTGGTGAGCGGGGTGCTGATGAGCCTGCTGATCGTGGCGATCTGCTTTACGGCGGCGGGCGTCCGGGGCGCGCTGGCGTGCCTGGTGACCATGCTGGTCTCTAAGTTCCTGTTTGAAACGGTGAATTACATCCAGCACTACGGTCTGGTCCGCCTTCCCGGCACGCGGGTGGAGCCGCGACACAGCTGGGATTGCAATAACCGGGCCTCGTCGGCCGGTCTGTTGAACCTGACGCGCCACTCCGATCATCACACCCATCCGCGTCGTGAATACTGGAATTTGCAGGCGCACAGCTACGCGGTGGGAATCGAAAAAGGGTATGTCGCCCATATTTTTTACGCGCTGATCCCGCCGCTGTGGTTTAAGCGAATGGAGGCAAAACTCGCGTACTGGGACGAACACGTTGCCAGTGACGCAGAGCGTGCCCTGATCCGTCAGTCTGAATCATCCGCGGTTAAGTCCACTGTTCCCTGTGTTTCCGGAGAGTCCCATGAGTGAGCAATTTGATCGTCTGATTGAGCAAGCCTACCAGCAGTATCGTGGCCCCGCCTACCTGCGCTCACCGATGGTGTCATGCGTGAAGGCCGGTATCCGCCTGATGGATCGGGTTGTGCCGGGGGCGACCGCCGACTGGCTGGGCAATCGGTTTTTTACGCCGCGCCGGGTGCCGACGCGTGCAGGCGATAAAGAGATGACGGCGCTGGCGAGCCGCATTGAGTCTCTCCCTTTGAGTAATGGTAAACATGCGGTGGTGTACCGCTGGGGCAGCGAGGGACCTACCGTGCTGTTAGCCCACGGCTGGGAGTCGAGGGCTTCCCACTTTGGCAGGCTGATCAAGACGCTGGTCGAAAAGGGCTTTCAGGTCATCGGGTTTGACGCCCCCGCACATGGCAACGCGGCTGGACGTCAGAGCAGCATCGTCGAGTTCATTGAAATCATTGAACAGCTGGCGCAGCAGGAAGGGGGTTTTGACGCGATTGTGGCGCACTCGTTTGGCGGGTTATCCGTTATTAATGCGGTAAAAGCGGGATTGCGGACCCGCGCGCTGGTTATCGTGGGGGCGCCGACGCACTTTAGCGGGCTGGTCACCAAATATGCCGCGATCCTGAATCTCCCGGGTCGTCAGCAGCAAAGGCTACGACGGTATATTGAAGGGTACTTTGGTATTGGCGAGGCGGTCTGGCAGCGCTTTAACGCCTATGAGGGGCTGCAGCAGGTCGATCAGCCTGCTCTGGTTATTCACGACAGCAGCGATGACATCGTATTGCGGGTCGAAGCGGAATGCCTGGTCAACGCCTGGCCTGGCGCGAGGCTGGCAGAGACCCACGGTCAGGGGCATAATCCGCTGCGCCGTCCGGGGGAGGGCATCGACATGGTGATGGCGTATCTGGCTCCCTTGCTGGCGTCAGGCAATGAGCGTGATAACCCTGTCGCCTGAGAGCTGATAATAGCCCTGGATCCGGCTGCCCTTTACGCGTTGAGGTGACAGCGTCTGGGTCAGCTCCAGGGTGATCCTCTGCTCTTCAGGCGCGATGTGGCACATGCGGGCCGCGTCAAAATCGAGGGCGCGGCCAACCTCAGGATAGAGCGCTTTATAAAGGCTCTCTTTCGCGGAAAAGGTGATGAGTAGCGCGCTGGCCTCGTCGAACGGGCTGGCGGCAAGACATTCCCGCTCCTGCGGTGTGGTAAACAGGTGCGCTGTCCGCTGCATCATCCCGGGGGCAAAAAACTCAATGTCGACGCCCGGCGTCAGGCCAGACGCCTCTGGCGCGATGACCGCCAGCGCCCACTCATGAGAATGTGACAGGCTTCCCCGCCAGCCGGAAGGCCACACCGGAGAACGATCCGGCGCGCTGCCCGGCGTAGCGTCACAGCCGAAGGATCTCAGCACCCGCTGCGCGGCATAGCGTGCCGCAAGATACTCCGCCCGGCGTTTTACCACGGCGCTGTTGAGCGGAACGGGAAAAGGGATGCCCCATTTATCAAAGAGCCCGTCATGGTACTCGTGCACGGTGAATGAGACCAGGCAGTAGCGCAGTGCGGGGAAAGGGGCGACGTTGCCCATCTCAACGGAGTGAATAAAAGGGGGCGCGGAATCCGTGTTTATCGCAGTAAACATAGCAGGGTTTCGGTATCTGTCGGGAGGACAGAATGCCATAGAAGTGCGGGCCGGGTAAGGGGAATCACCCGGCCGCGGGAGAAAACGGTCAGGCCGTTACAGAATGGCTTTGATGCTCTGCGCCAGCGGCGTCGTTGCGCGCCCGATCAGTTTGCTCAGCGTATGGCTATCGTCAAAAAGTCCCCCTTTGGAGGCACCGACATCGGAGTCCGCCAGCATATCCGCCAGCCCGGCAGGCAGGCCGACGCTTTTCAGCGCGGCGGCAAAATCCGCTTCACTGAGATTCTGATAGGTGACCGGCTTCCCGCTCTGTTTGCTGAGTTCAGCCGCCAGTTCGCTCAGCGTCCAGCCGTGGTCGCCCGCCAGTTCATACACCTTGCCCGCGTGGCCCTCTTCAGCAATCACTTTGGCTGCCGCCGCGGCATAGTCTGCGCGGGTGGCAGAGGCAATTTTGCCTTCGCCTGCCGCACCAATAAACACGCCGTGTTCCAGCGCAGGCGGCGCGCTCGCCAGATAGTTTTCGGTATACCAGCCGTTGCGCAGCAGGGCATAAGGAATGCCGGACGCCGCCAGCGCGTTTTCAGTGGCAACGTGTTCAACGTGCAGACCGAGCGGTGAGTTGTCCGCGTGCAGCAGGCTGGTGTAGGCGATAAATTTCACTCCTGCCGTTTTGGCGGCGTTAATCACGTTCTGGTGCTGGGTTGCGCGCTGGCCGACTTCACTGGAAGAGATCAGCAGCAGTTTATCCACGCCGCTCAGCGCGGCGGCGAAGGCGGCTTCGTCCGTGTAGTCTGCCTGACGCACCACTATCCCCTGCTGGCTTAAGGCCTGCGCTTTCGCCGGGTTACGTACGATGGCCACAATCTGGCTGGCCGGTACGGTTTTCAACAGCTGTTCGATAACGAGATGGCCAAGCTGGCCTGTAGCGCCGGTAATCGCGATCATGGTGAATCTCCTTCGTGTTTGTCTGATGTTGTGGCACACTAGCACCATAGCTAACTTTTAGTAAGTACGTACAAAAAGGTAAGTATGAAAACAACGATACCGACGCTCAGCGAACAAATGCGCGATGGCAATCTTTTCGCGGAGCAGTGCCCTTCACGCGAGGTGCTCAAACACGTGACCAGCCGCTGGGGTGTCCTGATTCTGCTGGCCCTGCGCCAGGGAACACATCGCTTTAGCGATCTGCGCCGTAAAATGGGCGGGGTGAGCGAAAAGATGCTGTCCCAGTCGCTCCAGGCGCTGGAGCTGGACGGGTTTGTCGATCGCGTGTCGTATCCGGTGGTGCCGCCGCACGTAGAGTATAGCCTGACGCCGCTGGGCGTTGAGGTGAGCGAGAAGGTCGCCGCGCTGGCGGACTGGATTGAGGTTAATACGCCGAAGGTGATGGCGAACAGGGACGATCGCGCGGCGTAAAAGCCGGGTATGTGCGGCCTGATGCCCTCACCCTGGCCCTCTCCCACAGGGAGAGGGAACAAACACCAAAAACGGCAACGTGCGTTGCCGTTTTGCTTTTACTTGCTCAAGTCCACCTGATAAATCGCGAACCCGATATCATCCGTCGCGACCTGTTTCATCGGATACTGCGCCTTCTGCTTAATAAACGCGGCTGCCTTATCGGACGGTGACGTTTCAAAACGGATATCCAGCGGCGTATCGCTGTGGATCGGCGCGAGACGCCAGTTGTTATCCACTGCCGGATGAATTTCTCCCGCTTTTTTCGACTCCGCGCTGATCCACGCCGCCAGCACCGAGCGGTTCTCATCTGGAGAAGCAAAGGCGATGTGGCTATCGCCCGTACCGGCAAACTTACCGCCGTAGGCACGGTAGTTATTGGTCACCACCAGGAAAGTGGCATTCGGGTCGATCGCCTTGCCGTTGAAGGTAAGGTTTTTGATGCGCTCCGCCTGCGGGTTGATCGCCTGACACTCGCCGTCATATTTCGCCGGCTGGGTGACGTCAATCTGGTAGTTCACGCCGTCGATCACGTCGAAGTTGTAGGTACGGAAGCCGTCCCAGTTAATCAGCGACTGCGGCTTGCTGCTGTGCGGATCAATCTGGTTAAACTGTCCGGCAGAGCACTCCAGCCACTCTTTCACCTCTTTCCCGGTGGCTTTAACCACCACCAAAGTATTCGGATAGAGGTAGAGATCGGCGGCGTTACGGAAGGTCAACTGGCCCTTTTCGACCTCCACATAGCTTGCCGGGTCATTCTTACGTCCCCCCACTTTGAATGGCGCTGCGGCCGACAGGACAGGCAGTTTTGCCAGATCCGGATCGCCCTGCACAAAGTGTTCGGCATAGGCTTTCTGCGCCATATTGACGACCTGAACGGTCGGGTCATCCTGCACCAGCGCCAGGAAGCTGTACATGTTGTCGGCGGAGTTGCCGATCGGCTTGCTGACGAATTCGCGCGTGGCGTCGTGATCGTGCTTCAGCACGTCGACCAGTTTTTTATCTTCAGCCGCCAGCGATTTTTTAGCCGCAGCGTCGTAAATCGGGCGCGCTTCAGCTTTTGACTGCGTCACCTTCCAGCTGCCGCTGTCGTTATTCAGCACCAGGTCCACCACGCCCAGATGGTCGCCCCACATGCCCGGCATCACCGACGGCACGCCGTTGAGCGTGCCTTTCTCAATGTCCGCCCCTTTGATGCCGGCAAAATCTTTGCCCGGGAAGACCGCGTGGGCGTGGCCGAAGAGGATTGCGTCAACGCCCGGGACCTCACTGAGGTAGTAAACGGAGTTTTCTGCCATGGCCTGGTACGGATCGGCGGAGAGACCCGAGTGGGCGACAACGACCACCAGATCGGCGCCTTTTTTACGCATTTCCGGCACGTATTTGCGAGCGGTTTCGGTGATGTCGTTCACGGTCACTTTACCGTCGAGGTTGGCTTTATCCCACGTCATGATCTGCGGTGGGACAAAACCGATATAGCCGATTTTTAGCGTCTGTTTTTTACCGTCCTTGTCGACGACGCTTGTCTCTTTAATCAGGTAAGGGGTAAAGAGCGGCTTTTGGGTCTTAACGTCGATGATATTGGCATTAACGTACGGGAATTTCGCGCCGGCCAGGGCGTCATGGAGGTATTTCAGACCGTAGTTGAATTCATGGTTGCCAAGGTTGCCGACGGTATAATCCAGAGTGTTCATCGCTTTATAAACAGGATGGATCTCGCCTTTTTTCAGCCCCTTGGTCGCCATGTAATCTCCGAGCGGACTGCCCTGAATGAGATCGCCATTGTCGACCAGCACGCTGTTTTTCACTTCGCCACGCGCCGCATTGATCAAACTTGCCGTACGTACCAGTCCGAATTTTTCCGTCGGGGTATCTTTGTAGTAATCGAAGTCCATCATGTTGCTGTGCAGATCGGTCGTTTCCAAAATACGCAGATCTACCGTCGCCGCCTGAACGCTCGCTGCAATCAGCGTCGCCAGAAGCGTTGCACTAAACTTAATCATCAGAGGAGTCCTTTTTTCGATGCAGACCACAAAAGAGTATGTATCTATAGCTTGTTGCTTACAGAAATGTGAATCCTGACAGAAAAATGTAACCTGAAACCGGAATTGCTTCACAGATAGCGGAATTGTTCACATTACGATATAACTAAAACAAAGAGTTAACCTCACTGCGTTAACAAAGAGGTGGAAAATGCTAGATAAAATTTGTCAGCTCGCACGGGATGCGGGAGATGCCATCATGCAGGTGTATGACGGTAGTAAACCTATGGAGGTGGTCAGCAAAGCCGACGACTCTCCGGTCACGGCGGCAGATATTGCGGCGCATAAGGTGATCCTGAAAGGGTTACAGGCCTTAACGCCGGACATCCCCGTCCTGTCAGAAGAAGCGCCGCAAAGCTGGGAGGAGCGTCAGCACTGGCAGCGCTACTGGCTGGTCGATCCGCTGGACGGGACAAAAGAGTTCATCAAGCGCAACGGTGAATTCACCGTCAATATCGCCCTGATTGAAAAGGGAAAAGCGGTGCTGGGCGTGGTCTATGCGCCGGTCATGAAAGTGATGTACAGCGCCGCAGAAGGGAAGGCGTGGAAGGAAGAGTGCGGCGTGCGCAAGCAGATCCAGGTGCGCGATGCGCGTCCACCGCTGGTGGTGATTAGCCGCTCGCACAGCGACAGCGAGCTGCAGGAGTATCTGCAACAGCTGGGTGAACACCAGACCACCTCGATTGGCTCATCGCTGAAATTCTGCCTGGTGGCGGAAGGTCATGCGCAGCTCTACCCCCGCTTCGGGCCAACCAACGTCTGGGATACCGCCGCCGGGCATGCCGTTGCCGCGGCAGCCGGGGCGCACGTTCATGACTGGCAGGGCAAGCCGCTGGACTATACCCCGCGCGAATCCTTCCTCAACCCCGGCTTCCGCGTCTCGATTTATTGAGCCAGCAGCTTATGCAGCAGGTCAACAACCTGCTGCACCTCTTCCTGGGTTAACGCACCGTCTTTCACCCATTGAACGCGACCTTCTTTATCCAGCACGATAATGGCGGAGCTCTCTTCTTCCAGTTGCCAGGCCTTACGGGTGACGCCGTTGCTGTCGACGATAAACTGCGACCACGGGTAGAGCTTTTTATTGCTCTCAAGGCTTGAGCGCACAAACATCCCGGAGCCCGGAATGGCGTCATCGGTATTCACGATCGTGGTGGTCTGGTAGCGGTCGTGAGGGAATTTTGCGGCCTTGATCGCTTCCACCAGGCTGGCATTTTTCTCTTTTGCGGATGTACGACCGGCAATATGTTGTACAACTCTCACTTTGCCCGCGAGCTGCGCGCTATTCCAGGCTTTGTAGCTAAACTTATCATTGTCGAGAATCAATTCTCCCCGGTCAGCAATGCCGACTGGCGGTACACGTTGTCCTTTTTCAATGCTGTGAGCGGAAGCCCACAGGGGCAGCAGCAGGCAGGCTGCTGCAAGGATATTACGTAGGGTCATGGCGTTTCCTTATTGTTTGCAGGTGATCCGACCACTTGGTCTTGCGCTTTTAATGATAAGTGCGATCAATGTGGTTTTCCCGCAATCCCGATGCCAGTTTGCGGGTGAACGCACATATCCATGAAAAAACGACGGCTTATACTGCTCTCAGTCACGCTTTGCAAAGATTATTCTGAATAATTGTAATCAAACGGTAAATAAACTTATGCACACTGGGTAACACCGTAGTTCTGGTCTATAGTCATTGGGCATTAAAATTTGCGCTCAGGACAGTCGGGCCGATTGTGGCACCGCAAGAGCGTATGATTCGCAGGAGATACAAGAATGAAAATTTTCCAACGCTACAACCCGCTTCAGGTGGCGAAGTACGTGAAGATCCTGTTCCGTGGACGGTTGTATATCAAGGATGTTGGCGCTTTTGAGTTTGATAAGGGCAAGATCCTTGTCCCAAAAGTGAAGGACAAACAGCATCTGTCTGTGATGTCCGAAGTCAACCGTCAGGTTATGCGTCTGCAGACTGAGATGGCTTAACCAACGTGCTATGCAGTAGTTAAAAAGACGGCTCCCGATGGGAGCCGTTGATGTTTGTAGGGGCTGGAACGTTACGCCGACACCTTCTCTTCCGCGTCCGGCAGCTTCGGCACCAGTACGGTCGGTTTGTTGTCGATGCGCGTCACCAGCAGCTGGTCGATGCGGTAGTTATCAATATCCACCACCTCAAACTTGTAGCCGGAGAACTTCACCGAGTCGGTACGTTTCGGGATCTTACGCAGCATAAACATCATAAAGCCGCCGATGGTCTCGTAGTTGCCGGACTGCGGGAACTCGTCGATATCCAGCACGCGCATCACGTCTTCAATCGGCGTGCCGCCATCAATCAGCCATGAATTATCGTCACGCTGAACAATCTGCTCTTCCAGCCCCTGGCCAACCAGGTCGCCCATCAGCGTGGTCATCACGTCGTTCAGGGTGATAATACCCACCACCAGCGCGTATTCGTTCATGATAACCGCGAAGTCTTCCCCGGCGGTTTTGAAACTTTCCAGCGCTTCGGAGAGCGTCAGGGTGTCCGGCACAATCAGGGTATTGCGGATCTGCACGCCGCTGTTGAGCGCCAGGCTCTGGTTTGCCAGCACGCGGTTCAGCAGGTCTTTGGAGTCGACGTAACCGATGATGTGGTCGATATCTTCATTACAGACCAGAAACTTGGAGTGCGGGTGCTGCGCCACTTTGTTCTTCAGGCTCTGCTCATCTTCATGTAAATCGAACCAGATAATGCTTTCACGGCCCGTCATGGAAGACGGCACGGTACGGGATTCCAGTTCAAATACGTTCTCAATTAGCTCGTGCTCCTGCTTGCGCAGTACCCCGGCCAGCGCGCCGGCTTCTACGACCGCATAGATGTCGTCAGAGGTGATGTCGTCTTTACGCACCATCGGCAGCTTAAAGATGCGGAAAATCACGTTCGCCAGGCCGTTGAAGAACCACACCAGCGGACGAAACACGTACAGACAGAAGCGCATCGGGTTGATGATACGCAAAGCCACAGCTTCTGGCGCAATCATACCGATGCGTTTCGGGGTCAGGTCGGCAAAGAGGATAAACAGGCCGGTGACCAGCGAGAAGGAGAGGATAAAGCTCAGCTGTTCGGCCAGCTCAACGGACATGTACTTAACAAAGAGGCTATAAAACGCCGGGGAAAACGCCGCATCGCCCACGATACCGCCGAGAATGGCGACCGCGTTGAGGCCGATCTGCACCACGGTGAAGAACATGCCGGGGTTTTCCTGCATTTTCAGAATGCGGGTGGCATTGATGTTGCCTTCATCGGCAAGCAGCTTCAGTTTGATTTTACGGGACGCGGCCAGCGAGATCTCAGATATCGAGAAAAATGCACTGACGGCAATCAGACAAAGTATTACTAAAATACTGTTTAACATAGTTTATCCGGCTTCTCGCCAGATCCTCAGAAGGGGAGTTGATACCATTTGTGTGAAAACACATTGAACACCAGCTCGTAGCGTTGAGCCGATTATTTCAGCGGGTAGTATAGCGTAAAGAGATGTAAATCTGCCAGAGGTCACATTTTTGGCATAAAACAGACCGGACAGCGGGCGCTGTCCGGTACATCGCGTTATTTCACGGTAGACAGGCGGACATCGCCCACCGCCCGACGGGTGGCATCGCCTCCCCATACCTGATCGTATTCATAGCCCGTGAGCTGCTTAATCACCACGCGGGTCCCGGCGTCGCAGTCGCGGTAATCGCCACCCAGCTTACGGCGCGCAATCTCCTTCAGAAGCAGCTTGTGCGTCTCACGGGTGAGCTTGAACCTGTAGGTGGTGAAGAAGCTGACCGCCAGCAGGGCTGCCGTTGCGAAGATCATCAGGCCGATAATTGCCCCCAGCGCGCTTTCAGGCTGCGCGCCGCTGCCCTTCACAAAGCCGGACTCCTGCAGCACCAGGCCAATGATCATGATGGCAATCGCCACCGTGCTCTTGCGGGTCAGGACCATCACGCCGGCAAAAATGCCTTCGCGGCGCTGCTGGGTCACCATCTCGTCAATATCCGGAATGAAGCTGTATATATTCCACGGAATATAGTAGAGGCCAGAGCGGGCGGCACCGAGCAGAATAAAGACCGCGGAGAACAGCAGCGTCGGTACCTGCGTTTTAGTGAGGTAGACCGTAAACAGGAAGGCCAGCACCAGGAAGATACAGCCGTAAGCGAGCCGCAGGGCGGCAGACGGCGTGACGTTCAGCCGGTTCAGCAACAGCATAAATCCATAGGTGCCGGGTACCGAGGCGAAGGCCGCAATGCTCAGCCAGCCGGAAACCGCCGAGGCATCCTGGCTCAGGCAATACACGACGTAATAGGTAAAGACCGAACCGAACACGTCCATCGCCGTGAACGAAAAGATGTAAATAATGATATGCAGGCGAAACGCGCGAATACGGAAGGAGGAAAAGAGATCCAGCACCAGATATTTCAGGTGATTGAGTATCCCGCTGCTGCGCTGGTTGTCCACTTTAAAATCTGACTCTTGATGCACATCCTTTGCTTCCCAGGTGGTGTACCAGGTAATAAACACCGCAAGGCAGAACACGCAGGAAAATATCAGCCCGGTGAGGGTATAGGTAAACGGATTATCTTTACCCGTAAACTGCATAATCACGCCGGGAACCGAAACCGCAAGAAAACCGCCCAGTTGGGAGCAGATCATCCGCACGCCTGAGAGGCGGCTACGCTCTTCATACCGGTTCGTCATCTCAGCCGCCAGGGTCTCCCAGGGGACCAGCACCATCGCCGACAGCAGCTCAATAGAGAGGTAAGTGCCCAGGTAGTACCAGTAACCCATGTCCGTCATCCACAGCAGGGCATACAAAAACATGAGCGGTGAGCTGAGTAATAAAAAGAAGCGGCGACGGCCAAATTTACGCCCGAGCCAGGTATCCCCGAAGTTATCGGTGATATAGCCCATAATCGGGCTTAATAGCGCATCAATCACGCGGGCAATGGCGAATATAGATCCCGCTTCAATGACTGAGAGTCCGCAATAGGTGGTGTAAAAAAATAACAGCCAGGTGCCGATAATGGTAAACGCACCCCCGCCAAAAAGATCGGTTACGCCGTAGCCGAGCGCCACGCCATAACCCACTCTACGTTCAGTTGGTTTGACCATAATAATATCCAGTGTAGGGTAATGATTAACCCGTTTTCCGGGTCGTTTTTTTATTGAGTGCTGGAATACAAATTACGTTCTAGTTATTGATATCTATCCATTGTCTTAACTGAGATGAGCGGTAAATAGCCTCCACAAGGGTGAGTGATTTTCCGGCTTCATGGATGTCGGTGTAATCCGTGTTTCCGGGATGAGAAATAGCATGATAAAAACGGCGGATCGCCTGCTCGTGCCCCAATCCCCAGTAGCTTTTGATCTGGCCGTCAGGGGAGTTATCGCTGGCCAGCCTGAGTCGCTCGCCAGGGGTAATACGCCAGAGCGCGTTGTCACTGAGCAGCAGTGAGCCCCGTTCGCAGTGGATTTCAAGCCAGAGGGGGGAATCCGTGGTATTGCAGTTGCTGGCGTAAAACAGGCCGCGTGCGCCGTTGGCAAAGTGCAGTGTGGCCATCGCGCTGTCTTCCCCTTCGGTCACGTCCGCCAGCTCGCCGCTGTCCACCACGCCTTTCACGCGCGTTACGCCGCCTGCGAACCACTGCATCAGGTCGAGGGTATGAATGGCCTGGTTGATCAGCAGGCTGCCCCCTTCCGTTGCCAGCCGCCCGCGCCACGGGCTTTCGGTGTAGTACGCGCCCGAGCGTGACCACGTCAGCACGGCCTTAATGCTGAGCATTTTTCCCAGCTCGCCGTCCTCCAGCATCTGGCGAATGCGCAGGCTGGTGGGGTTGAGGCGGTTCTGGTAGCACACGCCGAGCAGACCCGACGCCTGTTCGGCGGCACGGGTGATGTCCACGAGTTCGCTGCTGTTCATGCCCACCGGTTTTTCGCAGAAAACATGCTTCCCGGCGGCGAGCGCCGCCAGGATCATGTTCTTATGCTCGAAATGCGGCGTGCAGATGTGGACCACGTCGATGGCATCATCCAGCAGCATTTCCCGGTAATCCTGATAGAAGCGGCACTGATAGCGCATTGCCAGCTCCAGCCCTTTGACGCTGTCGATGTCCACCAGCGCGCATAGCGCGACGTTGGGGAGCAGGCGCAACGCATTCACATGGCAGCCGTGAATCGCTCCGGCACCGATAACCGCCGTGTTCAGGATCGTCATTGTCGCCTCCCGTTATTCCGTCGCGTTGGCCAGCATCTGGGCCTTTACGCAGAGCTCCGCCGCTTTGAAGGCGTGCGCCTGCGTCATGGCGTTTTCTGTACGATGCAGACAGTCGAGGATCAGTTCGCCAAAGAACGGGAACCCGACCTGTCCGGCGACCGGATAGCGGAATTCCCCCTCTTTATTGACGAGATAAACCACGTCCTGCTCGCCGCGGGTGAGATCGACATATTTGCGGATCTCGATATACCCGTCGGTGCCGAGCAGCGTCAGACGGCCGTCGCCCCAGGTTGAGAGCCCGTCCGGGGTGAACCAGTCGCAGCGGAAATAGCCGCTGGCGCCGTTTTCGCCCCTGATTGTTGCGTCACCGAAATCTTCAAATGCCGGATGCTGCGGATGGTTGAAATTGCGTGCCTGGCTGGCGACCACGGTGGCGTTACGGTTGCCCGTGTAAAACAGAAATTGCTCAATCTGGTGGCTGCCGATGTCGCACAGAATGCCGCCAAAATAGCGACGATCGTAGAACCAGTCCGGGCGGCCGGTCCCTTCCCGGTGCGGGCCGGTTCCCAGGGTTTGCACCACGCGGCCAATGGCCCCCTGCTGCACCAGCTGTCCGGCAAACACCGCGCTCTCCACGTGGAGACGTTCGCTGTAGTACACGGCGTATTTCCGCCCGGTTTTCTCAACCATCGCTTTGGCATCCGCCAGCTGTTCAAGAGTGGTGAGCGGCGCTTTATCCGTGAAGTAGTCCTTGCCTGCGGCCATGGCTTTCAGCCCCAGCGCACAGCGCTCGGAGGGGATGGCCGCACCGGCCACCAGGCGCACCTCGTCGTCGTTGAGTATCACCTCCAGCGACTCCGCCACTTTTGCCTGCGGGTACTGCTGGATGAATTTATCCACTTTGGCCGGATCGGGATCGTATACCCACTTCAGCGTGGCCCCGGCTTCAATCAGGCCGTTACTCATCCCGTAGATATGGCCGTGGTCGAGCGCGGCAGCGGCAAAAACAAATTCCCCTTCGCGGACAACCGGCTGGGGTTTACCCACCGGGGCGTAGTTCATTCCGTCATTTTTGTTCATGGTGTCACTCCTTAATCCAGATCTTTGCCAAGGGGGATGGCACCCACTTCGCTGAAGTTGGCGACGCTTGCGGATTTTTCATAAAAACGGGGAGCGAGGGTGCTCGTCCCGCCGGTACGGTAAAACGGGTCATCGCGCTGAATCGGCAGCGAGACCACGGTGCGGGTAATGGCGGATTTGTAGATCGCGGTAATCAGCTCCAGCGAGCGTTTGCCCTGCAGGCCATCCACTAACGGCGGCGTGCCGTGCTCGATGGCGGAAAGCAGGTCGTTAATCTGCCCGGTGTGCAGCGTCCACTCGAGCTTCGGCGTCTCCTGAAAAACGGCGTTGAGCTGCGCTTCTCGCGTCAGATCGTGAGTCTCCTGCGGGAAGCCGTTATCGGCGCTGACGCTGGCAAAGGCCTGCCACGGCGCAGAGATACGTGCCTTGTCACCCTGAATAATGATTTTCTGGTCTTCCCCGTGGTGCACGACCGAGGCGGTAAGCTGGGTGAGCGCGCCGCTGGGGTATTTGAAGATCGCGGCGCTGAGGTCTTCGACTTCAGCGTTGTTGTGCGCCACGTTGGTCATCATCGCCACCACCTCGGACGGGAAGCCGAGCATCCACTGAATGGCGTCGATGTGGTGAACCGCGTGGTTAAGGGTGCAGCCGCCGCCCTCTTTTTCCCAGGTGCCGCGCCACCACAGGTCGTAGTAGCAGTGTCCGCGCCACCAGAAGGAGTCCACCTGCGCGTGGCAAACCTTGCCCGCAAGCTCCGAATCCAGCGCTGCTTTTAAGCGCCAGAAGGCATCGGTAAAGCGGTTTTGGGCAATGATGGAGAGCGTTTTGCCGCTGGCCTTTTGTGCGGCGATCATCGCGTCGCACTCCTCCAGCGAGGCGGCCATCGGTTTTTCGCACAGCACGTGGCAGCCCGCGTTCAGGGCATCAATGCCGATCTCTGCGTGGACGTAGGGCGGCGTGCAGACGTCGACGACATCGATATCCGGCTCTGACGCCAGCATCTGCTGGTGGCTGTCATACACCCGGGCGTCCGTCAGGCCGTAGCGCGTTTTTTTCTCGTGGGCTTTTTCCGGGTAGATATCCACCAGCGCGACGATCCGGCAGCGCTGACCAAACTGCAAATAGCCCTGAATATGGTTGTGCGAGATATTCCCTGTTCCCACGATAGCGACATTTAACATCGTTTCTTCTCCGGAGTTACCAGGTGCCGGAGGCATCCAGCGTGACGCTGGCTGTCTCTTTAGCCACTGAGGTGCTGATGCGCTGCTGAAGCAGGCGCAAATACTGTTTTTCGTTGAGTGGGAGTTCGACCCAGTCGTCGGTCCAGGTAGAGAGGTGCATGGCATTGGAGAGCGTCAACCCGCGGATCCCTTCCAGACCCGGCGCAATGAGCGGTTCGCCGCGCAGGATGGCGGCACAAAAGTTGGCGGTAATGACGTGGTGTTCGCTGCATTCCGGGGCCACGGGAAGCGTGACCTCCCAGCATTCAGGCTCGCCAAAACCGTTTTGCCAGCGGGCGTTGAAGGCGGTTTCAGATTCCCGCAGCCGCCAGTAGCGCAGCTTGCCCTCTTCAACGACCACCTTGCCGCGATCGCCGACGATTTCCAGCCGGTTGGTTCCCGGCGTTTCCGCCACGGTGGTGATGAACACGCCCGTCGCACCGTTGGCATACTCGGCGTAGGCGGTGACGTCGTCTTCCACTTCGATATCGCGATGCTTGCCGAACTGGCAGAACGCGCGCAGACGGACCGGCATACCGACCAGCCACTGCCAGAGATCGAGCTGGTGCGGGTCCTGGTTGAGCAGCACGCCGCCGCCTTCTCCTTTCCAGGTGGCGCGCCAGCCGCCGGAGTTGTAATAGCTCTGCGAGCGATACCAGTTGGTGATGATCCAGTTGGAGCGGCGGATCTCACCCAGCTCGCCGCTGTCGATCAGATCTTTCACCTTCTGATAGAGCGGGTTCGGGCGCTGGTTGTACATGATGCCGAACACCACATCGCACGCCTGGGCGCAGGCGTTCATCTCCTGTACCTGGGCGGTATACACGCCCGCCGGTTTTTCACACAGGGTGTGGATGCCGTTGCGCATCGCCAGCATCGACAGGCGCGGATGCTCGTAATGCGGCGTAGCGACAATCACCGCGTCGATAAGCCCGCTCTGGAGCATCTCCTGCGCGTCGCTGAACACGGGGAGGGTGCCGACCAGCTGGCGAATGGCCGGATGCTTTTCCGGCGCATTATCACAAACTGCGGCAAGGCAGGCGTCGCTGACCGTACCCGCCAGTAAATAACGCGCGTGGACCGTACCGATATTCCCTATTCCAATAATGCCAAAACGTACCTTCTCCATGTCACACCTTAATTTCAGTTGAAATGAGTGATGACCGGAAAATAGGAAAGGGGAGCCGCAGCGACAATGTGTTTTTGTGAGAATACTCGCAAGGTGATTAAGTAATCTCCAGGCTTTCTGAAATTTAGTTTTAAAATCAACGGACTGTTTCTGCAAATATTTGCAAAAACTGAATGAGAGCGAGGTCACACTATGCCGGGCAAGTTAAAAATGGAGGAAATTGCGGCCCTGACGGGATATTCCGTCAGCACGGTTTCGCGGGTATTAAGCGGCAAGTCTTACACCAGTGATAAAGCCAGGGAGGCGATCGTTCGCACCGCGCGAGAATTAGGCGTGCTGGAGTCCATGGCGAGCGGAAGACTACTAATTAACGGAATCGCTGTTTTTGCGCCGGAAAGAACCTTTCAGGGACGCGGGGATATTTTTTATCTGGAAGTGACGAAAGGAATTGCGGAAGCCTGCGCGCGGCATAATGTGTGGGTCACGTGCTGTGGTTTAGAAGAACAGCACGCCGATGTGAAAGTCTTTATGGAAAAGGCCAGTCATAAGAATATCAACGCGATAATTATTATTGGCACTGATGATTCCACCATATTTAAACTGGCCAGCACGCTGAATAAGCCCTGCGTGTTGATTAATTCCGTCGATCGGGATCGGGTGCTGGATGCCGTGTCGCCCGATCACCGGGCGATTGGCTTCACCGCCATGCAGTACCTTTTCGAGCAGGGTCATCGCCGCGTGTTAACGCTCACCTGCCTGCGTCGGGATACGCTGTACGCGCGTCTGGACGGCATCAAAGAGGCGTATCGCCATTTTCACGTCGCCTTTGACCCGCAGCGCGATTTGCTCGTGACGGAGTGGTTTACCGCTGAAGAGGCCGAGCAGGCGCTGGATGCGTGGTTAGTGAGTCATGACCGATCCCAGTGGCCGGAGGTGATTTTCCCGAACAGTACCCGCATGGTGGAAGGGGTGGTGAGGGTGTTAACGCGCCACGGGCTGCGCATTCCGGAAGACATTTCGCTGATTACGACCGATTTTGCATGGAATTTAGCGCACCGTCTGGAAAAACCGGTCACCGGCGTCACGGTGCCCTGCCGCGAGCTGGGGATTGAGGCCGTTCACCTGCTGCAAACGCGGCTCAACCGACCGCAGGCAGCGGTCTTTAACCTGCTGTTACAGGGCAAAGTGATGGATTACGGTTCAGTCAGCAACGCCACGCGCCACGCGGCTCGCGTGGCGCTGGATGAGTAATCAGGCTAGCTGTGGCGGCAGGCAGACGCCGATGCCCCCGATGCCGCAGTAGCCGTACGGGTTTTTATGCAGGTACTGCTGGTGATCGTCCTCGGCGTAGTAGAACGGTTTCGCCGTCGCGATTTCCGTGGTCACCTCGCGCGTATCGCCCGCTTCACGCATGGCCTGCTGGAAACGCTCCAGGCTGGCGCGCGCGGCGGCATCCTGCTCAGGCGTGAGCGGATAGATAGCCGAACGGTACTGGGTGCCGTGGTCGTTGCCCTGACGCATGCCCTGCGCCGGGTCATGGTTTTCCCAGAAGACCTGCAGAAGCTGTTCGTAGCTGATTACCGCAGGGTCGTAGACCACGCGTACCGCTTCCGCATGCCCGGTTTCGCCGGAACAGACTTCGCGATAGGTAGGATTTGGCGTGTAGCCGCCCGTGTAGCCAGCCGCCGTGCTGTAAACGCCGGGCAACTGCCAGAAGAGGCGCTCAACGCCCCAGAAGCAGCCCATGGCGAACAGGGCGATTTCCATTCCCTCCGGCACGTTGGTCATGGAATGGCCATTGACGGCGTGTAAGGTCGCCACAGGCATAGGGGTGTTGCGTCCCGGTAATGCATCGGTTTGTGAAACCAGATGCTTTTTGTCGAATAAACTCACGATGGGGCCTCCCGGGGTGCGATGTTTCAGTTAAGGTTGTCACGAAGCGTTTAATTGAACACAATAAATGCGCTGAATGAGTCTAGATTTAATCATAAGAAATATTTGGGTGTTACACCCATTTTCAACCCGCGATTCGGGTTTTTGGCCAACAGGCCGTATTTTGCCGCGGAGCGGCACTTCATTTGCTTCCAGGGTGGAAACAGGGATATTCAGGAGAAAACGTGACAAAAATCCGCCAGTTATGTTTAGTCAGTGTGTTGCTGACAAGCGGGATTGCCAGCGCGGCGAATGTCCGTTTGCAGGTTGAGGGGTTATCCGGGGCGCTGGAAAAAAACGTGCGTGCGCAGCTATCGACCATCCAGAGTGATGAGGTGACGCCGGACCGGCGTTTTCGCGCGCGCGTCGATGATGCGATCCGCGAGGGGCTGAAAGCGCTGGGGTATTACGAACCCACCATTGATTTTGATCTTCGCCCGCCGCCAAAGAAGGGGCGCCAGGTCCTCATTGCCCGCGTTTCGCCGGGTGAGCCGGTACTGATTGGCGGCACGAACGTCATCCTGCGCGGCGGAGCCCGTACCGATCGGGACTACCTGGACCTGCTCAGCACGCGGCCAAAAGTCGGTACCGTGCTTAACCACGGTGACTACGACCATTTCAAAAAAGAGCTGACGAGCGTTTCCCTGCGCAAGGGCTACTTCGACAGCCAGTTCAATAAAAGCCAGCTGGGCATTGCGCTGGATCGACGTCAGGCCTTCTGGGATATCGACTACGACAGCGGAGAACGCTACCGCTTTGGCGACGTGACGTTCGAAGGTTCGCAAATTCGTGAAGAGTACCTGCAAAACCTCGTGCCGTTCAAAAAAGGGGATTACTACCAGTCGAGTGACCTCGGAGAGCTGAACCGACGCCTCTCAGCTACCGGCTGGTTTAACTCCGTGGTTGTCGCGCCGGAATTTGATAAGTCTCGCAAAACCAAGGTGTTGCCGCTGCATGGCGTTGTTTCGCCGCGCACCGAGAACACCATTGAGACCGGTGTTGGCTACTCGACGGATGTGGGACCACGCGTGAAAACCTCGTGGAAAAAACCGTGGATGAACTCGTACGGTCACAGCCTGACCACCAGCCTGAGCCTCTCTGCGCCCGAGCAGCAGCTGGACTTCAGCTACAAAATGCCGCTGCTGAAAAATCCGCTTGAGCAATATTACCTTGTGCAGGGCGGTTTTAAGCGCACCGATTTAAACGACACAAAGCAGGACTCTACGACGCTTGCCGTCTCCCGCTTCTGGGATCTCTCCAGCGGCTGGCAGCGCGCCATTAACCTGCGCTGGAGCCTGGACCACTTTACCCAGGCCAACGTCACCAATACCACTATGCTGCTTTATCCGGGCGTGATGATCAGCCGTACCCGCTCGCGTGGGGGCCTGATGCCGACCTGGGGCGACTCACAGCGCTACTCCATCGATTATTCCAACTCCGCCTGGGGCTCCGACGTGGACTTCTCCGTCATGCAGGCGCAAAACGTCTGGATCCGTACGCTGTACGACAAACATCGCTTTGTGATGCGCGGCAATCTCGGCTGGATTGAAACGGGAGATTTCGAGCGCGTTCCGCCGGACCTGCGCTTCTTCGCCGGGGGCGACCGCAGCATTCGCGGGTATAAGTACAAATCGATCTCACCTGAGAACGAAAAGGGCCAGCTGACCGGTGCGTCAAAACTGGCGACGGGCTCGCTGGAGTACCAGTACAACGTCAGCGGAAAGTGGTGGGGCGCGATGTTTGTTGACGGCGGTGAAGCGGTAAACGATATCCGCCGCAGCGACTTTAAAACCGGCGCGGGCGTCGGCGTGCGCTGGCAGTCACCCGTCGGGCCCATCAAGCTCGATTTTGCCGTGCCTGTCGGCGACAAAGATGAACACGGATTACAGTTTTACATCGGTCTGGGGCCTGAATTATGAGTTTATGGAAGAAAATAAGCCTCGGAGTGCTGATCTTTATCGTGCTGCTGCTCGGGACGGTGGCGTTTCTGGTAGGAACGACGACCGGGCTGCATCTGCTGTTTAACGCCGCGAACCGCTGGGTGCCGGGGCTGGAGATTGGTCAGGTGACGGGCGGCTGGCGCGACCTGCGCCTGAAGAACATCCGCTATGAGCAGCCGGGCGTGGCGGTCAACGCCGGGGAGTTCCATCTCGCGGTGAAGCTGGGCTGTCTGCGGGACAGCAAGCTCTGCGTCAACGATCTGTCGCTAAAAGATGTCAACGTGGCGATAGACTCGAAGAAAATGCCGAAGTCTGCGCCGGTTGAAGAAGAAGACAGCGGCCCGCTGAATCTCTCCACGCCATACCCGATCGCGCTTTATCGGGTGGCGCTCGATAACGTCAATATCAAAATCGACGACACCACCGTGTCCGTGATGGATTTCACCTCCGGCCTGCGCTGGCAGGAGAAAAACCTCACCCTGACGCCAACGTCCCTGCAGGGCTTGCTGATCGCGCTGCCGAAAGTGGCCGACGTGGCGCAGGAAGAGATCGTCGAGCCGAAGATCCAGAACCCGCAGCCAGAAGAGAAGCCGCTGGGCGAAACGCTGAAAGACCTCTTCTCGAAGCCAGTGCTGCCGGAAATGACCGACGTACATCTGCCGCTGAACCTTAACATTGAGGAATTCAAAGGCGAACAGCTGCGCCTGACCGGCGATACCGACCTGACGGTCTACACCATGCTGCTGAAGGTCAGCAGCATTGACGGCAACATGAAGCTCGACGCGCTGGATATCGACACCAACCAGGGCTCGGTGAATGCGTCAGGTAATGCCCTGCTGCGCGACAGCTGGCCGGTGGATATCACGCTGAATAGCACCCTGAACATCGACCCGCTGAAAGGCGAGAAAGTGAAGGTCAAGGTGGGCGGGGCGCTGCGCGATAAGCTCGATGTTGGCGTGAATCTCTCCGGCCCGGTGGATATGGCCCTGCGTGCGCAAACCCAGCTGGCGGAAGCCGGGCTGCCGCTCAATCTTGAGGTTGTCAGCAAGCAGCTTGCCTGGCCGTTCACCGGTGAAAAGCAGTTCCAGGCCGATGACCTGAAGCTAAAGCTGAGCGGCAAGATGACCGACTACACGCTCTCTTTCCGCACCGCGGTGAAGGGGCAGGGCGTGCCGCCCGCGAACATCACCCTGGATGCGAAGGGCAACGAACAGCAGGTCAACCTCGACAAGCTGACCGTCGCGGCGCTGGAGGGCAAAACCGAGCTGACCGCGCTGCTCGACTGGCAGCAGGCGATCAGCTGGCGCGGCGAGCTGAAGCTGACGGGCATTAACACCGCCAAAGAGGTGCCGGACTGGCCGTCGAAGCTTGATGGCCTGATTAAAACGCGCGGCAGCCTGTACGGCGGCACGTGGCAGATGGACGTGCCGGAGATCAAGCTCACCGGGAACGTGAAGCAGAACAAGGTAAACGTTGAAGGCTCGGTGAAAGGCAACAGCTATCTGCAGTGGGTTATCCCGGGCCTGCACGTGGCCCTGGGTCGCAACACGGCGGATATCAAAGGCGAGCTGGGGGTGAAAGATCTCAATCTGGATGCCACCATCGACGCGCCGAATCTGGATAACGCCCTGCCGGGGCTTGGCGGTACGGCGAAGGGGCTCGTGAAGGTGCGCGGCACGGTAGACGCGCCGCAGCTGCTGGCGGATATCACCGCCAATAACCTGCGCTGGCAGGAGCTGAGCGTTGCCCGCGTTCGCGTGGAGGGGGATGTGAAATCCACCGACCAGATCGGCGGTAACCTGAACCTGCGCGTGGAGCGTATTTCTCAGCCGGACGTGAACATTAGCCTGGTCACCCTGGACGCTAAAGGCAACGAGAAGCAGCACGACCTGCAGCTACGCGTGCAGGGCGAGCCGGTCTCCGGCCAGCTGCACCTGACCGGCAGCTTCGACCGCAAAGAGGAGCGCTGGAAAGGGACGCTGGATAACACCCGTTTCAACACCCCTGTTGGGCCGCTGGCGCTGTCTCGCTCGATTGCGCTGGACTACCGCAACGCCGAGCAGAAGATCAGCATTGGGCCGCACTGCTGGACCAACCCGAATGCGGAACTGTGCGTGCCGCAGACCATCGATGCGGGCGCGGAAGGGCTCGCGCAGATCAACCTCAACCGCTTCGATCTGGCGATGCTAAAACCGTTTATGCCGGATACCACGCAGGCGAGCGGCGTCTTCAGCGGGAAAGCCGATGTCGCCTGGGACACCACCAAAGAGGGGCTGCCGCAGGGCAGCGTGACGCTCTCCGGGCGTAACGTGAAGGTGACGCAGGAGGTCAACGACGCGCCGCTGCCGGTGGCGTTCGACACCCTGAACCTGAGTGCCGATCTGCATAACAATCGCGCACAGCTGGGGTGGACAATCCGCCTGACCAATAACGGTCAGTTGGATGGTCAGGTCCAGATTACCGACCCGCAGGGACGGCGTAATCTGGGCGGCAACGTTAACATCCGAAACTTCAACCTGGCGATGGTGAACCCGATTTTCGCGCGTGGGGAAAAAGCCGAAGGCATGTTGAACGCTAACCTGCGCCTGGCCGGCAACGCGCAAAGCCCTCAGCTGTTTGGCCAGCTGCGCCTCAGCGGCGTGGATATTGACGGCAACTTCATGCCGTTTGACATGCAGCCCAGCCAGATCGCGATGAACTTCAACGGCATGAGCTCGACGCTGAGCGGCTCGGTATTAACGCAGCAAGGGCAAATCAACCTGAGCGGCGACGCGGACTGGAGCCAGCTCGACAACTGGCGCGCCCGTATTGCCGCGAAGGGCAGTAAGGTGCGCATCACCGTACCGCCGATGGTGCGCCTGGACGTCTCGCCTGATGTGGTCTTTGAAGCCACGCCAAGCCTCTTCACGCTTGACGGTCGAGTCGACGTGCCGTGGGCGCGCATCGTGGTTCACGACGTGCCGGAAAGTGCGGTCGGCGTCTCAAGTGATGAAGTTATGCTCAATGAAAATCTGAAACCTGTCGAACAGAAGAGCGCTGGCATACCGATTAATAGTAACCTTACCGTGCACGTAGGGAATAACGTGCGGTTGAATGCGTTTGGGCTGAAGGCGAGGCTCACGGGCGACCTGAAAGTGGCGCAGGATAAACAAGGGCTTGGCCTGAACGGGCAGATCAACATTCCTGAAGGGCGTTTCCATGCCTATGGTCAGGATCTGATTGTTCGTAAAGGCGAGCTGCTGTTCTCCGGCCCACCGGATCAGCCCCTGTTGAACATTGAAGCGATTCGTAACCCGGAAGCGACGGAAAACGACGTTATTGCTGGCGTTCGCGTCACCGGTTCCGCCGACGAACCGAAGGCGGAGATCTTCTCTGACCCGGCGATGTCCCAGCAGGAAGCCCTCTCTTATCTGCTGCGTGGACAAGGTCTGGACAGTGGACAAAGCGACAGTGCGGCGATGACCTCGATGTTAGTGGGTCTGGGGGTTGCACAAAGTGGGCAGGTTGTGGGTAAAATCGGCGAGACGTTCGGCGTAAGCAATCTGGCGCTGGACACCCAGGGCGTGGGTGACTCCTCGCAGGTGGTGGTCAGCGGCTATGTACTGCCGGGTCTGCAGGTAAAATATGGTGTGGGGATCTTTGACTCACTGGCAACACTCACGCTACGCTATCGCCTGATGCCTAAGCTATATCTGGAAGCAGTGTCCGGCGTAGACCAGGCACTTGATCTGCTCTATCAGTTTGAGTTTTAGCAATGCGAATATTTGTCTACGGCAGTTTAAGAACCAGGCAAGGCAACAGTCACTGGATGACCAATGCCCTGCTGCTGGGGAATTACAATATCGAGAACTACCAGTTGTACAGCCTGGGCCACTATCCAGGCGCGGTTCCGGGCGAAGGAACAGTACAGGGTGAAGTCTATCGTATTGATAACGCGACGCTTGCCGAACTTGATGCCTTGCGCACCAGGGGCGGTGAATACGCGCGCCAGTTGATCCAGACGCCGTACGGAAGTGCGTGGATGTATGTCTACCAGCGTCCGGTCGAAGGGTTAACGCGGATTGTAAGCGGTAACTGGTTAGACAGAGACCAGTACTGAAAAAAGACAACGCCACCGTGAGGTGGCGTTGTTTTTTTGTTCCTTCAACTCTCTTCCGTATCCCGGCGCCGGGTTAAAAACAGAGGAACGAACAGCATGATGTAGGGGGCTATAAGCCATAACAAACACAGGGCGCGTGAACGGCCATAGTAGTTTATGCACCGCGTATTGCTTGAAATGACGGGCAGGAAAAACAGTAAAAACAGCAGAATCGCATAATCGCTTCGATAAGGGATCCATAAGTAAAACAAAAACCAGGCAAGCTGGAATGTCATGATACAGAGATACTGCCATTTGCTGTCTTTGCCGTAACAGTCAAACGCCTTTATGTAGCCCATCTTGATGCTTTGAAGAAAGAAACTTAGCATGTATAACGCTCACGATCTTGATGGTCAGGAGTGTATGTCTTTTTCAAAGGCAACAAAAAGCCCCGACATGCGGGGCTTTCATCAATCAGCAGTAAGAATTACTTCTTAGCAGCGCGTTCGAAAGAGGCGATGATTTCCGCTTTCGCTGCTTCTGCGTTGTCCCAGCCGTCAACTTTAACCCACTTGCCTTTTTCGAGGTCTTTGTAGTGCTCGAAGAAGTGAGTGATCTGCGCTTTCAGTAGCTCTGGCAGGTCGTTCACATCTTTGATGTGATCGTATTCTTTGCTCAGCTTGGTGTGCGGTACCGCAACCAGCTTCGCATCTTCACCGGATTCGTCGGTCATTTTCAGCACGCCAACTGGACGGCAGCGAATGACGGAGCCTGGCTCCAGTGGGTATGGCGTTGGGACCAGCACGTCAACCGGGTCACCGTCCAGAGACAGGGTGTGGTTGATGTAACCGTAGTTGCACGGATAGAACATCGCGGTAGACATGAAACGGTCTACGAACAGGGCGCCGCTCTCTTTGTCCACTTCGTATTTGATCGGATCTGCGTTAGCCGGGATTTCGATAACTACGTAGATGTCTTCTGGCAGTTCTTTACCCGCTGGGACGTTGAGTAAGCTCATGTCGGTGTCCTTTAAAATGGATGGTAAACAAGTGGCAGGTATTATAGCCAACTCGCGCTGAATGTCTCCGCCTGTTTTCGCTTTATCTCCCCGCTTTCTCCACTTTTCAGACCGATTCCATGACAGGAAAATCCATAAACTCAGCCGCATTTTTCATGGCGAAATGAAAGCGATTACAAACTTGTGATTAACGTTTTATTCACTTTTCTGAAGTGTGATGTAACGCAATTCGTTACATATTTCATGGGCTATAGTCATTCCGCAGAACATCTTTTAACCAACAATAACTCACCCTACGAGGACGTTCATATGTGGAAGCGCTTACTCCTGGTCACAGCAGTTTCGGCAGCCATGTCGTCTATGGCGATGGCCGCTCCCTTAACCGTAGGTTTTTCGCAAGTCGGCTCTGAATCTGGCTGGCGAGCGGCTGAAACCAACGTGGCGAAAAGCGAGGCTCAGAAACGCGGCATTACCCTGAAAATCGCCGATGGTCAGCAAAAACAAGAGAATCAGATCAAAGCCGTGCGCTCCTTTATCGCCCAGGGCGTGGATGCCATCTTTATTGCACCCGTCGTGGCGACCGGCTGGGAACCCGTCCTGAAGGAAGCGAAAGACGCTGAGATCCCGGTCTTCCTGCTCGACCGTTCCATCGACGTCAAAGACAAATCCCTCTATATGACCACCGTCACCGCCAACAACGTGCTTGAAGGGCAATTGATTGGCGACTGGCTGGTGAAGCAGGTCGACGGCAAGCCGTGTAACGTCGCTGAGCTGCAGGGTACCGTCGGGGCGAGCGTGGCCATCGACCGTAAAAAAGGCTTTGCTGAAGCCATCGCGAAAGCGCCAAACATTAAGATTATCCGCTCTCAGTCCGGCGACTTTACCCGTAGTAAAGGTAAAGAGGTTATGGAGAGCTTCATTAAGGCTGAAAACAACGGCAAGAACATCTGCATGGTTTACGCCCACAACGATGACATGGTGATCGGTGCGATTCAGGCAATTAAAGAAGCGGGCCTGAAGCCTGGCAAAGATATCCTCACCGGCTCTATCGACGGCGTGCCGGACATCTACAAAGCGATGATCGACGGCGAAGCCAACGCCAGCGTGGAGCTGACGCCAAACATGGCGGGTCCGGCATTCGACGCGCTGGAGAAATTCAAGAAAGACGGCACGATGCCGGAGAAAGTGACGGTCACCAAGTCCACCCTCTACCTGCCTGATACGGCGAAAGAGGAGTTAGAGAAGAAGAAAAATATGGGCTATTAAGACCCGCGCCCCTCACCCCAGCCCTCTCCCCGGAGGGGAGAGGGAGAAAGGCAGGGCGGAGCTGGATATTAACAATTGGCACGATCAATCCCCTCTCCCCTCCGGGGAGAGGGTCAGGGTGAGGGGGAAACCATGACCACTGAACAACACCAGGAAATCCTCCGCACAGAGGGCTTGAGTAAATTCTTCCCCGGCGTAAAAGCGCTGGATAGCGTTGATTTCAGCCTGCGGCGCGGGGAGATCATGGCGCTGCTGGGCGAGAACGGCGCGGGAAAATCGACGCTGATTAAATCCCTGACCGGTGTTTATCACGCTGACCGCGGCACCATCTGGCTGGAAGGCAACGCCATTTCACCCAAAAACACCGCCCATGCCCAGCAGCTGGGGATCGGGACGGTCTATCAGGAAGTGAACCTGCTGCCGAATATGTCGGTGGCGGATAACCTGTTTATTGGCCGCGAACCACGCCGTTTTGGCCTGCTGCGCCGTAAAGAGATGGAGGCGCGGGCGACAACGCTGATGGAATCGTACGGCTTCTCCCTCGACGTCCGCGAGCCGCTGAACCGCTTTTCCGTGGCGATGCAGCAGATCGTCGCCATTTGTCGCGCGATCGATCTCTCCGCAAAGGTGCTGATCCTCGACGAACCCACCGCCAGCCTCGATACCCAGGAGGTGGAGATGCTCTTTACCCTGATGCGCCAGCTGCGCGATCAGGGCGTCAGCCTGATCTTCGTCACCCACTTCCTCGATCAGGTGTATGAGGTGAGCGATCGCATTACGGTGCTGCGCAACGGCAGCTTTGTCGGCTGCCGCGAAACCCGCGAGCTGCCGCAGATCGAGCTGGTAAAAATGATGCTGGGCCGCGAGCTGGAGACCAACGCCCTTCAGCGCGCGGGGCGCACGCTGCTGAGTGAGAAACCGGTCGCCGCGTTCAGCGATTACGGCAAAAAAGGGGTGATCTCGCCGTTTAACCTTGAGGTGCGGCCAGGCGAAATTGTCGGCCTGGCGGGCCTGCTGGGCTCCGGCCGGACCGAAACCGCCGAGGTGATCTTCGGGATCAAGCCTGCCGACAGCGGCAGCGCGCTGATCAAGGGCATACCGCAGACCCTGCGATCGCCGCATCAGGCATCGTGTCTGGGCGTCGGCTTCTGCCCGGAGGACCGGAAAACGGACGGCATTATTGCCGCGGCCTCGGTGCGGGAAAATATCATTCTGGCGCTACAGGCGCAGCGCGGCTGGCTACGGCCGATCCCTAAGCGCGAGCAAAACGCCATTGCCGAGCGCTTTATCCGCCAGCTCGGCATCCGCACCCCGAGCGCGGAACAGCCCATTGAATTTCTCTCCGGCGGTAACCAGCAGAAAGTGCTGCTCTCCCGCTGGCTGCTGACCAAACCCCAGTTCCTGATCTTGGACGAACCGACCCGCGGCATTGACGTGGGGGCGCACGCTGAAATTATCCGGCTTATCGAAACCCTGTGCGCGGACGGTCTGGCGCTGCTGGTCATTTCCTCCGAGCTGGAAGAGCTGGTGGGCTATGCCGATCGCGTCATCATCATGCGCGATCGCAAGCAGGTGGCAGAGATCCCGCTGGATAAGCTGTCCGTTCCGGCGATCATGAATGCCATCGCGGCATAAGGAGTGAATCGTGATGCCCCGTTCGCTTTCGCAAACCGGTGAGTCAAAGCGCCGCTTCAGCTGGCCAACCGGCACGCCGCAAATCGCGGCGCTGCTGGTGGTTCTGCTGGTGGATAGCCTGGTCGCGCCGCATTTCTTCCAGATCATCGTGCAGGATGGCCGCCTGTTTGGCAGCCCGATAGACATTTTAAACCGTGCCGCGCCCGTGGCGCTGCTGGCCATCGGGATGACGCTGGTGATTGCCACCGGCGGGATTGACCTCTCCGTCGGCGCGGTGATGGCTATCGCCGGGGCTACGGCCGCCTCCATGACCGTGGCCGGACATAGCCTGCCGGTGATCCTGCTGGCAGCCTTGGGCACCGGCGTGCTGGCAGGATTATGGAACGGTATTCTGGTGGCGGTACTGAAAATCCAGCCCTTCGTCGCCACGCTGATTTTAATGGTGGCCGGGCGCGGCGTCGCGCAGCTGATAACCTCCGGCCAGATTGTCACCTTCAACTCCCCGAGCCTGGCGTGGCTCGGTAGCGGCAACCTTCTGTTCTTCCCGACGCCGGTGATTATTGCCCTGGTCACGCTCGTTGTCTTCTGGCTCTTCACCCGCAAAACGGCGCTGGGCATGTTCATTGAGGCCGTCGGGATCAACATCCGCGCCGCGCGCAACGCCGGCGTCAACACCCGGCTGATGGTAATGCTGACCTACGTGCTGAGCGGCGTCTGCGCCGCCATTGCCGGGGTCATCGTCGCGGCGGATATTCGCGGGGCCGATGCCAACAACGCGGGACTCTGGCTGGAGCTGGACGCGATCCTCGCGGTGGTGATCGGCGGCGGGTCGCTAATGGGCGGGCGCTTTAACCTGCTGCTCTCGGTGATCGGCGCCCTGATCATTCAGGGCATGAACACCGGGATCCTGCTGTCGGGATTCCAGCCGGAGCTTAACCAGGTGGTGAAGGCGGTGGTCGTGCTCTGCGTGCTGATCGTCCAGTCGCCGCGCTTTGTCAGCATCATTAAGGGGATCCGTGGCCATGATAAAACGTAATTTACCGTTAATGATCACGCTGGGCGTATTTGTGCTGGGGTACCTCTACTGTCTGACGCAGTTCCCCGGTTTTGCCTCGACGCGCGTGATCTGCAATATCCTGACCGATAACGCCTTTTTAGGCATCATCGCCGTCGGGATGACCTTTGTGATCCTCTCCGGCGGGATCGATCTCTCCGTTGGGTCGGTGATCGCGTTTACGGGCGTGTTCCTCGCGAAGGCAATCGGCTTCTGGGGCATCTCTCCGCTGGTGGCGTTTCCGCTGGTGCTGGCGATGGGCTGTGCGTTTGGCGCCTTTATGGGGCTGCTGATCGACGCGCTGAAAATCCCGGCGTTTATCATTACCCTCGCGGGAATGTTCTTCCTGCGCGGTGTGAGCTATCTGGTGTCGGAAGAGTCGATTCCAATTAACCACCCCATCTACGACACGCTCTCCAGCCTGGCGTGGAAAATTCCCGGCGGCGGCCGCCTGAGCGCGATGGGGCTGCTGATGCTGGGCGTGGTAGTGATTGGCATCTTCCTCGCCCATCGTACCCGTTTTGGCAATCAGGTTTACGCCATTGGCGGTAACGCCACGTCGGCCAACCTGATGGGCATTTCAACCCGCAGCACGACTATTCGCATCTATATGCTCTCGACCGGCCTGGCGACGCTGGCGGGTATCGTCTTCTCGGTGTATACCCAGGCGGGCTATGCCCTTGCAGGCGTGGGCGTCGAGCTGGATGCGATTGCTTCCGTGGTCATTGGCGGCACGCTGCTCAGCGGCGGGGTGGGCACGGTGCTGGGGACGCTGTTCGGCGTGGCGATTCAGGGGCTGATACAAACCTATATCAACTTTGACGGCACGCTCAGCTCCTGGTGGACGAAGATCGCCATCGGCATTCTGCTGTTTATTTTTATTGCCCTGCAGCGCGGCCTGACGGTGCTCTGGGAGAACCGTCAAAGCTCGCCTGTTACCCGCGTGAACACATCGGTAACAGAGCGATAACATGCTGAAAGTCTAAACATTTTCCGGTAGCGGCCGATACTCTTTTTTTATGCCCAGAAATATCTCGCTACCGGAAATAATATCATGCTGAAAACGCTATCGATTCGTACCGGCTTGCTCTCTTTACTGGCCGTTATGACCCTTCTGCTGCTGATTGTCAGCGGCATTGGCATTTATGCCCTCACACAGAGTTCTTCTTCGCTGCAGCGCATTAATCATCTTCAGGGTGAGCAGATGGTGCAGCTTAATTCAGGCTATACGCTGATCCTGCGCGCGCGCAATGAAGCGGGTCAGGCCGTCCGCATGATGGAAATCGGCATGCTGGACGATGCGGCCAGCGCGGTAAAAAACATTAATCAGGAAGTCGCCCTGGCCCAGAAAACGCTGAAGGGCGTGATCGACGGCGGCGTGGCTGACGAGCAGGGGCAGCAGCTGCTCGATAAAGTGGCAGCCAGCCTGGCGGCGTATAATCAGCAGGGGATCAACCCGATGCTGAAAACCCTCAATGACCAGAGCGCGGACGGGTATTACGACCTGCTGGAGAAGACGCTGATCCCGCTGGCGTCAGCGTTTGATAACGACATGCAGGCGTTTCAGAAATGGAGCGAAGCGCGAGGTCAGGCGGAAGTGAGTGCCGTGCAGGCGAGCAAAACCCGCGTCCTGATCCTGATTATCGTGGCGGCGCTGCTGACGGCGGGCATTATCGTGCTGGCCTGGCTGGCGCTGCGCCATATGCTGCTCAAGCCGCTCTCGGCGTCGATTGCTCAGCTGGAGAACGTGGCGGCGGGCGATTTAACCCATACGCTGGCCGCGCCCGCGAGCCAGGAGTTTAACCGCCTTAACGCGGTCATTGAGGAGATGCGTCAGTCGCTGATGAACTCGGTTCTGCGGGTACGCGATGCCAGCGCGCAGATTGACACCGGCAGCCGCGAGCTGACGCTGGGGAACCGGGATCTTGCCGAGCGTACGGAATCCACCGCCACGTCGCTGGAGCAGACGGCGGCCAGTATGGAACAGATCACCGCCACGGTGAAACTCAACGCCGATAACGCCGAGCAGGCACACCAGCTGGCAAAATCGGTGTCCGACACGGCCGATCACGGCAGCGAGATGGTCTGCTACGTGATTGAAAAAATGCGCGATATCTCCGGCAGCTCGGCGCGCATCGCCGACATCCTGAGCGTGATCGACGGCATTGCCTTCCAGACCAATATCCTGGCGCTTAACGCCTCCGTGGAAGCGGCGCGCGCGGGCGAGCAGGGGCGCGGGTTTGCCGTCGTCGCAGGCGAGGTGCGAAACCTTGCCAGCCGCAGCGCCGACGCGGCGAAAGAGATCCGAACGCTAATCAGTGATTCGCAGACCCACGTTAACGAGGGGAGCGAGCTGGCCCAGCAGGCTGGCGAAACGATGGATGAGATCGCCACCGAAGTGCTGCGCATGACCAAACTGATGCGAGAGATTGCGACCGCGTCTCAGGAGCAGAGCCGGGGAATTGAGCAGGTGAATATTGCGGTGAACCAGATGGACGAAACCGCGCAGCAGAATGCGGCGCTGGTGCAGCAATCCTCCGCCGCGACCCGCTCCCTTGAGGAGCAGTCGCGTCAGCTGATGGAAGCCATGTCATCATTCAAAGTGACGACTCAGAACGCGGCATAATATTACCCAGCCCCGGTACGTTCTGTGCCGGGGTTTTATTCCTTCCGGAATTAAGCGCCCCGATATTATCGTGAATTTCGCCCATTAATATTTCCAGCGAGCTGGTTAAGGCTAACGCTTTTTCAGTCGGTTCAAGGTATAAACCTTTACGGAAAAATAACGGCTCATCAAAGAGTTGATTAAAGCGCTTTAATGCCAGACTCACCGCAGGACGGGACATCTCCAGACGCAAAGAGGCCTTTGCCATGCTGCCGCAGCGGACGATTTCAATAAATACAGGGATAAGATTTAAATCAATACCGGTATTAGCACGGGAATAATTTTTCATTGCGATTCTGCTCCACGAAATATCTGTCAAACTGTTATGGAAATAATGCAGGAGCAGTGGTGAATATTAAAGCATGTTTTTTATAAACACTTATACGGTAAAATATATAAATGACAAGGGGAGCCGGACAGGCTCCCCTGAAGAGAGGGATTACGCGTCCGGGTACTCACGGATAAAACGTTCAACGTCTTCAACCATGTGGTTGTTGCCGACGAAGAATGAACGGCGCTGGTGAAGGCTTTCCGGCACGATGTCCAGAATACGCTCTTTACCGTCGCTCGCCTTGCCGCCCGCCTGTTCAGCAAGGAACGCCATCGGGTTGCATTCGTACAGCAGACGCAGTTTCCCGTCCGGGTGGCTGGCGGTGCTTGGGTAGAGGTAGATACCGCCTTTCAGCAGGTTACGATGGAAATCCGCGACCAGAGAGCCAATATAGCGGGACGTGTACGGGCGCTGGGTCGCTTTATCTTCTTCCTGGCAGAATTTAATGTACTTCTTCACGCCGTTCGGGAATCGGATGTAGTTGCCTTCGTTGATGGAGTAGGTGTTGCCCTTCTGCGGGAAGCGCATGCGTTCCTGGCTCAGACAGAAAACGCCCAGTGACGGATCGTACGTAAAGGCGTGAACCCCGCACCCGGTGGTATACACCAGCATGGTGGAGGAGCCATAAACGACGTAACCGGCAGCAACCTGATTAATGCCCGGCTGCAGGAAATCTTCTTCGGTCACCGGCGTGCCAACAGGCGTGACGCGGCGGTAGATGGAGAAAATGGTACCGACAGAAACGTTAACGTCGATGTTTGAGGAGCCGTCGAGCGGATCCATCAGAACAACGTATTTAGCGTGTTCACACCCTTCGAAAACAACAATTTCATCTTCTTCTTCAGAGGCGATACCCGCAACGATGTCGCGCGCGCGCAGTGCAGCTTTCAATTTTTCATTTGCGAACAGATCGAGCTTCTGTTGAACCTCGCCCTGAACGTTCTCGGCACCGCTGGCACCCAGGATATCGACCAGACCGGCCTTGTTGATATCACGGTGGATGATCTTAGCGCCCAGCTTTATTGCCGACAGCAAAGCAGTGAGTTCACCGGTAGCATGAGAGAACTCGTGCTGCTTTTCGACAATAAATTCACCTAACGTTTTCATAACACTTTCCCTGCATCTTTGTGAGTAGAGCGATTGTATGTTCACTAAAACGACTAAAGCCCAACAATCTTAACAAACATTCAAATATTAGCGCAGAGGTGAATCGCGCCAGCAACATACGGATTTACCTGAAATGCGTTTCACACCCGCTAACATGTGAGTAAAATGTGCGCCACATTGAAGAAGGATAGTGACGTATGCGCATTCATATATTGGGGATTTGTGGCACTTTCATGGGCGGACTGGCAATGCTGGCGCGCTCGCTGGGCCATGAAGTGACAGGTTCGGACGCCAATGTGTATCCGCCGATGAGCACACTTCTGGAGAAACAGGGCATCGCTTTAATTCAGGGCTACGATGCCAGCCAGCTGGATCCCGAGCCGGACCTGGTGATCATTGGCAACGCCATGACCCGCGGCAATCCGTGCGTCGAGGCGGTACTGGAACGCAATATTCCGTTCATGTCCGGCCCGCAGTGGCTGCATGACTTCGTCCTGCGCGACCGCTGGGTGGTTGCCGTTGCCGGTACCCACGGCAAAACCACGACCGCGGGCATGGCTACCTGGATCCTCGAAGCCTGCGGCTACAAACCGGGCTTCGTGATCGGCGGCGTACCGGGTAATTTCGACGTCTCTGCACGTCTGGGGGACAGCCCGTTCTTTGTGATCGAAGCCGACGAATACGACTGCGCGTTCTTCGACAAGCGTTCTAAGTTCGTGCATTACTGCCCGCGCACGCTGATCCTCAACAACCTTGAGTTCGACCACGCGGATATCTTTGACGACCTGAAAGCGATCCAGAAACAGTTCCACCACCTGGTGCGTATTGTTCCGGGCCAGGGCCGCATCATCCTGCCGGAGAACGACATCAACCTGAAACAGACGATGGCGATGGGCTGCTGGAGCGAGCAGGAGCTGGTGGGCGAGCAGGGCCACTGGCAGGCGAAGAAACTCAACGCCGATGCCTCCGAGTGGGAAGTGCTGCTCGACGGTGAAAAAGTGGGTGAGGTGAAGTGGGGCCTGGTGGGCGAACACAACATGCACAACGGCCTGATGGCGATTGCTGCGGCGCGTCACGTGGGCGTGCTGCCTGCGGATGCAGCCAATGCGCTGGGCTCGTTTATCAATGCCCGCCGCCGTCTGGAGCTGCGCGGTGAAGCCCACGGCGTTACCGTGTATGACGATTTCGCGCACCACCCAACGGCCATTCTGGCCACGCTTGCTGCCCTGCGTGGCAAGGTCGGCGGTACCGCGCGCATTCTGGCGGTGCTGGAACCGCGCTCGAACACCATGAAGATGGGCATCTGTAAAGACGATCTCGCGCCGTCATTAGGACGTGCCGATGAAGTCTTCCTGCTGCAGCCGCAGCATATTCCGTGGCAGGTGGCGGAAGTGGCCGATGCCTGCATTCAGCCTGCACACTGGAGCGCAGATGTGGATGCGCTCGCGGATATGGTGGTGAAAGCCGCTCAGCCTGGCGACCACATTCTGGTGATGAGCAATGGCGGTTTTGGTGGGATCCATCAGAAGCTGCTGGACGGTCTTACGAAGAAAGCGGAAGCGGCCGCCGACGCGTAAAAAAAAGCCCGGTGGCGCTTGCGCTTACCGGGCCTACGTTCTTTTCTCCCTCGCCCCTCTAGGGAGAGGGCGTGGTGAGGGGGATTACTCTTCGTTCTCAGACAGCTCGCGCAGATACTGGAAAATCAGGCGCGCAGATTTCGGCGGCTTATTCCCTTCTTTCTCTTTCTTCGCGTTGCGGATCAAGGAACGCAGCTGCTGGCGGTCGGCATCCGGCCACAGGTTCAGCACTTCCGGTACGGCATCATCACCCTGTTCAATCAGGCGATCGCGGATCTGCTCCAGCTTGTGGAACAGCGCAACCTGCTGGTTGTGGCGGTTTTTCAGCTTGTCCAGCGCCTGGCGGATCGGATCGACGTCGCGCTGACGCAGCATTTTCCCGATAAGCTGAAGCTGGCGACGACGGCCTTCTTTTTTGATTTTCTGTGCCAGTTCAATGGCATCACGCAGATCCTGGTCGAGCGGGATCTTGTCCAGCGCGTTTTTACCCAGTTCTACCATTTCCGCGCCAAGCTGTTTTAACTCTTCGGCGTCACGTTTAATTTCACTTTTACTGACCCAGATGATCTCATCATCTTCGTCTTCGATGTCATCACCGGGAACGTCGTCGAGCCAGTCTTCGGGCTGCTTAGTCATGTCAGGCTCCTTAAAAAAAGAGGCTAATGTTACCAGTTAAGACGCGCACTGAAAAACGGTTCTCTGTTAGACTTCAGATAACTCTCTCTTACAGTATGGCATTTGCGATGAAAGTAACCTCACAAGTTGAAGCGCAGCGTAAGATTCTTGAAGAAGCCGTCTCCACCGCGCTGATGCTTGCTTCAGAAAAATCAGATGGCGCCGAAGTGGCGGTCAGCAAAACCACCGGCATCAGCGTGAGTACCCGCTATGGCGAAGTGGAGAATGTCGAATTCAACAGCGACGGCGCGCTGGGGATCACGGTGTATCACCAGAATCGCAAAGGCAGCGCGTCATCCACCGATCTCAGTCCGGATGCCATTGCTCGTACGGTGCAGGCGGCGCTGGATATCGCCCGTTATACCTCCCCGGATCCTTACGCAGGCGTGGCGGATAAAGAGCTGCTGGCGTTTGATGCGCCGGATCTCGATCTTTTCCACCCGGCGGAAGTGACCCCGGACGAAGCGATCGAACTGGCCGCGCGCGCCGAGCAGGCTTCCCTGCAGGCGGATAAACGCATCACCAATACCGAAGGCGGCAGCTTCAACAGCCACTACGGCATCAAAGTCTTCGGCAACAGCCACGGCATGCTGCAGGGCTACTGCTCCACCCGTCATTCGCTCTCCAGCTGCGTCATCGCCGAAGAGAACGGTGACATGGAGCGTGACTACGCCTACACCATTGGCCGCGCGCTGGGGGACTTGCAGTCTCCTGAGTGGGTGGGAAAAGAGTGTGCCGAACGCACGCTGTCTCGCCTGTCGCCGCGTAAACTCTCCACCATGAAGGCCCCGGTTATTTTTGCCAACGAAGTGGCGACCGGTCTGTTTGGTCATCTGGTGGGCGCTATCGCGGGCGGCTCGGTTTACCGTAAATCGACCTTCCTGCTCGATTCGCTGGGCAAGCAGATCCTGCCGGAATGGTTGACCATCGAAGAGCATCCGCATCTGCTGAAAGGGCTGGCCTCCACGCCGTTCGACAGCGAAGGCGTGCGTACCGAGCGTCGTGACATCGTCAAAGACGGCGTGCTGACCCAGTGGCTGCTGACCAATTACTCCGCGCGCAAGCTGGGGCTGAAAAGCACCGGACACGCTGGCGGCATCCACAACTGGCGCATTGCCGGGCAGGGCCTGAACTTTGAGCAGATGCTGAAAGAGATGGGCACCGGCCTGGTCGTCACGGAACTGATGGGCCAGGGCGTAAGCGGCATCACCGGCGACTACTCTCGCGGCGCGGCGGGCTTCTGGGTGGAAAACGGCGAAATCCAGTATCCGGTAAGCGAAATCACTATCGCCGGCAACCTGAAGGACATGTGGCGCAATATCGTTACGGTCGGTAACGATATTGAAACACGTAGCAATATACAGTGTGGTTCTGTACTTCTGCCGGAAATGAAAATCGCCGGCCAGTAATATCCGTAAAGGCGTTTTAATAATAAAAAAGGAAGTGAGCAATGCGTAAACATCTGTTAGCGATCGTCGCGGCTTCAACGCTGGTTCTTGGCTCTTCTGCGTTTGCTGCCGATCTTGAAGACGACATGGGCATCCTCGGTCAAAACCTGAAGGTGGTGCAGAAAACCGACAATGCGGCTGAAATGAAAGACGCGCTGACCAAAATGCGTGAAGCGGCGCTGGATGCACAGAAAGCGACGCCGCCGAAGCTGGAAAGCAAAGCGGCAGACAGTGCAGAGATGAAAGACTATCGCCACGGCTTTGACGTGCTGGTCGGCCAGATCGACGGCGCGCTGAAGCTGGCTAACGAAGGCAAAGTGAAGGAAGCCCAGGCGGCGGCCGAGCAGTTTGTGACCACGCGCAACACGTACCACCAAAAGTATCGTTAATTGGGTGCCTGAGCTGTACGTCCTTCCCCGTATGCGGAGGCGCATGACGCGCCCCCGCATCCTTGCTCCTGACTTTCCGGAGCGACAATCCATCCTCGCTGTCACTGCAAAAGAATCGTTTCGAAAACTGATCTCGCACAGTGTTTTCCGCGTCACCAGCGTTAAGATGATTATTGTCAAAGCAATAATCATCAAAACTCCAATGCCTGGGTTTTGGCGTTTCATGGATGCCTCCTTGCTTTAAAGCGGGCGAGGTAGCGAACTCCACGGTCCGACGTGTCGTTTCGAGCCCCCGCCCTGATTTTCTATCAGGCGGGGCTTTCCACTTTCCGTCCCATGCCTGAGACGGTCAGTCTCAAGCACCCGTTGCCACTCTAGCGGATCCCCATAAGAAAACCTTATCCACGTCACATTTCTACGAGCCCGCTCGTAATCTTTTCCGCTTTGCTTGCCCCGTTTTGGCCGCGCAATAGCGTGATATTCATCACGTAAATGCAGCGGTTTATCCAGATTCACCGCATTTATGTGGCACAGATCACTGTCGCGGCTCGCCTTTCCACTTCGAAGTGGAAAACAACTCGCTACAAACAATTCCCCCCCAACGTTAGTTTTATTCCAGAGCCATTAACGGGGTAAGACCAGTGATTAACGGAGCGGTAATGAACGACGTTGGGGAACATGCGGAGCAAACAGAACAGCTCGCGAACACCATGCTGCAGCAGGTTTATGCCCTGCTGGCCCGAAACAACATCATCCCCAATGCGGTACAGGAGCAGATGCTCACCTCCCACGTGCGCGCCATGGCGCACCGGTCCGTGACCGGCGAGCCGCTGCCGGAGGTTGAAGCAGAGCTGTTTGACGAAATTTCACCGGATTCAATGCGGCTCGCCCGTGAAGTGGTCGCGCAGTTTGGCAATCTTCCTGATGAAGAAGCCTGGCTGCTCTCCGTTCACTTTGAAGTCGCGAAAGACAACCTTTAAGGAGCAACACATGGAACAGATTACAGTCGTGATTGGCGATCGCCTGGGTAAAGGTCAGAAAGTGGCTGCCGGTGTGGAAAAAGCAGGTGGACGCGCGGTGGTTGTGCCGGGCATGGCGGCGGACATGAAGCTCGGCGACATGATGAAAGCGGAAAACGCCACCTTCGGCATCTCCTTCTGCGGCAGCGGCGGCGCGGGAGCCATCACTGCCCAAACCAAATATGGCTACAAGGCCAAATACGGCATGCGTTCCGTGGAAGAGGGCGTGACCGCCATCAACGAAGGCTGCAACGTGCTGGGCTTCGGCTTTATGGATAAAGAAGAGCTGGGCGAGCGTCTGGTGCAGGCGTGGCAGAAAAAATACGGCGCATAAGCATGAAAGAACAGTTCACAACCACGGTGAGAGTGAAGGGAAAAGGCGACGCCAAAGCGCGCGCCTTTGCCGACGCGCTCAACCACGTTCAGGCCGCGGTGATGAAAGCTTCACCGCATATCTTACTGCGTATTGAGCCACAGGATGTGCAGGTCGTTCAGGCGCAAGAAGCGGTGCGTAAAGAAGCGTTTCTGTTCTTCTTTCTGCGCCGGGAAAGACGCACCTACAGCGTGGAGCTGGATGTGACCGTCAACGTGACAGCCATCAATCTCGACCAGGTGGATTTCGTCACGCAACGCTGATTATTCATAAAAGGGCAGACTGATGTTCTTAATTATATTAATAAAATCGCTCATCATTGGCGGCCTGGTTGGCGTCGGTGTCGGAGCCGGGGCTGCACGCATGTTTCATGCGCCTACCACACAGGGTATGGGCGCGTTTCGTACGTTGGGGGAACTGAACTCCTGTGAAGGGGATCCGGCGTCCCACTTCTCCTTTGGGTTAGGTTTCTTCTTTAACGCCTGGGCCTCTTCCGTGGCCGCAGGGGCTTTCACACAGGACGTTGACCACCGCATCATCCCGAACTGGGGTGCTGCTGCACTGATGATCAAAAACCGTAACGTCGGCGAAACGCTGCACGACCCGCGCAAAATGGCGATTGCCTGCGGCGTAATCGGCATGATCGTCGTGACCTTCCTGAACCTGACCGCCTCCTCCGTACCGGCTGCGCTTCAGGTCACCGCCGTCAAGGTGCTGGTGCCGGCGGCGAACCTGCTGGTGAACACCGTGATGCCGGTGATCTTCTGGCTGGCGGCCATCGACGCGGGTAAAAAATCGGGCTTCTGGGCCACCATCTTCGGCGGCGCGGCGCAGCTGATCATGGGCAACGCCGTACCGGGCCTGGTGCTGGGGATCCTGATCGGTAAAGGCGTGGAAGAGAGCGGCTGGAACCACGTCACCAAAGTGATGATGGCGGCTATCGTCCTGCTCTTCGTGCTGAGCGGCTTCTTCCGCGGCTTCGACATGAAGATGATCGAATCCTTCCATCTGACCGTGCCGAACTGGCTCGACATGATCCACAACTCGCTCAGCGGTAAATAACAGGAGCCTCTAAATGGAACAGAATAAAGGTTTTTGGTATGCCGACTGGTCGTTTCCGATCTTTGTTGGCCTGCTCTCCTCCGGCGTCTTCGCCGGGACGCACATGTACTACCTCTACGGCATCGGCGCGTTTAACGAAGTGGCCTTCGTGGCGATGCTGAAGGCGGGCATTGATACCGGCGTCTACGGCGCGGTGGCGGCGTTCGGCGCGAGCTTCCTGTTCGCCCGTATTATCGAAGGGTCGCTGGTCGGTATTCTCGACATCGGCGGTGCGATCCAGACCGGCGTGGGCCTCGGGGTACCGGCGCTGCTGCTGGGCGCGGGCATCATGTTCCCGGTGACCAACTTCATTGCTTCGCTGATCACCGGCCTGGTGATTGGCCTGGCAATTGGCTACGTCATCATCCTGGCGCGTAAGTTCACCATCAACCAGAGCAACTCCACCTACGGCGCAGACGTGATGATGGGCGCGGGCAACGCCTCCGGCCGCTTCCTCGGGCCGTTGATTATCCTCAGCGCCATGACCGCCTCCATTCCTATCGGCGTCGGTTCCCTGCTGGGAGCGCTGGTGTTCTACATCTGGCAGAAGCCGATCACCGGTGGCGCGATCCTCGGCGCAATGCTGTTGGGCTGGCTGTTCCCGGTCGCCCTTTAATACCCGCGGGCGCTCCGGCGCCCGCCTTATCAGGAGATCCTCATGTTTGATTTACTCCTGCGCCGTGCGCGCCTTGCCGACGATACCCTGACCGATATCGCCATTCAGGACGGGAAGATCGCGGCGCTGGGCGACATTGACGCCCCCGCGCATAAAACGGTTGAGCTGAACGGCGACGTGTTCGTCAGCGCAGGCTGGATTGACTCCCACGTTCACTGCTACCCGAACTCCCCGATTTACCACGACGAACCCGACAGCGTGGGCGTTGCCACCGGCGTCACCACCGTGGTGGACGCGGGCAGCACCGGTGCCGACGACGTGGACGATTTCTATGGCATCACCCGCAGGGCCTCCACCGAGGTGTTTGCCCTGCTGAACATCTCCCGCGTGGGGCTGATTGCCCAGAACGAGCTGGCCAATATGGCCAACATCGACACCGACGCGGTGAAGCAGGCGGTGAAGCGCCACCCTGATTTTATCGTCGGCCTGAAGGCGCGCATGAGCAGCAGCGTGGTCGGTGAAAACGGCATTACGCCGCTGGAGCGCGCCAAAGCCATTCAGAAAGAGAACGGCGACCTGCCGCTGATGGTGCACATCGGCAACAACCCGCCGAACCTCGACGAAATTGCCGAACTGCTGAGCTCGGGCGACATCATTACCCACTGCTATAACGGCAAACCCAACCGCATTCTGACGTCCTCCGGCGAGCTGCGCGCCTCCATCACCTCCGCCCTGAAGCGCGGCGTGCGTCTGGACGTCGGCCACGGTACGGCGAGCTTCAGCTTTGAGGTGGCGAAACGCGCCATCGCGATGGGCATTCTGCCGCACACCATCAGCTCGGATATCTACTGCCGCAACCGCATCAACGGCCCGGTGGGCTCGCTGGCGAGCGTGATGTCGAAATTCCTCGCCATCGGCATGTCGCTGCCGCAGGTGATTGACTGCGTGACCGCGAACGCCGCCGACGGCCTGCGTCTGGCGCGCAAAGGCCGCATTCAGCCGGGTCTCGACGCCGACCTGACGCTGTTCACGATTAAACGTCAGCCGACGGTGCTGACGGATGCCGAAAACGACAGCCTGCAGGCTGAACACATTCTGGTGCCGCTTGCCGCGATCCGCGCGGGCAAGGGCTACATGACCGAACAAGGGAGCACGGAAAATGCCTTCGATTTATGAGAAGTACCGCTTAAAGCAGGTTATCAACACCTCTGGCCGCATGACGGCGCTGGGCGTCTCCACGCCGCGCCCGGAAGTGGTGCAGGCGGCGATGGACGGCATGAATCACTATTTCGAGATGAAGGATCTGGTCAATAAAACCGGGGAATACATCGCGAAGCTGCTGGACGTGGAAGGGGCGACGGTCGTCTCCTGCGCGTCGGCGGGCATTGCCCAGTCCGTGGCGGCAGTGCTGGTCAAAGACAGCGACTGGCTGCTGGAAAACCTGCACGTGACCCCGATTGAGAACAACGAAATCGTCCTGCCGAAAGGCCACAACGTGAACTTTGGCGCGCCGGTGGGCACCATGGTGGCGCTGGGCGGCGGTAAGCTGGTGGAGGCGGGCTACGCCAACGAATGTTCCGCCGATCAGCTGGCGGCGGCGATCACCCCGCGCACGGCGGCGATCCTCTATATCAAATCGCACCACTGCGTGCAGAAAAGCATGCTCAGCGTCGAGCAGGCGGCGGTGGTCGCACGTAAACACGATCTCCCGCTGATCGTCGATGCCGCGGCGGAAGAAGATCTGCACGTGTACTACCGCTCGGGCGCGGATCTGGTGATCTACAGCGGCGCGAAGGCGATCGAAGGGCCAACCAGCGGGCTGGTGATCGGCAAAACCCAGTACGTAGAGTGGGTAAAACGCCAGACGGCGGGCATTGGCCGCGCCATGAAGGTGGGTAAAGAGGGCATTCTTGGCCTGACCTGCGCCATCGAACATTACCTGACGGCGACCAAAGAGAGCGGTGCCGAGATGGTGGCGAAGATGACGCCGTTTATCGACGCGCTCAACACCCTGAACGGCGTCACCGCGCGCGTGGTCTGGGACAGCGCCGGTCGCGATATCGCCCGCACCGAGATTAAGTTCGACGAAGCCGCAACGGGCGTCGGCACGGGGGACCTGGTGGCGAAGCTCAAGCAGGGTGAATACGCCATATACTTCCGTGGCTACAAGGCCAACGAAGGGATTATCGAGGCGGACGTGCGCAGCGTGAACGCTGACCAGCTGAACATCGTCTACCGCCGCATTAGCGAAGTATTAGGACAGGAGAAAAAAGCATGAAACTGACCCCCAACTTTTACCGTGACCGCGTCTGTCTGAACGTGCTGGCAGGCTCCAAAGCCAACGCCAGCGCCATTTACGAGGCGGCGGAAGGTCACGTGCTGGTGGGCGTGCTCTCCAAAAATTACCCGGACGTGGCCAGCGCCGTCGCCGATATGCGCGAATACGCCGCCCTGATTGATAACGCGCTCTCCGTTGGCCTGGGCGCGGGCGACCCGAACCAGTCGGCAATGGTGAGTGAAATCTCCCGCCAGGTGCAGCCGCAGCATGTTAACCAGGTCTTTACCGGCGTGGCTACTAGCCGCGCGCTGCTGGGGCAGAATGAATCCGTGGTTAACGGTCTGGTCTCTCCGACCGGCACCGTCGGGATGGTGAAAATCTCTACCGGACCGCTAAGCAGCGCGGCCCCGGACGGCATCGTACCGGTTGAAACCGCGATTGCCCTGCTGAAAGATTTCGGCGGCAGCTCCATCAAATACTTCCCGATGGGCGGCCTCAAGTGCCGTGACGAGTACAAGGCGGTGGCGGAAGCCTGCGCCCGTCACGACTTCTGGCTGGAGCCAACCGGAGGTATCGATCTGGAAAACTATGAGGAGATCCTGCAGATCGCCCTCGACGCGGGCGTGAGCAAAATCATCCCGCATATCTACAGCTCAATTATCGACAAAGCCAGCGGCGATACGCGTCCGGAAGATGTGCGTACCCTGCTGGCGATGACGAAGAAGCTGGTGAAGTAGAACTCACACATATACAGGAGCCACCATGCACACCCGTACCCTGCTTGTCGCTTCACTTTCTTTACTGACCACTGCCGCGATCGCCCAGACGCAATACGCCTGGGTGGGCACCTACAACCCCAACGGCGAAGGGCTGTACCGCTTTACCGTTGATCCGCAAACCGGCGCGCTGGCGAATAAAACGCTGGTGAGCAAACTGCCGAATGCGGCGCAGTTGACCCTTTCACAGGACGGCAAAACGCTGTATCTGGCAAGCGAAGTGGAGCAGGGCGTGGTGCAGGCGCTGCGCGTCGGCGATAACGGTGCGCTGAGCGAGCTCAATCAGGTGGCCTCCGTCGGAGCGGGGCCGGTTTACCTGTCGCTGACGCCGAACGGTCGCCATCTGCTGGTGGCCAACTACGTCAGCGGGTCGATTGCCGTTTTGCCGATCAAGGCAGACGGCAGCCTGGGGGACGCCACGGACACACATCAGGACAAGGGCGAACCGGGCGCGGCGAAGCCCGAAGCCGCTGTGGAGGGTAGTTTCGCGATCAGCGATCATAACGGCCCCCATGCGCATATGATCGCCGCCGATCCGAGCGGGAAATACGTATTTTCCACCGATCTGGGGCTGGATCGCCTCTACCAGTACCGTTTTGACGATCGAACCGGGAAGCTGACGCCGAACGATCCACCGTTTATCAGCGCCTCCTCGAAAGGCGCCGGGCCGCGCCACTTTGTCTTTACGCCAAAAGGCGATGCCCTGTGGCTGATTAACGAAGAGGCGTCTACGCTCACCCATTATACCGTGAGCGCCAACGGCACCTTGAAAGAGGGCAAAACGCTTTCAGCCCTGCCGGAAGGCTACAAAGGCACCAGCTTTGCTGCCGGGCTGGCATTAAGCGCTGATGGCAAACAGCTGTATGTGGCTAACCGTTTGCATAACAGCATCGGGCACTTTACCGTAACAGCGGAGGGTACGCTGACGCATCAGGACGATGTGTGGACGCGTGGTGATTATCCCCGCACCCTGACGCTCGATAAACAGGGGCGCTGGCTGTACGTCATGAACCAGCGGAGCGACAACATTACCCGTTTCCGCGTCGGTCAGGACGGCAAGCTAAGCTTCGAGCCAGACTATACCCCGGTCGGCAGCCCATCCCAGATGGTCATTTCACCTTAAGCCGTAAGAGGACAAACCCGTGCGATTTCCGAACCAACGTTTAGCGCAACTTTTCGATCTGTTGCAAAACGAGACGCTGCCGCAGGACGAGCTGGCGCAGCGGCTGTCGGTCTCCACGCGAACCGTCCGTGCGGACATTACCGCCCTTAACGCGCTGCTGGCCAGCCACGGCGCGCAGTTTATCCTGAGCCGGGGCAACGGCTATCAGCTCAAAATTGAGGATGCCGGGCGCTATCAGCAGCTTCAGGCATCCCACCCGCGCGCGCTGCGTATTCCCCGGACCGGGCCGGAGCGCGTGCATTATCTGGTGGTGCGTTTTCTCACCTCGGCGTTTTCGCTTAAGCTGGAGGATCTGGCGGACGAGTGGTTCGTCAGCCGCGCCACGCTGCAAAGCGACATGGCGGAGGTGCGCGAGTGGTTTCATCGTTACAACCTGACGCTGGAAACCCGTCCGCGCCACGGCATGAAGCTGTTTGGCAGCGAGATGTCGACCCGCGCCTGCCTGACCGATCTGCTCTGGGAGCTGGCGCAGCAGGACAGCCTGAACCCGCTGGTGACCGACGTGGCGCTGAATGCGGGCGTGGCGGAGCAGATGGTGCCGGTGCTGCACGACGCCCTGACGCGTCACCACATTCGCCTGACCGATGAAGGCGAGCTGTTCCTGCGCCTGTACTGTGCGGTGTCGGTGCGGCGCATCAGCGAGGGCTATCCGCTGCCGGAATTCCACGCCGAAGATGTGGAAGAGAACGTGCGCGAGGCGGCGAAGGATATCGCGGTGACCATCCAGCAACTGGCGGGCAAAACGCTTTCGCCGTCGGAGGAGAGCTGGCTGTGCGTGCACATTGCGGCGCGACAGATTCAGGAGATTGCCCCGAGCGCAATTAACGCCGACGACGACGAAGCGCTGGTCAACTACATCCTGCGCTATATCAACACTCACTATAACTACAACCTGCTTAGCGACGCGCAGCTGCACGCGGATCTGCTGACGCATATTAAAACCATGATTACCCGCGTGCGGTATCAAATCATGATCCCCAATCCGCTGCTGGATAACATCAAGCAGCACTACCCGATGGCGTGGGACATGACCCTCGCGGCGGTGTCGAGCTGGGGCAAATACACGCCGTATGTGATCAGCGAAAACGAGATTGGTTTCCTGGTGCTGCATATTGGCGTCGGGCTGGAGCGTCACTACAACATTGGCTACCAGCGTCAGCCGCGCGTGCTGCTGGTATGCGACGCCGGTAACGCGATGGTGCGCATGATTGAGGCGGTGCTGCAGCGTAAATACCCGCAGATTGAGGTGACGCGCACGCTCACCCTGCGCGAGTACGAGCTGGCGGAAACGATTGGCGAAGACTTTGTGATCGCCACCGCCCGCGTCAGCGAAAAGTCAAAACCGGTGGTGACGATCGCCCCGTTCCCGACCGACTATCAGTTAGAACAGATTGGTAAACTGGTGCTGGTGGACCGCACCCGCCCGTGGATGCTGGATAAATACTTCGACGCGGCCCACTTCCGCATTATCGACAAGCCGATCGATCAGCAGACGCTGTTCCGCGAGCTGTGTGAACAGCTTGAGGCCGAGGGCTTTGTTGGCGCGGAGTTTCTGGATTCGGTTGTTGAGCGTGAAGCTATCGTCAGCACCATGCTCGGCGACGGCATCGCGCTGCCGCACTCCCTCGGCCTGCTGGCGCAGAAAACGGTGGTCTACACCGTGCTGGCTCCGCACGGCGTGCAGTGGGGCGACGAAACCGCGCACGTCATCTTCCTGCTTGCCATCAGCAAAAGCGAATACGAAGAGGCGATGGCGATTTACGATATCTTCGTCACCTTCCTGCGCGAGCGGGCGATGTCACGTCTCTGTAGCTGCGAGGATTTTGCCGGGTTTAAGGCGGTGGCGATGGAGAGTTTGAGTCGTTTTTGAGATAAGGGCGGATGGATAACATCCGCCTTTGATCAACGCAAATGATGCACAACCTGGTTGCTGCTGCCGCGCCAGATAAGCGCCGGGTCTTTTAAATCCTGCATGAACTTGCCGTCGACCAGCACGTTAATCAGATCCACGACTTCCATTTGCTGCGCGTTCAGCTCATCCAGCCTGTAGCCTGTCCAGACCCAGATATCTTTTCCCGAGCACTCGCGGCGAATGCGCTTCACCAGCTTCAAAATATCCGGCACGTTTTGCGGATGCAGCGGATCGCCGCCGGAGAGCGAAATTCCCTGGCGGTGAATGCGCGTGTCGTTCAGGTCGCTGATGATTTTATCTTCCATCTCTGCGGTGAACGGCTTGCCGGAATTCAGGCGCCAGGTGCTTTTGTTGTAGCAGCCGGGGCATTCGTGGACGCAGCCAGAGACGAACAGGGTGCAGCGGGTGCCGGGGCCGTTGACGATGTCGACGGGGTAGTACTGGTGATAGTTCATAGCGTTAACCTGATACCCTCACCCCGGCCCTCTCCCACAGGGAGAGGGAGAAAACCGGAGTCAGGATTAGCAATGTGCTCGATCGGTTCCCTCTCCCTTGAGGGAGAGGGGTAGGGTGAGGGGGAGTACCCTGCGCAGAACTTACCCGATCTGCCCATTCCCCAAATGCTTCACGCGACGCTTCACCTCTTCCTGCTTGCCCGCGTTAAACGGACGCGCGTCCGGGCTGCCGAGGTAGCCGCACACGCGACGGGTTACGGAGACGCGGGCCGCATCGTGGTTGCCGCATTTCGGGCAGGTAAAGCCTTTACTCGTACACTCGAACTCACCGGTAAAGCCGCACTCGTAGCACTCGTCGATAGGCGTGTTGGTCCCGTAATACGGCACGTGCTGATAGCTGTAATCCCACACGTCCTCCAGCGCCTTCAGGTTGTGCTGAATGTTCGGGTACTCGCCGTAGCAGATGAAGCCGCCGCTGGCGATCGGCGGATAGGCAGCTTCGAAGTCGATCTTGTCGTACGGATTCACCTTCTTCTCCACGTCGAGGTGGAAGCTGTTGGTGTAGTACCCTTTGTCGGTCACGCCTTCCACAATCCCGAATTCGGCGGTGTCCAGACGGCAGAAGCGGTCGCACAGGTTTTCGCTCGGCGTGCTGTAGAGGCTAAATCCGTAGCCGGTTTCCTCTTTCCACTGGTCAACCGCGTCGCGCAGGCGCTGAACGATGGCGATGCCTTTTTCGCGCAGGGCCTCACTGTCGTACATGTGCGTGTCGCCAAACAGCGCGTTGATGGTTTCGTGGATGCCGATATAGCCCAGCGAAATCGACGCGCGACCGTTTTTGAAGATCTCAGACACGTCATCGTCCGCCTTCAGGCGCACGCCGCAGGCTCCTTCCATATAGAGGATCGGCGCGACGCGGGCTTTGACTCCTTCCAGACGGGCGATACGGGTCATCAGCGCTTTCCGCGCCAGCTGCAGACGTTCATCCAGCAGTGTCCAGAATTCAGCTTCATTGCCTTTCGCCTCCAGCGCGATGCGCGGCAGATTGAGGCTGATGACGCCCAGGTTGTTGCGCCCGTCGTGGATCTGCTCGCCGTTTTCATCTTCGTACACGCCGAGGAAGCTGCGGCAGCCCATAGGCGTTTTAAACGAACCGGTCACTTTGACGACCTGATCGTAGTTCAGGATGTCCGGGTACATGCGCTTGCTCGCGCACTCCAGCGCCAGCTGTTTGATATCGTAGTTTGGATCGCCAAACTTGTGGTTCAGGCCGTCGCGAATCGCGAACACCAGTTTCGGGAACACCGCAGTTTTTCGGTTTTTGCCAAGGCCGGAAATACGGTTGCGCAGGATGGACTGCTGGATCAGGCGTGATTCCCAGCTGGTGCCCAGGCCAAAGCCGAAGGTCACAAACGGCGTCTGGCCGTTGGCGGTGTGTAGCGTGTTTACCTCATATTCCAGCGACTGGAACGCGTCGTAGCACTCTTTTTCGGTGCGGGAGTGCGCGTAGCCGTCAGCGTCCGGAATGTGCCACTCGTCAGCCGTTTTACGGTGCTTGTTGAAGCTTGCCGTGACGAACGGAGCCAGCACTTCATCAATACGGTTAATGGTGGTGCCGCCGTAAATATGGCTGGCGACCTGGGCGATAATCTGAGCCGTGACCGCGGTGGCCGTGGAAATTGACTTAGGCGGTTCAATCTCGGCGTTACCCATTTTAAAACCGTGAGTCAGCATGCCTTTCAGGTCGATCAGCATGCAGTTGAACATCGGGAAGAAAGGCGAATAGTCGAGATCGTGGTAGTGAATTTCGCCGCGCTCGTGCGCAGACACCACGTCGCGCGGCAGCAGATGCTGGCGGGCATAGTGTTTGGCGACGATACCGGCCAGCAGGTCGCGCTGGGTCGGGATCACTTTACTGTCTTTGTTGGCGTTTTCATTGAGCAGGGCGGAGTTGGTCTGCTCGACCAGGCCACGGATCTCCTGGTTCAGACGACCGCGCTTTTCGCGCTGCACGTCACGATCGTGACGGTACTCAATGTAGGCGCGCGCCAGCTGCTTGTAGGGCCCCGCCATCAGCTGGTTCTCAACCGCGGTCTGGATCTCGTTGATATCGACCTGGCTGCGTTCGTTCATCTGGCTGCTAACGACTTCTGCGACGGTGGCGCAGTAATCTGCGTCATCGACTCCCGCTGCTTTAGCTGCACGCAGAATGGCTTCCTGGATGCGCTCTGATTTAAACGGCACTTTACAGCCATCACGTTTCATCACATGCGGTGTCATGATCACTCCATTTTTGAAAACAGGTTATCCACAGAGGTGGAGAAGTATTCACCGGACGCATTTCCCGCCAGGCCAAAGACTTCCCGCGTTCCCGGCTCGTGTTATCCACAATTCCGGCCAGCGTAAGCGCCGTCTTGTTGTTGGAATAGTAGACGATAAATACAAGATATTGGGTCGGCGTGCATTTTAAGTGCTACATATAGTGATTTGCATCAAACATGTTTGCGATTTATTTGATTCAGAACAAAGTAAAAAGGCGAGAGTACAAACGGCGGGCGCTACAGCATTTGTAAAGGCGAGCGAGAAAAATCTGATTAATTATTCAACAAAAACAGTAAAGTAAGCCGGGTGCAGGGCTGCACCCGGCAGGACGGTTACTGTTGCAACCACCAGACGGCTTCAAACGGACGCAGCGACGTCGTTGGTGGTGTCGGGTAGTTACTCATCATTACCTGCAACTTACCGCTGAGAAGGTCTGCCTGCCATTCCTGTGGCGTATTACTCAGGTTCGCCGCAACGATCAGGGTCTGTCCCTGCCACTGGCGACGGTAGCACCAAAGAGAAGGGTGTTCCGGCAGGAGATCCTCATAATCCCCCCACGTCAGCACCGGCAGGGTTTTGCGCAGGCTAATCAGCGACTGATAGGTATAGAAGACGGAACCCGCATCGTCGAGCGCCGCGCGGGCGTTCACGGTTTCGTAGTTATCGCAGACGCCAATCCACGGTTCACCCTCGCTAAAGCCCGCATTGTGCGACGCGTCCCACTGCATTGGCGTGCGGCCATTATCCCGGGACTTACTCGCCAGGATTGCCAGTAATTCATCCGGATCGCGGCCGTTGGCGCGCAGTTCGGCGAACATGTTCAGGCTTTCCACGTCGCGGTAATCGGTGATGCGGCTGAAGTGCGGGTTCGTCATCCCCAGCTCTTCGCCCTGATAGATATACGGCGTGCCCTGCATACCGTGCAGCACCATGCCGAGCATTTTCGCGGCGTGAACCCGGTATTCTCCTTCGTCACCGAAGCGCGACACGATGCGCGGCTGGTCGTGGTTACACCAGAACAGCGCGTTCCAGGCTTTGTTATGCATCCCCTGCTGCCAGTGGCGGAAGAGGGTTTTCAGCGCCACGAAGTCTGGCTTCGCCTTCGTCCACTTTTCGCCGCCGGGATAGTCCACCTTCAGGTGGTGGAAGTTAAAGGTCATCGACAGCTCGCGGCCATCGAGAGAAGCATACTGCTGGCAGTTTTCCAGCGAAGTCGAGGACATCTCGCCTACCGTCATCAGGTTGCGCGGGGTAAAGACGTCGCGGCTCATCTCCTGCAGATATTCATGGATGCGCGGCCCGTCAGTGTAGAAGCGGCGACCGTCACCCGTCTCGTCATTCGGGAAATCCTGATCTTTCGAAATCAGGTTAATGACATCGAGGCGCAAGCCGTCGACGCCGCGGTCGGCCCAGAACTCGCACACCTTTTTCAGCTCGGCGCGCACCGCCGGATTTTCCCAGTTGAGGTCCGCCTGCTCCGGCGCGAACAGGTGCAGGTAATACTGCTCGCTCTCCGCGTGCCAGCGCCAGGCGTTGCCGCCAAACTTGGAGCGCCAGTTGTTGGGCAACTGCTCAGGCGTGCCGTCGCGCCAGATGTAGAACTGGCGGTACGGGCTCGCTTTGTTCAGCGATTCCCGGAACCAGGGGTGCTGGGTTGAGGTGTGGTTGAACACCATATCCAGCACGATGCGAATGCCGCGCTGGTGCGCCTCGGCGACCAGTTCGTCGAAATCATCCAGCGTGCCGTACGCCGGGTCGATGGCGGTGTAATTCGCCACGTCGTAGCCATTATCCACCTGCGGGGAGATATAAAACGGCGTCAGCCAGATGGCGTCGATGCCGAGGGTTTTCAGGTAGTCCAGACGCTGCGTCACGCCGCGTAAATCGCCGGTGCCGCTGCCGGTGGTGTCCTGGAAACTCTTGGGGTAAATCTGGTAGATAACGCCGTTTTGCCACCAGTGAGGAAGGGTATTCATAGTGTGTTCCTGCAAATGCGAAGGGGCGCAACTGCGCCCCGAAAGAGAAAGTTAAACAATCTGCAGCGAGCCCTGACGGAACTTACGCTGATAAACCACGGTAGTCAGCGCCATTGGGACGATAATCGCGATGGCCATTGCCAGGGCGAACACCTGCCAGTAAGCGGGCTGGATGGAGAGGATGCCCGGCAGGCCGCCGACGCCAATCCCGTTTGCCATTACGCCGTTCAGTCCGCACACCAGGCCCGCCAGACCGGAACCGATCATCGCGCAGAGCATCGGGAAGCGGTATTTCAGGTTGATACCGTACATCGCCGGTTCGGTGACGCCGAGGTAGGCGGAGATGGCCGCCGGAACGGAGATCTCGCGTTCGTTGTGCTTGCGGCTGACGATAATGATGCCGGTCACCGCGGACGCCTGAGCAATGTTAGACAGGGCGATAATCGGCCAGACCGGCGTGCCGCCGAGGCTCTGGATCATCTGCATATCAATGGCCAGCGTGGTCTGGTGCACGCCGGTGATCACCAGCGGGGCGTACAGGAAGCCAAACAGCGCGGCGCCAATCGGGGCGAAGCTGCCGGTCATCAGGTGACGCACCGCGAAGGCCACGCCGTCGCCAATCATGCGGCCAAACGGACCGATAAAGGCATGCGCCAGGAAGACCGCCAGAATTAGCGAGCACACCGGCACCACCACCAGATAGAGGTAATCCGGCACAATGCGCTTCAGGCGGGTTTCGATAAAGCCCAGCGCCAGCCCCGCCAGCAGGGCCGGAATGACCTGCGCCTGATAGCCCACTTTGGCGATGGTAAACAGGCCGAAGTTCCACACCTCAGGCACCTGCTGACCAAGTAAGTAAGCGTTCATTAACTGCGGAGAGACCAGCGTGACGCCGAGTACGATACCGAGGATCGGCGTACCACCCATCTTGCGCACGGCGGACCAGCAGATCCCGACCGGCAGATAGAAGAAGATCGCCTCGCCAATCAGCCACAGGAAGTCGTACACGGTTTTCAGCGCCGGATACATCTGCGCCAGGGTTTTGCCGTCGCTCATCGGCACGTCGCCGATGACGTTACGGAAGCCTAAGATCAAGCCTCCGCTGATCAGCGCCGGGAGGAGCGGGAAGAAGATCTCCGCAAAGTGGGAAATCAACTGCTCGTGCCACTTCATGTTCTGGCGCGCGGCCTTCTTCGCCTGCTCTTTATCGGCGGAGGAGTGCCCGGTCGTTGCCAGCAGAGCCTGATAGTAATCGCCCACTTCGGTACCAATCACGACCTGGAACTGACCGGCGTTGGTGAAGCAGCCTTTAACCATGGAGAGTTCTTCAATGGCCTTCGGGTTAGCTTTGGCCGGATCGTTCAGCACGAAGCGCAGGCGGGTAATGCAATGGCTGACGGTAGCGATGTTTTCGCGGCCGCCGACCAGGACGATCAACTGATCGATATCTGCTTGTTTGACTTTACTCATCATGAAACCTCATGACAGATGGTGAGGGGTTGTAATGACCTGAGCGCAAGCCTACTCCTTCAGCGTGACGGCGAAAATGGGAACGTTCCCGAAATCGGGCGAAGATCACAATAAACCGTTGAGCGGGGGTTAAGAAAGGTGGGCAGGAATAACGATCTGACGCGGCTCAGCGCGCCCGTTGATCTGCTCGATCAGCTGCGCGGCGGCCTGTCTGCCGGACTCGGCATAACCCGGGTCGACGGTAATAATTTCCGGGTGCAAAAACTTCATCAATGGCGTGCTGCCGACGCTCGCCACCTGGAGGTTATCGATACGCTGCTCCTGAAGATATTTACTCGCGCCCAGCGCCAGCGTATCCGTGGCGCACACCAGCGCGGTAGTTTGCGGCGTCAGGACGCTGGCGACCTGCTCGTAGCCCTGCTTCATCCCCAGCCCCGGCAGGGAGGCCACGGCGGAGAGGTTGTGCTTTTTGCAAAAGGTCAGATAGGCCTCATGGCGGCGCTTGCCGGTGGTGACGTCCGCGTGCGGTACGCCGAGGAAGCTGATGTGGCGATGGCCTTCGTCAAACAGGCGCTGCATCAGGGTGATAATCGCGCCCTCGTCGTCATAACAGACGGAGGCGAAACCGTGGGCATCGCGCGCCAGCAGCACCAGCGACGGCTGCCAGGGTTTTAGCATCTCGTCTTTGATGCCGGTAAAGCCGAACAGCACCACGCCGTCAATGTTGCGCCGCTGGAGCATACCCAGATGTTCTTCCACCAGCTGTGGCGAGAACTGGCTCTCCATCATGATCGGGTCATATCCCTGCTCATAGAAGGCGGGCAGCATGGTCTGTACGGCAAGGTTTTCAGACAGAGAATCCAGGCGCGAGACAATGATGGCGACCACTTTGTCACTCTGTCCGCGCATGGCGCGCGCGGAGCGGGAAGGGGAAAAACCGTGCTGATTCATGACCGCCTCAACGCGCTCGCGGGTGCGTTCGCTGACGCCGCTTTCGTTGTTCAGCACGCGTGAGACGGTTGATTTCCCCACGCCGCTTAAACGCGCGATGTCTTTAATCGTAAGGCGGTTCTGCATGCTGTATTCCCTGTAACAACGACAAAATGGTCAATTGAGCCTAATGCTATAGCGCGATTTCGCTATGGGCAAAGTCTGGTTTACGTTCGGTTTATTTGCAGGGGGGTATAATACCGCCCGAATCGTCACAAAGGGTACGCTTAAATCCTTATACTGCGCGGCGACACCCTACTTTTTACTTACCGGAGGCTTCATGGATCCCGATCCCACACCTCTCCTGAACGGGAGAATGCGTTCTTTCCGGTAAGCCAGCCTGTTGCTGACTCACCGGTGATGTGAGGCAGCAACGTCCCAAACGTTCCTGCTTGAAAAATTGAGTGCCTCTCAGGTACGGCTTTGCCACGCCTGAAGGAAAAGCTGCGTCCGCGTTTGCGGATGTGGAGGAATGACTATGTTTAAAAATATCACCCGGCAGCTGCAGGCCCTGCTGAGCCGCCACCTGCCACACCGTCTTGTTCAGCGCGACCCGCTGCCCAATGCCAAAAACATGGCGGGGGCGGCGATCCCCGCGTCCCTGACCGAACGCTGCCTGAACGTGGCGGCGATGGATGAAAACGAAGTCTGGCGCGCCTTTGGCGGGCACCCGGAAGGGCTGAACGCGGCAGAAGTGGAAAAAATCCGTGCCGTGCATGGCGATAACCTCATTCCGGCGCAAAAGCCGTCTCCGTGGTGGGTGCATCTGTGGCTCTGCTACCGCAACCCGTTTAACCTGCTGCTGACCGTGCTCGGCCTCATCTCCTATGCGACGGAAGATCTGTTTGCCGCAGGGGTGATTGCCCTGATGGTGGGCATCTCCACGCTGCTGAACTTTATTCAGGAGGCCCGCTCCACCAAAGCGGCGGACGCCCTGAAGGCAATGGTCAGCAACACCGCGACCGTCTCGCGCGTGATCAACGATCTCGGCGAAAACGCCTGGGTGGAATTGCCTATCGACCAGCTGGTGCCAGGGGATCTGGTGAAGCTGGCCGCGGGGGACATGATCCCGGCGGATTTACGCATCATCCAGGCACGCGATCTGTTTGTGGCGCAGGCTTCCCTGACCGGCGAATCCCTGCCCGTTGAAAAGGTGGCGCGCAGCCGCGACCCGCAGCAGATGAACCCGCTCGAATGCGACACCCTGTGCTTTATGGGCACCACGGTCGTCAGCGGCACCGCGCAGGCGATAGTTACCGCCACCGGGGGCAACACCTGGTTTGGTCAGCTTGCCGGGCGCGTCAGCGAGCAGGAGAGCGAGCCGAATGCTTTCCAGAAGGGAATTGGCCGCGTCAGCATGCTGCTGATCCGCTTTATGATGGTGATGACGCCGATCGTGCTGCTGATCAACGGCTACACCAAAGGCGACTGGTGGGAAGCGGCGCTGTTTGCGCTCTCCGTGGCCGTCGGCTTAACGCCGGAAATGCTGCCGATGATTGTCACCTCTACGCTGGCGCGCGGGGCGGTGAAGCTCTCTAAACAGAAGGTGATCGTCAAACACCTCGACGCCATTCAAAACTTTGGCGCGATGGACATTCTCTGCACCGATAAAACCGGCACCCTGACGCAGGACAAAATCGTGCTGGAGAACCACACTGATATATCCGGCAAAACCAGCGAGCGCGTGCTGCACAGCGCGTGGCTGAACAGCCATTATCAGACCGGGCTGAAAAACCTGCTCGACGTCGCGGTGCTGGAAGGGGTAGATGAAGAGTCAGCCCGCACGCTCTCCGGCCGCTGGCAGAAGGTGGATGAGATCCCGTTCGACTTCGAGCGCCGCCGTATGTCGGTGGTGGTGAGCGAGCAGACGGATGTGCATCAGCTGATCTGCAAAGGGGCGCTGCAGGAGATCCTCAACGTGTCCACACAGGTGCGCTATAACGGCGACATCGTGCCGCTGGACGACACCATGCTGCGCCGCATCAAGCGCGTCACCGACAACCTGAACCGTCAGGGGCTGCGCGTGGTGGCGGTGGCGAGCAAGTTCCTGCCGGCGCGCGAGGGGGACTATCAGCGTATCGACGAATCCGATCTGATCCTCGAGGGTTACATCGCCTTCCTCGATCCGCCGAAAGAGACCACCGCACCGGCGCTGAAGGCGCTGAAGGCGAGCGGCATTACCGTCAAAATCCTCACCGGCGACAGCGAGCTGGTGGCGGCCAAAGTGTGCCACGAGGTGGGGCTGGACGCGGGTGATGTGGTGGTGGGGAGCGAGATTGAACATCTCTCTGATGACGAACTGGCAAAGCTTGCCCAGCGCACCACGCTGTTTGCCCGCCTGACGCCGATGCACAAAGAGCGCATTGTCACCCTGCTTAAGCGCGAAGGGCACGTGGTGGGCTTTATGGGCGACGGCATCAACGATGCACCCGCTCTGCGTGCGGCGGATATCGGTATCTCCGTAGACGGAGCGGTCGATATTGCCCGTGAAGCGGCGGACATCATTCTGCTGGAAAAAAGCCTGATGGTGCTGGAGGAGGGCGTCATCGAAGGGCGCCGTACCTTTGCCAATATGCTCAAGTACATCAAGATGACCGCCAGCTCCAACTTCGGTAACGTCTTCAGCGTGCTGGTGGCGAGCGCGTTTCTGCCGTTCCTGCCGATGCTGCCGCTGCACCTGCTGATCCAGAACCTGATGTACGATGTCTCTCAGGTGGCGATTCCGTTTGATAACGTCGACGACGAGCAGATCCAGAAGCCGCAGCACTGGAACCCGGCAGATCTTGGGCGCTTTATGCTGTTCTTTGGCCCGATCAGCTCCATCTTCGACATTCTGACCTTCTGCCTGATGTGGTTTGTGTTCCACGCCAACACCCCGGAACACCAGACGCTGTTCCAGTCCGGCTGGTTCGTGGTCGGTCTGCTGTCGCAGACGCTGATTGTGCATATGATCCGCACGCGCCGCATTCCGTTCATCCAGAGCCGTGCCGCATGGCCGCTGATTGTGATGACGGGGATTGTGATGGCGCTCGGCATCGCGCTGCCGTTCTCGCCGCTGGCGAGCTACCTGCAGCTGCAGGCGCTGCCGCTGAGCTACTTCCCGTGGCTGGTGGCGATCCTCGCGGGGTATATGGTGCTGACGCAGATGGTGAAAGGGTTCTATGCGCGTCGGTATGGGTGGCAGTAAGTTATGTTTGCCGGGTGGCGGCTTCGCCTTACCCGGCCTACTCCCGAAACGTAGGCCCGGTAAGCGCAGCGCCACCGGGCAATAGCTTTCCTCCCAAATTCAACAACCTGTGATCTCCGTCGGCGCATTCGCTTGACGACAAATTGAGCGCATGTTAACAGAATGTTTTGCCTTTATTTGGCCCGTCAGATAAGGAACATTCATGTTACGGTACAGTCTCTTAACCGCCGGGCTGATGCTCGGCGCCTCTGCCTTTGCCGCCCCGGCAGGGGATCTCCCTTTAATGCCCTGGCCTGCGAAGGTCGAACGCCCCACGACGCAGGGCGCACTGGTGCTCAGCAACAACGTATCCATTAGCGTCAGCGGGGACGATCTCGGTGACGCCGTCAACCGCCTGCGCCAGCGCATCGCCCTGCAAACCGGCTGGACGCTGCAGCCTCAGGCTGAAAAGCCAGACAAACCGACCATCCGCATCGCGATTGCCAAAAAGGTGAAGCCGCAGCCTCTGCCGGACAGCGATGAAAGCTATAAGCTCACGGTGGATGCCAACGGCGTGAACATCTCTGCCAACACCCGTTTCGGTGCCTTGCGCGCCATGGAAACCCTGCTCCAGCTGATGCAGAACGGGGCGGAAAATACCTCGCTGCCGTGGGTTACCATTGAAGATTCGCCGCGTTTCCCGTGGCGCGGGCTGCTGCTCGATTCGGCACGTCACTTTATTCCGCTGCCGGATATCAAACGCCAGATCGACGGCATGGCTGCGGCGAAGCTCAACGTGCTGCACTGGCATTTGACCGACGACCAGGGCTGGCGCTTCAGCTCGAAGCGCTACCCTAAGCTGACGCAGCTTGCCAGCGACGGGCTGTTCTACACGCCTGAACAGATGCGTGAGGTGGTGCGTTACGCCGCCGAGCGCGGCATTCGCGTGGTGCCGGAGATCGACATGCCGGGCCACGCCTCGGCGATTGCCGTGGCCTACCCGGAGCTGATGAGCGCCCCGGGGCCGTACGCCATGGAACGCCACTGGGGCGTGCTGAAGCCGGTTCTCGATCCCACCAAAGAGGCGACTTACGCCTTTGCTGACGCGATGGTCAGCGAACTGGCGGCGATCTTCCCCGATCCGTATCTGCACATCGGCGGCGACGAAGTGGACGACAGCCAGTGGAAAGCGAATCCGGCTATCCAGCAGTTTATGCGCGACACCAGGCTGGCGGACAGCCACGCGCTGCAGGCTTACTTCAACCGCAAGCTGGAAACGATCCTCGAGAAGCATCACCGCCAGATGGTCGGCTGGGATGAGATCTACCATCCTGACCTGCCGAAAAGCATTCTGATCCAGTCCTGGCAGGGGCAGGACGCGCTGGGGCAGGTGGCGCAGAGCGGTTACAAGGGCATTCTGTCGACCGGCTTTTATCTCGACCAGCCCCAGTCCACCGCCTATCACTACCGCAACGAGATCGTCCCGCAGGGCTTAAACGGCGTGGACGTCATAGCGGACACCGACAGCGCCCAGAGCTGGGTCTTCTCCATGCCGCGCCTGAAGGGCAAGCCGGTGGAGGGGAGCTTCACCCTGGTGAAAGGGGATGCCGGCTGGCGCGGGTTTATTGATTTTGCCGGGAAATCCCGCCGCGCGGTGCAGGATATTGAATGGCGCGACGACAGCCAGGTCACGTTTACCGTCGACACCTGGATGGGCGAAACGCGCCCGGTGGTCTCCGTTGATAACGACAAGCTTTCCGGCTATTTCCTGGTGGGGAATACGCGCTACCCAATCAGCGGCACGCGTCTGGACGACGTGCCGAAAGGCGTTCCGCCGGTCGTGCCGGACGTGGCGAACCAGGCCAACCTGCTCGGCGGTGAAGCGGCGCTGTGGGCGGAAAACGTGGTGGCGCCGGTGCTGGATATCCGCCTGTGGCCGCGCACCTTTGCGGTGGCGGAGCGGCTGTGGTCGGCGCAGGACGTCAACGACGTCGACAACATGTACACCCGCCTGCAGGCGATGGACAGCTGGTCGACGGTGTCGGTCGGGCTACAGCAGCATACCCAGCAGCAGGTGCAGTTCACGCGCCTCGCCGGTAATGCCGACACCCTGCCGCTGCAGATCCTCGCGCAGGCGGTAGAGCCCGCGCAGTATTACACCCGTCAGCACCTGAAGTTCCAGGCCGGAAACTATCATCAGTTCGAGCCCCTCAACCGCTTCGCCGATGCGCTAAACGCCGAAAGTGCCACCGTGCGCCAGATGCACAAATGGGCGGACCGTCTGGTGAGCGATGCGGAAGACACGGAAAGCGCCGACGCCCTGCGCCACGTCTTTAACCGCTGGCAGAGCAACACCAGCGACGCGCTGGCCTTAAGCGAAAACAGCTATCAGCTGAAGGCGATGAAGCCGGTGATCCGGGAGGTGGATAAGCTGGCCTCAATTGGCCTGCGGCTGACGGATCTGGTGGCGCGCCAGGGCACGCTGGATGATAAAGAGATTGCCTCGATTCAGAGCGAGCTGGATAACGCGGCAAAGGTGCAGGATGAAGTGGTGATTGCGGCGGTCTATCCGCTGGAGACGCTGCTTCGCGCCACGCGGAATCAGTAGCGGGCCATAAAAAAAGGCAGCCCCAGGCTGCCTTATCATCGACAAAGCGAATTAGCGACGTACGGCAATCGCTTCGATTTCAATTTTCACGTCTTTTGGCAGACGCGCCACTTCCACGCAGGAGCGCGCCGGGAAGGTGGCGTTGTGCTCGGTGAAGAACGCTTCGTAGGTGGCGTTAACGGTCGCGAAGTCGTTCAGATCTTTCACGAAAACGGTGGTTTTGACGATGTCGCCCACTTTCAGGCCCGCAGATTCAACGATAGCCTGCACGTTTTCCAGCGACTGACGCGCCTGTGCTGCCACGTCGGTCGGCACTTCACCGGTTTTTGGGTTTACGGGGATCTGACCTGAAGTGATGATCATGCTGCCCAGATCAACGCCCTGAACGTAAGGGCCGATAGCGGCTGGTGCATTTTCCGTCGCGAGTACTTTGCTCATGTTTTCTCCAGAATTACAGCGTTAAGAATGTTCCCGGCCATTATAACAGCCGGGATTTCATTACCAACCTCAATTAGTTGGCCAGCACCACATAATGAGAAAACTCTTTTTCGCAGTATTTGCATTTGAGCGCGATGTCATCGGCGCGTTTTTTCACTGCAAAGCTGGAGGAAACCGGCTCGGCATGACTGATGCAGTTGCTGTTCGGGCAGACCAGCACGCTTTCAATGCGATCCGGCAGGCTCGGGCGGGATTTACCGACCACTTCATACTCGTCGATGCGGTTGACGGTGGCGTCCGGCGCGTACAGCGACAGCTGGTTAACCTGCTCGTCGGTCAGGAAGGTATTCTCGATTTTAATCAGGTCCTTGCGGCCCATCTCGCCCGACGGCAGGTTCAGGCCGATGGTGATGCGCTGGTCGGTTTCGGTCAGTTTGAACAGCGTCAGCAGCTTAAAGCCCACCTGCGCAGGGATGTGGTCAATCACGGTGCCACGCTTGATGGCTTCAACCTGGAGTTTGTTATCGTGTGTCATGGTCGTTTCCCCTTACAGTGCCAATTCGCGATTCAGAACCAGTGCCAGTAACGCCTGGCGGGCGAAGATGCCGTTTCCGGCCTGCTGGAAGTACCAGGCGTGCGGCGTTTTATCCACGTCTGTGGTGATCTCATCGATGCGCGGCAGCGGATGCAGCACCTTCATGTTGTCGCGCGCGCCCTCGAGGTCGCTGGCGCGCAGCACGAACTGTGCCTTCACGTTGGCGTATTCGGACGGATCCAGACGCTCTTTCTGCACGCGGGTCATGTACAGAATATCCACGTGGCTCATCACCTCTTCGATGCTGGCATGCAGGCTCCACTGAATGCCTTTCTCATCCAGCATGTCGAGAATGTACTGCGGCATCGCCAGCGCGTCAGGCGCGATGAAGTAGAAGCGGTTGCCGTTAAATTTCGCCAGCGCCTGGGTCAGGGAGTGGACGGTGCGGCCATATTTCAGGTCGCCGACCATGGCGATATTCAGGTTCTCGAGCTTGCCCTGGGTCTCCTGAATGGTGAACAGATCCAGCAGGGTCTGCGTCGGATGCTGGTTGGCACCGTCACCGGCGTTCAGCACCGGAATGCCGCCGGAGAACTCGGTCGCCAGACGCGCCGCGCCCTCCTGCGGATGACGCATCACAATCGCGTCGACGTAGGTGCTAATCACTGAAATGGTATCCGCCAGGGTCTCGCCTTTTTTACCCAGCGACGTGTTGCTGCTGTCCGAGAAGCCCACCACGCTCGCCCCCAGGCGGTGCATGGAGGTCTCAAAGGAGAGGCGGGTGCGGGTCGAGGCTTCAAAGAAGCAGCTCGCAATCACCTTGTGCTTCAGCAGCTCCGGTTGCGGATTGGCCTTCAGTTTTGCCGCGGTTTCCAGAACCAGTTCCAGCTCTTCGCGGCTGAGGTCGTTTATGGAAATGATGTGTTTTTGATAAAGCGGATTCATGTTTATCTCCTGACGCCGGGCAAAAAAAAGCCCCTCAAATGAGGGGCTCTGGGAATAGGTTTAGCAACGGGAAGAAAAACGGCAGGCCAGCGTCTGATTTCAGACGCGGTAAGACGTTATGTCGTACACGCTTGACCATGCTTCCTCCCGGCAAATTGTCGGGCATTATACGCAGCTCGCTTTTCGGATCAAGCGATTTAATGCACGCTTTACTCAATGCAAACGGTTCTTTATGAATATTAATTCGTTCTGAGTAAATAATTAATTTGCTTATGCACCAGCGCGGTGCGCTTCACGACCCGGGGTGCGACCCAGACGATACTGCTGCCAGCCACCACGCCTAAAATTTCCGGCAGCTGGTGATAATCCAGAATACGCGCCACCGCGCGGCCATATCCGGCGACGGTATGCACAAGGATAAACTCGCTATTATGCTCGACGCTGACCACCATTTCGGACACGGTACGCGCGGCGTCGGGGGCAGGGCGCAGCTGGGGATTCAGCGAATAAATCTTTAGCCCTTTGGCATTTCGAATTTTTATGACACCGAGCAATTTAAGCAGACGTGAAACGGTGGACTGGCTGATGGTCTCAAAACCACGCTCCTGCAAATCCCGGCGGATCTCCTCCTGGGAGAGATAGCTCTTTTCTGCTATCAGACGCTGGCAGACCGTCAGCTGTAGTTGTTCTTTGGGAGAGTACTCTTCGTAATCCATCATAGTTCCCATATCAGTTCCCGAAATAACCGGTGGCACCGCACCGATCCGTAGGCCGGATAAGCGCAGCGCCATCCGGCAAATCACAACAAGGCACCCAGGCTCAACGCCACCATGATCACTACCGTTAATATCCCCAGCAGCGGTGCCACCCATTTCAGATAGCGCACGTAGGGCACGCGGGCGATCGCCAGCCCGCCCATCACGACGGCTGAGGTGGGAGTGACCAGGTTAACGATGCCGGACGCCGACTGGTAGGCCGTGACCACCAGGTCGCGGTTGACGTTAGCGAAATCGGCAAGGGGCGCCATGATCGGCATCGTCAGAACGGCCAGGCCGGACGAAGAAGGCACAAGAAACGACAGCACCACTTCCAGCCAGTACATCACGTTGATGAACGCCACCGTCGATAACCCGGTAACCATCCCCTCGGCGCTGTGCAAAATGGTGTGGGTAATCATGCCCTTATCCATGATCACTACGATACCGCGCGCGATGCCGATAATCAGCGCGACGCCCAGCAAATCTCGCGCGCCGTTGATAAACGTCGAGGTCAGCTCCTCTTCGCTCATGCGGGCGATCAGGCCGACGATAATCGCGCTGGCGAGAAACACCGCCGATATCTCCGCCATCCACCAGCCCAGTACCGCCACGCCGTAAATCATCACCGCGAAGGCGAGGGCGAAAATCACCAGGATGATTTTGCGCACCGGGGTGAACTCCAGCGACTGTTCGCCCTTATTGCCGAGGAAATGAGCGCGGTTCTCTTCCTGTTTGTCTGCGACGATCGACAGCGACGGATCCTTGCGCACCTTGCGGGCGTAACGCATTACCCACGCCACGCAGATGATCCAGCCGATGACCAGCAGCGCCACGCGCAGGGCGATGCCGTTAGTGAAGGGGATCCCGGCGGCGTTGGCGGCGATGACCGTGGCAAACGGGTTGATGGTGGAACCCAGCGTGCCGATCCCCGCCCCGAGCAGCACGGTGGAGGCGGCGACAACCGGATCGAACCGGGCGGCCAGCATCACCGGCACCAGCAGGGTGTAGAACGGCAGCGACTCTTCGGCCATGCCGTAAATGGTGCCGCCCGCGGCAAACAGCGCCATCAGGATCGGGATCATCCACTCCTCGCGTCCGCGCAGCCGGGTGGTGACGCGCTCGATCCCGGCGTCAATCGCCCCGGTTTTGGTGACGATCCCGAGAAATCCCCCGATGATCAGAATAAACAGCGCCACGTCGATCGCCCCGGCCTGGCCGGAGACCGGATCGTACAGCCCGGCGATGGGCGCCATCAGGACGGAAACCAGCCCTTGCGGATGCGCCGCCACGTGCGCGTACGTTCCGGCAATCGGGACTTCTTTACCGAGGGTCTCGTTCATCGCCATCTGGTACTGACCGGCGGGAACGACCCAGCTCAGCGCCGCTACAACGGCAATCAGGAAAAAGAGAATGGTGTAAGCGGAGGGAAACTTAAACTTGCCCATGATGTGCTCCTTAAACCCGGCGCACCCCGCGGCGCGCCGGGCGGTGATTAGTCGCCGAGTGTCGCCACCATGACCGCTTTAATGGTGTGCATGCGGTTCTCTGCTTCGTCGAAGACGATGGAGTTCGGCGATTCGAAGACCTCTTCCGTCACCTCCAGCCCCTTCAGGCCGTACGCCATCTCGATCTCGCGGCCCACTTTGGTGTGTTCGTTGTGGAACGCCGGCAGGCAGTGCATGAATTTGACGTTCGGGTTGCCGGTGGCCTTCATCACCTGGGCGTTAATCTGATACGGCTTCATCAGGCTGACGCGCTCGGCCCAGGCTTCCTTCGGCTCGCCCATGGAGACCCACACGTCGGTGTAGAGGAAATCGGTCCCCCGCACGCCTTCTTCCACGTCGTCGGTGAGGGTGATGCGCGCGCCCGTCTCTTTCGCAATGGCGCGGCACTGCTCAACCAGCCCCGCTTCCGGCCAGAAGGATTTCGGCGCGACGAGGCGGATATCCATCCCCATCTTGGCCGCGCCCACCATCAGGGAGTTGCCCATGTTGTTGCGCGCGTCGCCCAGATAGGCAAAGCTCAGTTCCGGCAGGGTTTTGCCCGGCGCGTGCTCCAGCATGGTCATCAGGTCGGCGAGGATTTGCGTTGGGTGGAACTCGTCGGTCAGGCCGTTCCACACCGGCACGCCCGCGTACTCGCCCAGCTCTTCGACGATGGCCTGACCATAGCCGCGGTATTCGATGCCGTCATACATGCGGCCCAGCACGCGGGCGGTGTCTTTCATCGACTCTTTATGGCCGATCTGCGATCCGCTTGGGCCGAGGTAGGTGACCTGCGCGCCCTGGTCGAACGCGCCCACTTCGAAGGCGCAGCGGGTGCGGGTGGAGGTTTTTTCAAAGATCAGGGCGATGTTTTTCCCGACCAGGGTTTGTTTCTCGCGCCCGGCTTTTTTGGCGGCCTTCAGCTCAATGGCGAGGTCGATCAGGTACTGGATCTCCGCCGGGGTGTAGTCCAGCAGTTTCAGGAAGTTGCGGTTTTTCAGGTTGATGGTCATGGCTAAATCCTTTTTAAAATGAGTTTTCAGTTACGAATCAACGTGCCTTTCTCGCCCGCGAGGATCTCCGCGCCGTCGGCCAGCGCGCCGATCCCGGCAATGCCGTTGCAGGCTTCAACAAACTCGCGGCAGGCGGCCACTTTCGGCCCCATCGATCCGGCGTCGAACTGCATGCCTCTGAGCAGCTCCGGCGTCACCTGTGCCAGCGGGCGCTGGGTCGGCTTGCCCCAGTCGAGGTACACCGCGTCGGCGTCGGTGAGGATCAGCAGGGCGTCGGCCTCGATCTGCCTCGCCAGCAGGGCGGCGGAGAGGTCTTTGTCGATCACCGCCTCAATCCCGCGATAGCCGTTGGCGTGTTCCACCACCGGCACGCCGCCGCCGCCGTTGCAGATCACCAGGTGGTCGCGCTGGATCAGCGCCGTGATGGCGTCGCTCTCGACGATGCGCTTCGGCTGCGGCGACGGCACCACGCGGCGGACGTAGCTGCCGTCGGCCTTAAACACCCAGCCTTTCTCCGCGGCCAGCGTTTTTGCCTGGGCTTCGCTGTAGACCGGGCCGATGTACTTGGTCGGGTTGCTGAAGGCCGGGTCGGCGGCGTCCACTTCCACCTGCGTGAGCAGAACGCTCACCTCCCGCTGCGGCAGGCTGTTTTTCAGCGCCTGCTGCAGCATGTAGCCGATCATTCCCTGGCTTTCGGCGCCGAGAACGTCCAGCGGGTAGGGCGTGACTTTGTCGTAGGCGCTGTTTTGCAGCGCCAGCAGCCCGACCTGCGGCCCGTTGCCGTGCACCAGCACCACGCGCCACTGCGCCGTCAGCCCGGCGATGGTGCGGGCGGCCTGCTCGATGTTCTGGCGCTGGATCTCCGCTTCCAGCGGCTCGCCGCGCTTGAGCAGCGCGTTGCCGCCCAGGGCCACAACCAGAGTGGGTTTTCGTTCCATGATGGCTCCTTTAAATTCCGTCGCGTTCCAGCGGGCAGCTCATGCAGCGTGCGCCGCCGCGGCCGCGTCCGAGTTCGTCGCCCGGGATGGGCAGCACGGTGATACCCGCTTTGTCGTACTTCTCGTTGGTCCAGACGTTGCGCTCGTAGCCGATCACCACGCCGGGGCGGATGGTCAGGACGTTATTGGCGTCGTTCCACTGCTCACGTTCGGCCTCAAAGGCGTCGCCGCCGGTGGTGATCAGACGTACCTGGTTAATGCCGAGCGCTTTCTCGATGGCGTGCAGCAGGTCGGTTTCCTGGGTGCGCAGCAGGCCGCCGCGTCCGTCCGGGGTGAGCGTCCAGCACTGGGCGTCTTTGCGCACCACTTCCGGGTAGACGGAGAAGATATCCACGTCGATGTGGGTCATGACGGTGTCGAGGTGCATGCAGGAGCGGTGTTTTGGCAGCTCAACGGCGATCACGCGCTCGGCCTGACGGTGTTTGAACAGGCTGTTGGCGAGGAACTCCACGCCCTGCGGCGTCGTGCGTTCGGACATGCCGATCAATACCGCGCCGCGGCCAATCACTAATACGTCACCGCCTTCCAGGGTGGCATGGTCGTAATTAATATTCTCGTCGCCGAAATACTTAATAAAATCGCCGTCGGCGAACGCCGGGTGCCAGCGATATATTGCCCTCAGGTTATTGGTTTCACGCTGACGGGCCGGTTTGGCCATTGGGTTAATAGAGACGCCGTTATAGATCCAGCAGGAGGTATCGCGGGTAAATAAATGGTTTGGCAGCGGCTTCATAATAAAATCATTCGCCGTGTGGGTATCCACCACCATATTTTTAATGGCCGCCGGAATTTCGCCGTAGGTTAATCCGCCGCTTAATCTGCGCGCCAGTTCACGGTGTGGCATATCCGCCAGCCAGCCGCGAACGTCGCCGGCAAAGGTGGGGCCGAGGCGATAATCAGAGATTTGCGTCTCCAGCAGCCAGGCTTTCGCCTCTGCAATATCAAGGGTTTGTGTCAGAAGGTCGGTCAACAGCAGGACTTCCACACCCTGCTCGCGCAGCGTGTTTGCGAAGATGTCATGCTCCTCACCCGCCCGCTCAACCGAGAGCACGTCATCGAAAAGCAGCTCCTGACAGTTTGATGGCGTGAGACGCTTCAGACTTAAATTAGGGCGGTGCAGCATAACGCTACGCAATTGACCAATTTCAGAACCGACGTAATGCTTTTCCATAATTATTCCTTTAACTGTTTTTCAGAATAAAAAGGGCATGCGCCATGTGATGCATTTAATTTCATGGCGGCTAAGCTCAATTGATTTCGTAATTCATACTAGGCAGTTAAATAATCCGTATTGTGATATTGCTCACGCGAAAATGGATATTAAGCGGTTTGTTTTCATTTGCATGATTCGCATCAGATAATGATTAATTTCATATTAGTGAGGGATGAATAGCTAAGCAGGAACCGGTGGCATTATTTGGGTTTGTTATTATTTTGTAGATTTTAATCTTTTGACATATATTGTTATGTGGCTGATTTTAAACGATAAGAGTCATGGATGAGAATGGCTATGCAATTAACGTAATTAACTATTTTTGACTTAAGGAAAATCAATAAATAATTATGGTTTTTTAGAGCAAATTATCAAAACAGTAAAGTGTGAGGCGGCAACAGGTTTTGTTAATTAGATAGCATGATCAAGAGGTTAGAGCAGCCGTGCGATAAGCGCCGATCGAGGTTATGCATAACCCCTGCATAAATGCCCGGGCAGGATTAACAGTGAATTAACACCTTTCCCGATAAACATGCGCTCGCGCAAACCTCGTCCAAAAAGGGCTGGTATGGCAGCCGGGATTCTCGTATAAAAGATAAAAATGAAACATTGTTTTATATTGAGGATTGAAACATGATTATCGGCAACATCCACCATCTGCAGTCCTGGCTGCCTGACGATCTGCGCCAGGCGATTGAGCACGTTAAAGCCCACGTCACCGACGCCACGCCGCTCGGTAAGCACGACATCAACGGCAACAGCCTGTTTTATCTGGTCTCTGAAGATACAACCCAGCCGTTCGCCGAGCGTCGCGCCGAGTACCACGCGCGCTATCTGGATATTCAGATCGTGATGAAGGGTCTGGAAGGGATGACCTTCAGCACCCTGCCGCCCGGCACGCCGGACACCGACTGGCTGGCGGACAAAGACATCGCGTTCCTGCCGGAAGGTGAGCAGGAGAAAACCGTGGTGCTGAGCGAAGGGGATTTTGTGGTGTTCTGGCCGGGTGAGGTGCACAAGCCGCTGTGCGCGGTGGGTGCGCCTGCTAAGGTCAGGAAAGTTGTTGTTAAAATTCAGGTAGAGTAATCCTTACCCCTCACCCTAACCCTCTCCCCACAGGGGAGAGGGGACTGCTCCGAGCCATCTTTTCCCCCTCGCCCTATTGGGGAGAGGGCCGGGGTGAGGGGGGACAATATGTGATCCAGCTTAAATTTCCCGCACTCCCTCTCCATCTCTCATTTACCTGCGCTTTTCCTGCGTCATAGTATGATCCTTAAATTAATGAACGCTGTTCTATAATGTAGAACAAATTGATTCAGCAAGGAGATCCTATGCCGCAGTCCGCGTTGTTTACGGGAATCATTCCCCCTGTCTCCACCATCTTTACCGCCGACGGCCAGCTCGATAAGCAGGGCACCGCCGCGCTGATCGACGATCTGATCAAAGCAGGCGTTGATGGCCTGTTCTTCCTGGGCAGCGGCGGCGAGTTCTCCCAGCTCGGCGCCGAAGAGCGTAAAACCATTGCCCAGTTTGCGATCGATCATGTCGATCGTCGCGTGCCGGTGCTGATCGGCACCGGCGGCACCAACGCCCGGGAAACCATTGCGCTGAGCCAGCACGCGCAGCAGGCGGGGGCGGACGGCATCGTGGTGATTAACCCCTACTACTGGAAAGTGTCGGAAGCGAACCTGATCCGCTATTTCGAGCAGGTGGCCGACAGCGTCACGCTGCCGGTGATGCTCTATAACTTCCCGGCGCTGACCGGGCAGGATCTGACCCCGGCGCTGGTGAAAACCCTGGCCGACTCGCGCAGCAACATCGTCGGCATCAAAGACACTATCGACTCCGTCGCCCACCTGCGCAGCATGATCCATACCGTCAAAGCCGCTCACCCGCACTTCACCGTGCTCTGCGGCTACGACGATCATCTGTTTAATACCCTGCTGCTCGGCGGTGACGGGTCGATCTCGGCGAGCGGCAACTTTGCTCCGCAGGTGTCGGTGAATCTTCTGAAAGCCTGGCGGGATAAAGACGTGGCGAAAGCGGCTGAGTATCATCAGACCCTGCTGCAAATACCGCAGTTGTATCAGCTGGATACGCCGTTTGTGAACGTGATTAAAGAGGCGATTGTGCTCTGCGGCCGCCCGATCTCCACGCACGTGCTGCCGCCCGCGTCACCACTGGACGCGCCGCGCAAGGCGCAGCTGAAAACCCTGCTGCAACAGCTCAAGCTCTGCTGAGCCGGACGATAACCATGACCATCGAGAAGATTTTCACCCCACAGGACGATGCGTTTTATGCGGTGATCACCCACGCGGCGGGGCCGCAGGGCGCGCTGCCGCTGACCCCGCAGATGCTGATGGAATCCCCCAGCGGCAACCTGTTCGGCATGACGCAGAACGCCGGGATGGGCTGGGACGCCAACAAGCTGACCGGCAAAGAGGTGCTGATTATTGGCACCCAGGGCGGCATCCGCGCCGGGGACGGACGCCCGGTCGCGCTGGGCTACCACACCGGGCACTGGGAGATTGGCATGCAGATGCAGGCGGCGGCGAAGGAGATCACCCGCAACGGCGGGATCCCGTTTGCGGCCTTCGTCAGCGATCCCTGCGACGGCCGTTCTCAGGGCACGCACGGCATGTTCGACTCCCTGCCGTACCGCAACGACGCGGCAATCGTGTTTCGCCGCCTGATCCGTTCCCTCCCGACGCGTCGGGCGGTGATTGGCGTCGCGACCTGTGATAAAGGGCTGCCCGCCACTATGATTGCCCTGGCCTCGATGCACGACCTGCCGACCATTCTGGTGCCGGGCGGGGCGACGCTGCCGCCAACCGTGGGGGAAGACGCGGGCAAGGTACAGACCATTGGCGCGCGCTTTGCCAACCACGAACTCTCCCTGCAGGAGGCCGCTGAGCTGGGCTGCCGCGCCTGCGCCTCGCCGGGCGGCGGGTGTCAGTTCCTCGGCACGGCGGGCACCTCGCAGGTGGTCGCGGAGGCGCTGGGTCTGGCGCTGCCGCACTCCGCGCTGGCCCCGTCCGGGCAGGCGGTGTGGCTGGAGATCGCCCGCCAGTCGGCACGCGCGGTGAGCGAGCTGGATAACCGGGGCATCACCACGCGCGATATCCTCACCGACAAAGCCATCGAAAACGCCATGGTGATCCACGCGGCGTTCGGCGGCTCGACCAATTTACTGCTGCACATTCCGGCCATCGCCCACGCGGCGGGCTGCACAATCCCGGACGTAGAGCACTGGACGCGCGTCAACCGCAGGGTGCCGCGCCTGGTGAGCGTGCTGCCCAACGGCCCGGACTATCACCCGACCGTGCGCGCCTTCCTCGCGGGCGGCGTGCCGGAGGTGATGCTCCACCTGCGCGATCTTGGCCTGCTGCATCTGGACGCCATGACCGTGACCGGCCAGACGGTCGGCGAGAACCTCGACTGGTGGCAGGCGTCCGAGCGACGTAAGCGCTTCCGCCAGTGCCTGCGCGAGCAGGATGGCGTGGATCCGGATGACGTGATCCTGCCGCCGGAGAAGGCAAAAGCGAAAGGGCTGACCTCAACGGTTTGCTTCCCGACGGGCAACATCGCGCCGGAAGGATCGGTGATCAAGGCCACGGCGATCGACCCGTCGGTCGTCGGTGAAGATGGCGTTTACCGCCACACCGGCCGGGCTCGGGTGTTTGTCTCGGAAGCGCAGGCGATCAAGGCCATCAAGCGGGAAGAAATTGCGCAGGGGGATATCATGGTGGTGATCGGCGGCGGGCCGTCCGGCACAGGCATGGAAGAGACCTATCAGCTCACCTCCGCGCTGAAGCATATCTCGTGGGGCAAGACGGTGTCGTTAATCACCGATGCGCGCTTCTCGGGCGTGTCGACGGGCGCCTGCTTCGGCCACGTGTCGCCGGAGGCGCTGGCGGGCGGGCCGATTGGCAAGCTGCGCGATAACGACATCATCGAGATAGCCGTCGATCGGCTGACATTAACAGGTAGCGTGAACTTTATCGGCACCGCGGACAACCCGCTGACGCCGGAGGAGGGCGCGCGCGAGCTGGCTCGGCGGCAGACGCACCCGGACCTGCACGCCCACGACTTTTTGCCGGACGACACCCGCCTGTGGGCAGCATTACAGTCGGTCAGCGGCGGCACCTGGAAAGGCTGTATTTATGACACCGATAAAATTATCGAGGTAATTAACGCCGGTAAAAAAGCACTCGGACTTTAATTATTTTTCATGCGATTGTCGTCTACGGAATATATTCTGTGGACGGCTTTTGCTTGTCTTTGTTATATTAATTTAATCAATAAGTTGTGATATATCGTTGGCGTCACAAAAGCAAAATAACGTAATTCAGAAATAAGATATGACCATTGCTGGTTAATTGAACAGCTCATTACACTCCATTAACACGATGTTGTAATTCAGCACACTACATAAGGGTGTAATTCTGATGACGCAATTAACCATGAAAGACAAAATTGGCTACGGGCTGGGTGACACCGCCTGTGGCTTCGTCTGGCAGGCTACCATGTTCCTGCTGGCCTATTTCTACACCGACGTCTTCGGCCTGTCGGCGGGCATTATGGGGACGCTGTTTTTAATCTCCCGCGTGCTCGACGCCGTGACCGACCCGCTGATGGGGCTGCTGGTCGACCGCACCCGCACGCGGCACGGCCAGTTCCGCCCGTTCCTGCTGTGGGGCGCCATCCCGTTTGGCATCGTCTGCGTGCTGACCTTCTACACGCCGGACTTCTCCGCGCAGGGCAAAATCATCTACGCCTGCGTGACCTACATTCTTCTGACCCTGGTCTACACCTTCGTTAACGTGCCGTACTGCGCCATGCCCGGCGTTATCACCGCCGACCCGAAAGAGCGTCATGCCCTGCAGTCCTGGCGCTTCTTCCTGGCGGCGGCGGGATCGCTCGCTATCAGCGGCATTGCCCTGCCGCTGGTGAGCATCATCGGCAAGGGGGACGAGCAGGTGGGCTATTTCGGCGCCATGTGCGTGCTGGGCCTGACCGGCGTGGTGCTGCTCTACGTCTGCTTCTTTACCACCAAAGAGCGCTACACCTTTGAGGTGCAGCCGGGCTCGTCGGTGGCGAAAGATCTCAAGCTGCTGCTCGGCAACGGCCAGTGGCGGATCATGTGCGCGTTCAAGATGATGGCGACCTGTTCCAACGTGGTGCGCGGCGGGGCGACGCTCTACTTCGTCAAATACGTGATGGATCACCCGGAGATGGCGACCCAGTTTTTACTCTACGGCAGTCTCGCCACCATGTTTGGCTCACTCTGCTCCTCCCGCCTGCTGGGGCGCTTCGACCGCGTCACCGCCTTCAAGTGGATCATCGTCGCCTATTCGCTTATCAGCCTGCTGATTTTCGTCACCCCGGCGGAACATATCGCGCTGATCTTCGCCCTCAACATCCTGTTCCTGTTCGTCTTTAACACCACCACGCCGCTGCAGTGGCTGATGGCCTCTGACGTGGTGGATTACGAGGAGAGTCGCAGCGGGCGCCGCCTCGACGGGCTGGTGTTCTCCACCTACCTGTTCAGCCTGAAGATTGGCCTGGCGATTGGCGGGGCGGTGGTGGGCTGGATCCTGGCGTACGTGAACTACTCCGCCAGCAGCAGCGTGCAGCCGGTAGAGGTGCTGACCACCATCAAAATCCTGTTCTGCGTGGTGCCGGTGGTGCTCTACGCGGGCATGTTCATCATGCTGTCGTTCTACAAGCTCACTGACGCCCGCGTGGAGGCCATCAGCCAGCAGCTGATCAAGCACCGCGCGGCGCAGGGCGAGGCCGTTCCCGACGCTGCGACAGCCGCATCCCATTAACCGGAGGCACTATGCAAATCACTAACCCTATTCTGACCGGCTTCAATCCGGATCCTTCCCTGTGCCGTCAGGGCGAGGACTACTACATCGCCACCTCGACCTTCGAGTGGTTCCCCGGCGTGCGCATCTACCACTCCCGCGACCTGAAAAACTGGTCGCTGGTCAGCACCCCGCTGGACCGCGTGTCGATGCTGGACATGAAGGGCAACCCGGACTCCGGCGGCATCTGGGCGCCGTGCCTGAGCTACGCCGACGGCAGGTTCTGGTTGCTCTACACCGACGTAAAGATTGTCGACTCGCCGTGGAAAAACGGCCGCAACTTCCTCGTCACCGCGCCGTCCATTGAGGGACCGTGGAGCGAGCCGATCCCGATGGGCAACGGCGGGTTCGATCCGTCCCTGTTCCATGACGACGACGGCCGCAAGTACTACCTCTACCGCCCGTGGGGGCCGCGCCACCACAGCAACCCGCACAACACCATCGTGATGCAGGAGTTTGATCCGCAGACCGGCACGCTCTCGCCCGAGCGCAAAACCCTGTTTACCGGCACGCCGCTCTGCTACACCGAAGGGGCGCATCTTTATCGCCGCGCGGGATGGTACTACCTGATGGTCGCCGAGGGCGGCACCAGCTACGAGCACGCCGTCGTGGTGCTGCGTTCCAAAAATATCGACGGGCCGTACGAGCTGCACCCGGACGTGACGATGATGACCAGCTGGCACCTGCCGGAGAACCCACTGCAGAAGAGCGGCCACGGCTCGCTGCTGCAGACCCACACCGGGGAGTGGTACATGGCCTACCTCACCAGCCGCCCGCTGCGCCTGCCCGGCGTGCCGCTGCTGGCCTCCGGCGGGCGCGGCTACTGCCCGCTGGGCCGCGAGACCGGCATCGCCCGCATTGAATGGCGCGACGGCTGGCCGTACGTGGAAGGCGGCAAGCACGCGCAGCTGACCGTGAAAGGCCCGCAGGTGGCGGAGCAGCCTGCAGCCGTTCAGGGCAGCTGGCGGGAGGATTTCGACGCCAGTTCGCTCGACCCGGAGTTGCAGACCCTGCGCATTCCGTTCGACGACACCCTCGGCTCGCTCACCGCGCGCCCGGGCTACTTACGGCTCTACGGCAACGACTCGCTTAATTCCACCTTTACCCAGTCAACCGTGGCGCGCCGCTGGCAGCACTTTGTCTTCCGGGCGGAGACGCGGATGCAGTTCTCGCCGATCCACTTCCAGCAGAGCGCGGGGCTGACCTGCTACTACAACAGCAAAAACTGGAGCTACTGCTTTGTGGACTACGAGGAGGGGCAGGGCAGAACGATTAAGGTGATCCAGCTCGACCACAACGTGCCGTCGTGGCCGCTGCACGAGCAGCCGATTCCGGTGCCGGAGAGTGCGGAGAGCGTCTGGCTGCGCGTGGACGTGGATACGCTGGTCTACCGCTACAGCTACTCGTTTGACGGCGAGACGTGGCACGCCGTGCCGGTAACGTATGAGGCGTGGAAGCTGTCGGACGACTACATCGGCGGGCGCGGCTTCTTCACCGGCGCGTTTGTGGGGCTGCACTGCGAGGACATCAGCGGCGACGGCTGCCACGCGGACTTCGACTACTTCACCTACGAGCCGGCCTAACGGCTCAGGCCGGGTAGCCCAGCGCGCGTGAGAGCTGGAGCCCGGCCTGCTGGAGCTGCTCGCGGAAATCAGCCAGCTCTGCGTCGTCCACGCGGGAGGTCAGCGTCGACAGGCTCAGGGCGGCGATGACGCGGGATTCGTGGTTCCACACCGGCACCGCCACGCAGCGCACGCCCTGCTCGTTCTCTTCGCTATCCAGGGCATAGCCCTGTGCGCGGGTCTGCGTCAGGGCGCTCATTAAGGCTTCGCGAGAGGCGAGGGTGGAAGGGGTATAGGTGGTGTACTGATAGCCCTCCAGCAGGGCGTTCAGCTCGGCCTCGCCCAGCCAGGCAATCAACACCTTGCCGATGGCGGTGGCGTGAACCGGCAGGCGGCGGCCGATGCGTGAATAGGCGATGGCGGCCAGCTTGCCTTCAATCTTCTCGATATAAACCCCTTCACGCCCGTCCAGGATCCCCAGATGAGTGGTCTGCCCGGTCCGCTGGGACAGCTCCGTCAGCCAGCCTTTCGCCTTCTGACGAATATCGATGGAGCCCACGACAAAATGGCCGCGCTCGACCAGCTTCATGCCGAGGCGATATTTGCCGTTCTCCGGGTTCTGATCGATATAGCCGTGAAGCTGCAGGGTTTTCAGCAGCGAGTGGAGGGTACTCTTGCTCAGCCCCATCAGTTTGCTGATGTCGGTGATCTTAAGCTCGGTGGCCTGCTCGTTGAACAGGTCGAGGATCTGCAACGCACGTTCAACAGACTGAATAATCGGCATAATGCTGGTATGTCCACGCTGGAATTAAGGCGAAAACGTACCTTTTTCGGGGTGAAAAATCAATGAAATGGAGCCGGTGTTCTCCCTCTCCCTGTGGGAGAGGGCCGGGGTGAGGGCATCAGGCCGCAGCGCCACCCGGCAACAAAGGCGGCTACATTATTGTTAGCGGGAGGCATCAATTATTATCCCGAGCGGCGACAGACTGAATTTTCCAGATCCCATCTTCTTTAACCATGCAATCAATGACTGTGTGCTGGGTCTTTTTGCCAAACGTGATATTCACGTTTACACAGACCGGGTCTGAATCATACGAATCAATAGCCACATTCTCAGCCCAGTCCTCGCCGATATATTGCGATTTCATAAAAAAATCAGCCTCGTAAAATTCAGCGTCGGCATAACGGGGATCGACTGCATGACGTAATTTTTTCATGGTGCTGGCCGTAACGAACTTATCGATTTCATTTCCCTGTTGGATGGGATAACGATCATTGTTCACTTGTTTGACGTACCAGCGATTGAATTCAAGGGCGCGCTGCATCGGTATCTGAAAATCTTCGGCCCCCAATGCTGCTGTGCTGAATAATAAAATTAAGATGAGCTTATTCATATTAATAATGCCTGTATAAGGTGACGACTGGCTGGAGTTGGCGATACGTTGGCCCCGGGTACATTGTTCTCTGTTTAAAATCTGAATACCAGGTTCCAGCGCCATCGTAAATACAGACATGACCGTACTGATTCGGGCCGGGCAAGGCATCAATCACCGCGATATCCCCCTCTATGGGAGTGCCATAGACTTTTGAGAACCCTGCTTTTTCAAGAGAACGCCAGAAGTCCTTAGCGTTTGCCCCTTCGATTTTAAGCCCTCCGGCTCGAATGGCGGCGGCGATTGCGCGAGCGCTATAGTGTCCAGTATGGGTTAGTGCGTGGCTACGGGCGTATGACACAGCTTCATGTTTATTCCATGACATAAACAATCCTTATTAACGAAATGCAGTAATAAGGAAACATTACACCGAATATATACAATGTTTTGTAATTGATAATGGCCTGATATTAACCATTATCTACTCAGTAAATAATGGTTAATAAAAACATAAATTCTTGTTATGGTTAATGCCTATCTGAGAAAGCGGCAGTAAAATGAATTTTTCTGCCTGACGATAACGCTGTTGTCGTTTTTAGGGTTTTCTCCCTCTCCCTGTGGGAGAGGGCCGGGGTGAGGGCACCAGACCGCAGAGGACACAATCACTCCCCAAGCGTCGCCACCATCACCGCCTTAATCGTATGCATCCGGTTTTCTGCCTGGTCGAACACGATGCTCGCCGCCGACTCAAACACCTCGTCCGTTACTTCCATCCCGCCGTGCAGATCGAACTCCGTCGCCATCTGCTTGCCGAGCGTAGTCTGGTCGTCATGGAACGCGGGCAGACAGTGCAGGAACTTCACGTCCGGGTTGCCGGTCAGCGCCATCATCTGCGCGTTCACCTGATACCCACGCAGCAGCGCAATCCGCTCCGCCCACTTCTCTTTGGCTTCGCCCATCGACACCCACACGTCGGTATAGATAAAGTCTGCGCCCTTCACGCCCGCCGCCACTTCTTCCGTCAGGGTAATTTTCCCGCCGTGTTTCTCCGCCAGCGCGCTGCACTCCGCTACCAGGCTCTCTTCCGGCCAGCAGGCCTTCGGGGCCACCAGGCGCAGATCCAGCCCGGTCAGCGCCGCCGCTTCCAGCATCGAGTTGCCCATGTTGTTGCGCGCGTCGCCCGCGTAAACCAGCGTCATCTCGTTAAACGCCTTGCCCGGCAGGTGCTCCTGCATGGTCAGCAGGTCCGCCAGCAGTTGGGTTGGATGGAACTCGTTGGTCAGCCCGTTCCACACCGGCACGCCCGCATACTGCGCCAGCGTTTCGACGACTTCCTGGCCGTGGCCGCGATACTGAATGCCGTCGTACATCCGCCCGAGCACGCGCGCGGTGTCCTTAATTGATTCTTTATGCCCAATCTGGCTGCCGCTCGGCCCTAAATAGGTAACGCGCGCACCCTGGTCAAATGCGGCAACTTCGAAAGAGCAACGGGTACGGGTCGAGTCTTTTTCGAAGATGAGCGCGATGTTTTTACCGGTAAGTTTCTGTACTTCCTTGCCATTTTTCTTATCGGCTTTGAGCTGTGCGGCAAGGGTCAGCAGAGAAGTGAACTGTGCAGGGGTAAAGTCGAGCAATTTCAGAAAGTGTTTCTTGTACAGATCAGACATTTTATCCTCACATGGCGAACGCCACTTATTGAATTAAAATTCACTTTATATGTGTAATTATTCATTTGCAACCCCGTTTCACAAATCTTTCCAACAAAGGTGGAGGCAAACCCGTCCGTGTGTGAAAATAGAAGTATCTGCCGCACTTTAAAGAGGATTGAGCCATGGCAAACCCGGAATTACTGGAAGAGCAACGCGAAGAGACGCGTCTGATTATTGAAGAGCTGCTGGAAGACGGTAGCGATCCGGACGCGCTGTACACCATCGAGCACCATTTCTCTGCGGATGATTTCGACGCGCTGGAAAAAATGGCCGTGGAAGCCTTCAAGCTGGGTTACGAAGTGACCGAGCCGGAAGAGCTGGAAGTGGAAGAGGGCGACACCGTCATCTGCTGCGACATCCTGAGCGAAGGCGCGCTGAAGGCGGAGCTGATCGACGCGCAGGTCGAACAGCTGATGAACCTGGCCGAGAAGTTTGACGTGGAATACGACGGCTGGGGAACCTACTTCGAAGATCCGAACGGTGAAGACGGCGAAGAAGGCGACGACGAAGATTACGTCGACGAAGACGACGACGGCGTGCGTCACTAAGCGTTTCAGGCGGTGGCGCGCGCCGCCGCTTTTTCAAGGCAGAACCATGGATTACCCGCAGATACTCGCCCCCGTACTCAACTTCCTCCAGTGCCCGACCCCGCAAGCATGGATTGATAAAGCCCGCGACCCGTCGAACCTGCCGCTGCTGCTCACCGATCACATGGTGTGCGAGCTCAAGGCCGCCCAGACCGCGCTGCTGCTGGTGCGTAAATACGTCGCCGATGAAAGCGGTGCCGACGCGCTGCTCGACTGGCTCAAACCCTACGAACAGTTCACCTTCCGCGACGGCCCGGAGCCGGACTTTATCGCCCTGCACAGGCAGATTGGCAAAAGCGTGATGCCCAAAACCGACGACCCGTGGGGCCAGGCGCTCATCGACAGCATGGTGCTGCTGATTAAAGAGGAGCTGCACCACTTCTGGCAGGTGCGCGAGGCGATGCTGGCGCGCGACATTCCGTACGTCAAAATCAGCGCCAGCCGCTACGCCAAAGGGATGCTGAAGGAAGTGCGCACCCACGAACCGCTGACGCTGATCGACAAGCTCATCTGCGGCGCCTACATCGAAGCCCGCTCCTGCGAACGTTTCGCCGCGCTGGCCCCGTTCCTCGACGACGACCTGCAGAAGTTCTATCTCTCGCTGCTGCGCTCGGAAGCGCGCCACTATCAGGACTACCTGACGCTGGCCCGGCAGGTGAGCGACGACGATATCTCACCGCGTATAAAGCTTTTTGGCGAAATTGAAGCCACACTTATCTCGACACCGGACAACGAGTTTCGCTTCCACAGCGGCGTGCCGGTGTAAACCGGCATAGCGAAAGGATAAGGATGCGAGATGAATAAAACGTGGACCCGTATTGTGATTGTCGTCGTTGCGGCCGCCGCCGTGGCGTTCTGGGTATTCTTCGATAAGCAGCGTGCTCCGGAACACCAGATTGATACCACCCTCAACGCGATGCCCGCCTGGCAGGTGATTAAGGAGCAGGAGCCCGCGCTGCATCAGCGCATCCTCGACCAGATGGCCGCCCTGCAAAAAGCGGGCGAGCCAGAGCAGCAGATTATCGACACCATCCAGCCGCAGATCCTGCATCTGCAGATGTCGCGCCTGCAGAACGCCCCGGACGCCAACGTGGTGAACTACATGACCATCAACATGGAGCAGACCGCCGCCATCCAGAAGGTGAGCGACGACGCCTGCTTCCGCTTCCTCTACCCGATGGTGAAGGGCGGCGTGAACCCGATGCGCATGCTGGATAAAGACCTGATGACGCGGCGCATGCAGGCCGACGCCGATATGATGCGCGCGGCCTACGGCAAAAACCGCCACACCGTGACCCCGGCCGAACGCGAGGCGGCTGTCGAAGACGTGCGGCCGATTATGAAGCAACTAGCCGATAAGTACGGCGAGGACATCCAGCTGCTGCAGATGCCGGAAAAGGCGGCGGGCAAAGAGAAGCTCTCCTGCGATATGGTGCAGGAGATGTGGGCGAAGGTGCTGGCGCTGCCGGAGCAGAAGGCGGCGAGGGTGATTCGGCTGGCGGTGTCTGAGCTGGAGTGACAAAGGGCGCTGGTTTTTTGGGCACTTAGCGTGGGTTTCGCGCGTCGTCGCTTGCATGGCGGCGCGCGACAGGTATAATCCACAACGTTTCCGCATCCCCTTCAGTGCCGAAGTGGCGAAATCGGTAGACGCAGTTGATTCAAAATCAACCGTAGAAATACGTGCCGGTTCGAGTCCGGCCTTCGGCACCATCGGAACATCAATAGACGTCAATGGACGTCTTTTTTTGTGCCTGAAATCCGCGCCACGCAAGGCTTTCCACGATTTTCCCTTCAACAGAAGTCAATCTGAGTCAACCCACATCAAGTCGCTTGTGAGTATAGAACCGAGTATATATGCTGGTTCGATAATGCTTATATACTCACGGCAGCATATGGAAGGAATACCATCATGGCCCTGACTGATACCAAGGTGCGTTCGGCAAAACCTGAAGCAAAGGAATACTCGCTTGTAGATGGCGATGGCATGTTTTTGCTGATACACCCTAACGGCTCCAAATACTGGCGCTTCCGTTTCCGCTTCGGTGGTAAGCAACATCTGATGGCTTTTGGAGTGTATCCTGAAACGTCATTAGCTGATGCTCGTCAAAAGAGGGAAGAGGCCAGAAAGCTTGTTGCTGCAGGAATCGATCCTCGCGAGCATAAGCGTGCAGTAAAAGAAGAACAGGCTAAAGAGGTTATTACTTTCGAGTCTGTTGCCAGAGATTGGCACGCAAGCAATCAAAAGTGGTCTAAGTCGCACAGTGCTCGGGTTCTTAAAAGTCTGGAAGATAATCTGTTCGATGCGATTGGTAAGCGGAATATCGCTGAGTTAAAAACCAGAGATTTACTTATTCCCATCAAAGCAGTAGAGATGTCTGGACGTCTTGAGGTGGCAGCGCGTCTGCAACAACGAACAACATCAATTATGCGATTTGCTGTGCAAAGCGGTTTAATCGACTACAACCCCGCGCAAGAGCTCGCTGGAGCGATTGCCACCGCTAAACGACAGCATCGTGCTTCGCTGGATTTTGATCGTATTCCAGAACTACTTCATCGAATTGATTCTTACACAGGCAGACCACTAACACGTTTAGCTGTGGAGTTGACGTTGTTGGTCTTTATTCGGTCTAGTGAACTACGATTTGCTCGTTGGTCGGAAGTTGATTTTGAAACTGCGATGTGGACGATTCCAGGGGAACGTGAACCACTTGAAGGTGTTAAGCATTCACACCGAGGATCAAAGATGAGGACTCCTCATCTTGTTCCTTTATCTCATCAAGCACTCGCTATTCTGGGAAAGATCAAAAGATTGAGTGGAAACCGTGAACTTATCTTCGTTGGTGATCACGACTCGCGCAAGCCGATGAGTGAGAACACAGTGAATAAAGCACTTCGAGTGATGGGCTACGATACGAAGGTTGAAGTATGTGGGCACGGTTTTAGAGCCATGGCTTGCAGTACATTAGTTGAGTCGGGGTTGTGGTCGAGGGATGCGGTAGAGCGACAGATGAGTCATCAGGAGCGTAACTCTGTGCGTGCGGCTTATATTCATAAAGCCGAGCATCTGGGAGAGCGAAAACTGATGATTCAGTGGTGGGCGGATTATCTGGATGAGAATCGTAAAGCAGTCGTATCTCCATTCGAATACGCAAAAATCAACAATCCATTGAGGTAAGAATAATAGCACCAAGATACGCCGCAGCGGATACTGCGGCGGTTATTCATTCTAAGATGGCTTCTAACATAATGATTTCATTAATATCGTGAAAATCATTACCAGCTAATTACTATTCGGCATTCCAGTTTCCGAAATATCGCTTCAATTTCTCAATGGTATGACGCCACCTCGGTGCTGTTGGCCTGCACACCGTGTTTTGATTACCGAAGAAGCCAACTTCGCTCACTGCTTCTTGTTCGCTGCGGGTTTCAAGCCATTTTATTGAGACAAAATATTCTGATTTATCGGGATCATCGGCGTTGTCGCGATACCAATCGCCAAATTTGAGCGCGTCCATTGCGAGCTTTTCGCCATCGTCAGTGTTAACCATAAAGCTGCTGGCTGGCTCAACGGCACTTTGCACCAGACCCACGCCTACATAACCTGTTTTAGGTATGTTGACCCAGACGCGGTCACCGGGTTGCAGCTGCTTTAATGTTTGGCTGTACCAGCTTCCGCCACCTGCACTGATAAAACCGTAGCGACGAGCCTCTTCCCAAACGCGGCTGTGTGGGTCGCCAAACGAGACGTAAAACTCACCGTTCCAGGGCTCTTTAGTGCTGCCGTTGACGTTTGTAATTGCCTGTGCGGCATTAGTTTGCGTTTCGCTTGGATCGATAAGCCAGGCGCGGCTTAAGAATTGGTCGCCACCGTGCTGAAACACTTTGAAGAACAAGACGTTAATCGAGATGCCATTTTTGCTTAGATAGTCGACGATGCGCTCGGTGGAAGGATCCAGTTCAGCTGCCACAATGATGATTTGGTGTGACTGGTTGAGCGACTCTTCCTCCAGCTCAGTGTTGAAGCGTTGTCTGAACGCATCACCCAGATTACCGCCTTTGGAAAATTTCTCGTAAATCTGCGACAGACGATCGGCGGTTAAGTCATCGACCCAGGAGGCGTAATCCAGCGCCTGTGCGACCACTTCACGTGGCGTGCGGTCTCGCTTAAGCTCAATCAGGATCAGAGAGGCATCCGGCGCAATCGCCAGCAGGTCGATACGTCCTTTATCGAACGTATATTCCTGATGCCCGATGATCATCCACTGGTCAGAAAGGATAGTAGGGTCGTTTAAAATCATCTTCTCCAGCAGTTGCTCGCTGGCTAGTTTGCTGATAGTGAGCGGCTGAGGATGCTCCCCTATCCGCCAGATAGCATGATGAACCGGCATCGTCTGTTCCTTAGCTTAGGGCTGCATCTGTGAGAGCGTCTGCAAGATGGAGTTGCAACTGCTGGGCAGATTGCAGACGGGATTTGAGGGTGTCGCAAACATTCAGAAGTGATATGTACTGATCTAAAATTCTATTTGTCTCACTAATTGGAGGTAATGCAATAAAACATCCACGAAGCTGAGTTTTATTTATTGACGCCAAGTTTGTTGTTTGCTTGCTAGCGCCCGCGAAATAATCTCGTGATACAGACGAATTCATAAATGTCTCAAGCCATTTAACGTTCAACTCATTAACGAGTGGTCTAGCCTTAAAAACATGATTTTGGTTAGCTACATAAAATGTAGCATCAGTCCAAACAGCAGTTCTGCCAACGGTATCCCAATCACCGCCTTCTGTTATTAATAAGTCACCTTTTTGAACATGATATTTATCTTTTTCCTCAACGGGAATTTCAATGCTTTTAATATCTGATAGTTGAAGATAACCTCTTTGTACATTTGCTACGCGGAGATATGGGACTGATATAAGCGTTCGCCCTGCAAGATTTCTACCCTTGGTTATTCCACTTTGAATATCTACAACATCTTCAAATCGACACCACTCCCACCCAACCGGCAATGCAAAAGGTTTTTCTTCATCACTCACTGGCGGCAAAGGTTTTTGCTTTTTAATTTTGCCTTCTTTTACCAGTTGTACTTTTTCTTGCTCAATACGTTTAAGCAGCTCAGAAGCAGGCTCGTCGCTTGGATCTTGCGGCACCAGTTTTCCCATCACGGCCAGTTGCAGAATGGTTTGCTTAAGCGCATCAATACTCGCTTCGGTGGTAAATAGCGTATCGAAATGCTGGCTGATTCGCGCCCAGTTTTCGGCGAGTTCTTCGGCATTTTGGCTATCGGTCAGCATTGTCAGCAGGGTTTCCACCAGTTGCTGATGGGCATCCAGATTGCTTAGAGATCGCTGTTCCAGTTGGTCACAGAGGGACATGAGTTCATTAACTTTAGATACGATTCGTAACTGTTCCTCTGCTGGAGGAATAGCAATAACGCCAGTAAAAAACTGTTTATCATTGATCGCAGGGTAAGCAATTCCTGTCTGACAGCTTTCTACATAGCTAACAAATATAGGTGAACGAAGATAGTGATAGATAAATGTTGAAGATATTCCTTTCCAAGGATGGATTATAGCGAAAGCTGTACTGGCTATAGGTTCTGGATTATAATCTTCATCTACTACCGCGATATTCAATAAATAAGGTCGGACAGTGGAATATAACACAGTATTTCTACAAACAATTTTTCTTGCTCGAGAGGGGGCATCTTTAGGGTTTATCACCCCTGGTTCTGAAATAGTCCCTAATTCTTTATTAATAGACCCCACATCTATATATGTAAAATCATTTTCAGGAGTTTTTTGCCCCCAATCATGACCTACACGGTCCATTCTCATCCATTCCCACCCCTCTGGCAGCTCAAACGGTTTCTCATCCTCGCTAATCTCAGGTAGCGGCTTCTGCTTTTTAATTTTCCCCTGTTTTACCAGCTCCGCTTTCTCTGCGGCAATACGCTTTAACAACTCAGATGCTGGTTCATCATTTGGATCCTGTTGCACCAGTTTGCCGCGCACCGCCAGTTCCAGAATCAGCTCGCGCAGTTTCTTAATGCCATAGAGGTCGATTTTGCCATTGCTACCACGCCCGGCCGAAGAACGGGTTTGCAGCGCAGAAGACCAGATATCGATATGGTCGGTGATCAGCTTCTCAACGGTCATCAGTTCGCCCCCTTATTGCCTGCCAGCGCGGCACCAAGAATATCGCGCAACTGGTAACGCAGCTCGCTGATTTCCGTCTGCTGCGTCTGGTACTGCGTCAGCAGCTCATCCGGATCGTGGCTGATGGTTTCGCCTTGGTACGGGTTCTTGATATCAAGGTTGAAGTTGCGGGTGATGATGTCACTGATGTTGACTTTCCACGCCTGATTGTTCTCTTCACGGCTGGCAAAACCGTCGGCTTCGTTACCCCACCAGTCGATTTCAGCCTGGAACTCTTCAAACTTCATCGGCTTGGTTTTACTGTAGTTCTTCACGCCATCCGGGTACGGGTGCTCGTAGAACCAGACCTCTTTGCTTGGTTGACCTTTGGTAAAGAACAGAATGTTGGTTTTGATGCCGGTGTACGGGTTAAACACGCCGTTCGGTAACCGCACGATGGTGTGCAGGTTGCACTCTTCGGTGAGCAGCTTTTTGATTTTGGTTTTTACACCTTCACCAAACAGCGTACCGTCCGGTAACACCACCGCCGCGCGGCCTTTGTCTGCCAGCACTTCGATAATCAGTTGCAGGAACAGGTCGGCGGTTTCACGGGTCTGCATTTCTGCCGGGAAGTTCTTCTCGATCCCATCTTCTTCGGTGCCGCCAAACGGTGGGTTGGTGATAATCACGTCCAGCTGCTCGTCCCAGGAAGAGAGCGGCTTGTTGAGCGTGTTGTCGTGGCGGATTTGCACCGGTACTTCAATGCCGTGCAGCAGCATATTAGTGGTGCACAGCAGATGCGGAAGCTGTTTTTTCTCGACGCCGTGGATCTGCTGTTGCAGCGTTTTGTGGTCTTCGGTGGTTTTAACGTAATGCTCTTTCACATGGTCGAACGCGCAGGCGAGGAAGCCGCCGGTCCCGCAGGCCGGGTCCATAATCGATTCGCCTAATTTCGGATCGATGCGGTTGACCATAAAGCGCGTGACGGCACGCGGGGTATAGAACTCACCCGCATTACCGGCGCTTTGCAAGTCGCGCAGGATTTGTTCGTAGATATCGCCGAACAGGTGGCGTTCAGAGCTGCTGCTGAAGTCGATTTCGTTAAGCTTGTTGATTACCTGGCGCAGCAAGGTGCCGTTTTTCATGTAGTTATAGGCGTCGCTGAACGCCTGCTTGACCACAAAACCGCGCGGGTTTTTATCGATTGGCGCGGTGAGGTTTTTCAGCGTGGGGAACAGGTCGTCGTTCACAAATTCCAGCAACGCATCACCAGTGATGCCCTCGCTGTTCGCCGCCCAAGTACGCCATAAATAGCGCTGCGGGATTGGAGACTGATAGTCATCTTGCTCCAGTTCCAGCTCTTCTTCCTGGGTATCAAATATCTTCAGGAACAGTAGCCACGAAAGCTGCCCTAAGCGCTGGGCATCGCCGTCTACGCCTGCGTCTTTGCGCATGATGTCCTGTAGGGATTTAATGACTGAGCTAATCGACATGTTTTCTTTCCATTCTTAAAAAAGGATGCCACCGGGGGCCAAAGCGCCAGGTGGCAGAATAGGGGGTTTGGTTATCAGGCTGAGCGTGGTGGCAACTGGTAAATTTCGCTTTCCAGTTCGTTCACGGCATCTTCATAGGCCTGTTTGCTACCAAAGCTACTTTTGATGATTTCCAGCGGGCGACCGAGCGAATCGAACGGTTTAAGCTTCAACACCTGGATGTCCTCGATTTCCTGCACGCCTTCATCTGCGTACTTGTCCAGCAACGTATTTAATACGTTCTGTGCAGGCTCGGAGTATTTCGTGAAGTAGTTACGCTTACGAACGTTGTCTGCACGCTCTTTCCGCGTCAGCGGCGGCTGGCCGTAAACCACATGGCATAATAGATCGAACGGGTCGAGATCTTTGCCCACTTCTTCTGCCAGCACATCCCAAAGCACACCGAGCTGCTCCAGCTCATCAATGATGAGCTGTTTGCGGTTTGCAGAGTGCCACTTACGGATGAAGTCATCAAGCGATGCGTACTCTTTATCTCTAAGCAGCGTTTTGCGGGTGTAATCCTGGAAAGATTCAGTGACCAGTTTGCCGTCGGCATCGTAATACTGTACGCGTTTAGCCAATACTTTTACGCTGACACCGTTGACGTGAAACTTACGGACTTTGTTTTCATCGTCTTCTTCAAAAGCCCCGTTCCCTTTGCCCGAGGTTGGGTCATAGGTTGCAGGTGTCTCTGCGACCCCATTAACCAAATCAGATGGCTCCAGCTCTGGGGCTTCGTCTTCAAGTTGGTCGTCGAAATCAGAATCAGGATCGGTAATCTCTTGCGGCGTCGTGCGGATCACTTTCTCTGGTAAGCCATCAAAGCGAGGGTCGGCAAACAGTTCGGTGGCTTTTTTAAAGTCGAGAATGGTGAACCACAGCTTGCCGTATTTTTCGTTGATACGCGTGCCGCGCCCGATGATTTGCTTAAATTTGGTCATCGACTGAATGTTCTGGTCCAGCACCACCAGTTTGCAGGTCTGCGCATCCACACCGGTACTCATCAATTCCGAGGTGGTCGCTATTACCGGATAGGCTTTCTTCGGATTGATGAAGTTATCCAGCTGTCCTTTGCCGATGTCGTCGTCACCGGTGATTTTCATCACGTACTTTTCGTTCTTTTTTGCCTGCTCTGGGTTGAGGTTGACCAGCGCCCGGCGCATACGATCGGCGTGATCGATGTCGTTACAGAAAACGATGGTTTTATCCATCGGATTGGTGCGCTTGAGATAATCAGTAATGGTTTGTGCCACCAGCCAAGTGCGCTCATCAATGACCATCGTGCGATCAAAATCTTTCTGGTTATAAATACGGTCCTCGATCAGTTCACCGTGTTTATCAACCTGTCCTTTGGTTGGTCGCCAACCCTGTAAGTCAACATCGATATCCACCCGCACCACTTTATACGGTGCGAGGAAACCATCTTCAATGCCTTCTTTGAGTGAGTAAGTGTAAACCGGTTCACCAAAGTAGTCGGTGCTGGAGACTTCTTCGGTTTCTTTCGGCGTGGCTGTCAGACCAATTTGCGTGGCACTGCTGAAATATTCGAGGATTTCGCGCCAGGCGCTGTCTTCTGACGCGCTGCCGCGATGGCATTCGTCGATAACAATCAGGTCGAAGAAATCAGGGGCAACCTGTTTAAACGCTTTTTGATGTTCTTCCGGACCGGTGATGGCCTGGTAGAGTGCAAGTTGAATCTCATAAGCAGGATCAATCGTCCTGCCTGTCACTTTTGACATCGCGCTTCCAAAAGGCTGGAAGTCGTTTGTTTTGGTTTGATCAACCAGAATATTGCGGTCAGCGAGGAACAGGATGCGTTTCTTACTTTTTGCTTTCCATAAGCGCCAGATTATCTGGAAAGCGGTATAGGTTTTCCCGGTTCCGGTTGCCATCACCAGCAATACTCGGTTTTGCCCGGCAGAAACGGCTTCAACGGTTTTATTTATCGCCTGAAGTTGGTAATAACGCGGGGATTTACCTAAGCCATCATCGTAATAATCCTGGCTTATGACGGGCATCTGTTCGGCGGTAAACCCTTTCCAGATACAGTATCTATTCCACAGGTGCTCAGGAGTTGGGAAATCTTCCAGCTTGATCTCAGATTCAAGCTGAAGAGCGTTGCTGGTTTTATCGTGAAGGACAAAGCCATCGCCGTTGGAGGCAAACACAAAAGGCACGTCGAGCAGGCGAGCGTAATCCAGACCCTGCTGCATACCCTTGCCTACCTCATGCTTATTGGCTTTAGCCTCTATGACTGCAAGCGGTAATCCCGGTTTGTGGTAAAGCACAATATCCGCAGATTTCACTGTCAGGCGTGCAGCCAGCTTGCCGCGTACAACCACTTTACCATCGCGGAGTTTCACTTCCTGGCGGATCTGCGACATTACATCCCAGCCTGCGTCTTTAACCGCTGGCAGGATGTATTTTGTGATGATGTCTGTTTCAGTCAGATGAGTTTTGTTTACGCCAGCCATAGCAGAACACTCCACGATATTGGGTTAGCTCTGATTTTACACAAAATAGTGCATCAGGTAATGACCTGAAACGACGTTTTGGGAGGCTATTGGTAAAATCATTGTTCGGCAGGAAAAACTCCGCGGTTTCAGTTCATTTCTTGGATAGCATGATCTGATCCTATGATTAACATATTGTGATGTTGACAGTATTAGACCTGCTTCTAACCGTTGCTATGGTGAAAAGTTTGCAATGTCCTTTGTTGGCTCGAACTAGCCAGGCTTACGGTCCCTAAGAGACGCCATGAGAGAACTGCGTGAGTTCATAATGTTCTGTAAGTGTATGGAAGAATTATTGATGTTGTCTTATTTTAGTCAACATGATGCAGATGGCTAATGGCTTTAAGTAGATATCATTGAAACAAGTAATTTAATGACATATGTAAGCTAAGGGGTTAGATGAAAAAGGTTTCGATTACTCAGGAAGAAATTAATCAAGGCGAGGGTAATTTTCACGATTACATGAGCTACGTGAGAGATCGCTTGTCCGCCAAGTTTGTTGAACCAAGTTATTCACTTTTTGCTGCAGCACACCTTATTTCTGCAGATGGATACAAAATAGTTTTAGGGTCTAATCCGGATGATGCTGGGCTATCAGTGACAAATTGGTTGGCAAATTTTTATGGAGATAGGCAGCATATTTCCTATTGTTTTCCTCCTATTGCCTATCAAATCAATGGGATTTTATATTGTGTCAGAATGCCTATTGAAAGAATAAAAGAAATTCCTTTACTGGAGGCCGTGGTCGGTCTGACTGAAGAAGCTGTAATGAGAATTACCAGTAGTAAACTAGAAAAACTTCAGGCTGACTATAACGAATTTTATACGATGTTCTATGACATTAGCCGTTTTGATGTCACTACTATAATTCATTTAGAATCAGCTGCAGATCGGCTACTCGCAGGAGCTGCCCATTATGCGCTTTCCCGATGGGAAAGCCTTCACTTCATCGAACGTGCAATGAAAGAGGTTTTGGAACAGAAAGGTGTAAGGTTGTCGGGTAGTAACGGTCATGACATTAGTGGCGCACTTCATCGTGAGTGGATTAAGGCTGGATTTCCTGCTCTCCCTATTGAATTACTTCAGAAGGTTATGTGCACTCCCGCTATTCGGTATCAGAGAACTCCGTATCCCTTTATTGCTTCTGTTGCTGCTCACCATGCTTCGATTCGCTTGGCCGCGATTATAGCAAGGGAAATACCTCAAGAGCCTAAATTAAAAGATAAAATGATTATTAACAGCTCAGTCTTGTTTCGTGAGGGGGCATTGGCTATCGCTCGCTTATATAAATCGATGGATCCTACATCAGAAACATGGGAACCCGTAAGGCTAATATCTCCCTCTTGATTAAATCAAAACAAATCATCATGTTCAATGTGGTTAAGCTTAGGAACTGTGTTTTTCTCTCTGGTCGAATATTAATTTTGAAAAGTGGCTCTGGAAGATACTTGCTGAAGTGATGAAGATGAAACGACCAAGCATCGTTCCGATGTCGGATCAGGTTGTCGAGCATCTTGAGTCATTTAAGCCTATTACCTGGCCATACCCGCTGGTGTTCGTCGGACGGAATGATCGAACGAAGCCGATCTCAAAGGAAAGCGTTAATCAGGTGATTGAGTTGTTGGGATATAAAGGAAGACTGACAGTGCAAGTTTTCCGCCACACGATGAGCACCATCCTGTACGAAGAAGGCTTTACTCAGCGTGGGTTGAAACGCAGCTTGCGCATGTGGATAAGAACGCGATAAGTGGGACATATAACCATGCGCAGTATCTGGAGGGGGGAGAGAGATGATGCAGTGGTATGGTGATTATATCTATGAGCTAGCTAGGTGTAGTAGCGAAATATATGCAGCAGGTAATTACAAGATTGCATGAAATAACATAAATTAATTTCAATAAGGATTTCCTTTAAAAATAAAACTTAACAAGTAACCAAGAAGGTTTTTTAAAAGATAGTCGATCTAATATTGCTCAGCATTTCATATTAAAATTCAAAGTCAAAAGTATCATTTTGGTAATCTATTGATTTTCAATAGAAAACCTAAAATCGTTTACCTGTGTTTTTATACATGATAGACTTGCTAGAGAGGTGGGCACATATGAATGAACTTGATTTTAAAATACCTTTAACTACTTATTTTGGGGAAGATAAATCTGCAGCCCTAAATTTTGAATTTCCGTTTGATTTCAATAGACGTAGATGCGATCTACTTGTTTCGACATGCGATTCACTTATAGGAGTCGAAATAAAAAGTGATTTAGACAATCTTGATAGATTAGAGGATCAACTGAATTCGTATTATAAATGTTTCAATCAAATTTATGTTGCATGTGGTACGAAACATTATCAGAAAATTAGACAGATGAAAGGACGATTCGGAATTATACTCATCTCTGATGGTACATTAACAGTTAAGAGAAAAGCTAAAATAATAAAATCTTTAGCATTGATGCCCATTTTAGATATGTGTGATAAAATATCTTTAGAAAAGTTAAGCAATTTAAAATATCAGAATAAATCTGATTTAATCATGTCTATAATCAATAATTTTAGTAAGGAGGAGATTTATAGAATTTATCACTTATCTATTCACGAAAAGGTATCGCGAGTATATAATGCATTTCTTTCAGAAAAAGGAGATGTAATAACCAGCGAAGATATCACTCTCCTGAGCCTGAAATCAATGAATCTAGGTGCATTTTAATTATTTTTCACAAGTTTTGCCATCCTAGAAATATGGATGTTAGAACGAACAGAAATCCAATATGACGGATTGAGTCCACCTGCTTTTGTTAAACTGGCTTGTGTGATCTCATTTTTCCCCCAGCAAACTAAGGTGTCATTTTGAAAAGCATTCAATGTGACAATATTCCTCGCACATTGATCATATCCACCAACATCACGACGAACTTTTGAAAAAAAGATAGAATCTCTTGTTGGAAAATCTATTCTAGGAATCCAGTTATAAGCTTTAACATCATTCCTAAATGGGTGAATGCATGCATAATCGCCATATAAAACATTTGGTATAGCTATTTTAGTTAGTTCCAAGTTAATATTTTCATATAATGAAAGATTACCATAGTAAACTTTATTTTCATATTGATTCTGACTTTTATCAAGGTATTCAGTTATATTTCCGGGATAATGCTCAGAGCAAAATATATATTTCCCGGTGTAGAATCCATTTATTTTTTGGAAAAAATAAGAAATAAACGCAACAATGTATTCGAATGGTTTTTGTTCGATTTTTTCCTTAATATATGATGCATCAAAGATGATACTGTGAATGAGATATGGTTTCTGCTGAACCAATTGCAATAACGTATTAAATAAAGAACTTAATCCTTGTTCGAAGATTGGTATACGGATAACTACATGGCGAGTATGCTTACACAAATTTTCAGCCTGAACAATCAATTCATTAATATTGGAGTCAGGATAAGCAAGCAATACAGGCAAAACACCCGGCATTTTGCCTTTTACATACTCTATAAAAGAGCACCAGTTTTCAAAGTAATTACTATCATCATAAAAACTTTCAATTTGTTCATTAGAAAGAGAGTCAATTGTCGTTAGATCAAGAATCAATTCTTCCGATTTAATTACTTGACACAACTCGTCTATTTTCTTGTAGACGCTAGCATCCTGGTTGTTTTTGCCTTTCCTCGACTTTGTAAGCTCAATGATTGGTGTCATACTCTGCCAAGTATTTTGATCAAGATTCTTTAAAGCTCTAATTTCAGCAATAGTGGTTTTTATAATAGGATAATATTTAATATTCATATAACTTCCTCTGTAAAGTCTCCACTCTTATTTTTGCAGCAAGGACAGAGACATCAAAGTAACCAGAAATTATTTCTGCATTAGCCCCTTTCATTTTAATAAACTCTAAGAGTATCTTTTTAGGCATTAGCAAAGCTCCAGCAAAATTGTTAGCTTCGTATTCCATTGAGTCCATCTGCGAACTACGATATAAAGCCTTATCAATAAACTCTATGGCTCTATTTCTATGTAAAAAATAATGGCCAAGCTCATGAGCCAAAGTAAAACGTTGCCTTTTTTGATGATGTAAAGAATTAACTGATATAACCCATTTTCCATTGTCATTCTTTTGAAGTTGGCCAGAAATATCATCAGCCATCACAACACGTCTTAACTCAATTCCAATTTTATTTATAAAATCATCAAGATCAAATGGTGTTGGTTTAACATTAAGTGTAATGGCATAATCAAGTACGTCTTGTGGATTATTTAAATCCATCATATCCACAGGCAAAAAGGCAGAGGTACTGCTTACTTTTCTTTTAAGGATTGCCATCGTTAACATCCTCTTTCTCACTAGTTACTATCTGCCCTTTATCTTGCAAAGTATCTATCATATTCTTAAAATAGTCATCGGTATTAACCTCTGACTCATCATCAGGAGCTAGCTTATTTTTTAGCTTATAAAAATCCATCTTAAGTAATTTAATCTCATGCCTGAGCTGGATAACAGTATCATTATCTTCATTTTTAGTTATCCCTGATAATTGTTCTCCTTCTTCTGCAAAGATATCAGAAACTTTAGATTTTACATCGCTGTCAAAACCTTTATCATTTGCAAAAAAATATCTAACTTTTTCAGCTATAGTGATATCAAATTTGTCATCCGCATTGATTTTTATCACCAATACAGCAAAAAATGCAGAGAACGTGCAAAAAAATATTAATATTGTTATTGTGTATGAATAAAAACTACCAATTTGAGAAAGCAAATCATTGGTACTTAATATATAATTTTTACTCATCAAATGAGCTAATTCCTTAGTTTCCTTAGCAGTCATATCCGAAACAGAACTAGCTGAAACATACCAACTAAAGGTATTAACAAATTCTTTGACAGGACCTTTAAAGAAATAAAAAAACAGAAAAGAAACAAACCCAACAAGTAAAACAAATAAGCATAATTGCAGAAACAACTTCAATACAGGTCGGAAAAAACTATCATAAACTCCTTTTTTCTTTGTATCTTCGGACATAATCAATCCTAATCGGAACTAAGAATCCTGTGTTTAAGTACAGTGTATCTCAAGTTGATATAGAAAGTTAATGATTTTGTTAAGTTGTCGCCATCGTACCGATACGATAGAGGTACGACTTCAGTTTATCAACGCCAATGTATCAAAAAGTCTATTTTAGTGTCCCCGGTAGGGCATGTCATGGCAAAATGAGGCTCTCCATTACAAGACAACTCCTTCATGCGAACCCGTCCTCCACGCTTTGCTAGATGTCTAACTTGCAATTGTCAGACTGATTGTCAAAGAGCTAGGTTCGTCAGCCCTACTCCGCAAACTGAGACATCTAGCTATCATAAACAAACCGCGGGAGAATCCTTTCAGACCTTGTTTCTAAGATCTGAAGGGGTAGAATGACATGGCGAACAAGGAATCCAAGGATACCGAAGAGATCATGAGCGGTGTGGTTGATTTGTCGCACTCAAATCAATATATGCCACCCTCCTTGAATAATTGTGGGCCAGCTAAGAGAGATCAGCTAACCCAGTGAATATTGAATACCTTTTTATCTCATTCCGAGCGCACGTAACCAGATATCTACCTGACCAAACGCATCCTGTTGCCACTGTTCTGGCGTTCGCTCCCCAAGCAAGTTTGTCTCTTCAATAAATTTTCTGACAGAAGTTGGTCCATAACCGTCAACATTATTGAATTTTTGTTCTATATATCCATAACCAGCGGCCCCGCTGCTTTCGTCCAGTATCGGGAGGCAGGCCTTGGCTAGCGCCTCTGGTCCATCCTCATAATTACGCACACAGTAATAAATATCATACGAATCTTTTTGCTTATGCCTGCCATTGAGTGCATACCCTTTCATGGCCAGCAACGCCGGTATTGAACAAACGGCAATCTCTACTGTGTTATTTCCACCTTCAGGCATGTCACCTGTGATAGCTACCATTTCGTAGAATTTTAGGGCAAGCTCAGCCCCATCTGCACGCTGCACCGCGAAATTACTAATGATGGGTGGGGCATTTTTTACGAGCTCAGCATCTTTGGGCCTAAGAAAATCGATAATGACATCAATTGCTGGGCCACCATCAGAAGCGGGAATAGTACGCACCAATTGAAATGCGCGAGTTACACCTTCCCGTTGTTCATACCCGCAGCCCTGCAAGCTTTCAACAAGAGTAGCGTATTCACCATCACCTAATGCAGCTGAATCCAAATCTAAATCAACATCCAACGTTCCTACGTGGGGCATGTCATCATTATTCAGAAGTAACCACGGAACTGCGCCTCCAATAACAGTAAACTTTCCTCTAAAACTCCCGAGAATCTGCCCTATCTCAACTAGAACAGATTTAACTGCGGCGGTTGTCCGGTCTTCGTAATCAGCAGCTGACTGCGGTTCTCTTGTCGTCATATTTACCAAGTCATCCATTCATTGCGGAGGTGTTCAGCAGCTTCCTGCCCTCTTTCCCCTTGGATTGAAAGGTCCAGGTAAGTCTGCACAACACCAGTGGTTAAAATTCCAGGTGCCGGTTCCATGGTATCAAGAAATATTCCCTGATCATTGGGAACAGTAATAGTAACATTGGCTCCTTTTGAAGTTGTGCTCAGTTTGAGGCCAGATATTAGTTTCTCTATACCTTTCTCATCAGCATAGAAAAAATTCATCCCGGTACGTCCATAGGGAGATATCCACTGAGCAGCAGAAAATGAGGCCAGAATTGCCACTCCTTGAACTTCATCACAACACAGTATTTTGCGCAATTGAGACTCTAGACCATTTCCATGCAGAGGTGTATAGAACATTCTCTTTGTACCCGAGATTTGTCGGTAGTTATCCCGCCACTCGTTCAACAGTGCACCTGGATTCTCTAGGGTAAGTCCCTCATCGTTACTGACAGCCCACTCCCTATCCAACAAATTTTTGCGCACATTACTCGCGTGACCAATACTAACTTTCCCTTCTTCAGAGAGCTCGGTAACCTTCCAAGAGCGCAAGGGATCATTGAGCATCATGCGCAGTACTTGAGCTGATTTAGGGCTAAATATAGAACGTAATCCTCGCTTCTCAGGAGCGGGCTTACCGGGCACGCGGTGATCAATGTAAACCCCCCCAAACTTGAGTAGGGCATTACCTTCCATATCCAGGAATGAAATATTATTTTCACTACAGAGCTCACGAGAATCTTGGCCAAGGTACGGGGCGAGAAGTACGGGTGTCATAACACTTTCTCTACCATACATGTAAGCAAGAAGGCTTTTTATTGCAGAACGTACATATCTAGGTTGTCCATTATCCTTTATCTCACAGGCAAGAATGTAACTCTCCTTACTTGTACGCACTTGAATAAGGTAGTCGATACCGGCATCCATACTGCCCCCTCCGCCAACGATTGAAACCTGTTCAAGAATAGGGATTTTATTCAGTATTAACAGTAGGTTATCGATAAATAAGTCGCTGGGACTTTCACTCTTTTTCATTATAGATGCCTCTTTCACCACGCGTTGAAATCATGATTTATACTGAAATCAGTATCTATTGATTACTGATCTCAACCCAATTCAGGGTTGTATTCATTGAATATGGCACTTTCAACATTCGTTGAAACTAGCATTTATAGTGAAAATTGGCAATTTAGTGGTTAGATTGGCATAAATGAAGGATAGAAAAGGGAACCTCTGACTCATCAACTAGCAGGCAGCATTGAGAAACCATTAATCTCAATACGATAGGTACATCTTCTGTTCATGAGATGATGAAAACGACCTAACGAATAGGAGCAGGCACTCATTCTAATATACTTTCAAATACCGGATTGGACTGACTCGTGCTGGGATTGGCTCTGATGCCTTTGTGTTGACCTGTCGTCTGATTCTGGTATTTCCCGGGCATAACCGGGCCCAGCGTTTGTGACCTGATAGGAGCTTTGTACTGCATCCCGAGTGTCCTGTCCTGCAATGGGGATGGTTGTGCTACCAATATCTGGGGGCAAACCATGCAAAACGACCACAAATCTTCTGAAAGCGTGATCCTGGGGGTTGATACACACCTTGATATTCATGTCGGTGCTGTTATCAGTCAGGCAGGTAAACTGCTTGGCACTCACATTATTCAAACAAATCAAACTGGTTATCTGGAACTACTTGATTGGGCTCGTTCTTTTGGGTGTCTCGAACGAGCTGGCATTGAAGGAACCGGAACGTATGGTGCCGCATTAACACGTTATCTCATTAAGAATGGCATTTATGTGGTTGAAGTTAATCGGCCAGATCGCTCAAAACGTCGCCTTGAAGGGAAGTCAGATCCCCTGGATGCAGAAAATGCAGCCCGGTCAGTTCTTTCAGGGAGCAGCAAGGCCATACCCAAAATGCAGTCCGGCGCGTGTGAAGCTCTCCGGATTATCAGTGTTGCCCGACGCAGTGCAGTAAAAGCCCGCACGCAGGCGATTAATCAGCTTCGTGCGCTGCTGGTTAGTGCCCCGCAGGATGTCCGCGACAAACTCTGGAAATCGAAACCACACGAATGCGTTACCGCCTGCATTAACAGCGAGGTATCAGAGTATTCTCCATTGCGGATAGCCCTGTGCAACACTCTTCGAAGCCTTGCGAAACGATGGATGGCCCTGACTGAAGAGCTGAATGAACTGGACGAATCACTGGATAAACTGACCCGTAAATATGCCAGTCATCTTCGTAGCCAGTTTGGGGTAGGACCACAGACGGCCGTTGCAGGTGATAACCCCGAACGTTTAAAAAATGAAGCGGCTCTGGCATCGCTCTGTGGCGTAAATCCGTTGCCAGCATCATCGGGAAAAACTGTCAGGCACAGATTAAACCGCGGCGGCTCACGCGAAGCTAATAACGCCCTGTGGACAATAGCCCTTGTGCGTATGCGTAGTGATCCGCGCACAAGAATCTATGTCGACAGAAGAACTGGTGAAGGGCTGTCGACCAAAGAGATCCTGAGATGCCTGAAGCGCTACATCGTCCGTGAACTCTATCCATTGATTTTATCAGATCTCGCCTATGCCAATCGCCCGCTCTTGACATAGGAGCGTCAATGCGGTGGCTGAATCGTTCTTCAGTTCGCTGAAAAAAGAACGGATCAGAAAACGCATATATAAAACCAGGGATTTGGCCCGGGCGGATATCTTCGATTACATTGAAGTGTTATACAACCGGGCCCGGCGTCAGTCCGGAGGCCTTTGAACAGGCCTCGTCGTGAGGACAGAATTTGTCTACGGGCGTGGGGTCAGTCCAGTCCGCTGTAAGCGAGAAGCAGAAATTCATAATGTTTTACAGCCAGATGGCGGTTTCTCTAACTTCGCCTTTATCAATAAAGTGGGAGCAGGTCAGATGCATAAGGTTCTATGTCTGCTGGCTGCGATAATACAGTTCGGCAATCCAAGGTGAATGTTTACCCTTTTCATAAACCATGTGCAGCTCTTTTCGGGGACGAGTAACGCCTACATAAAAGAGGCGACGGGCCTCGCGAAGGGCATTATCTGAAGTTAGATCTCGCTTACTCGGGAAGTCATATTTATTTACCCCAAACATTATGGCTACATCAAATTCTCGGCCTTTTGCACTATGAAGAGTGCTAAGGGTGATGCGTCCAGTTCCTTCTACTTTCCCAGCGAATATATCCAGAGCCACATCCAGTCCCCTGAGGGGATCGGTTCGTTTCAGTAACTCAGAGATGACATCCCATTCCTGCTGAGTGTTCTGTGAGATAGCCATCCAGCCGGTGATGAGCTCATCATTTAAACGTCTCAGCCACTCGTGAGCACTTTCCGCTTTATCAATTCCGTTTCGTAAAAAAGTGATGAGCTGTACGGTCAGTAATTGTTCTTCAGCACGGCTTGCGCGGCGGCCATAAACAAGAAAGAGCGCCTGACCCAGTAAGAGGTTAAATAGTGGAGAGGCTTCTTTCCATCCCCCAGTTACCCACTGACTGCAGGCTTCGATGAAACGGGCAAGACGAGAATTGCGCTTAATGAGAGCATTACTGTCAGCACGTATTATGGCAATATTTCTGGCCTTGAACTCATCCGCAACTTTATCGCCAAGCCAGGCTGCCCGGTAAAGAACCCCGATGCGTTCAGGGTGAAACCCTCTTTCAAACAACGAAGGAATTAGATCATGAGCGATAAAATGCGCCTGTGCGTCATAATCGCCATTAATCCCATGGAATCCTAACTCCCCCTCTGGATTACCATCGGGGCCAACATAATCGCGGTCTTCTCCCAGCGCCCCTAGTGATGCCCTGATAATTTTCGCGCCAGATCGATAGTTGAAGCGAAGACGGAACGGTCTTACATCTGCTCGTGAAACAAGACTATCCAGTAGCCCTGGATTTGCACCATTAAATCCGTAAATGGACTGATCTGCATCACCGACCGCAAATAATCGTATTCCACCGTTAAAGCACAGCAGCAGAACCAGCTCATGAAGAGCGTGCCCAAGATCCTGATATTCATCTACAAACAAAACAGGATAGCGCGATCGGATAGCATTACGTACCCATTCATGCTCGCTAATAATACGAAAAGCGATGAGTGGCATATCATCAAAGTCAATCAGTCCTAAGCGCCGAAGTTCTGCCTCATAACCTTCAATAAAATCTGCCAGCTCCGGATTGTTATTCCGCCAAGCCGGTAGGAGTCGGTTCACATCCCGGCGTCGTTTCTCTTCTGCAAATTTCCACCGTGCATGAGGATCTCCGACGGATCCGAATCTAGCTTGGTAAGCCACTTCAACAGCCGCGCGACTCTCATCTCTGGTCGCCACACGAAAATCATCCGGCAGCAAACCCGGTATACATCGTGAGTAGGGGATTAAAACCTGATTTAATGCAAAGCTATGCACGGTGCCAATAAAGTTCCGCTCATCGCCACTGACGTTAAAGCATGCCAGACGTCCTTCAAGTTCAGAAACGCATTCATTGTTGTAGGTAATACAGGCCACGCCTCGGGGGTCAGCGACCTCTTCAATCAGGGCACGTGCCATGGCAGTCGTAAGTGTTTTGGTTTTCCCGCTGCCTGGCCCAGCAATAACTACGCAGTGGCCGGGGTATGTGGCCGCAGCGTACTGCTCTCTGTTCGGCAATAGCTCATTCAGAGCCTCTGAAAGTGCGCGGCGGTCAGACATTCGACACCACATATTGAATAGCTGAAGCAATATACTCCGGCGGCGCAAGCCCAGGTGCTTTTTGCTTCAGCTTGGCAGCCAACCGTCCTTTACCTATGTCAGATATCATCGCGAGAAGTTGCGTCGGGTCTGGAGCTATACCGGCACGCCATGAAGCAATCCTTGATGAACGTAACACACCAAATCCCTGTTCATCGAGGATATCAAGCAGCGCTTCTTTGAGGCCTGTGGTATTGGCTACAGCGACTTCAAATGTCTGATCGTTTAAAAAAATGCCAATCCTTTCAAATACAGGCTTACAGACTTCATAAGAACTGTTATTGAACCAATTAATATTTTCTGGGGTTAGTTTTCCCAGTTTTTCCGATACATCACTATATGCTTGCCAGATACCAATTGAACGGGTTTTACCCATCGGTTGTTTCGTACCATCCAGTGGGTCCCAGTCGGTTACGACGGAAAAAGGTAGTCCGAGGCTGGCTGCCAGCTTCACGTATGGTTCAAAATTAACTCCCGCTACGTTACATACCGTGATCCCTAGCTGGTCGAGATTGATCCCCATGGCCTGTGCTAAACCTGGAAGTAAAACCTCCTCAGCATCGCCTTCAACAAATATTACCCCGTTAGCAAAAAGCAGCTCCGATCTGGTTGCTGTTAAATATCGTTCAATGTCGTCGAGTTCTTCACTGGTTACTGGCAGATCGGCTAGAGAAAAAGCTCGAGATCGCCCTTCAGGATCCCTGCAAATGCGAACAACAGAACGAAGAGGAGCAATGGTTGCCAGCGTGGGAGAATGGCTCGTTACAATCAAAGACTGATCTTTGTCGGCATTATTGAAGAGTTTATCAAAAACAGCGCGCTGAAGCTGTGGGTGAAGGTGTGCTTCGGGTTCTTCAATACAAAGCAGGGAGAAATTACGTTCATTCTTTTCACGTCGCCATGCAAACTCTGCTAGCTTGAGTGATATCAGAGCCACGTTCGCAGAACCTAGGCTCGCTTCAATAATGCCTCTCTTTCCATCATCAATGAACATAGAGATAGAACGCATCAATCTGAGCGGGTCAGCAGGCGCAAAACGGAGGCGGACATCTAAATCGTGAGCAGTTCCAGCCAGGTCAAGAATGCCACCACGAAGAGAATCTTCGAGATCCTTAATTGATGGGAACTTCTCCATGGTTTCCGTTGCTGCCTGAAGCTCAGTTGCTACGCGATCCAAATCGGCTCGGCTCAGTGAAGAGAATGCATTTTCCAATAAGGGGCGTAGCGGAGAGTTTCGCCAAGAAGCAAGTTGTGCTTCTGCATCGCGTAACGCGTCCAGCATATCAATGGAGATCCGCCGCCTGACGCGTCCAGGAATGGCTCGCGATTCCTGACCTCCGCCAAAAACAATAAACTCACAGTCCTCACCCGAACGTGGAGCCCCATCGACTTCTTCCTTTTTACGAAAAATGTAGCTCAACCTTGCTACGGTAGGATCCTCTGCGATGCGAAAATCGGTCAACAGAGCTGAGAGGGAAGGGTCACTGTCGAAATCGGCGAATTCAAGGTGCACCTCAATTTGAGGGTTTGATTCAAGGTCGCAGCCATCCCAGAAATCTGACAGCTTAAGCTGCCTGGCTGAATCAGGCAGAGTGGGATCAATAACCAGTCGAATTGCGAAAAGCAGATTACTTTTACCGACACGATTTTCCCCCAATAACACAACATTACCTGCTAGGGGAATATCAGCCGCCTCAAAATTTCTAAAGTTGCGGATTCCGAGTTTTGATAAATACATAAAACTCCCTCTAAATGCATTACATAGGCTTTGGAAAGACGTTCTTCTGGCAAAAAGCTCATAAAATTTAATAGCGAAGGTTCTGAGCGATTTTACTTTATTCTTTTCTTATCATCGGCCGTTAATTGCAAGAGTTCAACACTTGGATTTAAGACTTACTGTAGTGAGGGCAGCTCACTACGTCTGCTTCTGGTACAAAGCAGTCGGCACAGCCTTTTACGCATCAGTTGCATAAATCCAGTCAGCACATTGAGGACATCTCTTCTCCCCATGCCAGCTGACATGACACCAGCAACATCTCCATTGCCGTATAGCCGTGTTAGCCGGTGGAAGGCGCTTTTGTGGCAGCGGTATGATTAGTGATGAGGTTTGCTCCTGCACTGTCTGGTGCTTGTTGAATCGACATTTTTTAAGTCGAGCGACATTGTTGATATGCCCCGGCAGATGCACAAACGTCTTTGTCGTTGTCAGAGGGTCAAATTGAACACCGATCTGCAGTTTGCAGTAAATGCAATGTAATGAAGCAAAATCAACCTGTTGAACATATTCTGGTGTAACCCATTCACCCTTTGCGGTAACGGCATGAGTGGCTAAAACGAAGTAATTCATCATGAACTCCAGAGAAAATGAAAAAGCCAGCATGGTTAGCTGGCTTTGTGTGTGATTGAGAGATGTGGCTGGCGGTAACACCCTGACCAGCCCCTGTTCGATCAAGACTGGCTACAGCCAAATGACCGTTCCTCACTGCTGTATACTTTCGTACGTTCCTTTGCCAGGTAGCTAAGGCGGTACATTAAACTGTTATACGACTCAGAGTAGGCTGGAGGATTATTGATATTCAGGTGATAACAGGGTTTATCAGGGAAGTGAATCAGCGTTAAATATTCAGTAGCTAAAGGTAGCTTTAAGGCGCTCAACCATGCAGCCTGAATCATAGAGGCCACGTTATAATCATTCCCCGTATAATCTCCGAGACCGAGAAAGGCATCCTTATTGAGGAATAACACCACATGCCAGTGTGGTTTATCACTTTTATCTTTATCAATTTCTTTAACCCAGGCGTAGCGTAAATGGCACGGATAGATTCTCATGCCATTTTTACTTTTGTTCTTCAGGAATATCTGTATACGGGCATCAAGTGCTTCAATAAAACGGGACATGAGTCCTTTATTCATATCGACAATACAAGAAATACTATCACCGGTGTCTTTATAATCGGGCACATGAAGGTCAATACGAATGACTGTTGTTCTTGGATGTTCACGCACAGCGTTATGAATGACATTCGATAATCGATGTAAGTAATGAGTATTGAAAGGTGCATGACTCATATTGAGTGGGTAGATATTATTCATTGTTTCTTTTCTCAGAATGAAGAGCATCATTGCTGATGCCATAATGTTTTAAAGGATGTGAGTAATATCACTTCAGATTGTTAGAGTGTAGATGCCATGTTTAACTGATAAACGTATCTGACATATATCACTGATGTGATATTAATGAAGTTTATGTGGTAGTTATAATTGCTTATTTGAGTGTAATACTTGGTGTTGATGGGTATATTACGCATGTATAGCAGATATGTACTGACGAGTATATATTACCATACCAACGCAACTGATGTATTAAATGACCGCTGAATTCCAAGAGATATTCACATTCTATATTTAGAATTCACTCCGAAGTTAGCTGGTTTTTCATAAGGAAAGGACTCACTTGTTTTTCTCATTAAAGATTACAACAGAACCAGAACGCGATAATTTAATCCTCTCCTCGAACCACTCTTTTACTTCACTTTCAATCCAGCGGGAGCTACGACCAAACTTCACCGGCTTTGGAAACTTACCTTCATGCGCCAGCTTATAAAACCATTTATCAGATAACCCTGTCAGTTCAGTAATGAACTGCATGCTAACGAATTTATCTTCGTGAATATTAATAGTGCTCATGACATGTCTCCGTAATGTATCAGGAGGACACCGGTCGGCATCCTTTCATGTCATTGGTCGCGTATGTACGATTTTACATTCCCAGTGATCTGGGAAGCATTTGAAAGCTGCAACCTTTTACTGCAGATGCTCAGAAGTCACCCTGTCGTCACACTATGATAAACTGGAAGCAGAAAGTCATGCTGAAATAACACCCATAAATATGGTAAAACCCCTTATGCTACGAGGCTTACAGGGCAATTGTGTACTACATTTTTTACTACATAAAAAACTACGTTTTTTGCTATGAAGATAACTAGTTTTTGCTCTTCTTTTTTGACTATTTTTATACCTGACCTTATGATGATTGAAATTTAATCGAAGCGTATTACAGGACGTAACTAGTGGAGAATTCACTGCACAGTGCAATAATAAATAACAGGAGAGCCCTTAGATTATTCTTGTGGTATCTATCTGATCAGGATTTGGCCATATTGACCAATGAACTGGCATCAACTAAAAATATTTACAATGCAGATGACATATTTGGCGGTAATATTGAAATCGCTGAAGGTGCAATTAATCAGGCTGTACGACTGATAAAAGATAATGAGGTTAAGAGAAACTTCACAATAGATTTTAATGAGTTTAAATCACTCCAGATACCCGCATCTGAATTTTCCTGGATAAAAAAATCACCTGATGCTTGCTACTTCACATGGCTGTTTATCAAAAGCCAGATACACGATTCATTCAAAGTGCTTGAGTTGGACGTTTTTATAGTTGGTAGAATAAGGAACCAACGCTATCCCAATATACATGATTACCTTTACAATAAACTGGGACTGGATGCTTACCCTGTCGATAATAAAGAGCGTCTTTCAGTTATAGAGGATTTTTTTGACCGTGCACCTGCGACCCTCAAAGCCAGGCTCGATCTGATGCGCCGGATTCGTAACAAGTGGGAGGAAATTTATCCTTCAAGTATAAATTTCCCTCTTTCACCAAAAAACAAGAAAAAATGCGACTGGGCATGGAAATACATTCAGAAAGACAGAAGTCGAATGAATACCCGGAGAAAAGACCGTGAGGGGCATTATACTGGAGAAACCAATCCTGCACCTTTTACTAACAGCAGTATGCTGTCCATGCTGAGGCCGTCAGGCTCCTTTGAAAAATACATGGCTGTTAAGTTTTATTTTTTGTTCATTTATTTGTTTTTAAAAGATGAACTATTTATGCAACGTTTTAAAAAGGCATGGCAGGTACATCAGTACAGAGCAACTTCTGATACAAGAGAAAGAAAAGCATCTTTGCGTACCCGGATAAAGAATAAAACATCAGCACCCAATCCCGTTTCTGAACCATTGACAGTCACAACACTTACCGAACTTGCTACTATCAGTAACATGTCCTTCATATCGGAAATACAGTCCTATAGCCAATATGCTCCGGTCAATGAAATAACGGAAAAGGAAGAAAAGGACTGTCAGATTCATAATACAACGGTGCTGCGCGCCCCTCCTACTGATAATTCCAGCGATGGCCAAGTTACGCATATTTCCATTGGGGAAGCTCTGAAACGTATGGGGAAATTACCTCGCAGTGATGAACACTCTGCACCGACGCCAGATAAAAATCCGGGCTCAACCTCAAAAAGAATCTGGACGAGGTTGCAAAAAGCGATGATGGAAGGTGATAAGGACGAACACTGAGCATCCCCGCGTTCTGACGCATCCCATTTTTTTTCAGACCTGTATTACCACGGTGAGATCATTCCGGACAGTTTCTGGAATGTCTCACCGCATTGATCTGCAACACCGATCGATACTTCAAACAATGATAGTTAATTTCTATTGATAATTAATTATTGATCGCCATTTCCATAGATGATAACGATCAATTCCTGGTAACTGATCTGTAATAACGATTATCCCGCCCCAGACAAAATGCATACGATCGAATGGCCTTTTGTTGTACAAAAGGCCATTTTTCGTTTGTAAAACAATAGTAAGGAATCTCTATGTTGAAGATCACGTCTGTACTTCTTTTCGGTGCAACATTGTTTAGCTGCGTTGTGCACGCCATGGGTCAGGAGCAGCAATGGGGCAACTGGTTTGGCACTGTCAATGCGATGGAGTTTGAACTTAACGCCGACAATAGCGCCGGAGAACGTATGACGCTCACCTGCCGGGACAGCCATTTGATAGTGAGCTACAGCGGGTCTGATAAGGAACCAATGGATATACCAGATAATGGGCAAGAAGCCATGGGAATCAATATCAACGCTGTTCATTACCCGCCAGATGAGGCGGCTTTTATAGCGCTCAAAAACACAGACAGCCATGGGCAAATTGAAATCACCCGGATGAATAAACCCGTATCTCACCCGTTCAATACCGCAGGGCTCAGGGACGCTCTAGAGGATCTCAACTGGGAAGACTGCATCAGCCATTAACCATCCCATCCGGTAGCTCATGCTCCCACATCATTAATCATTAGTGAGGATATTTTTATGGCGACGTTCATTTCACGCCTAGTCTTACTCTGCACCCTTTCGCTCCCGGCATTCAGCTCTGCCATCACCATTCAGGGCAACATTCATCCTGAGCGCTATACCTTCTTTCTGACAGAAAAAGGCGGTGAAATGCTGCGGGACATGAACAACGAGGCCGTGAACGTAAAACATAGCGGAAAGGCCAGTGCTTCGGTTGATGCACAAAATAAGGCTGCGGCTGCAAACATATCGTCCCTGCTGTACCCGGGTGCACCGCTGGAGCAAAACTTTATCCGCTACGACGGTAAGCCAGTGAAAGCTCTGACCTGCCTTATTACCACCCGCACCATGCCGGGCCAGAATAAAGACTATGCATGGGAGGAAACCTACTGCCTAGATGAAACTGGTGCAGCCTACATTGGCACTAAAGGCTGGCCGTCTCGTACTATTTTCAGTAAGAGCTGTGCAGTGGGCGCTGCTGACTGCCCTGTTTACCTGAGCATGAACAACGACCCGCCAACCATGCGGAACGACTCTGTTCAATATGTTCCTTACAGCCGCGAGCGCGTAAGTGGGCAGACAGGACGTAACCCTGAGCCAAAACTAACGACGACTGAAACCGTCGCTGAGCAGGACGGTTATGTAGTGAGTTTTGTTAAAGCCAGCAACTGTGCAGACAATAAACTGATTGTGAAAAATAAAAACTCAGGGAAAACTGCTGCAATTGCAGGATTAAATGGTTGCACTTTTGATCCGAAGAATAATGCAGTAATTATCTTCCCTCTAAATGAATACGTCGGCGTTTACAGTGGCCCCACAAACGCTTCTGAGGAAATAGCCTCCGTCGATCTCCCCTAATTACTCACCCGGTCCGGTATACGCTACCTGCGATACCGGACGTATTATGGACAGTCCTATGAAATACCCGAAATTCCCTAACGATATAGATACACAATCACTGGATCTGACCTGGCCCGTTGTTTTTAGCGTTACAGGGCTCACTCTGCTAAGAAGTAAGTCGGTCGTATGCCAAACATTGGGAGCCAGCCTGATGACCCTTAGCCTGATAAGGCTCATAAAAAAACTCGCCACTCTTGCCTGAAAAAGCCCCTATCAGGCAACACGGTTTGTGTGCCAGCTCCTAGACCACACGTACTATCGCCTTCCTACGTTCACCTGAAAGCTAATTCTCGACAAAAGCTAAAGCGCTCCTTTATCAAAGGGCTGGCTACAATAGCAGAGGACAGAATTAATGATGATGCCTTTGTTTTATCGGTGTGCAGCAAAGCGTATGAACGCTTGCCTCTGCTCATAAGGCGAGTCGTGAAGTACGAATGGTGTCTTCGATACTTCCAGTACAGTAAGCCCTTTATTCTGCGGCGATTACAACATTACCAGATCGACAAGCTAACTCCGCCGACATTACCTGACAGTGAACTGTCGCCACAGCAAGACCAGCCACCAGCTTCTCCCTGAATATTTTATCTTCCATCCGAAGCCACTCCACTGGAGTGGCTTTTTTATGCCCATTTTTAAAGGAATTAACTATGACACGTTTAGTCAGCCGTTTTGGTGCGGTCAACTTTGTACGTCGTGACCGCCCATTAACCCGCGACGAACTGGCCCATTATGTGCCAAGCGTCTTCAGCGAAGAAAAGCATGAATCCCGCAGTGACCGATACACTTACATCCCGACCATTACTTTGCTTGCTAACCTGCAACGCGAAGGCTTCCAGCCATTCTTCGCGTGCCAGACCAGAGTCCGCGACCAGAGCAAACGAGAACATACGAAACACATGCTGCGCCTGCGTCGTGCCGGGCAACTGACCGGACAACAGGTACCGGAAATCATTCTGCTTAACAGCCATGACGGCTCATCGAGCTACCAGATGCTGCCGGGGCTGTTTCGTGGCGTCTGTACAAACGGACTGGTCTGCGGCCAGTCATTTGGGGAAGTGCGGGTGCCGCATAAAGGTAATGTCGTTGAGAAGGTGATTGAAGGCGCTTACGAAGTGCTCGGTGTGTTTGACCGGGTGGAGGAGAAGCGTGATGCCATGCAGTCACTTTTGTTACCACCACCTGCTCAGCAGGCGATGGCGAAAGCAGCATTAACCTATCGCTTTGGTGAAGAGCATCAACCGGTGACGGAATTGCAGATACTTACGCCGCGCCGCTGGCAGGACGAGAGTAATGACCTGTGGACCACTTACCAGCGTATTCAGGAAAACCTTATTAAAGGTGGTCTTTCTGGACGCACGACCAGCGGCAAGCGTGCTCATACCCGTGCGGTAAACGGTATCGACGGCGATGTGAAGCTCAATCGTGCTCTGTGGGTGATGGCCGAGAATATGTTGCATCTCGCTTCATGAAACTTTTTATCATTCTTCAGGCCCTGCTAGTAAACCAGCGGGGCCTTTTGTTTTAAGGAACCATTATGTCTGTGTCCAACTTATCTACGGTATTTCCGGCCAACGAGCAACGTGTTATTCGACGGGCATTACGAATTGTTGAGAAATATCAGCGTAAGCCCGGTGAGGCATTTACCTCTACAAGTTTCACCAAAACCTGGCTTCAGCTATATATGGCTCATCAGGAGCGTGAAGTGTTTATTGTGATGTATCTCGATAATCAACACTGCCTGCTGGGACGAGAAACACTGTTTACCGGCACGCTCAGCCATACTGAGGTGCATCCCCGCGAAGTGGTGAAATCGGCCCTGAAGCATAATGCCGCTGCGGTCATTCTGGCGCACAACCACCCGTCTGGTACGACAGAAATCAGTCAGCAGGATAAACACATCACTCAGCGGGTGATGAAAGCGCTGGCACTGGTTGAGGTGCGTGTGCTGGATCATCTTGTTGTGGGTAGCGAAGTAGTTTCTTTTGCAGAGTGTGGCTTATTATGAAATCAACACTCCATGAATGGGGGCTCCAACCCGATATTTCACCACGATTTGGCGCCAGGCTGGTTCAGGAAGGCAACAGGTTGCATTATCTGGCCGACAGAGCCGCTTTTGCCGGAAGTTTCACACCCGAGCAGTTACAAAAACTCGAACAGGTTTTCCCTCTACTACTAGAACACCTGGAAAATATGCTGTGTTCCGGCGAGCTCAATCCTCGTTGGCAACATCAGGTGAAGGTTCACCTTGCCGGATTAACATGTGTCGCTGATACCCGTGCCAGTTGCGGCTACGTTTACATTTCAATTTATCCAGCTCAGTAACACCTCTCTCCTCTTCTTTTACCAGGACTTCACTCATGCAAATTTCAACTGTACCGGCTACGGTGCCGGTTTCGCCACGCCTGTCGCCCGTCCAGGTATGGCAGCAATTGCTATCGTATCTGCTGGAACACCATTACGGTCTCACGCTTAACGACACCCCCTTTCATTACGATGCAGCAATCCTGGAGCATATCGAGGCGGGAATAACGCTGGCTGATGCGGTAAATTTCCTGGTGGATCGCTATGAACTGGTACGCATCGACCGCAAAGGATTTAGCTGGCAGGAACAGACACCGTTTCTTACCGCTACTGATATTCTCAGGGCAAAACGTGCTACCGGATTAATGAATAATTAAATTCCTCGAGCCTCTTTCCAGATTTTTACCTCTGCACTTTCCACTCATTTTATTCATTGCATAATGCGCCTGCCATTCCCGGCAGGCGTGTTTGCTTTTATGGAAGATTAACGATGCAAACAGAACCCGATGTGTTGACGGAACATAACGAACTCATCCTTTCGACCAGTATTGAGCGTATTGTTACTGGTCGCGATTCAGCACTTATGAAGATTCAACAGATTATCGACCAGCTGGATGCCATTTCACGGTTAACCTCAGAAGTCGGTGGGGGTACCGCACAAGACTGGGCGATGAAATCTGGACACCGCTACGATAGTTGGCTGACAGAAAAGGTTGATAAAGCGATGCCGGCTATCACGCGTAATATCGACCGCAGTATCTGGCGCGATTTGATGTTGAAATCCGGCATGATGGCATTGATGGATGCACAGGCTCGCGACCAGTGGCATAAGAACCTGGAGGAGGGGGATCTTCCTGCTATCAGCGAGGCAAATATCCTCAGCACCTTTGAACAGTTGCATCTGCACAAAATGGATGTTTTTGAACGCGGCATTATCAACGTTTTCAAAGGGCTCTCATGGGATTACAAAACCAATAGCCCCTGCAGCTTTGGTAAGAAGATCATCATTAATAATCTGGTGACGTATAACAGATGGGGATTTAGTCTGAACTGGGGCTGGCGACGGGATCAGTTGGCTGACCTGGAGCGGATGCTGTTTTTACTCGATGGCAAACCAGTACCTGACAACCGTGGTGATATCTCTGTCAGATTGATGGAACATATTCGGGATAACCCGGCTAAGGATGCTTACGAGGATGAGTTCTTCAGTATTCGTTACTTTCAAAAGGGAACCGCGCATCTGACGTTCAAGCGTTTGGAGTTGATAGAAAGGATGAATGACATTATTGCCAAATACTACCCAGGGATGTTAGCTAAGCCCAGGTGAAGTGGCGAGTTTCAGCTGCTTCCTGTTGGTAAAAACAGCTTAAAAATGGGACTATATACGTTCACATAACTCATTGATTTTCAATGATTGCTAACTAAAGTTGATTGAGTATACAAGTGAGTAGACAAATCAATATTAACTTATTAAATATTCATTTAATTCAGATTGTTAGGTTTGATTTGCGAGTCCGGCCTTCGGCACCATAAGATGCAAATCAAAGTCGCTTAAGGGCGGCTTTTTTTGTGTCTGGAATCCAGTATATGTAAGCTTTTCCTGGATTTTTTACTCAACCAAAACCAACCTGATTCAATCTACATCTATTTCATGATGCGAGTGTAACAGTGGGTAAATTTCTATTGTATCCACCCAAAAACCTTGTATGAATACTCATCATGGTTTTGGGTGATGTGTGGGTTTGTTCTGCAAAGCCAGATGCAAATGCCTAAAAACATACCGACGGCGAAGGCTTGTTATTACTGGTTTATGCAGACGGTCCCAAAGACGATAAAGCTTTAAGTTTTCACAAGAGGCTGGCACGCCAGCAATCAAAAATTGTCTAAGCTTTATAAAATTTGTGTAATGAAACACCTTGAGAATACTGACTTTGTCGCTATTAATAAACAGCGCTGAAGCTGCAGGATCAACTTGTTCCTATCAAAAAGGTTGACTCATTCAGGCGACTCGAAATCGGGGCTTACAGCAACGCTCAATAGAAATTATGCCTTTTTCTTTCTAGTACCGCTTTAATGACAAAAACCCTGGCAAGTTAGCGCCGGTACGGTTGCTACTGTGAAAAACATCATCGAGCTGCATCTGAAATCAATCATATTTCCGAATTGCTTTACTATAATGCTCAGTTTTATAGGAAATCGTTAACTTGATTAGCTGTGGAACTCATTTTATTTCATTTGCTCGAACGATCTGCATTTTTTCCGTTAGTTTTATATGGGTTTCGAAACAGCCTCGTGGACTATTCATCGAGGGTGTTAACTGTTAGAGGGAGGGGGAAACATAGAAATCGTGGCTCGCATATAAAGATACCTTCTCTTATTCTCTTGTAGCGACAAGCTCTCGCATTTAGGGACAGAATAAAAATCATAAGTAGGCATTATGTGCTGATTTTTTATGGGAGACATAACCCACACGAGTCGATGATTCAAAATACAGTGTGCTCGAGATGGGCTATGACAGGAAATGAAAGTCTACGAGCATAGATTCAAGAAAATGTGAAGTATCGCGCATTGATTGATTCTGGATTTGGTTGAAAGATGCGGTGGGGCCGCAGATGATCCATCAGAAACCAGAAATGTAGTATTATCAAGCAGTCTTTGATCGATGAGGCAGAAAATTTTGAAGAGAGAAAGCTAAAATAACAAAGGTGAGCAGCATAATTGACATAATTGGATGTTAAGACAACTAAAATATAAATTCATTTATCTTCTAAGGTAAGGGTTAATAAATTTATCGTTATTTCAATAAAGTCAAAGTGCGTTAAAATATTTTACAAAGGTGCACTTTGACTTTATTTTATTAAAATGTAATATTTAGCTAAAAACATTGTGTGAACAAAGTCTTTCGTATAATGTCTGTTTTTTGTTACGGGTTTGCATAGAAGCGAAATATATATCATCCCAGATCTTGTCGTTTTCGAGGACAATACTTCTCCAGCGAGGATCTTGAAATACAGATGCTAATTCTGTCTTTATTTGGCTAAATATTAAATTTAGCGTTTGTATCAAGTCTAATGGTAATGTTGGGATTCGTGGCAGATCAATACTACTAATCAATTCATATTGATGTTTGGATTTTTGTTGTTCATTGATATTACCGCCATATTGAAGATGAAATACGGGCCGATCTCCATTAATTTGCTTTGCATCAATATCAAAATGGAAACGTCGAATGATATATGTTTTCCCGTTATCCATTTTACATAAATCATAACCATATTCTGAGGATAAATCACAAATTGGCTCAGCAATTAAACATACAGAAAGTGCTTGGAAAAAATCACCATTACTGTTGAATCTGACTTCTCCGCCAATAGATAAATATGCGGAAGGAATATGCTTACAGTTAATCAAATCAAATGCAGTTAATTCAAATGGGCCGAAAGAGATATCAAAATTTTTAACATTTGAACTTGATGCTAATTGTTTTGTACTAGCTCTTATTTGTGATATTATTTTTAGATCAATTGATGAATATAATCGAGGTGTGTTTGTTATAAATTCTAAACATTTTCTTAAGTTATCACGATAACGTATATAAAAGGGAGAGTTGTTACTCATGCTTGTATGATCGTCTTATTATACATCAAGATATAGTTGAGGCTCAAATCCGACAATATCGTCGCTAAACTCACCTGCAGTACAGCATGCCCAATGACAAGGATAATCTTGTTCGCTATCCTTATCCTTAGCAACGGTTTCAGGGAAATATTCGTTACACACTGGACAGACAGACCAATGTTTTTTTGGAACTGACATTTTTAAAGGAAAAATTTTGCAGGGTTCAGAATTACCCTCCCCCTCCAATAGATTAATTGCTTCATTATAACACTGCTGCGCCCACCATTTTTCGGGAAAACTATTATGAAATAGGCCAGTATATTTTTTTTCTATAAATAGATTTTTTAAAGGGGTTTGATTAACAAAACCTGTATCAAAGAATTCCTTCGATACTCCTAAAAGTGTTGCTAACTCTAAAGAATTAATAAGAGGGCCTCGTTTTATTAAAAAGGTTGTATTGAGCCATTTAGTAAATTTTATGAAAATAGATTCACTATCAGTAATATTTTGAGGTTTTTTTAATGCAAGTTCATTCCAAAATTCTGTGGGGCAAGCTATTTTAAAATTATCTATCTCTTCTTCGGGAATGTTTAATGAGGTTACGATTAATTGCGCGTTTTGGTAGGTCTCAATTTGTTTTTTTAAAGTACGATATGATTCACAATCGCTTGCTAGAATGTCTTTACCTTTTTGCCTCGTTAAAAAGCCGTGAGATAATTTCTTGTCATAATGTTCACTAACTGACATTCCATCATCTATCAATTGACTTATCAAGTAACAAGGTACATCAGCGAATCTTTCTTTACAATAACTGGTCATTGAATATCCAGTTCCATTGTACCTTTCGCTTTCAATATTACTCCCTGCACCTAATTTGTAATCAATAATGATAAGGTCGGGAGACATTTTTATTTGATCCTCCCCGCTTTGTTTAATAAAATCAACAGGATGGAATGAAATGATATTAAATCTATTATCCTTATTTAATTGGTTCACTAATTCGACACGGACGTTAGCTCGCGTTTCATCCGAAGAGTTCAATTCATCATCAATAAAAAAAATTTGAAACTTCTTGGTCATGGATAATTCCTTATGGCAACTGTACTTTAACTGTTGTAGCCCAATTATTCTCAGGTTCTATAAAGTTTATCTTACCTTTACTTTGAGATACCATGCTTTTCACAATATTCAAACCTAGTCCTGTACCTTTACCTAATACTGCTAAATCATCAACATTTGTTGTGCTTTCTAATTGACGATATATCTCACCTGTAGGGTCAGTAACTAAAGGTTTAAAAACATCTTCCCATAACGATTTATCAAGACCAACACCATTATCCGAAACTGATATGATAAGACCTGAGTTGCGTTCTGCTGTGATTTCTATAGTTCTTTTGCCACTATTTTTACTGGCTAAGACAGCTTTTATCGCATTAGATAAAAGATTAACTAAAATAGAATAAAATGATGCTTCTGGCATTAATTCCGTCTTAATGAATTGGCTTTCAACTTTTTTAATTACTTGGATGCCATATGCTTTAGTTATAAAAGAAAAACCATCACATACGGAGTTGATAGCATCTAATACTCTAATTTGTTTTTGTTCGATCTTATGTGTAGAGGAAAATATACCGATTAATTTTTCAAGAGAAACAAAATCCTCTCTCGTTTGTCTCATTGAATCTGCTATTTCTTTTAACCAAGCAAAATCTACATTAATTATCTTATTATTTTCAATCCATTGCTCAATACTGCCTGCATTAGTATCCAATTTCGATACTAATCCTCTAAATTCATGAGCAAAAACAAAAAACAATGGGCCTGAGGAGGCGATAGAGCGAAGTAAGGCTAATTCTTTTTCATTTACACTAAACTCTGTTGACAAGAGTTTAGTTGCTTTTTCGAGCGTTTCATCTTGTGGTAAATTTGCTTGCTTGTCAGATTTTCGATCATGATTAACAGCATTACGTATTATTTTAAATGCTTCTGAAACTCTAGCTTCACGATTTATATTTTTTTCTAATGGCTGAATATCTGCAAGGATTTTATCAAAATCATTTCTTATTTTTTCAGCTTCTTCATCTGCGTAAAGTAATTTAAAGGACGAGAATTGTATGGTCATCCATTCAATTGCCGCTCTGAGGGCTTCTTTAAGATCCTCGAATGCTTGGTTTTCGACAAAACCTTCTCTATTTAACTTTGTTAGAAATTTCGTGCTATGGTTAGCATCTATTTTTACACTGCCAATTAACATTTTATTAGGGAAAAGGTCTAGCATAGTTCGTTTAGGATCTAAGCCATAACTTTCAGCTATGTAGCTTAATTCATCGCTATCAATTTTAGCTTTACGTCTACCAACATCTTTATCAAGGCTTAACCAGTCATCTCCTGCTTGTCCATAGGGATATACTCGAAAGCCTTCACTATAAATTTTAATTCCAGCATGAACTTCTCTGATAGGTCTAATTACTTTAAGAGGAACTATATCGGGTCTCCTTAAATAACTAGTTCTATCTGGAAAATAAGAAATATCAAAAGTTATTTTGGCTAGATTAGGGTAGTTTTTTGTTAGTTGATAAGTTCTTTTTCCTAGTATTTTTGCGTCTAACATCAACTCAATTTCACCGTTATCAGTTACTGTAGCATTAAGCCGGCCCCATGATCCATTAAGAATTTCATCGTTTAAATGTAGGTTTTCTCCAGTCCCGAATTCATTAGATATAACTTTTATTTCGAAACCTGGATCCTCTTCAAAACCTTCTCTTTTTATTGGGGTTGTTAAAGATAACGATGCTAATTCTTTTAATAGTCCTTTGTAAGAAAATTGGCTCCATTTCTCCTTGAGATCCAATAAAGTTATTTTAGTGCCAGTTTGTAACTTTTGATCTGTTACTAGATAATGAGAAGCTTTGAAAGATACATTAATCAGATCACTTTCGGCTTTAAAATCCCTCCACTTTACTGTTATGGATGTTATTTCAAAAATGTTAGGGGCGATTAATTTTGTAGTTTCAACATTGATGGTATCGGATAATTTTTGACAAGCGAATCGTCCAATGCCTTTGCTTCCTGTTTTGTTCCTAGCATATTTTTCTGTTACAGGATGTCTTTCTTTATTGGATGTAGATATTCTCATCCAGTTATTTTTGAAATCATCCCATGACATTCCTTCGCCTTCATCTCGTATTATAATTTTACTTTTAGACGTTATGTCCTTGACGTTTTCAAGTATAATTTCTACAAATGCTGAGTCAGCATCATAACTGTTTTTGATAAGTTCTGAGAGTGCAAGATAGTTTTTAGTAACTAATTTTTCACCCAATTCAGATAAGAGGCGTCCATCTATAGAAAAGCTAAGGTCTTCTTCAATTTTATTCATGATAGTTAAGCCCGATAAATTTTATTTTTATTTAATCCTGAATATCTTTCTTCCCTCAGCTGTTCAACCGCTACAGAGAATAAATTCATAGTGTGATTAGGGATTTCTAATGTCTTACTTATCAATTCGTCAATGATTTTTTGAGCATCATCGAATAAGTTCTGTGAAATTAATTTTTCAATAACAGCTGCATTTTCTGTAAAAACCACTTCTAATTCTGGTGTAATCAATATTTGTATTTTTTTTGCGGCACTAGGTTCAAGTTTTAGAACACCTGAACCATAAGCTCGACCTTCCATCTCTGCTGATAATTGTGAGAATGAAGATAACATTGATATGGCTATTGCTTTGCGTTTGCGTAGAGTTATCCCGTTATTGAAAAAAACTCTGTGTATAGAGTTTGTACAGGTTATCTTTGCTAAATTTATTACTAACCGAGGCATTCTATGAATCATATATGTAAGGAAAGCATCTGGATAACGTCGGTCGTCAGGATAATACCATTCAGCTCTTTTATGAAAAGTCTTGTTATTCCGCCTGTCTTTTTTACTTACTCTAGAAAGGTATTTTCGAATGTTTGTATTTCTTAATATTATATTTTCAGGGCAAACTAGATATGCTTTTTGATTCTCATTTTGAGCTTTCTTATGTCTTGCTTCTGTATGTATTAATCCCTGTAACATAGAAAATCGACCAACTACAGGTTTTAAATCTTCATCTTTAATACCGTTTTTTTGAACAGTATTTTTATCAATAATAAATGTTTTATTATCACCGGTGACCATACCTATAACAACTTTAGATATGCTGCCTAAAGGTACGGAAGCATCTGTTGCTTTAATTCTGTTGAATGCTAAACTGGCATCTTCCGAAATTACTGTGGATTTATAGTTAGTGCTTATAATTGAGCTAAGAGTTAAATCTCGGCAAAGCTCTTCTAACTCTTTTAGACCATATATAGAAGTAAATCCTATAGCGGTGGGGGGCTTTCTTTCTTTAACAAATCCATCCGCGAATAGTATTACCGAGATCTCATCGGCTTCTTCTTCTTGAAAAAAACGCTCATTAAGCTTAACTACTTTAACTAAAGAAAAATGTTGGCTAAAAATATTCAATACCGCATTAGCATAGTCTGCATGTAACAGGCTGCTTGGAAGAACCCAAGCTGAGCGTCCACCTTTTTTGATAAAGGATAAACTATGTAAAAGAAAAAAAGCCCATAAACTAGCATTTCTTCCTATGGTGTCATCCGCGAAATTAGTGTTTTTTAAAAGTTCAAAACAATTCTTTTTCTGTTCTTCAGTCATATTGTGCATTGAAACATATGGTGGATTACCAAGCACAATATCAAATTTTATCGCTCTAAAATCATCTGGAGAGACTTTCAAAAAATCCTTGTAAAGGAAGTGATCATTAATCCCTTCATAACTCTTTATTTTTTTTGAAAGAAAATCAAATGCTGCAGGATCGATGTCAGCGCCGAAAAGCTGCAGCTCCGCTCCTTTACAGCCCAGCGCTAATAATCTTTCTATGCTTGCTTCTAAAAATCCGCAACCACCGAAACTGGGTTCCAATATTTTATCATTTGATGTCCTCAGAGCCCATTCGCAAAGCACCTTACTCAAATTAAGGGGGGTATAATACGCACCAAGCGCTTTTTTGTGAGTTCTGGAATGTTTATTCATGATTACGCTTATGTTTTTGAAACTAACTATTGAACTTGGGTTGCATATACAGTGAGGAAGCTCTAAAACTTCAATTGATTATTTTTGATGTAATAAGTGCTTAGTTAGTAAATGAATTATCTCACCAGATATGGATTTATTCCTAAATAATGACTTTGTATATAATATGCTGTTGTTCATTTTCCCAAAATAGAGTTTTCCAGTTTCTTTTGAAAAACTCTCTTCTTTTAAATGAACATTAATAAGACCATTGGATACGATGTTGTCTTTGTCTCTTGCCCATAGCGGCTTTATTATTCCCTTATCAATGTCATCGATAACGAAATACATCCTCATTGATGTGAAAACTAACCAGCATTGCTGGATTTCGCTTTTAAATACTAATAGCGTGTCAACTTTTCTTTGTAATTCTTCATTTTGAAAACGTTCGAAATTTTTGATTGAATTAACTATTTTTGATTCTGAACTAAACTCGTCACGTCCTAGAAGAAATCCTAATCTCATTTAATTAACCTCTGGAATGTCTATTTTTTCTTTAGAAAGTTCTTGATTAGATGAAGATAATAGTCTAGGGATAACAGTTGGCCATATTGCGCCGACAAAGATACATGATATTCTTTTTATCTCAAAAATTCCAACGCCAGCACCAATTAATGCACCAATACCAGCTCCTGCACCCCACATTAGAATAACTAAAATTGCATTAAATCCATTATAAGAAAGTTTAAGGAAGCTCGTTTTGTTGGTCGTTTTTGAAGTTAAAAAATCTAAAAATACAATTAAAAAACCATATAACGACGCAGCAAGGGAAAAAATTATAATTGAAAAATCCCCTTGGATCGATTCACTCTTTCCAAATGCAAAAAGTAATACCGATTCGATTAAGCCCATTAAATTATGTATCCTTTTGCATGTGTAGTTGAATTTAGAAAATATAATAAATTGAGATGGATGTTATAATTTTACGCAAGAGATACTTAAAAGATAATAATATCATCTATCAAGGACTGGCTATGTTTTAAGTTCCCATGCTACCGCCCATCTCCGTTACCGAGGAGCATAAGGCATAAGGCTAAGCGAGATAAGTTGCACAACAAAGGCATCATACCCGTTATAGAAGACTTTGTGTCAGAAACCATTAAATAATGGCTCTATCCTATTGAAATGTCCACATATTGATTATAAGAATGGGGGAAGCCTCCAGGCTCAAGCAACCAGTAACTTGTTACAATATATTCTCTCCTATCTACATAAATTATTGATATATAATGATTTTTGTTCTCTGGGATTTGCAGTCTACAGTGTCATGAATTTCTAGACCTCTGAATCAAAAGACTACATATCCATTTTTTCGCATTTGTAATCAAATACCTAAACATCCCAGAGGTTCTTATGGAGCGAGAACGACTATTTAAAGATGCTTCGTTTATGCAGCCTGGTTCACATTTTTCCTCTTTTAACATCTTTATGACTAAAACATCCTGGAGCTACTAGGTTCTTTATAAAGTGAGAGCCAGCAAGCTTATGTTGTGCTAGAGGCTACAGTCTGGACTGGCCGAGAAATCGCCTATAACATAGTCAGTTAGACTACATATGGAGATGTAAGCATGAGCACCAGAAGAGAGATAAAGGATGGGGCACTCTTTGATGTTCTCGACAGAGGGAGCGTCTACACCGAGGCGTTAGGCTGGCTTGATATGGGGCATGCCCGTGGCAATGACGTAGCAACGCTCAAACGTCAATTCGTTGAGGGAGAGCGTAGCGGTAAGCCATCTTATTCCGTCATGTATCGGCAAGATATGGGCGTCTTAAAATTCAAATCACGGCTCGGCGTCGGGAAGTTCTCTCATTGGGAAATTAAGCGTGGCCGGAGTACCGAAGACATTAACAGAATCATGCTGGCGATGATGATGAACACCGCATCCAGATTCGAAGGTCTGCAAAGTCTGCGATCATTCTCGTGGTATACGGACAGCGGCTTTAGCGGTGAGGATTTGGTGTCTGACCTGTTCGGGTTCTATCGCGCAATTATTCCTGGCCGGTACGGCTACCGTCTCAAGCCCGTGAGTTATGAATCAGCCGTTCGCCGCTGGGATTACTACGGCGCTATCGGTTCTCATAAAAACCATGGCTTTCGCCCGATTCTCTTTCCTGATCCTGAGGATCAGTGTGTGCGGCACCAGCCGTATACGGTCAATCTTCCGCATTTTATGACATGGCTTCGGCCGTGGGACGATTTCGCATCCGGAGTGGTGAAGGTCATTACAAATGATGGAACATCGCTCTCGTTCATGGGAGCTAAGCTATGACAATCCTTTTAAAAATCCTGAAGTGGTGCGCACTTGCGGTTGTTACCGTCTTTATCCTTGGATGGCTGTTTGTCTGGCTCGTGGCATCGGGTTCTGATGAAACGACGGTTTACACCCAAAATGACTTTTTCCACTACCACACGCTGACTGACAAGGATATTGAAAACGCCCCGCGTGTAACGGACGACTACTATTTCGAGGCGCATCCCGGCGATGGCTATGCCCCTTCAAATAGCATCTTTTTTAAAGGGGCTACTGGGGCTGCACCGTTGCGCGCGTATCTCGAAATGCTGGGATACACCAAGGAAAAGCGCCGCTTGGGGGAAAAGGAGATCTGGTCTAAACCCGATCAGGTCAAAGGGGACATTTTCTATCTGTACTTTAACGCCGCCACGGGTGAGGTTGAGCTGACCAAAGTGATGAATTACTGAACTCACTTACTCCATGTCGATTAGCACCGCCTGATAATCAAGCGGCGTTTTTTCGTAATATCCCATTCAGCCATGTCTCATCTCTGTCCGGTCGGTTATCCTGCGTCGCCCACAGCGAAGCGCTCTCCATCCCCGGAACCGCCTTCAGCAACTCCCGCAATCCCTCTTCATCCAGATCCGTAAAACGTCTTTCACCCTGCACGCGTTCACCGTTGCCATACTTAAAAGATACGTACCAAACGCCGCCAGGCTTAAGCGCATCCGCAAGCTTCTGCATCACCGCAGGCAGCTCAGAAGAGGGGACATGCAACAAAGAGGCACAGCACCAGATCCCATCGTACTGCGCTTTACCGTCGATTTCTGAAAATGTCATCAACTGCACGGGTAACCCGGTATGTTGCCTTGCCAGCTCCACCATAGCGGAAGAGGCATCAAAAGCATCCACCTGATACCCCATCTCATGAAATGCTTTTGCGTCCCGGCCAGAACCGCAGCCCGCATCCAGAACACGGCCACCGTTAGGCAGATGTTGGGTGAAGGCCTCGTAAAGCGGGGTCATATCGACATTAACCGTGCCATCGAAGAATTCCTGCGCGTGGTTCTGATAGTAGTGAAGTGTCATTAAAACGTTGCCTCGCCTTCCGCGTTGGGTTTCCAGGTATGGATAAGCTTGTCCAGCGCGGCATGCCAGTTACGCTGAAGAAAGCTTCTCCGTGCTTCAGGACGTTGCCCTGTCTGTAGAACAATCGTCTCATGTAACGGCAGTTTGCTCTGAATAAAATACTCATTGCGGGTATGTAACCGCTGCAGGAGCCTAAGCTCGGGAATGCGTGCAGATTTGCCTTCAACGCCACGGTTACAGCACCGGCAGGCCAGCACTAAGTTCCATACGCCGTTAATATTGCTCACTTCATGGCGGGCAGCCCAGGGAATAAAGTGGTCGACATCCGCCAGTTCTGCGTCGCCCGGTACCAGGCTGATGGGTTTAAAGCAGTAAAAGCATCGTCCTTTCTGGTAACCATTCAGGCTGTCGCGGCAACTGGTGATGTCTACGCGCCGCGCATTCACCCTCGTGAACAACAGCTGATTATCTTCGTCGAACTCCACGCCCACAAGGTTACGTGAAATCCCCATTGACCAGGCTTGTTCTACCAGGTTCCAGCGGGCATTGGTTTCAAAAGCGAGGTTTTTATACTGCAGGCGTTCGCCCAGTAAATAGAAGTTATCCGTCAGGCGGATCCCGTTGTGGGTTTTGCGCTCATCAAGGAAAAAACGTTTATCGATCTCGCCCTGGTTCACGTAGTGAAAGGCATCAATCACGTTGTTAAAGCCAAGGCGGACCGTCGCTTCAATGAGTTGGGCATGGGTGATTTCACCTCTGTTAAACTTCAGGCAGGTTTCCAGAAATTGACTGCTGCGGGAGGTGATCTGTTTTGGCGCATGCTTCAGGTGCTCGCAAAGATAGCGGCTGAACGGCACGGCAAGCTGGTCGAGCGTAATCAAATCGCTGCCCGTTTTATCCACTTCATACAACGCTGACGCCAGCGCAAATTTGTAAGATGCGACGTTCCTTCCAAAGAGGATCACTCCACGCCAGTAGTTCTCAAGCGTCGGATCGGCCTGATAAAATTCCATCGATGAAGTCCTGTTACGGTTGGCTGGGCAGGGCGTTACTTAAGCCTGTAACAGGATCACATAACAAAATCAGGGTGATGTAAATCGTTAATCTATAGCTTTGATGAATTTTTGAGAGGTTTGAGAAAGGTGTGGCGGCAACCGATGCGGCATTAGCGCCAGGTTTGCGAACGAACTGATATCTGGAAGAGTTGAGTTGAAGTGATTTTCAGTCCGACGCTATGCCGTTTCTCGAATTAAAAAATACCTACTGTTATTTCCTGAATCCCCCTCGCATTTTTAAAATTTTCCACACACCAAACCGCTGTGTTTATATTCAGCCCTGTATAATGAGCACCAGAAATTACGCCGAACGGCAAAGGAAGTAACGAAGAGTATTTAAAGAAGAATTCGCGATATGAAGGTGCTGCAACACCCCCATACCGCTAACCACTAACAACTAATCAGGAGTTGAAAATGGCTGCGACGAATTTTAAGCCAGAGTTTACTGTTTGCAAAACAGAATCAGACGCTTTCACCGGCATGATTGAAAACCGCGAGCTGGTACGCAAAAACAGCGCCCGCCGTTTACACGGCAACCAGCTCAACGCGGCCCCCGTCCATCCCCGCGCGGAGACGCCGCAGGACAGTGCCGCTTGCTGTGAACTTTATTCCCGCATAGATATGAAATACCTTCTTCTGGGCGGCGAGTGGTTAACCCGAGCGGGCTTTATCGACGGCATGCCGGTAAAAATCCGCGCCATGAAAGACTGCATTGTGATTACGCCACAGCATACAAGAGAATTATGGGGATGCCTGGAAGGTATGAGCGTGGTGAATATAAATAAAAAGAAAGTGGCGCAGTGGTTGAAGACCTTTCCGGGAGCGCTGAATGATACAGGCGATATACCGGCTGTTAAGCGTGGAACAGGGCAGGCGATGTCGGAGTAACTGTGCTTCCCATCTAATGTAACGCTTGAAGCAATAAAACGGGCATGTCATCTCATGCCCGTTTTAAGTAAAAATCAATCACGCTTAACCTGCTCTTTCACAGCCTTAACCAGCGCAGCGTGAAGTTTGCCGACGGTTAAATCACATATAACAGGTTCGGGTATGCCACGTATCCAGCGGATAAACCGACAGATGCCAAAAAAGTCTATGCCTTCACCCGTAAACAGATACTCATTCTCTGCGAGAGAGAACGTTTTCCTGTAGCCATCTTCTTCCGTGGCAAGCTGAACGCCAAACGCTTCTTCGCAGTCTTCCAGTAGGTCTTCGCCGTCGATACCGCAAATATGCAAATCGGCCTCAATCAACGTATTGCTATCGATAGGTTTACGATGCTCACCTGAGGAGTTTCGAACAACCTCAATGACTTGAGAGAGTGTGGGTTCCATAATGATGCTCTCCTTTAAGGCGGTAGAAATAATCGCCAGCGCTTCCCGGCGGCGCTCCGCTTGGTCGGACCGACAAGCACAACGTTACCTCGGCCCGAGAAATGTTAAAGTCGGTTCAGGCTATCGCCATATGATTCCAGGCATCTCTGTAAACGATATTCCCGTCACAGTGTTTCCAGGTGATTGCCTCATATCTTAGCTCGATCGTCTCTGTATGCGTTCCTGTTCCAGAACCCGGGAACAGATTTGGCGTGATACCCGTGATTTTTACATTCTCCAGGATAATGTTGAAATATTCTCTCTCGATTCCTGCATCATCAATTTGGTACATTTTTATCGTAGCCGATTTCAGTGTTTGGTTTTCACACAGTGCCCTGATGAGAACCGGTGTCGTTTTATCAAACTCTTTCTGAACGGCAATCGGTGTATGTACGCGGGTACCTGTTAGTCGGCCTGTATTTTCACTCACAGGAATGGTGAGGTGATGAGCGACTGCCTTTAATTCAATAGCACCAAACCGGCAGGACACCATGGAACCTCCTACGACGGGTGAGCCATTAGCATCGGTTAACCAAAGATACGCTGGATTTGACATAATTATTCCTCATCTATATTTACAAAAGAAGGTAGGTGCAACATCGCCACGACCCATATGAATAAGCCAATAATTTTCAGCGGCCATGGTTCAAGGACAGCTATACAAGCAAATGCACCGATGATCAGTAAGGGACCTGATAACACATCCAGGATCCCGCCAAAAATATGTATCTTTCCTGGCAGTAATTTATTCATTACTAATGAAATAATGTAAGCGCTTAGGGTAATGATGCAAAAGGCGATTGTTTTATCATGCCAGGTTTCGAATTCAACCCAGCTAAGGATATATAATAAGACTAAATATGAACAAAGAAGTAGATTTATAATGGGAATAATAAACTTACTCATACGAGCCTACCGTACGTTTGGCATTAAGTTTTTCATTAAGTTTGTTTATGATCTGATTAAATACAGGTTTTCCTTCTGAGTAACCTGCATGGATAGCATCTACGAAAGGTTGGACGGCATCAGCAAAGAGAAAGTAGAGTAGGTCGTAGTCTCGGGGTCTGAGAAGTTCGTATATCTCCGGTGCTTCTGCTTTAAGCCGGGCAGATGTTCTGATTGAGCGTTCTGCCATGCCTCCAAACAAAAGGAGTGTACTCAGTCCTGTTATTGGATTTAATTTTCCTTTTAAAACCACGAAAATAAAAGACGTTCTTTCAATAACACGTTTTGCAATGGTTGCTGCTATAATATTTGTCGATACTCTACCCAGTATTGAAGAAACTGCTGTTCTATAAACCTTATCTTGCTCAGCCTCGGTTAAATATCTGTTGAATAGTTTAAATATTTGCTTGGCTGCATTGATGATATTATCGTAATTCAAAATGTCTTTTATGATTGCGGTAGCTATTCTAATTCTCTCCGTTTCGCGTTCATACCTTGTTTCTGTGTCAAAGATACCATAGATCAGATATCCATAATCTAGCGGGACGGATAAGCCTCCATTTATAAATGCTGTGACTGTATCTGGAGAATCGATTATGTTGAATAATCTCAAGGATATATTATCTACATCTGCCATGTTAATCCTTTAAGCGTGTCATAAAGGATTTATCAATGTAATATTAAAGTAACTAAAGCAATTTAAATGTTCTAAAAGGAAAATTAAGTATTTTTATAACAAATGATATTTTAAATCGAGAGGCAAAGCGGCTATGTGTCAATCACACTCCGCCGCCCAACCTCAATCAACTCACCTCATCAAAACACCGGCACCCCCAGCCCCACCTTCACCTCCCTCAACGTCTCCTGCGTCACCCCCTGCGCCCGTTCGGTCCCGCGCTTCAGCATCGCCATCAGCTCCCCCTTGTCCCGCATATACATCGCCCTCCGCTCCCGCATCGGCGCAATCAGCTCCTGCAAACACCCCTCCAGTTCGTTCTTGCAAACCCGATCCCCAAGCCCGCCCGTCTGATAATGCGCCTTCATCGCCGCCACCTTGTCCTTGTCCGGATGAAACGCGTCGAGATACGTAAACACCACGTTCCCCTCAATCTGCCCCGGGTCGCTCACCTTCAGGTGGTTCGGGTCGGTGTACATGGCGCTGACCGCACGGTGAATAGTCTCTTCGCTGGCCGAAAGGTGCAGCGTGTTGCCCAGCGATTTCGACATCTTGGCGCTGCCGTCGATGCCGGGCAGGCGGCTGGTGTCGCTCAGCATCGCCTTGCAGTGGCGCAGCACCGGGGCGGGCAGCAGGCTGTTCATCTTGTGGACGATCTCGTTGGTCTGCTCAATCATCGGCAGCTGGTCGTCGCCGACGGGCACGCACTCGGCCTTAAACGCGGTGATGTCCGCCGCCTGGCTGATGGGGTAGGCCATAAACCCGACCGGCAGCGAGCGGGCGAAGCTCTTCTGTGCAATCTCGTTTTTCACCGTCGGGTTACGCTCCACGCGGGCAACGGTGACGATGTTCATATACAGCATCGTCAGCTCGGCGAGGGCGGGCAGGGCAGACTGCAGGCAGATCGTGGTCAGGTTCGGGTCGATGCCGGCGGCGAGGTAGTCGGCCAGCACTTCGGGGATGTTGTCGCGGATCTTCTGCGGGTTGCTGCCGTTGTCGGTCAGCCCCTGCAGGTCGGCAATCAGCACAAACTGGTTGTGCGTCTGCTGGAGCGCAACGCGCTGGCGCAGCGATCCGACGTAGTGGCCGAGGTGCAGCGGGCCGGTTGGGCGGTCGCCGGTGAGGATGGTTTGCGGGTTCATAAAGACTCCTTAACGTTGTAATGCCGAAAGGGGTCTTAGATGTGAGAAAGCCGCCTTTCGGCGGCTATCTGAAAATGGGGAAAACTACTCCGTGCCGCCTTTAAGAAGGCAGCCACCAGCGGTTTACGGTGAGCACGGCGTGGTTTATGTTCATGCTTTTACCGTATCACGTCCGGCGCGAAAAACAAAAGGGCACGTCATGCTGCAATCACTCAACCACCTGACCCTCGCGGTCAGCGACCTGCAAAAAAGCGTCACCTTCTGGCACGAGCTGCTGGGGCTGACCCTGCACGCCCGCTGGAATACCGGGGCTTATCTTACCTGCGGCGATCTGTGGGTCTGCCTGTCGTACGATGAGGCGCGCAGGAACGTGCCGCCGCAGGAGAGCGACTACACCCACTACGCGTTTACCGTCGTGGAGGCGGATTTTGAACCGTTCTCGCAAAGGCTTGAGCAGGCGGGCGTCACCGTCTGGAAGCAGAACAAAAGCGAGGGGGCGTCGTTCTATTTTCTCGACCCGGACGGGCACAAGCTGGAGCTGCACGTGGGCAGCCTCGCCGCGCGGCTGGCGGCGTGTCGCGAGAAGCCCTATGCGGGCATGGTGTTTACCTCAGACGAGGCTTGAGGCGCGCACCTTCAGCCTGCCCGCCAGCGTCACGTGCGTGGCGGCATCTTCCTGATTGCACAGGTACTCCACCGCCAGCCGTCCCAGCTCGCTGTAGGGCAGCTGGATACTGGTCAGCGGCGGGGTGAGCTGCTCGGAAATCTTCTGGTCGTCGTAGCCCGCCAGCAGCATGTCCTGCGGGATGCGCACGCCGTTCACCGCCAGCGCCTGATAGCAGCCAATCGCCAGCCAGTCGCTGGCGCAGAAGATGGCGTCCGGGCGCTCGGCCAGCTCCAGCAGAGAAGTTGTGGCGGTAAAGGACTCGCTGAACTGCCAGTTGGTCTGGCGCACCAGGTCGTCGTCGCACGCGAGTCCGGCTTGCTGCAGCGCGGCCTGGTAGCCCGCCAGACGCTGGCGCGAGGCCTCCATCCAGCTCTCGCCGGTGATGTGAGCGATGCGCGTCGCCCCGCAGGCGATGAGGTGTTTAGTCACCTGGAAAGCGTTGGCGTAGTCGTCCGGGATAAACGACGGCAGCAGCGGCGAGCCGGGGTCACGCTGGTTGAGCAGCACCAGCGGGATGCGGGTGCAGTCCTGGAAGGCGGTCATGTCCACCAGCGTGGTGATCGGGGAGGCGAGGATAATCCCGATGCAGTTGCGCTTCTCCAGCTGGCGGATGATGTTCAGCGCCAGCTCGATATCGTCGCCGTAGTCGTAGACGGTGAGCAGGGTCTCGTTGCGCCACGCCGCTTCCCGCGCCTGGCTGATGGCGTCGATAAACGGGTCAAAGCTCTGCATGGAGCTCACCAGCAGGGCGATCTCTTCCTGGTTGCGCGGGGCGTGAACGGCGGGGAGGCGGTCGTAGCCGAGCTCGGTAGCCACATTAATCACCCGCTGGCGGGTGTCGTCGCTGAGCTTGATGTTGCGGGACTGGTTAAGCACCAGCGATACCGTCGCCTGCGACACCCCTGCCGCCCGCGCAATATCGTTCATCGTTACCTTCGTTTTTCGCTTCATCCGTCCTCTCCCTTTCGCGACTTCGCATCATACCCTAACCGCACGCTTTAGCGCCGTCGATCACGTTTCTCATTCATCGAAGCGTGAACTTTGTGAGGGGCATCGCTTTTCTTCGTGCGGAAAATTGCGCATTTATCCCACAGCTAATATTTATTAGCTAAATATTATCAGTAAGAGGACGCGTAATGAAAGAGCAGTGGAGCAGGGAGCAGGCACAGGCGTGGTATCAGCAGAAGGGCTGGCTGTGCGGGTTTAACTATCTGCCGTCGACGGCGGTGAACTGGACCGATATCTGGCAGGCAGAGACCTTCGATGCCGCCACCATTGAGCGCGAGCTGGGCTGGGCGGCGGAGGCGGGCTACAACACTCTGCGCATCAACCTGCCGTTTATCGTCTGGGAGCACGACCGCGACGGGCTGATGGCGCGCATCGACCGCTTTTTGACGATTGCTGACGGCCACGGGTTCAGCACCATGCTGACCCTGATGGACGACTGCGGCTTCTCCGGCGACGAGCCGTACCTCGGCCCGCAAAAGCCGCCGGTGCCGGGCAAGCACAACAGCCAGGCGGCGGCGAGCCCGGGGCGCGACAAGGTGTGCGATCCTGACTGCTGGGCAGACATTGAGCGCTATATCCGCGACGTTGTGCGCCAGTTCCGCGAGGATAAGCGCGTGCTGTTGTGGGATCTCTACAACGAGCCGGGCAACCGCGGCATTTTCGCGACGGGCACGCAGGAGGTGCAGTACGACGCGAAGCTGGAGACCTGCGCCCACGAGTTGATGAAGCTGGCGTTCCAGTGGGTGCGTGAAGAAGACCCAACCCAGCCGCTCACCGTCTGCGCCTGGCGCCTGCCGCCTGAAGAGGAGGGCGAGACGTTCTTCCAGCACCCGCTGGACCAGACCGCGCTGGCGCTCTCGGACGTGGTGAGCTTCCACGCCTACACCCACACCGGGCGCATGACGGCGATTATCCAGCAGCTGCAACAGCTCGGACGACCGCTGTTCTGTACCGAATGGCTGGCGCGCCACGTGGGCAGCACCATCGAAGAGCAGCTTCCGCTGATGTACGCGGCGAAGGTCGCGCCGTACCAGTGGGGTCTGGTGCGCGGCAAAACCCAGACCTGGCTGCCGTGGCCGGTGGTGATGAAGGAGTCCACGGACTACTGCCGCCTCTGGTTCCACGACGTGTTTGAGGAGAACGGCATTCCGTTCTCGCGCCGTGAAATCGCCCTGATGCAGCAGCTGCGCAAGATCGCCCCACAGGCGCAGGACTAATAATATCGACCCGGCGGTCCACCGCCGGGCAACCAGGCAGGCATATAACAATGGCAACGACAATGAAAATACCGTCTCGCGAGCTGTGGTCTTATTTTGGTTATGGTTTAGGTCAGTGTTTTAGTTTTGGTTTAGTGGGTTCGTTTATTAACTATTTTTACACCGACGTGCTGGGGATCTCGGCGCTGGCGGCGAGCACCATCTTCCTGATTGCCCGCGCGTGGGACGCGGTTCACGATCCGCTGTTTGCCAGCATTATGGACACCATTAACAGCCGGTTCGGCAAGTTTCGCCACTTTTTGCTGATCGCCCCGCTGCTGATCACCGGCGTCACGCTGCTGTCGTTCTATAAAATCGAAGCGGACATGACCACCAAAATCCTCTACGCCGGGGTGACCTACATCCTGTGGGGGACGCTGTACGCCATCTCCGATATCCCGTTCTGGTCGATGTCGTCGGTGATGACCAACGACTCCGGGCAGCGCACCCGCGCGGTGACGGCGGCGATGCTCGGGGTGAACGCCGGGATTGCCTGCGCCAACATCTTCTTCCCGAAGCTGGCGGCCTATTTCGCCCAGTACAGCAATGACAAAGGCTACTTTATGGCGGCGCTGGTGATGATGCTGGTGGGCCTGCCGCTGATGCTCAACGGCTTTATGCAGATCAAAGAGCGCGTGCCGCCGAGCCCGGAAAAGGTGACCATCCGCGACACCTTCCACAACCTGCGCCAGAACAAGCCGCTGTTTATCGTCCTGCTGTCGTTCTTTTTCTGCGTGTTCCACAACGTGGCGGGCGGGCTCTATATCTACTTCTTTATCAACAACATGGGCGACGGCAGCCTGCAGATGGCGATTGGCGTGATGGGGATTGTCGCGGCGGTGCTGTGCCTCGTCGCCCCGATGCTGACGCGCCGGATGCAGAAGCGGAAGCTGTTTATGATCCTCTGCGGGCTGGACGTGGCGGTACGCGTGGTGATGTGGTTTGTGGGCTATCAGCAGGTGACGATGCTGTTTATTCTGCTCGGCCTGAGCACGCTGTTCGTGATGATGACCAACATCCTCACCTCGTCGATGATTGCCGACACCATCGAGTACGCGGAATACCACACCCACAAGCGCTGCGCGGCGATCACCTTCTCCGGGCAGACCTTCACCGGCAAGATGTCGGTGGCGGTGGGCGGCGGGCTAATCGGCGTGTTTCTGACGATGATTGGCTACGTGCCGCAGGCGCAAATTCAGAGCGAGAGCGTGCTGTCGGGGCTGTTCTTCGGGATTTGCCTGCTGCCGGCAATAGGCTCGCTGATCCGAATGGGCTTTATGTCGCGCTTTACCTTTACCGAGGAGAAGCATGCGGAGATTTGTCGGCTGCTGGCGGAGCGGAACGCGTCTGCGAAAGCGCCGGGTGGCGGCTGCGCCTTACCCGGCCTACAGAAAATTACAGCGACTTCACAAACGCCAGCAGATCTTCGTTGAGCTGATCCTGGTGGGTCAGCGCGAAGCCGTGCGGCGCGTTGTCGTACACCTTCAGCGTGGCGTTTTTGATCATCTCTGCCGCCAGCTTGCCGGTGCTTTCAAACGGCACGATCTGGTCGTTGCTGCCGTGGATCACCAGCGTCGGCACGTCGATTTTCGCCATATCCGGGCGGAAGTCGGTTTCGCCGAAGGCGGTCACGCAGTCGATGGTGCCCTTCAGGGACGCCAGCAGGGCGATGTTCAGCGTCTGGGTCAGGGCACCGGCGGAGACGGTCTGCCCGGCGTTGGTGCCGTAGAACGGGGTGGCGAAGTCGCTGATGAACTGGGCGCGATCTTTACGCAGTCCGTCGCGAATGCCGTCGAACACGCTCTGCTCCACACCCTGCGGGAAGGTCTCAGATTTACCAAAGATTGGCGTCACCGCGCCCAGCAGCGCCAGACCGGCCACGCGCGCGCTGCCGTAGTTGTTGATGTAGCGAGTCACGTCGCCGCCGCCCATGGAGAAGCCCACCAGCGTCACGTCCTGGAGGTCCAGGGTGGTGATCAGGTCGTTGATGTCGGACGCAAAGGTGTCGTAGTCGTAGCCGTTCCACGGCTGATCCGAGCGGCCGAAGCCGCGACGGTCAAAGGCGATGGCGCGGAAGCCGCGCTCGGCCAGGTAGTTCAGCTGGCTGTCCCACATGTCGCCGTCCAGCGGCCAGCCGTGGCTGAAGAGAACCGGTTTGCCCGCGCCGCCTTCTTTGTAGTAAATCTGCGTGCCGTCTTTTGCCTTAAACGTTGCCATAGTGTGTTCCTGTGCAGGTGATGGTTATGGTTATACCGGCGCGACCAGATAGCGAATGGCCGGTGATGTTGTGCCCTGATGAAAAGCCAGAACGCGGCTCTGCAGCAGGAGGTCATTCATGGTGTGGCGCTCCTGCTGGCGCAGATGCTCAATCCACGAGCCCATCAGGAAGGTCTCGATAAACAGGCCGGGGCGCTCAATATCTTCGTATACCGCCCAGCTCATCGCCCCGGCGCGGCGTCGCACCCGGCGCAGCTCGTGTACTGCCTCCAGGAAGGCCTTCGCGTTGTGTGGGTCGATGATGTACTCGTGTGAGACCAGCACCGGGCCACGCTCGTTCGGCAGGTCGATCTCCACGCCGTCCAGCGGCTGACCGCTCAGGTCGAGGTTTAATTCCGGGTCTTTCTCCAGCTTCCAGCGGAACACGGTGGCGCTTGCCAGCACCATCCCCAGCGTGGCGACAACCAGCGCGGTCGGGGTGCCGAACCGGGAGGCAATCTGCCCCCAGATGGCGCTGCCCGTGGTCATCGAGCCGAAGAATACCGTCAGGTAGACCGCCAGCGCGCGGGCCTTCACCCAGCGGGCGGCGCTGCGCTGGGCGCCCAGGTTCAGCGTCGAGAGCACCGCAATCCACGCGAAGCCGGTGAAGAACTCAAACAGATTCAGCAGCCAGAAGTGGCGTACGAACGCCAGCGCCAGCATGGTGAGGGCGAAGGTCAGGCTGGCGGCCACCATCAGGCGGTCGGCGTTCAGCCGCTGGCGCAGGCGCGGCAGCAGGATGGCCCCGGCAATCGCCCCCAGGCCAATGCACGCCAGCATCACGCCGTAGCCCGCCGGGCCTAAGCCCAGCTCGCGGCGCGCCACCAGCGGCAGCAGCGCCCAGCCTGCGCTGCCGAAAACGAAGAACGCCACGGTGCGCACCAGCACGTTGCGCAGCACCGGGGCGGCGTGCACGTAGCGGATGCCGGTGCGCACCGCAGAGAAGAAGTGTTCCGGCGGCAGCCGCTGAATGGACGGGGCCGGGCGCCAGCGCCACAGCACCCACGCCACGCCCACCACGGACAGCGCGTTCAGGGCAAACACCATCCACGGCCCGGCGAGCGACAGCAGGAAACCACCCAGCGCGGGGCCAATCGCCCGGCTGATGTTCACCCCGAGCGAGTTCAGCGCCACGGCGGCGCCCAGCTCCGGCTTGCTCACCAGATCGGGCACCACGGCCTGGAACGGCGGCGAGCTCATCGCCGCCCCCACGCTCAGCAGAAACGTCGCCACCAGCAGCACGGTGGGGGTGACGTGTCCGGTGAAGGAGAGCACCGTCAGCCCGGCGGCGGCGATGAACACCCACAGCTGGGAGAAGAGCAGGTATTTACGTCGGTCAACGATGTCCGCCATCACCCCGGACGGCAGGGCGAAGAGGAACATCGGCAGGCTGCTGGCCGCCTGCACCAGCGCGATATCCAGCGGGTCGGCGCTCAGGGTCAGCATGCTCCAGTTGATGCCGACGTCGCTCATCCATGAGCCGACGTTAGAGACCACCGTGGCGATCCACAGCATGCGGAACACCGGCTGGCTCAGCGGCTGCCAGGGTGAAACCGTCGGTGCGGGCGTCGTCTCGACGTGTGCGTCGCGAACGTCGTTAACCTGGGTCATGCGAACCTCTCCGTTGCCTTACGCTGCAGCCGCCACTGGCCCGGCCCGGTGAGGGCGAGAGTGGTGAAGATAATCAGCAGCAGCCAGCCAAACTGCCCTTCGGCAATCGACCAGTTCGGGTGGACCGCCAGCATCGCCACCAGCAGCACGGCGATAATCGGTAGGCACGCCAGGCGGGTGTAGACGCCCGCAACGATCAACAGCGGGCAGATCACCTCGGCGACAATCGCCGGGATCAGGCTGGCGTAAGGCCCGAAGCCGAACGGATCTTCAATGCGCGTCAGCTCTTCGCTGAAGTGCAGCACCTTCGGCAGGCCGTGCACATAGAGCAGCAGCAGGCTGCCGGTCAGGCGCAGGAAGAACAGCCCCAGGTCGATCCGGGGCGGCATGGTGGTGTTTTTCATCAGAATGCAAAGCAGCTGCAGCCCAGCGCCCCCCAGAAAGCGTTATCGTCGGACACCGGCATCGCTGACGTGCGGGCGAAATCGTGCTGGTGGCTGTGAACCCCGCACGGGCCGCTGCAGTGGTGAGCCACACTCATACCCACGCGTGCGGCCTGCGGCGGCGCGCTGCGGTAGTGGCCCGGCACCTTGACCACCGGTGACCACTCGGGCAGGACCGGGATGGCCGGCGGCGCGAGCGGGCCAAAGCTGCCCGTGGCGTAAACGATATCGCCGTTGACCACCGTGAGAACGGACTCGATGCCCTTGATCTCCTCTTCCGGCACGCGGAAGTAGTCTTTGCTCAGCACCGCCAGGTCGGCAAGCTGGCCGACTTTAATCTGCCCCTTCTGGTTCTGCTCGCTGGAGAACCACGCGCTGCCCTGGGTCCAGAGCATCAGGGCGGTATCGCGATCCAGACGGGCACTGTGGTCGTACATCTGCATTCCGCCGACGGTGCGGCCGGAGACCAGCCAGTAGAGCGCGGTCCACGGGTTGTAGCTCGCCACGCGGGTGGCGTCCGTCCCTAAGCCCACCGGCACGCCGGTCTCGAGCATTTTCGCCACCGGCGGCGTGTGGCGGGTGGCTTCGATGCCGTAACGCTCGGCGAAGTACTCGCCCTGGAAGGCCATGCGGTGCTGGACGGCAATGCCGCCGCCGAGGGCTTTGATGCGGTCGATGTTGGCCTGTGACACGGTTTCCGCATGGTCGAAGAACCAGTGCAGGCCGTTGAACGGAATGTCGCGGTTCACCTTCTCGAACACGTCCAGCATGCGGCTGATGGATTCGTTATAGGTGGCGTGCAGGCGGAACGGCCAGCGGTGCTCCACCAGATGGCGCACTACGCGCTCCAGCTCGTCCTCCATGCCCGGCGCGAGGTCCGGGCGCGGCTCGAGGAAGTCTTCAAAATCGGCGGCGGAGAAGACCAGCATCTCGCCCGCGCCGTTGTGGCGGAAGAAGTCGCTGCCCTGGCCCGGCGTGAGCATGTCGGTCCATTTTTCAAAGTCTTCCAGCTCGTGGCCCGGACGCTGGGTAAAGAGGTTGTAGGCGATGCGGATGGTCATCTGCTTTTTCTCGTGCAGCTCGGCGATCACCTCGTAATCTTCCGGGTAGTTCTGGAAGCCGCCGCCCGCGTCGATGGCGCTGGTCAGCCCCAGACGGTTCAGCTCGCGCATAAACTGGCGGGTGGAGTTAACCTGCTGCTCCAGCGGCAGCTTCGGCCCTTTGGCCAGCGTGGCGTAGAGGATCATGGCGTTCGGACGGGCAATCAGCATCCCGGTCGGGTTGCCGTTGGCGTCGCGCTGGATCTCCCCGCCCGGCGGGTTTGGCGTGTCTTTGGTGTAGCCGACCACCTTCAGCGCGGCGCGGTTGAGCAGGGCGCGGTCGTACAGGTGCAGGATGAAGACCGGGGTATCCGGCGCGGCGTCGTTAATTTCGTCCAGGGTTGGCATGCGGCGCTCGGCAAACTGGAACTCGGTCCAGCCGCCGACCACGCGCACCCACTGCGGCGACGGGGTGCGCAGCGCCTGCTCTTTCAGCATCCGCAGGGCGTCGGCCAGGGAGGGCACGCCTTCCCAGCGCAGTTCAAGGTTGTAATTCAGCCCGCCGCGGATCAGGTGCAGGTGTGAGTCGTTCAGGCCGGGGATGGCGGTGTGGCCTTTCAAATCCACTACTTTGGTGCCGTCGCCGTGGTGCTGCATCACCTCGGCGACGGTACCCACTTCCAGAAATTTTCCGTCGCGCACGGCAACGGCTTCCGCGACGGGGTTTTCGCGATCGACGGTGTGAAACTGGCCGTTAACCAGAATGAGATCGGCTTTACCTGGGGTAACCATAAACTGCTCCTGACTGAGAGGGGAATGGTCAGGATTATGGGAACCGGTTTCGGCAAAGATCCAGTTATACAATAGGATAGGTATACCAAAGTATAACTATACCTAAGGTTAACTATACGAAGAGATAATTACGCGCGGAGAAGGAAAACCGCAGGATGAGGGTGACTTTATCGCCGTGGCGCTCGCGGCGATTTCTACCCTTAACCACTGGAAAATGCTATGACCTCTTCAAAGCTCGAAGTGTTAACCCCTGCGAACTGTCAGATCATCTTTATCGATCACCAGCCACAGATGGCGTTTGGCGTGCAGTCGATTGACCGCCAGGTGCTGAAAAACAACACCGTGGCGCTGGCGAAAGCGGCTAAGGTGTTCAACATCCCGACCATCATCACCACCGTAGAGACCGAAAGCTTCTCCGGCAATACCTATCCTGAGCTGCTGGACGTGTTCCCGGGCCAGGACATTCTGGAGCGTACCTCCATGAACTCCTGGGACGACCAGAAGGTGCGCGACGCGCTGAAGGCCAACGGCAAGAAGAAGGTCGTGGTTGCCGGTCTGTGGACCGAAGTGTGCAACAACAGCTTCGCCCTGTGCGCGATGCTGGAAGGCGACTACGAAATTTATATGGTGGCGGACGCGTCCGGCGGTACCTCCAAAGAAGCCCACGACTACGCGATGCAGCGCATGATCCAGGCGGGCGTGATCCCGGTGACCTGGCAGCAGGTGATGCTGGAGTGGCAGCGCGACTGGGCGCGTAAAGAGACCTACACCGCGGTGATGGACATCGTGCGCGAGCACTCCGGCGCGTACGGCATGGGCGTGGATTACGCCTACACCATGGTGCATAAAGCGCCGTCTCGCCAGAAGAGCGAGCACCGCACCTTAGCGCCGGTTCCGGCTCGCTAAGTCCCGTCGGCGGGCTGGTCCCTCATCCGGCTCGCCGCTGCCTCTTTCTCTGGAGTTCACGATGAGTACTGGGCTGATATCCCTTGCGGCAGGCGTGTTGATTGGCCTGATGTATGCCGTGCTGAAGGTGCGCTCCCCCGCGCCGCCCGCGCTGGCGCTGATTGGCCTGCTGGGGATGCTGGCGGGTGAACAGGCGACGCGCCATCTCTTATCCCGCGACGGCGCGCCTCCTCCTCAGGTGACCGTTCCGCAGGCGGCATCGCAGACGGGAGCGTCATCATGAAAGCATGGATAATTTCGCTGGTGTGCGGCGTGGTTGCTGGGGTAATTTACGCTCTGCTCGACGTCCATTCCCCGGCACCGCCGGTTGTCGCCCTGCTTGGCCTGTTTGGCATGCTGGTGGGCGAACAGCTCATCCCGGTGGGACGACGTTTACTGAGTCGCGAACCGCTCACCCTCGCCTGGTTTCGTCACGAATGCGTACCGAAAATCAGCGGCACGGCGCCCCCTGCGCCCGCGAAGGACCCTCGCGACGTTAAATGACTGGTTAGAGGAATAACAGCATGACGCTGCCGTGGCGCATTGCCATCATTGATGACGAACGTTCCGTCCGCAGCGGGTTGAGTAATCTCCTGGAGTCGGAAGGCTATTCAACCGACACGTTTGATTCGGCAGAGGTATTTCTGAGCCATCCGCTTGCCCTGTCCGGCGCGGCGCTGGTGATCACCGATATCAAGCTTCGGGGCATGAGCGGCCTTGAGCTGTTTGACAAGCTGCGGCTGCTGGCCGTACCGCCTCCGCCCGTGCTCTTTATCTCCGGTCATGCTGATGAAAATATGCAGCGGTACGCTCTCGGTCTGGGCGCCGCTGCTTTTTTGCGTAAGCCGATTAACATCGATATTCTGCTGGATCATATTCAGCGGGAGCTGGCCCGCCGACAATAAGGATCGCGGATGAACGAACACGAGCAGCCTGCATTCTGGCCCGCCCAGGGGAATCTTCACCAGGGGCGGGTTTTTGTCCTTAAAGAGGATGTGATTTTTACCGTGCTGGCGCAGGAGGGCGGAATTGCCTGGATGCATGCGCGACATCCTCATTCCGGCGGCTCGTTCATTATCGCCACCGCGGTCAGTGATGAAGAGGAAGAGCGGGCCACCCGGCTGCTGAAAAACGAGTTTGCGCTGCGTGACGCGCTGCAGGACAGCTGGGCCATTCGCGCCGTCGCGTCCACCCAGTACCGGGGGCGCTTCGCGCTGGTGTACGCCCCGTTTTCGTTTGAGCTGCTGGCGCGGCGCGCGGGCAGGGCGATCTCGGGGATCGCGCGCTTTATCGAGCTGGCGATCCAGATCTGCGCTCCTCTGCGCCAGATGCATCTGCAAAACCTGATCCACGGCGATATCAAACCCGGCAATATTTTTGTTCATCACGATGCCACCTGCCGTCTGGGCAGCTTTGGCCTTTCATGCAGCCTCTCCGGCGCCTTCGCGCAGACCCGGCTTGCCGTTTCAGGCGGCACGCCGGCGTATATGTCCCCGGAGCACACCTCCCGCACCCAGCGCCCCGTCGATGGTCGCAGCGATCTCTACAGCCTCGGCGTGGTGCTGTATGAACTGCTGACCGGACGCCTGCCGTTTGAACTGGGGGAGGACGATCGGACCAACTGGGCGCATTACCATATTGCCTCGGCGCCGCTGGCCCCGGAAGCGATCCGCCCGGACGTGCCGGGAATGCTGTCGACCATCATCCTGAAGCTGCTGGAGAAGCACCCGGATAACCGCTACCAGACGGTTGACGGGCTGATTGCCGACCTCCGCCGCTGCCAGGCGACGTTGACCGGCGAGGGCGAGATCGTTGCCTTTACCCCCGGCCAGCAGGACCGCACCCCGGCGATTCTTCTGGCGGACTCGCTGTTCGCGACGCATCCGCAGGCGAATGACGTCATTGCCGCGTTTGAGCGGGTGGGGCAGAACCGCGTGCCGGAGCTGGTGACCATCGGCGGGCCGTCGGGGATCGGCAAATCCTCCATCATTGCGACGGCGTTAAAAACGCTCCAGCAGCGTACGGTGCTGCTGGCGGTGGGCAAAGTGGATCAGTTTTCACCGTCATTGCCCTACGGCGTATTAAGCTCCGCATTCCGCCCCCTGACCCTGCACCTGCTGGGCCTGCCGGCAGACGAGGTGGCGAAGTGGAAAATCCGTCTTTCTCGCGCCCTGGAAGGACACGAGGCGCTGGCCGTCAGCCTCGTGCCCGAGCTGGGCCTGCTGCTTGAGCGCAAGCCGCGCTTCCCGGCGGATACGTTTTCCATTGATGCCCGGGCGCGCTTCAGCCATATGGTGCTGGCGCTGGTGAAAACCTTTGCCTCGCAGGGCTGCCCGCTGGTGCTGGTGCTCGACGATCTCCAGTGGAGCGACGCCGCCAGCCTGCATACGCTCAACTATCTGCTGGTGAACTGCGGCGCGATCCCGCTGCTGGTGGTGATCGCTCACCGCGATATCGGTTCGCTGTCCGAACCCACGCTGCAACAGCAGCTGGCGAGCCTGCCGGAGGCGGCGCAGCACGCGAGCGAAATTGTCCCGCAGGCGCTGTCGGTCAAAGCCGTCTCCCGCTGGCTGGGGACGGTATTTCGTACCCGCAGCACGGCGACGACCGACCTCGCCACGCTGATCCATGAAAAGACCGGGGGCAACCCGCTCTTTGTACACGAATTTTTCCGCCGCATCGTCGATGACGGGCTGGTGGTGCACAACAAATATCAGGACAAGTGGCACTACGATCTGCAGGCGATCCGTGCCCGGCATTACACCGAAAACGTCGTCACCCTGGTGCTCGAGAAGCTGGAAGAGTTGCCCGACGAGACGCGTCGCCTGCTGGGCAGCCTTGCCTGCCTCGGCGGCACGGGCGAAATGGAGATGATCTGCCGCGTGGTCGGTATATCGATGGCGGAAATGCGCTACGCGCTGCATCCGGCGGTCATGGCGCAGCTGATCGTGCTGACGGAGAAAGCGTACTCCTTCACCCACGACCGGGTGCAGGAGGCCGCCTTTGCGCTGCTGGATCGGCATGAGAAAAGCCATCTTCATCTGACCACAGCCAGCCTGCTGGCCGACGCCGCGCGGCAGGCGGCGGGGAACGAGCTGCTGTTTCGCGCCGTACATCACGTCACGGCCGCGCTGGACAGCATCCAGCCCGCCCCGCAGCGCCAGATGTTCCGCGAGCTGAGCCTGCTGGCCGCGCGACGCGCGAAACGCTCGGGGGATTATCTCTCGGCGCTGAGCTATATCCAGACTGCCCGAGCGCTGGGCAACGCCGGGACGGTGTCAGACTTTATGCTCGATATCGAAGAGGCGGGCTGCGAGTTTGCGCTGGGGCACCTGGAGCGCACCCGCGAGCTGTGTGACGCCATTCTCGGCTGCCCCGGCGGGCTGACCGAAAAGGCGCTGGCGGCCAATCTGCTGGTGGAAGTGTACATTCGCCAGTCGGATAGCCGTCTGGCGCTGGAGGCGGCGCTCTGCTGGCTGGGGGTATTTGGTATTCAGATCGGCCGCTATCCGGAAGATGCCGACTGCGACGAGGCCTGGGAACACTTCTGTAACCGCGCGGGCGACGCGCCGCAAACCCTGTTTGCCCCGCTCTCGCGGATGGATAACCCGGAAACCGAAGCGGTGATGAACCTGCTCTACAGCGCCAGCATTTGCGCCAGCTTCATCTGTCCGCGCCTGCACTTTTTACTGCTTTGCCGCATGATGCACCTGACGCTCGACCACGGTATTACCGGCGCCTCCACCACGGCGATGGCCTGGTTTGGCGTGCTGATGGGCCACCGCTACGCCGAGTATCGCCTCGGCTTTCAATACGGCACGCTGGCCCGCGAGCTGGTCAATCGCCACGGCTACGACGCGTTCGAAGCCAAAACCCTGCTGCCGCTTGACCAGCTCAGCGTCTGGACCCAGCCTTTATCGTTTACCATCGAGTGCGCGAAGGCCTGCTTTACCTCGGCGGTGACCCACGGGGATATGACGATGGCCTGCTTTGCGGCCTGCCACCAGGTCATTAACTTCCTCTCCCGGGGCGATCATCTGGACGGGGTGCTGACCAGCATCGATCGCGGCCTGGCGTTCGTGCGTAAAACCCACTTCCAGGACGTGGAGACCATTTTGATGGTCCAGCGCGGCTACGTTGAGTTCCTGCGCACGCCGGTTATCGGCACCTGGACCGCATCGCAGGTGCTGCCGGAGGCATTGCTGCCCGCGTCGCCGGAGCAGGCGCCGGAGCAGACCTCCATCATGCTGTTCTGGTACTGGCTCTACCGCGGCATGGCGCACTTTACCTGCGGCGAGTATGCCGACGCGCAGGCGGATCTCGAGATGGCGGGGTGGTACGCGTGGTCTGCGCCGGGGCACATCCATCTGCTGGATTACCATCTTTACAGCGCCCTGGCGCTTTCCCGTCAGCTGACGCCGGAGACCTTCTCGGCGAACCACCGCCGCAGCATTCACGCCCACTATGACAAAATCGCCCTCTGGGCGCGCATTAATCCCGGCACCTTCGCGGATAAAGAGGCGCTGATCTACGCCGAAATCGTGCGTCTGGACGGGATGAACAGCATCGCGCTTGAGCAGTATGAGAAGGCGGTCCGGCTCTCCCGCGAGGGCGGGTTTAATTCGATTAATGCCCTGGCCCACGAGCTGGCGGGCCGCTTTGCGCTGGCCTGCGGCTATCCAACCGCCTCTGACGCACACTTCCGTGGCGCAATTGCCGCCTGGGGCCGGGCGGGCGCGCAGGCCAAGGTGCGCCAGCTGGAGCAGGATTTCCCGCACCTGCTGGCCTCCGGGCAGACCAGCGCCTATGACACGGTGGCGTTCGCCCAGAACGAGACCATCCGCGATCTGCAGAGCGTCATCAAAGCCTCCCGCGCGCTGTCGGAAGAGATCAACCTCGAGCGCTTAATCGAAAACCTGATGACGATCCTCCTCGAACGCGCCGGGGCGCAGCGAGGCCTGCTGCTTCGCGTGAGCGATAGCCTGATCCCGGAGATCGAGGCCAGCGCCTGGACCAGCACCGAAGGCGTGCGGGTGCGGATCCAGAAAGACGTGCCGACGGCGACCGACATGCCCCTGTCGGTGCTGGCGGCGGTGATCCGCACCGGACAGGAGATCCGCACCGGTAAGCCGGAGGAGTTTCACCCCTTCAGTCAGGATCCCTATCTGGTGACCTCGGGGGCGGCCGTCATGTGCGTCCCGATGTTCAAGCAGGCGCGGCTGGTGGGCGTGCTCTACCTGGAAAACCGCCTGATGCCGGAAGTCTTCACCGCCGAGCATTCTCGCGTGGTGAGCCTGCTGGGGGCGCAGGCCGCGGTGTCCCTGGAGACGGCGCGGCTGTACGCCGAGCTGCTGGGGGAGAACATCCAGCGCCGTCGGGTGGAAAAAGAGCTGCGCGCCAGCCAGACCTCGCTGATGCTGGGCGAGCAGATCAGCCACACCGGCAGCTGGCGCTGGGAGCTGGAGCAGGATCTGATGTTTGTCTCGGAGGAGTACGCCCGCATCCTCGGCCTGCCCGAGCAGCAAAAGATGATCTCCATGGCGGAGTTTTTGACCTTCGTTCATGAAGACGACTACGCCCGCATCAGCGCCATCGTCACGCAGAGCGTGCGCGAAGGGCTCTCCATGCGCGCGGAGTTTCGGGTCAAGCGTACCGACGGTTCAACGCGCTATATCCTCGGGATTGGCGATCCGGTGGGCGTGGGCAGCGAGGTGAACGAGTATTACGGCATCATCACCGATATCACCAGCCAGCGCGCCGCGGAGGATGCCATGCGGGTGGCGCAGGCGGATCTGGCGAGGGTGTCCCGCGCCACCACCGTCGGGCAGCTGACCTCCTCCATCGCCCACGAGATCAACCAGCCGCTGATGTCGATCGTCTCTAACGCCGGAGCGAGCCTGCGCTGGCTCAGCCGGGAGCCGGCCCGGCTGGATAAAGTGCGGGAAGGGCTGGAAGAGATCGCCGCGGAAGGCGCGCGGGCGGGGGAGATCATTCGCAGCATCCAGTCCCTGACCCGCAAGCAGGATCCCACCTTCTCGCGCATCGATCTGCACTATCTGATCCACCATATCATCGCGCTCTCCCGCAGCGAGCTGGAGCAGCGACACATTAGCGTTGATTACCTGTTGAAGGCGCAGGACAGCTTTATCACCGGCGATAGCGTGCAGATCCAGCAGGTGCTGCTTAACCTGGTGATGAACGCCGTTGAGGCGATGGCCGAGGTGAAGGATCGGGCCTGCACCATCACCCTCAGCACCAGCAACGCGGACGGGAAAGCGATCGTTGAGATCGCCGATACCGGGAGCGGCATTGAGCCCGAGCGGCTGGAGCAGATTTTTGACTCGTTCTACTCCACCAAGCCACAGGGAATGGGGATGGGGCTGACCATCAGCGCCAGCATCATTGAGCGCCACTGCGGGAAGCTGAGCGCGCGCCGCCGGGAGCCTTACGGCACGGTATTTGCCTTTGCGCTGCCGCTGGCGGTACAGGAAGGGTAAACGTTACTCCGCAGGCTGGCTTTTGGTCAGGCGCTCAACGGCCCTGACCAGCTCTGCCACGGAGCGCACCTGCATTTTCTCCATTACGCGGCGGCGGTGCACTTTCACCGTGATCTCGCTGACGCCCAGCTCGGCGGCAATCTGCTTGTTCAGCATGCCGCTTATCGCCAGCGTGAGCACCTCGTGTTCGCGCGGCGTGAGGGAGAGATGGCGCTGCTTCAGGGCGTAGTGCTCTTTATTGCGCTCGGCGTTGTTTTCCGCCAGCTGCAGCGCGGACTCAATGGCGTCGATAAGCGCGGTGGATTCGACAGGCTTGGTGAGAAATTCGTAAGCGCCGCCTTTAATGGCGCGCACCGACATCGGGATGGTGCCGTGGCCGGTGAGAAAAATAATCGGGATCTCGCGCCCGCTGTCCTTGAGGGCATCTGCTACATCAAAACCGGAGATGGTGGGCATCTGCATATCGAGGACCACGCACGAAGGGAGCTCTTCAAAGCGGTGCTGAAGAAACGCTTCTGCCGATGAAAAGCCGATGGCGTTTAAGTCTGCGGATTCCAGCAGCCCGATCACGGACTGTCTGACTGCGTCATCGTCATCAACCACATACACAATGTGTTCCATTCACCGCCCCGGTGCTGTTTTACATGTCGAGGATGCAAACAGCCCCCAGGAGTGACGTAAGGGACTGTTTATGCTGACTTTCATCTTAACACATTAAATATGATTATCATTTAACAATATGATAATCATATGAAGTATAGCGATCCGGGCGGGGGCGGTGAAGGAACGAAACGCGTGCAACATGGGCAATGTGCATGAGCTCCCTCGTGATTTGCCGGTGAGGACTTTGATCGGTAAAACAGGCTACACTCTGGTTTTGAGCGCTAAATGCTGAGGACATAACAATGCACTACACACTGAAAGAAAGCGACAAGGAAAAGGCGGAAGGGTCAAACGGCGCGGGCGCTCTGCAGCAAAAACTGCTGGAGTCTCGTTCGATTGTGATTTCCGGTGAGATCAACCAGGAGCTGGCGCAGAAAGTGATCACCCAGATGATCCTGCTGCAAAGCGTCAGCAACGATCCGATCAAGCTGTACATCAACAGCCAGGGCGGCCACGTGGAAGCGGGCGACACCATCCACGACTTCATCAAATTCATCCGCCCGGAAGTCCACGTTATCGGCACCGGCTGGGTCGCGAGTGCCGGGATCACCATCTTCCTGGCCGCGAAAAAAGAGCACCGCTACTCGCTGCCAAATACCCGCTTCATGATCCACCAGCCGCTGGGCGGCGTGCGCGGTCAGGCGACGGATATTGAGATCGAAGCGCGCGAGATCATCCGCATGCTGGATCGTGTGAACAAGCTGATCGCCGACGCCACCGGCCAGCCGCTGGAAAAAGTGAAAAAAGACACCGACCGCAACTTCTGGATGTCGCCGGCGGAAGCGCTGGACTACGGTATCGTGGGTAAACTGATTACCCATTATGACGAACTGAAGCTGGATTAAGTTTTCGCGGCGTGTTTGTGTCGGGTGGCGGCTTCGCCTTACCCGACCTACACGTGCGGGTTTGACCCATGACAAGTTCCCCCTCTGCCTTCTTGCCTATAATCGCGCCTGTTTCCCTTCTCACTGGTGCTACCCATGGCGTATCAACTGAACCTGAACTGGCCGGAATTTCTTGAGAAATACTGGCAAAAACAACCCGTCGTGCTGAAAAATGCCTTCCCGAACTTTGTCGACCCGATTACCCCGGACGAGCTGGCGGGGCTGGCGATGGAGCCGGAGGTCGATAGCCGTCTGGTGAGCCATTTCAACGGCAAATGGCAGGCCAGCAACGGCCCATTCGAGCACTTTGACGATCTGGGCGAAACCGGCTGGTCGCTGCTGGCGCAGGCGGTGAACCACTGGCATATGCCCGCGGCGGAGCTGGTGCGTCCGTTCCGCGTTCTGCCGGACTGGCGTCTGGATGACCTGATGATCTCCTTCTCCGTGCCGGGCGGCGGCGTGGGTCCGCATATCGATCAGTACGACGTGTTTATCATTCAGGGGATGGGCAGCCGCCGCTGGCGCGTGGGTGACAAGCTGCCGATGCGTCAGTTCTGCCCGCATCCGGCGCTGCTGCATGTGGATCCGTTCGAGCCGATCATCGACGAAGATCTGGCCCCGGGCGATATTCTCTACATTCCGCCTGGATTCCCGCACGACGGTTTTACCCATGAAACGGCGCTCAACTACTCCGTCGGCTTCCGCGGGCCGAACGGTCGCGATCTGATCAGCAGCTTCGCCGATTATGCGCTGGAAAACGATCTGGGCGGTGAGCACTACAGCGATCCGGATCTGACCTGTCGTGAACACCCGGGCCGCGTCGAGCAGTACGAGCTGGATCGCATTCGTCAGATGATGATCGACATGATTGGCAAGCCGGATGATTTCACAAAATGGTTCGGCAGCTTTGTCTCCACGCCGCGCCACGAGCTGGATATCGCCGCCGCCGAGCCGCCGTACGCGCCGGAAGAGGTGCTGGACGCGCTGCAGGGCGGCGAAACGCTGTCTCGCCTGAGCGGCCTGCGCGTGCTGAACATCAACGGCAGCTTCTTCATCAACAGCGAACAGCTGGAGACGGTTGACGCGAAGGCGGCGGATGCGCTGTGCCGCTACACCGAACTCGGTCAGGCCGAGCTGGGCGATGCGCTGAAAAACCCGGCGTTTGTCGAGGAGCTCACCGGGATGATTAACCAGGGGTACTGGTACTTCGACGAGTAGTGCTGCACGGTTTTCTCCCTCTCCCTGTGGGAGAGGGTCGGGGTGAGGGCATCAGGCCGCACTAGCCCTCCTCCATCGCAATCACAATCGCTTCGCCCAGCTTCTTCAGCGCCTCGCGATTTTTGTCCGTCGGCGGCAGCGCCACGTTGATCCGCAGGCAGTTGCGGTACTTCCCGGAGGCGGAAAACAACGACCCGGCCGCGGCCTGGATCTTCAGCCGACATAGCTGCTTGCTGACGCATACCATGTCGACCTTCTCCGGCAGCTCAATCCACAGCAGGAAGCTCCCCTGCGGGCGCGTGACGCAAATCTCTGCCGGAAAATACTGCCGCACCCAGCAGGTGTAGGTTTCCATATTCTGCTGATAAATCTGGCGCATACGGCGCACGTGGCGATGGTAATGCCCGTCGCGAATAAACGCCGCCACCGCCATCTGCGTGCCCGGCACGTTAAACCCGCCCGCGGCGTATTTCATGTGCATCACCCGGTCGTAGTAGCGTCCCGGCACAATCCAGCCGACGCGCAGGCCTGGCGCCACGGTTTTGGTAAACGAGCTGCAGAGGATCACGCGGCCGTCGATATCCATCGAATGAATGGTGCGCGGGCGCGGGTACTCCGCCGCCAGCTCGCCGTAAATATCATCCTCGACAATCACGATATCGTGCCGCTGGGCGAGGGCCAGCACCTGCTTTTTCCGCGCCTCCGGCATGATAAATCCGAGCGGGTTATTGCAGTTGGGCACCAGGATCACCGCCTTGATCGGCCACTGCTCCATTGCCAGCTCTAACGCTTCGATACTGATCCCGGTCTCGGGATCGGTAGGAATTTCAATTGCCTTGATGTCAAACCCGCGCAGCATCTGCATGGTGCCGTGAAACGACGGCGATTCCACCGCCACGATATCCCCCGGTTTACACACCGAGAGCAGGGCGATAGACAGCGCGCCGTGGCAGCCGTTGGTAATGACAATGTCGCTTGCCGAGACGGTGGAGCCGCCGTCGAGCATCAGGCGGGCGATCTGCTCACGCAGCTCCAGGCGCCCGTCGAGCACGTCATAGCTCAGCATCTCGCCGGGATTATGCTGCGCGATGCGGCTCATCTCGCGCCACAGGGGCTTCAGGCTCGGCTGGTTAATGTCCGGCGAACCGCCGCCAAAGGAGATCATCTCTTTGTCGGCGCGGGCGTCCAGCAGCATCATCACCTCATCCCACTGGGTAACGTCCACGGGGCGCTGCACCGGGCGCGTCATCGCCGGGACGGGCGGCTGGGCTTTTCGCGGTGAGACAAAATAGCCGGAGCGCGGCTGAGGCGTGATCAGCTGGAGGTTTTCGAGGATCTGGTAGGCCTGCTGTATGGTGCTGATGCTCACGCCGTGCTCCTGACTCAGCGTGCGCACCGACGGCAGACGTTCGCCGCTGCGATACAGCCCTTGCTCAATGCGTTCAGCCAGAAGATTGGCCAGATGTTGGTAGCGTGTCATGCTGTATCCTTTGTTTTCACCATACAGATTATAAAACCAGTACAGATTGCTGCGAAAATTGCCATGCAGATACTGTTTTAGCGGATCTGTATGTTAAACAAAAGGTGTTTTTGCATCTGTATTGCACGGGTGTATTTCCGGGATGATAACCCCACTGACACAGTGAGGAGAGCATCATGGAATTCTACGAGAATCGTTCAAAACGTCCGTTTATTGTGTTCGTCTGGATCGGGAAAACGATCTGCAACTGGTATCGCATCAACCGTACCCGCCGCATATTGAGCCAGATGAGCGACGAGCAGCTCAAGGACGTTGGGTTGTCCCGCAATGATATTTAAACCGTAGGCCGGGTAAGGCGAAGCCGCCACCCGGCGATGTTCAGCGCAACAGCGCAAACGTCTGCCGCTTCGGCCTTTCCAGCAGCGCCACCGCCTCTTCGTACGACCGCACGTTGTTATAGCCCATCACCAGCCCGTAGCGCTTCCCGGAACCGCGATACCACTCCGAAAGCGCATTGACCTGCAGCTGCTGTTCCTGCCAGCAGCGCGCCACTTCCCGGTCACGGCTTCCTTTGGTCAGGAACGCCACTATATGCATCCCGCCGTCGTTTTGCTCGGTGAAAAACAGATCGCCATACACCTCCTGCAGGGCGGCAATCATCCAGTCGCGGCGGGTCTGATACAGCGCGCGCATCTTTTTCAGATGACGGAAAAAATGCCCTTCGTTGAGAAACGCGGTGAGGATCTTTTGCGTCAGCACCGGCTGGCCGCTGGTGGTGATGTCCGCGCAGTCGGTAAAGGCTCCGACGGTGCTGGCGGGCATCACCACGTAGCCCATGCGCAGCGACGGCATGATGGTTTTACTGAAGGTACCCATAAAAATCACCCGGTCGTGATGGTCGAGGCTTTTCAGCGACGGCAGCACCTTGCGGGTGTAGTGAAACTCCCCGTCGTAATCGTCTTCGATAATCCACGCCTCGTTCTGGCTGGCCCAGTCGAGCAGCTGCTGTTTACGCGGCAGGGAGAGCGTGACCGCCAGCGGGCTCTGGTGCGACGGGGTGACGATGGCAAAACGGGCGTCGCGATGGTGACGCAGCAGGTAGTCCGTGTCGATGCCGCAGCGATCGACCGGCACGGTGTGCAGGCGCGGCACGATCCGCTTGAGCAGCTGCTGGCCCATAAAATAGCCCGGATCTTCAAACACCACCTTGTCGCTGCGGCTGGCGAGGGTGTCGAGGATCAGCCGCAGGCTACCGCTGTAGCCGCTGGTGATCAGCACCTGTTCGGCGCTGCAGGACAGCCCGCGCGAGATGTTGAGGTAGCTGGCAATGGCCTGGCGCAGCGGATACCAGCCCAGAACGGGCGGGTTGAGCATCTCCTCCTGACGCATGGCCCGCGTCGCCTGGCCCGCCAGCAGCAGCCACTTTTTATACGGGAAGCTGTCGAGGGCGGGGATGCCGGGGCGCAGAAACCCGGCCCGCTCGCGCTGGCTGATGAGCGAGGCCGGAAGCGCCCCGGTGGGCTGCTCCGCAGGGGCAGTCTTATCCGGCAGCAGTAAGTCCGGGTTAACCCGCGTGCCGCGCGCGCCCTGGCTCACCAGATACCCTTCACCCGTCAGAATGGCGTACGCCGTTTCGACGGTTTTACGCGCCACCTTCAGCTCTTCCGCCAGCACGCGGATAGCAGGCACCCTGTCCCCCGGCTTCAGCACGCCGCGCGTGATGTTGTCGCGATAGCGGGAATAAATCTCGTGATAGCCCGGCTTCATGTCCTACCTCATTTCACGCTTTTTGTATCTTTTTACTATGTCATGAACGGCGTAGATTTGCCCCATCGCATGACACATGCCGCACAAAAAGAGGAAAGACAATGAGCACTCGCGTTAACCACCATAAAGTTACACCTGCCCTCGCCAACGCGCTGTCTGCCCTGAGCATGGAGGTGGCAAAAACCTCCATCGACCCGGCGCTGAAGCACCTGATCGACATTCGGGTGTCGCAGCTGAACGGCTGCACCTTCTGCCTGGATATGCACTCGAAAGAGGCCAAAATCGCCGGCGAGCGCGAGCTGCGCCTGTACCATCTGGCGGCCTGGCGCGAGTCCCCGCTGTTCAGCGCCCGTGAAAAAGCCGCGCTAGCGTTCACCGAAGCGCTGACCCAGATTGGCGTTCACGGCGTGAGCGATGCGCTCTACCGCAGCGTGGCGGAGCACTTCTCGGACGTGGAGATTTCAGAGCTAAACTTCGCCATCGTGGCGATCAACGCCTGGAACCGTCTGGGGATCACCTCCCGCATGGAACCCGGCGCGCTGGACGCGGCTTACGGGCTGAATAAGGCTAACCTGGAATAATCCCGCGCTCGCGAACCATCGCCACCAGCGCCCGCAGTCCCGGCGGGACGTGGCGATGGCCGGGGTAGTACAGGCGCAGCCCGGCAAACGGCTGCGCCCAGTCGTTTAGGACGCTCATCAGTTCTCCACGTTCAAGCTCTTCACGGATATACAGTTCCGGTAAAAATCCCACCCCTAACCCCGCTTTCACGGCGCGGATCGAGGCAAAAAGATCGGACGTCGCAAAACGCGGCGGTACGGCAAGGGCGTACGTTTCACCCCGACGCGCCAGCTCCCAGCGGTAGATCCCGCCGTGGGCCATCCGCATGCCGATCCCCTGATGTGAAAGCAGATCGTCCGGCGTCTGCGGAATGCCGTGACGTGCAAAATAGTCCGGCGTGGCGGTGACCAGTTGGCGGATCTCCCCGGTCAGCGGCACGGCGATCATGTCCTGCGGCACAGACTCCTCAAGGCGGATCCCCGCGTCATAGCCTTCCGCGACGATGTCGATCATTCGCGCTTCGCTGACGGTCTCTACGCGCATCTTCGGGTAGCGGATCATAAAGTCGATCAGCAGCTGGTCCAGAAACAGGGTGCCGATATGGTTCGGCACGTTCAGACGCAGCGTGCCGGCGGGTTCTCCGGTGTCGCTGTGGATCTCTTCCCCGGCGAGACGGATCTCCTGCAGGGCCGGGCCGATACGCGCCACGTAGCGCTGCCCGGCGTCGGTGAGCGCCACGCTGCGGGTGGTGCGGTTGAAAAGCCGCGTCTCAAGGCGGCTCTCCAGTCCGGCGATGGTGTTGCTGACCGCCGTGGCGGACATCCCCAGCTCCTGCGCCGCGGCGCGAAAGCTGCCGCGCCGCACCACCGCCATTACCACTTCCAGCTCTGTCAGACCTGAACGATGCATAGATTATCCTGAAAATCGAAACAACCCTTGCAGCATAGCGTGGATTATCGCAACGGAGAAGCCGTGCCAGACTGTGCTCACACAGCCTGAGGAGGTTTATATGCACACCATCGAACAGATCTTTATTAACGGCGAATTTGTTACCCCGCACGGCACCGAGTGGTTTGATTTGTACAACCCGGCGACGGCGCGGGTCATCGGCCAGGTTCGTCTGGCGGATGAGGTCGACGCAGCGCGCGCCATTGCGGCGGCAAAAGCGGCGTTTCCGGCGTGGTCGCAGACCACAAAGCAGGAACGCATCGCGGCGCTGAAGCGCATGCACGCCGCCGTGGCCGCTCGCCACGACGATCTGCTGGAAGCGGTCATTGAAGAGTACGGCGCGCCCGCCTCGCGCTCGGCGTGGATGGCCAGCTATCCGGCGGAGGTGATTGCTCAGGCCATTGAGGCGCTGGAGGCGTTTGAGTTTGTCACCCCCGCAGGTGCCGCAACGGTGCAGATGACGCCGCTCGGCGTGGCCGGGCTGATTACGCCGTGGAACAGCGATGCCGGGTTTATCTGCGGCAAGCTGGCGGCCGCGCTCGCCGCGGGCTGCACGGCGGTGATCAAGCCGAGTGAAATGAGCGCCCTGCAAACGCGGATTGTCACTGAAGCGCTGCGCGATGCCGCGCTGCCGCCGGGCGTGTTTAACATCGTCACCGGGCGCGGCGAGACGGTAGGTGAAACCATTAGCCGCCATCCGGACGTGGCAAAAATCTCGTTTACCGGCTCCACGAATACCGGCAAGGCGATCCTGCGCAACGCAGCGGAAAGCTTTAAGCGCGTGACCCTGGAGTTGGGCGGTAAATCGCCGACGATCCTGCTGGATGATGTGGATCTCTCGCAGGCGATCCCGCTGGTGATTCAGGCCGGGTTTATGAACAGCGGGCAGGCCTGCGTGGCCGGGACGCGCATTCTGGTGCCTTACTCGCGCAAGGCGGAGATCGAAACCGGGCTGGCGCAGGCCGTGGCGGCGGTGAACTCCGGCGACCCGCGCAACAGTGCGACTGACGTCGGCCCGATGGTCAGCGAAAGGCAGTGGCAGCGGGTGCAGGGCTATATCCGTAAAGGTCTCGAAGAGGGGGCACGCCTGCTGGCGGGCGGTGAAGGGCGGCCGGAAGGCACGCAGGACGGCTGGTTTGTGCGCCCGACGCTGTTCGCCGACGTGAACAACCGGATGACGGTAGCCCGCGACGAGATCTTCGGCCCGGTGCTGTGCGTAATCCCTTATCAGGACGAGGCGGAGGCGATCGCCATTGCCAACGACACCGACTACGGCCTGAGCGCGATGGTGCTGGGCGGCGATGTTGACCGCGCGCGACGCGTGGCGCAGCAGATTGTTTCCGGTCGCGTGCTGGTGAACACCCTCGCCCATGAACCGAAAGCGCCGTTCGGCGGGTTTAAGCACTCCGGTTTGGGGCGCGAGATGGGCGAGTGGGGAATTCGGGCGTTTATGGAGCCGAGGTCGATTGTGGGATAAAACTTCGCTATTTACCGAAGCATTGTGCTTTTCCCTCCTGCATTCTCTCCCCAACATCACAACGGAGAGAAAACCATGATCGCAGTCCTTTTCGAAGCCAAAGCCGCGCCTGCCCATCAGGCGCGCTATCTTCAGCTTGCCGCAGAGCTTAAGCCGCTGCTGGCGGACATCGACGGCTTTATTGATATCGAACGGTTCCAGAGCCTGACGACCGACGGCAAAATCCTCTCCCTTTCCTGGTGGCGGGATGAAGAGGCCGTCCGCCGCTGGAAGCAGAACGTCTTCCATCAGGCGGCGCAGGCCGAAGGACGGGAGTCAATTTTTGCGTACTACCGCATTCGGGTGGCGCAGGTCGTGCGGGAATATACCTCTGAAACCGGAGGGCATGCCGATGTATGACGTTCATGTCATTTTTCGCGATATCCCGGGTGAACTGGCGCGCTTTGGGCAGCTGCTGGGCCGCAACGGCGTGGGGCTGGAGGGCGGTGGCGTATTTGGTACACATGCCCATTTCCTGGTGGAAGACGGGGAAAAAGCGCGACGCGTGCTGCTCGACGCCGGGTTTACCGTACAGGCGGTGCGACAGCCGGTGATCAGAAAGCTTAAGCAGGAACGCCCTGGCGAGCTGGGCGAGATCGCAGCGGCGCTGGCGGCACGCGGTGTGTCAATCCTGACTCAGTACAGCGACCATGCGAATCACCTTATTCTGCTGACGGATGATGATAAACTGGCCGCAGAGATCACCGAACCCTGGGCGGCCCATGCTTAAGACGAGTTTACCCCCTGACAACAGCGCGTTGCTGGAAAAGGCGATTGCCGCGGTGGCGGCAGCAATGGCCGATCCGTCGCGCGTGAAGATGCTCTGTGCGCTAATGGACGGGCGGGCGTGGACGGCCACTGAACTGAGCGCGGCGGCTGACGTTGCGCCGTCGACCGCCAGCGGGCATCTCTCCCGGCTGGTTGAAGGGCAACTGATTACCTGCCTGTCGCAAGGGCGGCATCGCTATTATCGTCTTGCCGGGCACGACGTGGCGGCGCTGGTGGAGCAGATGATGGGGCTCTCCTGGAGCCGCATTACCCCGCCGGAAACCAGCGCGCCGAAAGCCATGCGTGAAGCCCGGACCTGCTATGACCATCTCGCAGGCGCGGTGGCGGTGCAGATTTATGATTTCATGCAGGCGGAAGGCTGGCTGGAGGCTGACGGTTCAGCGTTGACACTCTATGGCCGGGAGCAGTTCCTGACGCTCGGCATTTCGTTAAGCGCGCATCCGCGCCGGAAGGCCTGCTGCGCCTGCCTGGACTGGAGCGAGCGGCGGTTTCACCTGGGCGGAGAAGCCGGCGCGTTGCTGCTCGATCATCTGGAAAATAAAGGCTGGATCCAGCGGGTGGCGGGGTATCGGGAGGTGGTGGTGACGGCATCGGGGAAAAGTGCCGTCAGGAAGCATTTTAGCCGCTAAACGCCGCTGCGGGCTGATGCCCTCACCCCGACCCTCTCCCACAGGGAGAGGGAGAACACCCTTTCGCAATTCCTGCGCTTTCGCCTCTCGTTTCTTGATAGTTACCCTGATAACTATTATCTTGACCGCGTGTGACGAGAGGTTTCCCCATGAGTGAAGAAGAATTGTTCTGCCGCAGGCCGATGGGCATGCGGATGGCGATGATCGTGCGCCAGTGGCGTGCCGTCATCGACGAGGCCATTCTCGATACCGGGTTAACCCAGTCGAGCTGGACGGTGATGATGCAGCTGCATCAGCTCGGGGATAACGTCTCAATGAGTGAGCTGGCGGAGGTGCAGGGCATTGAACTGCCGCCGCTGATGCGCACCCTGACACAGCTGGAAAAGCAGGGATACCTGCTGCGCGCCGTATCGCCTTATGACAAGCGCATCCGGCTTCTGACGCTGACGCCTGAGGGAAAAGCCCTGTTACAAAGGCTCACTCAGGTGATTGAGACGTATCAGGCGCGCGTATCGCAAAACATCGTGCCGGAACATCTCGACATTTTCAGCGCCACGTTGAATCAAATCGCCTGCAATTTGCGGACAATCCGCGAAGAAGATAACAAGACCGAAAAATAATGACCCCTGAACAAAAGTTTGCCCGCTGGGTAAGGGTGAGTATTGCCTCTTTCCTGCTGATGTTTGTCTACTTTATCGTCGCGGATATCTGGATCCCGCTGACGCCGGACTCCACCGTGATGCGCGTGGTGACGCCGGTGTCTCCGCGTGTCTCCGGTTACGTGGCGGCGGTACATGTCCACAACAACAGCCAGGTGAAGCGAGGCGATCTGCTGTTTGAGCTCGACGACACGCCGTTTCGCAATAAGGTGGAGGCGGCGCAAATCGCGCTCGAGCAGGCACGCCTGTCCAACGAACAGCTGGATGCGCAGATCGTTGCCGCGCAGGCCAGCCTGAAAACCGCCGTGCTGACCGCGCGTAACGACAAAGTAACCTTTGACCGCTACCAGAAGCTGAGCACCCTGCAGAACGTCTCGCAGGCGGATCTGGATAAGGTTCGCACCACCTGGCAGAGCAGCGAACAGTCCGTCAGCTCAATTCAGGCCAACATCCATAACCTGCGCATCCAGCGCGGCGAGCGGGACGAGCACCGCAACGTGACGCTGCAAAAATACCGTAACGCGCTGGATGAAGCGGAACTCAATCTTGGCTGGACGAAGGTTTACGCCCAGGCGGACGGCACGGTCAGTAACCTGCAGTTAAGCCCGGGTTTTTACGCCTCCTCGGGCTCAGCCGCGCTGGCGCTGGTGAACAACCAGACCGACATCGTGGCCGATTTCCGCGAGAAGAGCCTGCGCCACACCCGTCAGGGCACCGACGCCGCCGTGGTGTTCGACGCCTTCCCGGGGCACGTTTTCCGCGCCCACGTCACCAGCAGCGACGCGGGGATCCTTGCTGGTCAGGAGGCGGTTAACGGCCAGCTCTCCGAGCCGGAAACCTCCAACCGCTGGGTGCGCGACGCTCAGCGCATGCGCATTCACGTGACGCTGGACGAGGCGCTGCCGAAGCATCTGCCGACCGGCGCCCGCGCGACCGTGCAGCTCTACAACAGCGAAGGACCGTTTGCGCGCTTCTTCTCCGGGATGCAGATCCACCTGGTGAGCCTGCTTCACTATGTTTATTAGTTCGATGTCTATTACTACCCTGGCGCGGGTGTTTACCCCGCACGGCAACATCGTCTATACGGCAAACGACTTTCGCCAGACCCTGCGCATCGTCTTTGCCGGGATGATTGCGCTCAGCATCTCCAGCTTCTACAACACCAGCTATGGCGTATTTTTCGTGGTCTACCCGATCATGCTGCTGTCGCTGGTGCCGGTGTTTAACCGCCACGTGGCGAAGCAGTTCATCTTCAGCGCCGCGCTAAACTGCGTTGAAATGGTGATTATCATCGGCTATCTGTCGCAATGGCCGGTCATCATGACGCTGGTGGTGTTTGCCCTGTACGTGATGCGCTTTCGCTTTATGAGTAAAGGCCCGCTGTTTCTGTTCGGTTCGATGGGCGTGGTGTGCCAGAGCGTGATGCTCAACTTTATGAGCTACCCCACCACCAACTGGCACACGCTTTTGTTCTCCAACATCGAAGCGAGCGTGATGGCGGTATGCCTGAGCGCGCTGATGAACTATCTCCTGCCGGACGTGGAGCCCCGCAAGCCGCCGCCGCTGATTGAGAAAGACGACGCCCGCGTGCGCCACGAGTCGCTGCTCTCCGGCACCGTCGCGACGCTGATATTCGTCGTTTTTCAGATCAGCGACTTAAGCGATTCGCTTTCGGCGCTGATGGCGGGGATTTTAATCCTGTTCCCGATGCACTATCGCGGTTCGGTGATGAGCTCCATCTGGCGCGTGGTCGGCGTGGTGCTGGGCTGCCTCTATATTCTGGTGGTGCAGCTGATCCTCTACGATCACAGCAGCCATATGCTATTGATGATGCCGCTGATCGGCCTCGGGCTGGCGTTTGGGGCGCGACTCCACGTGATGGAGAAGGTGGGCGCAGGCGTAGGGTTCTCCAGCATCACCACCATCGGGATAATGTTCGGGCAGAACATGCACCCGGACACTGACCTGGTGTTCAGCGATCTGTACCGCATCACCTCCGTCACTTTTTCGCTGGTGGCGACGCTGACGATGGTCTTTCTGGTGCACCTGATCCTGAACCGCTTCGAGGCGACGCGCTACGTCATTCAGGGCTGATAGCGTATGCCGCCGCTGAAGCTCCAGTCTTCAGCGGCAGTAAACTGGATAACGACCATCACGTCCCCACCATTGATGCCCATCTTCTCATTCAGCTGCGCAGCCAACTGGCGGTAGAGCGCCGCTTTTTGTTCTTCGCTCCTCGGCTTACCGGCCACGATATTGAACAGTATCGCCCCCTCCGTTCTGCCCGGGCTGAGATAGTGCCGATCAACGTATCGATCCCCGGCAGCGAAGCATTCAAAAAAATGAAACCGGTCCTGCGCGGGAACGGCGAAGGTTTCCGTCAGCGCCTGGTGCAGAATGTCCGAAATCTGTTTTTTCTGCATCTCGCTATAGCGGCCACCCGTCATGATGCGAACAAACGGCATTATTGTTTCTCCTCTGCCAGGCAGGTCAGGGCGCTGACGGCTGCCGGCCAGCCTGCGTAAAACGCCAGATGAGTAAACGCTTCGGCAATCTCGTCGTCCGTCACGCCGTTTTTTCGGGCAAAGTCGATATGCCAGGGAAGCTGCGCGGTACGCCCCAGGGCGGCCAGGGCGGCAAGCGTGATCAGGCTGCGATCCCGCGGGGCCAGCTGCGGACGCTGCCAGATATCGCCAAACAGCACCTGCTGGCTGAGTTCCGCCAGCTTAGGGGAGACCTGCGCAAGCGTGTCGCGATTCAGTGTTGTGCTCATTTTTATTCCTCCTGTGGTCTGGAAATCACTCTCGCAGGCTGCCACCATAAATAAAATTGCAATGTTCAGGACCAAATGTCCTGAAAATGAGGATGATATGGATAAACGCTTTTCAGCATTAGACCTGGACGCGCTGCGCAGCTTTGTGGAGGGTATTCAATCCACCAGCTTTGCCGAGGCGGCGGACAGGCTGTGTCGGTCCACCTCTGCGGTCAGCGCCCAGCTAAAAAAGCTGGAGCAGCAGTGCGGCGTGGCGCTCACCGTGAAGCAGGGGCGTACGCTGGCTCTGACCCGGGAGGGTGAAATTCTGCTGAGCTACGCCCGACGCATGCTGGCATTAAATGATGAAGCGCTCCGGGCTATCAGGGGGGAGTTGCTTCAGGGCGAGGTGCGTCTGGGTATGCAGGAGGACTTTGGGGAGTCCGTGATGCCGCAGGTTATCGGCGATTTTCACAGACAACACCCTGAGCTTCGCATGATCGCGCGCGTCGATCGCAACCCGCCGCTGCTGCGGGGCGTGGCGGCAAACGAACTCGATCTGGCGCTGGTCTGGCAGGAAGGACGAGAAGGCGACTATGTGCGAAGCGAGCCGCTAAAGTGGATTTGCCGGTCCAGCGAGGACATTGAGGCACTTCTGCAGCGAGGTGAGCCGCTGCCGCTGGTAATGTTTGACGCCCCCTGCCTCTTGCGAAGCCGGGCTATCGCATCGCTGGATGCCGCAGGTATTCCCTGGCGTATAGCTTTTACCAGCTATAGCCTGAGCGGACTGTGGGCGGGCGTCAGCGCGGGGCTGGGTATCACGCTCCGCACGCGTATTGGCCTGCCCGAGACGTTACAGGTCGACAGCCGCCAGCTGCCAGATACAGGAGAGTTGGGAATAGCGCTGCATCAGGGAAGCGCCTCCGCCAATGCCGCTATTTCCAGCATGAAGGCGCTGATCCTCAGGACGCTCAATGGATAAGCGTCGGGATTTGCGAGAGTAAAAACAGAATCAGGCCAATCGTCCCGCCCACCAGGGTGCCGTTGACGCGGATAAACTGCAGATCCTTGCCAATGTTCAGCTCAATCTGGCGGGACATGTCTTTGGCATCCCAGCTTTTCACCGTGTCGCTGATATGGCGTGTCAGGAACGCGGCAAAATCCGGCGCGAGGCGGTGCGCGGCCTGCTCCAGATGCTCGTTCATTGAGGCTTGCAGGTTCGCATCGTTCGTCAGCGTTTCACCAAACCAAAGCCCGGCGTTGGCGATGCGCTGCTTCACGCGCGAGTCCTCACTCTGCATGTCCGCCTTCAGCCACTGGCGCAGGTCGGCCCACATCTCACCCAGATAGCGGTTAAACGCCTCATCGTTTTTCAGATAGTGCTTGATGTTGTCGGCTTTGGCCGCCATGTCCGGATCGTTTTTCAGGTTGTCAATAAGCTTCAGCGTGGCGCGGTCAAATGCCTGGCGGATCTGGTGCGTGCGGTCATGGCTGATATCGTCCAGCAGCGTGTTCACCGCGTTTGACACCATCTCCGCGCTTTGATCGCCCAGCCACTCGGTGGGCAGCACCATCGCCTTGCGCGGATGCTCGGTCTTGAGCCAGTGGACGATCTGGTCGGCGATAAAGTCCCGCGTGCTTTCCCGCTGAATGAGGGTAATCAGGCGATTGATGATGGCGTCCAGCAGCACCTGATGGCGGTTGTTTTTGGTCATGCTCTCCAGCATCACGGCGCTGGTTTCAGTGAAGTCGACCTTGTCGATGGCCTTATGCACCGCGCGTTTGAGCAGGCGTTGAATGCGCCCGTCGTCGGTCAGCTCGAGAAAACCGCTCATCACCTGCATCAGATGCAGCCCGACGCGCTGGGCGTTGTCGGGCTTGCTGAACCAGGCACCAATCATCTGCGCGGGCTCATAGCGGCGGATCAACGCCACCAGCGACTGGGTATCGAGAAATTTCTCCTGCACAAACTGGCCGAGATTGTCGCCGATCCGGTCTTTATTGCGCGGGATGATCGCCGTATGGCGGGAGATAAAGGGAATCGGCACCCGGCGGAACAGCGCGACGACCGCAAACCAGTCAGCCAGCGCGCCGACCATTGCCGCCTCGGCAATGGCCTTGACGCCGCGCACCCAGAAGGTCTGCGGCAGGAACAGGGTGGTGATAAACGCCGCGGCGGCAACCAGCAGCAGCGCCAGCGCCAGCAGCTTGGCGCGTTTGAGTTCAGCTATTTTTTCCATGGGTTAAGGATAGAGGCAAGTGAACCAAAAGTGCAAAACTGGTGTAAGGGGAGAGACGCATTCTCTGCCTGACACACGGCTTTTATATAAAAATTATATAAATCAAAATTATCTATTATTAATTTTTCTATATTTTTTGTGCTTATTTATTTTCGGACGTAATGTTTTGTGACCGTCGTAGTCATTTTAACGCTCCTGTTAGCCATACGATAAAGGACTATTTATGAAAGGAGACGGTATCGATGACATGGGAGTATAAAGTTTCGACGGGGGTATTGAGCCATAATGGTGTGTTTGTCGCTAACTGCTACAGCGGTGCGGGTGAATCGAAAGATAAGCCAGAGTGTGAAAGTCAACGAAACAGAGGCCCCATTCCCAGAGGTATTTATTTTATTGCCGGGTGGAATAATCATAAAAGTGCTGAGGCCATTATTCTTGAGCCTATAGCGGGGACCAATACCTTTGGTAGGGATCATTTTCAAATTCATGGTGATAAAAAAGGTCAGCCACCAGGCTCTGCATCAGCAGGTTGTATCATTATGAATGGTCAGGACAAGCGTCATATGATTTATGATTCGGGTGATACAATACTGGTGGTGCGATAATGAAGTATATTATGGTGCTATTCTTCTTGTGCTTACCGATGGGTTTATTTGCCAAAAACCACACTCCTGAACAGATCCTGCAAATGATAAACGGCAAAGGCGCCATGTCTGTTGTAGCGGAGCTGGATTCAAATGATACGGGTGAGTCGGAATGGTGGAATCATGTCATACCAGAGATAAGTAAAGGAACTCAGGCATGGTTAGCCGTGGCGAGTGCCCTTGAACCCGGAGTGGACGCCAGTACGGCTGAAGACTTAAAAGCAGCGCTTTCTGAAGCTATCCCTCATAATCCTGCAGGCGTTTTAGCCATTTTAAAAGACGATAAGCCCTTACTCACTATTCAACAAATCTGTGCTTTTGCCAGTTATCCAGAAACGGAAGCAGAGGGTAATAAGCTCTTTGTGGATTCAATCAGGGAGATGTTCAAAATAAAAAGCCCGCAGGGTAAAAGATGTCTCGCCGTTATGATCTCAACTGTTGAACACTCTGTTCCATTCGATAAGGATATGTAAATGGCCATTCCGGGATATATGTCATTAACTGACGATGCGGGTAATAACATAAAAGGCAGCGTGAAAGTTAAAGACCGTGAAAACCAGATTGAGGTTTTAGGGCTCTATCATAACGTAAGCTATAATTCTGACCTGCATAATGGCAGAGCATTGAGCAAACGCCAGCATCGTCCCTTTCTTATTGAGAAAGAAATAGATGCCTCCAGTGTTTTTCTCTATAAAGCACTCAGCACGGGCGGTACGTTCAGGAAAGCGACTATCGACCTGTACAGAATCAATGATGCCGGTCAGGAAGAAATCTATTTCACGATAACGCTGGAAGCGGTGAAGGTCGTCACGGTGTTTTCATTAATGCATGACGTGAAAGAGACTTACCATGAAAAACAGGGTCATCTTGAGCTTGTTTTGCTTCGTTATAAAAAGATTACCTGGCATTACCGTGACGGTAACGTTATTCACTCGGATGACTGGGATTATCGGTTAGGGGCATAGAAAACGGCTGATAAGATTCTTTCATATCACCCGCCACAGCACCCACCCGCCAAACCCCATCAGCACCACACCCGCCGTGCGCTCAATCCACCACAGCGCACGGCTGAGCTTCTGTTGCACCGACGATAGCCCCATCAGCGACACCAGCGCCAGATCCCACACCAGCACCACCATCACCATCCAGACGCCGCAGGTCGCCTGCTGAAGCAGCGTCACGTTCGGCCCCAGTAGCGACGTCATCAGCGCCAGATAGAAAAGCGCGTTCTTCGGATTAAGCAGCGCCGAGCCGAGCCCCAGCAGGATCTGCTTGCGCAGCGAAGGGCAGCGCTGACGGGTTTCATTCAGCCTCAGCGCCTGCGGTTGGCTGCGTACCAGATGCGAGCCGATCCACAGCAGGTACAGCGCGCCGCAAAGTTCTATCAGCGTAAACAGCCAGGCAAACTGGCGCAGCGCGCTCCAGCCAATAATCACCAGTAAGATATACAGCCCATTGCCCGCGGCGATGCCGACGCACAATCCGGCGCTGCCGCGCAGTCGGTAGCGCGCCGCGTAGCCCACCAGCAGGAAGAAGTCCGGACCCGGGCTTAACAGGGCGACAAAATGCGCCAGCGCCAGGGCAAGAAAAGCAGAAGGGAAGAACAGTTCCATAGTAACCTCGGTTAACAATCTGAGGTCAGACTACGGTGATGCCAACGTTATTTATTGTCGGATATTGATCGGCCCGTGGCGTACTGGCGCGGCGTGGCGGCGGTATAGCTGACGAAGGTCTTATGAAAATGGCTCTGGTCGGCAAAGCCGCTCTGGTAGCCCACGTCGGCGATGTCGTCCCCGGCACGTAGCCGCGCTTTGGCGAACTCCACGCGGGAGATGTTGAGGAAGCTGCCCGGCGTCAGGCCGGTGTCCTGCCTGAAGGTGCGGATCAGCGTCTCTTTGCGCAGCGAGAATAGTTGGGCAAGTTCGTCAAGCGAAGGCGGTGCGGCCAGGTCGGCAAGAAACGCCTGCCGCACGTGCTGACTGGTTGAGCGAAGCGCATCTGCGTTTTCCAGGCGGCGGGGCAGGGCTGAAAGCAGCGTGTCCACGGAGGCAGGCGACATCGTCTCAACAATCTCAAGGTAGCGCTTAAAGAGCGTACGGTCGCGAATCACCTGGAGCGCCAGAGGAAGATCGGTGTCGATATAGAGCATATGGTAGCTGCGCGGTTGCCCGGCGACGGGGTTGCAGCTGTGCGGCGCAGAGGCCGGGATCACAATGAGGTCCCCGGGGTTAAGGATGTATTCTCTGTCATGACACACGCAGCAGGTCTGGCCTTCCACAATCGCGCCGATGGAGAGCTGCGGGTGACAATGACGTTTATACGCCTGCGTGCTCTGCCACGTGCTGCGCAGCTCAAGGCCTGAGGCGCGGTGAAAAGTCTGCCGGATATGTCGGGTATCGGTCATATGAACTCCTTCTGGACGTTTTTTATACCACGTCAGCGAACCGTCTGGCAGCGCTTCATTAAGAACCTTCCGGATATACCCAACTTTACGTCCACAGCCAGTCATGTTGACTACCCTTAATACCCTAAGCGGTAAAACAAGGAGATTCGACATGGCTTATCAGACAGTAAATCCTGCCACTAACCAGCTCATCAAAGAATACCCCTCACATACCGACGCGGATATTGAAGCGGCCCTGAAGGCGGCCGATGCGCTTTACCATTCGGACTGGGCTAAAGGCGACATCAGCCAGCGCCTGCCGGTGCTGCATAAGCTTGCCGACCTGATCGACGAGCGCACCGAGGATCTGGCGAAAATCGCCAGCCAGGAGATGGGCAAGCTTATCGAACAGAGCCGCGGCGAGGTGAAGCTGTGCGCGCAGATCGCCCGCTATTATGCCGACAACGCGAAGCAGTTCCTGGCTCCGGTGAAGTATCAATCCGAACTCGGGGAAGCGTGGGTGGAGCATCATCCCATCGGCGTGCTGATGGCCGTTGAGCCGTGGAACTTCCCGTATTACCAGCTGATGCGCGTTCTGGCGCCAAACCTGGCGGCAGGCAACCCGGTGCTCGCCAAGCATGCCAGCATCGTGCCGCACTGCGCCGAGACCTTTGCCCATCTGGTCCGCGAGGCGGGCGCGCCGGAAGGTGCATGGACCAACCTGTTTATCTCGTCCGAGCAGGTGGCAAACATCATTGCCGACGATCGCGTGCAGGGTGCCGCATTAACCGGCTCCGAAAAAGCCGGCAGCGTGGTGGCCGCGCAGGCGGCGAAGCACATCAAGAAATCCACGCTGGAGCTGGGCGGTAACGACGTCTTCGTGGTGCTGGACGACGCGGACCTGGGCAAAGCCGTCAAGACTGGCGTGAATGCGCGCCTCAACAACGCCGGGCAGGTCTGCACCGCGGCGAAGCGCTTTATCCTGCATGAAAAGATCGCGGATGCCTTCCTGAGCAAATTCACCGAGGCGTTTAAGCAGGTGAAGATTGGCGATCCGCTCGACGAAAGCACCACGCTGGGGCCGCTGTCGTCGAAAGATGCGCTGGAAACGCTGACCAAACAGGTCAACGAGGCGGTGAAAAACGGCGCGACGCTGCACTATGGCGGCAAGCCGGTGCAGCGTGAGGGGAGCTTCTTCGAACCGACGATCCTGACGAATATCTCGCGCGACAACCCGGCGTACTTCGAAGAGTTCTTCGGCCCGGTGGCGCAGATGTACGTGGTAAAAAACGACGACGAGGCGGTCGCGCTGGCGAACGACTCCCACTACGGCCTGGGTGGAGCAGTATTCAGCCAGGATATCGAGCGCGCGAAGAAAATGGCGTCCCGGATCGAGACCGGGATGGTGTATATCAACTGGCTTACCGATACCGCGCCAGAGCTGCCGTTCGGCGGCGTGAAGCGCTCCGGTTACGGACGCGAGCTGTCGGATCTGGGGATCAAAGAGTTTGTGAACCAGAAGCTGGTGGTGGTGCGTCAGTAAGAGGTCATAAAAAAACCTGCCAGCCGGCAGGTTTACTATGAACACTGTCATCGCCTTTCTTGCCGGGTGGCGCTGCGCTTACCCGGCCTACAATGTGCAACAATTTTAATATATTGCCCCTTTGATTGTAGGCCCGCGCAAGCGTAGCGCCGCCGGGCGAAACGCACACACAGGCTTAGAAGGACACTCCACCGCCTACATATGCGCCGTCAATCAGCGTGTGGTTCGGACGACCGTCTTTACCATCAACGCTCACGTGGCGGTAGCCCACTTTCAGGGTCACCGGCGCGATCGGCGTCCAGCTTACGCCACCATTGGCTTCCACGTAGTTTTTCACGCTGTTGTTCAGCCCTTCTGGCGCCACGTAGCCTTCACCGTACACGTGGATGCTGTCGGTCAGGGCAACGTTTACGCCACCACCGATGGGGAACGCCACGCCGTTATCGCCTTTTTTCGGGCCGATGTAGATGGCTTTGGCACCCGCATTCAGCATTACCGGGCCCACTTCCAGGTTGTAGCCTGCGCCTACGCCGCCGGTCTGGGTACCGTCATCGGTGTTTTTAAGCCAGTTGCTTTCGGCATACAGGCCGGATGAGGATTTCCCCATTTCGAGGTTGAGGTTGGTAAAGTTTTTACCCTGCTCAATGCTGCCACCCATTGCCAGAGCGGAACCCGAGAGGGCGGTCAGAGCAGAAAGAAGAAGGATATTCAGTTTTTTCATGTTTTATGCCTCGTCATTAAATTCATCTGGGGGCACCTTAACAAGCGATGTTTATGACTGCAAATGTGATGAAGGTCGCTGTTTTATGCTGATATTGTTAACTTTTTTATTTGAAATGTTGCATCGATGTTTGATTGTCGAGGTGTCAACGCGTGATGTTCGGACGTTTAGGCACCGTTTAATTTTTTGACTAAACATAAACTGAACGAAGAAGGGATAGTGATTAGAGGTGAATTAATTGAGTTTCTAATAATTTCCAAAAGTATTTCAGTTGTCACACAATACAACACAACCTTACATTTCCGGGCATTGAATATACGTTCACTCGCCCATGCCGGTTGCCTTTCCATGTCATTTTTCTGACACGTTTATTCTTTACGTTGTTGGCTTCACTAACTGGATGCTAACAATATGAAAAGAAAAATTATTCCTGTGCTTATCGGTTGTGCGCTCTCTTTCTCTGGCCTGGCGGCACAGCCTACCGCTGAGCGCTATGTCGTCAGCTTCCCTGACGGCTCGCATGTGAAATACAGCGGAGCGTTTGCCGATGCGTTCCCGAACGGGCTCCCGGTAGGGATTGGCTCTGGCCTGCTGTTTACGGGCAAGCAGGGCGACGCCCTGACGTTTGCGACCGTGACCGATCGCGGTCCCAACGCCGATGCGCCAAAAATGGGTAAAAACGAAGCCAAAATATTTGTCACGCCAGATTTCGCGCCGCTGCTGATGACCATCCGCGTTCAGAACGGCAAAGCAGAGGCAACGGATGCCCGCCCGCTGCATGACGATAAAGGCGAGATTAACGGTCTGCCGCTGCAAAGCGGCGTGATTGGTTCCACCAATGAAGTGGCGTTCAGCGATACCTTAAAGACGCTCAAGGGTGACAACCGCGGACTGGATACGGAAGGCATCACGCCGGACGGCAAAGGCGGCTACTGGCTGTGCGACGAGTACGGCCCGTTCCTGATTAACGTCGACAGCAAAGGCAAGATCCTCGCGATCCACGGGCCGCAGGCCGCGGAAGGGGAAAAATCCATCGCGGGCGGTCTGCCAAACATCATCAAATGGCGCCAGCCCAACCGGGGCTTTGAAGGCCTGACCCGAATGCCGGACGGGCGGATTATCGCCGCCGTGCAAAGCACGCTGGACATCGACGGTAAAAGCAAAAAGCAGGCGCTGTTCACCCGACTGGTGAGCTTCGACCCGGCGACCGGCAAAACCGCGATGTACGGTTACCCCATCGACAGCGCGGCCTACGATAAAAACAGCGACGCCAAAATCGGCGACATCGTGGCGCTCGATAATCAGCACATCCTGCTGATTGAGCAGGGAAGCGATAAAAACGACGGGATGCGTAACCTGATTTACAAGGTGGATCTCAGCAAGGCGAGCGATCTTTCCGCCTTTGACAAGCCGGGCGAGTACCCGGAATTTGATGATGAGAAAACCCTGGCGCAGCGCGGGATTACCCTCGCGGCAAAAATGCAGGTGGTCGATCTCCGCGCGCTGGGCTGGCAGCAGGAGAAGGCTGAAGGGCTGGCGCTTATCGACAGCAAAACGCTTGCGGTGGCGAACGATAACGACTTTGGCGTGAAGGTGGCGATGCAAAACCCGGTCGAGGGCAAGAAGCTCAAGGATTATCGGGTGAACGCGGAAGGCAAGTTGACGCTGGATGATAAGCCGGTGGAAACCACGCTCAGCGTGAAGCCGCTGAAGAAGCCGGAGTCCGACAGCGAGCTGTGGATTGTGACGCTGCCGGAGGCGGTGAAATAAGTTTACCGCTCACCCCTCTCCCCACAGGGGAGAGGGGATTGTTCGGAGCGCATAGTTAAGCGGGGAGGCTATTTCTTCAGACCCGCAAACGCCGCACGAATCTCCTCTTCCGGCAGTTGGATGCCTATAAACACCATCACGCTGTGCGGCGGTTCATCGCCCCACGGTCGGTCCCAGTCGGCGCTGTACAGGCGCTGCACGCCCTGGAACAGCAGGCGGTTGGGCTCGCCGTCAATCCACAGCATCCCTTTGTAGCGCAGCAGCTTGTCGGCAAACGACAGCAGCAGGTTCTCCATTACGCGGGAGACTTCGCTGATATCCACCGGATAATCCAGCTCCACCACAATTGACGCCACGTCGTTTTGCTTGTCTCCCATAAAGTGGAAGCGCGGTTTTGCGGTGACATTCTCCTCCAGCATAAAGCCGTTGGTGTTGAACAGCTGGGACAGGTCGATATCGGCGTGCGTCACCGTGTAAATTGGCGCGCGGGAGTTGATGCGCGTCAGGCGCTCGCGAAGCTTAACGCTTTCGCCCGCCACGTCGGTTTTGGTCAGCAGGATGCGGTCGGCGTAGCCCACCTGAGACTGGGCGATGGTGAACTGATTCATCTGCTCATCGGCGTGGACCGCATCGACCAGGGCAATGACGCCGTCCAGCAGATAGCGCTGGCAAAGGATCTCATGAGAGAAAAAGGTCTGAATAATCGGGCCGGGGTCGGCCATGCCGGTGCACTCGATCACCAGGCGGTCAAAGTCGATTTCACCGCGATCGCGGCTGTCGAGCAGGTCCAGCAGGGCGTCTTCCAGCTCGTTAGAGCGGGTGCAGCAGATACAGCCGTTGGTCAGGGTTTTGATCTGCGTGGCGCGATCGCCAATCAGCTGGTCGTCTACGGAGACTTCGCCAAATTCGTTTTCGATGACGGCGATTTTAAAACCGTGCTGTTCATTCAGGATGTGGCGCAGCAGGGTGGTTTTACCGGTGCCGAGGAAACCGGTCAGCAGGGTAACGGCAATCGGGGTCATGGTCTCTCCTTTAGCAGCAGCGGACGCCGCCTTCTCCACTTCCGCCGTAGCGCGCTTCCTGACGCTCGCGGAAGAATTCGGTGTAGGTCATGTACGGCTTATCCGGATGGTTGGTCTTCATATGCTCAACGTAGTTGTCATAGTCCGGAATGCCAATCAGCATTTTCGCCGCCTGACCGAGGTATTTTTTTGCTTCGCCTAAGTTACCAAACATAACGGGTCCTGATAAGAAAAAGCCCGGTGGCGCGCAGCGATCCGGGCCTACAGTTACATGCTGGATTAATGGTGTGAAGAGGTCTTCACGCCGCCTTCCGGCACCGGCACGTACGGGGTTTCTTTGTCCGTACGGCCTTCAGCGTTACGCACTTTCAACCAGGTTTTGATGCCGTAGAAGATAATGCTGTACACCACCACCAGGAACAGAATGCTCAGACCCGCGTTGGTGTAGTTGTTCACCACGATATGGTTCATGTTGGCAATCTGCTGCGCGGTCAGATCCGCGCCGCCTGCGGCAATCTTCTCTTTGTACTGGTTAGCCATGAAGAAGAAGCCTTCCAGCTGCGGGTTGGCGCTGAACAGCTTCAGGCCAAGCGCCCAGGTGGTGCAGAGCAGCAGCCACAGCGCAGGAACAACCGTTACCCAGATGTATTTGGTGCGTTTCATCTTCACGAGGACCACGGTGCCGAGCACCAGCGCCACGGCAGCCAGCATCTGGTTAGAGATACCGAACAGCGGCCACAGGCTCTTCACGCCGCCCAGTGGGTCGACAACGCCCTGATACAGCAGGTAGCCCCACAGGCCGACGCAGCCCGCCGTACCCAGAATGCCCGCTACCAGAGAGTCGGTTTTCTTCAGGAACGGCACGAAGTTACCGAGCAAATCCTGCAGCATGAAGCGGCCCGCACGGGTACCGGCGTCCAGCGCGGTCAGGATGAACAGCGCTTCGAACAGAATACCGAAGTGGTACCAGAAGCCCATGTCCGCCCACGGCAGCACTTTGTGGAACACGTGTGCGATACCGACAGCCAGTGTAGGAGCGCCACCGGCGCGGTTCAGCACGGACGGTTCGCCGATGTCTTTCGCGGTCTGCATGATCTGCTCAGGCGAAATCACGAAGCCCCAGGAGCTGACGGTCGCCGCCGCGTGTGCGCTGGCGTCTTTCAGCTGCGCCATAATCAGCGCCGCGTTGTCACCGCCCATCTCGTGCAGGTTTGGCATGGTGATGCCGAGACCCGCCGGCGGGGTGTTCATCGCGAAGTACAGACCCGGTTCGATGATGGACGCTGCAACCAGCGCCATGATCGCCACGAAGGACTCCATCAGCATCGCGCCGTAGCCGATCAGACGCGCGTCTTTCTCGTTCGCCAGCAGCTTAGGCGTAGTACCGGAGGAGATCAGGGCGTGGAAGCCGGAGACCGCACCGCAGGCAATGGTGATGAACAGGAACGGGAACAGGGCGCCTTTCCACAGCGGGCCGGTACCGTCGATGTACTGCGTCACTGCCGGCATTTTCAGATCCGGGTTAATCACCAGGATACCGATCGCCAGACCGACGATAACGCCGATTTTCAGGAAGGTCGCCAGGTAGTCGCGCGGGGCCAGAATCAGCCAGACCGGCAGCAGCGCGGAGATAAACGCATAGCCAATCAGCGCGAAGGTAATGGTGGTGTCCTTGAAGGTCAGCGCCGGACCCCAGTACGGGTCGTGCGCAATCACGCCGCCGAAGTAGATGGAGGCCACCAGCAGCACGATACCGATCACTGACACCTCACCTACGCGTCCCGGTCTCAGGAAGCGCATGTAGATACCCATGAACAGCGCAATCGGCACGGTTGAGCAGACGGTGAAGACACCCCACGGGCTTTCAGCCAGCGCTTTCACCACGATCAGGGCCAGCACCGCGAGGATGATGATCATAATCAGGAAGCAGCCGAACAGGGCGATAGTCCCCGGCACGCGGCCCATCTCCTCTTTAACCATCTCACCCAGAGAGGCGCCGTTACGGCGAGAAGAGATAAACAGCACCATAAAGTCCTGCACCGCACCCGCCAGCACCACGCCAGCGAGCAGCCACAGGGTACCCGGCAGGTAGCCCATCTGCGCGGCCAGCACCGGGCCCACCAGCGGGCCTGCACCGGCGATAGCGGCAAAGTGGTGACCAAACAGCACGTAGCGGTTGGTTGGCACGTAGTTCAGGCCGTCATTGTTAATGACCGCTGGAGTGGCGCGCGTCGGGTCGAGCTTCATAACCTTCTGCGCGATGTACAAGCTGTAGTAGCGATAAGCAACAAGATAGACGGAAACGGACGCGACCACGATCCACAGGGCGCTTACGTGTTCGCCCCGGCGTAATGCGACAACCGCCAGACAAAAAGCGCCGAGGATCCCGAGTAAGGCCCAGGGCACGTGCTTCAGTAGTTTTTTAGTATCCATAGTAAGACCTGGTTTTTTATGTAAAGAAAAAAGGGTCAGGGTTCGTTGTGAGGAGGTATTGATTAATGCTGGAGCGATCGTGCCAGATCCTCGCGCGTGTAAAGGACGGTAAATGAATGAGTGGTTGAAAGTGCCAGGTGAGCGGTCAAAGGCGGCGACGAGCGGTTTCGGCTCGCCGCCAGGGGGCGAAATTATGTGATTGAGATCACTTGATTATTCGGGTTGCGCTCCACCGCCAGATAGTGCTCCAGCGTTCCGAGCAGTTTTTCCTTCAGCCAGTTCGGCTCCAGAATCTGAATATGAGGCAGCCAGTAGAACAGCAGCGGCAGGATCTGGTTCTCGTGGGCCGCCTGGCAGCGCAGCGTGACGCCGCCCTGTTGCTCCGCCAGCAGCTCTTGTTCTGGCAGAAGATCGCGACGCAGGAAGTAATGTGAAATATTATCTTTGATGAATATTTTCACCGCGAAAGTATTTTCAGAGACCCAGGGGTCGAGGCTTTTTTCCAGCAGCGCAAGGACATTTTCTTCCGGGGTGAAGGTCGTTTTCTGAATATCAAACCAGCTAATCTGACTCAATGAGAAGGATTTCAGGCGGCTATTTTCGGTGGCTTGTAAATACCATATATTTTTTTTGTTAATGAGTTTATAGGGATTAATCAGACGGGTTTTCCCCTTATAAACAATCTGACAAACATTATGGTTTTTAATCGATCTCTCGATTTTCGTTAAATGACGGCGAATATCACGTTGTACCGTGTGTTCGGCTTCATTCGCAAGAATAAGAATATGGTTTTCGTCAACGCGCGTTTCAAGATTCTGCCAGAATTCCGTATTTCTTTCAGGGAAAAAGCTATCAGCATTCAGGAAGTTAGCAAGAGTGTGATGTAAGCCCTGTCCGCCAGGCGATTGTGCCGAATGGATCAGTCGATATAGCCCGTTACCGGTATGTTCAACAATGGGAGAGAGGGCATTTAAATCCCGGTAGACGGTACGCTCGGTAATTTTGAATTTCTCCATTAGCGCACTGCGGTTTACCACACCGTTTAAATGTAGCTCAACCAGAATATCGACCAGACGTTCAGCCGAGCGGCTCCGCGTCGTTTTAGCCATAAGGTCATCCTGTATATTTAGGTATGCGCTGAATGATGCGGGTGCACTGACACAGAATGTCAGTATTCAGGCACAGAAAATTTCTCTTATGGTTATATAACGGCGTGATTTAGCGGAAACCTTAGGAGTTTTTGTAGAAAGCGGCGCTGGCCGGAAAAAAAGGCCAGCGCGAGGGGGATTACAAGGCGGCTTCCGCCTCCAGCATAACCGGGTGGAAACGGCGCCTGAAGTAGATCAGGCCGTGTCCTGCGTCACTCAGGATGATGTTTTTAATTTCAACAAGGTAGACAAGATGCGTGCCGATGGTTTGCACCTGGCTAATCTCGCCTTCAAGGCTGGCCAGCGCGCCCTTGAGTACCGGCTGCGCCAGCGGGCCTTTTTGCCAGCAGGAGAGGGCAAAGCGCTCCTCCATCGTTATTCCGGTCATCCCGGCGAAATGGCGAGCCATGATCTCCTGCTCGTGGTTCAGCACGTTAACGCACAGCCTGCCGTTACCCTGAAATACCGGATTCATGGCGCTGTTGGCGTTGATACACACCATCACTGACGGCGGCGTGTCCGTGACCGAGCAGACGGCGGTAGCGGTGATGCCGCAGCGTCCGGCCTCACCCTCGGTGGTGATCACATTGACCGCCGCCGACAGGCTACTCATTGCGTCGCGAAAACGCAGGCGTTGTTCATCTGAATGCATTGCAACCTCCCGCTGCGCTATTTCAGCAGCTTGTCGAGCATGTTGATATCGCTGTTGTTGTGCAGGTGCGGTACGGTCCAGCCGTGCTGATCGTATTCGGACATGCAGCGGTCGACCATCGCCATCATCTTGTCCATGTTGCCGGAGCTCTGCGCCTGGCGCAGACACTGCAGGCGAATCTCATCCTGGCTACCGGAGTAGTTAATTTCGTACAGCTCGTGACGACCGCCAAACTCGCTGCCGATGGCGTCCCACATCAGCTTCAAAATCTTGATGCGTTCGACGTGATCCATGCCGTTGGAGCCGCGCACATATTTCGCCAGATACTGGTCGATCTGCGGGTTGTTCAGATCCCGGGCGCTGGACGGCAGGTAGATCAGCCCGGAGGTGACGTTACGCTCGATGATGTTCTTGATCTTGGCGTAGGCCATCGGCGCCATCACGCGGTAGGTCTGCAGCGCGGCGTGATCCGGCAGGTAAGCGCCGTTGACCCACGGGGTGGCTTCAGAACACATGGAGTCGCTCAGCGCCCAGAACATGTTGCGCCAGGCCACCACTTCGCCGAGATCCGCCTGCACGCCGCGGAACTCCAGGGTACCGGTGCATTCCAGGGATTTTTTCAGCAGGGCGGTGATGAAGTCGAGCTTCACCGCCAGACGCACGCATGCCTGCAGCGGGTACATGCGGGCGAAACCGCCCTCCATCGTCCAGCGACGGCAGCGGTCGAAATCGCGGTAGATCAGCACGTTTTCCCACGGGATCAGCACGTGATCCATCACCAGGATGGCGTCGTTCTCGTCGAAGCGGCTGGAGAGCGGGTAGTCGTACGGGGATCCGGTTGCGCCTGCCACCATCTCGTAGGAGGCGCGGGAGATCAGCTTCACGCCCTCGGCATCCATCGGCGCGACGAACATCAGCGCGAAGTCCGGGTTTTCGCCCATCACCTGCGCGGAGCCGAAGCCGATCATGTTGTAGTGGGTCAGCGCCGAGTTGGTCGCCACCACTTTCGCACCGCTGACGATAATCCCGGCGTCGGTCTCCTTCTCCAGCTTGATGTAGACGTCTTTTACCTCGTCCGCTGGCTTGTGGCGGTCGATCGGCGGGTTAACGATGGCGTGGTTAAAGTACAGGCCGGTTTCCTGAATGCGGGTGTACCAGTTCCGGGCGTTCTGCTCGAACTGGCCGTAGAAGGCCGGGTTGGCGCCCAGCGCGCAGCCGAACGCGGCTTTGTAGTCCGGCGTGCGGCCCATCCAGCCGTAGCTCAGGCGCGACCACTCGGCGATGGCGTCGCGCTGCTGGCGCAGGTCGTCGGCGCTTTTCGCCACGCGGAAGAACTTGTGGGTATAGCCGCCGCTTCCGGTGTCGGTGCCCCAGCAGAGCGTGTCCTGCATGTCCGGCTTGTGCAGCGCGTCGTACATCTGTGCGATGGAGGCTGCCGCATTGCGAAACGCCGGATGGGTGGTGACGTCTTTGACGCGCTCGCCGTAGATATAAATCTCACGACCGTCCTGCAGGCTTTTTAAATACTCTTCGCCGGTTAACGGGCGTTTGGCATCAGCGCGGAACTCTTCAGGCTTCATAGGGGACCTCGTATCGGAATAGGGTTGTTAAATTTATGTTTTGTTTTTGTTGTTTAATTGAAGCCTGAGAGGGACGTAACGTGAAGGGACGATTGGGACAACGACGGGTACTTTTCGGGTGGGATGTGGTTTTGTGATCTGTGCGGCTTTTCGGCGGGTGGCGCTGCGCTTACCCGCCCTACGAACCGTGATGCGTTCAGGAAACCGGTACTTTCTGCGCCCGATACGCGCTCGGCGAGCACCCCACTAAGCGGTTAAAAAATCGGGCGAAATAGGCCGGATCTTTGAACCCCAGCTGCCAGGCAATCTCGCTGACGGTGCTGTCGGAGAAGAGCAGCAAGCGCCTGGCCTCCCGCAGCTGGCGGTCGAAGATCAGGCGTTTTGGCGGGCGGTTGGCGAAGCGGCGGCAGATATCGGTCAGGCGAGATTCGGTCAGGTGCAGCTCGCTGGCGTATTCCGGCACCGTCCAGTGCTGGTGGTAGTGGGTGTCGATCAGCTGGGTAAAGCGCTGGAACAGCTTCAGCTCGCCGCGCATGCCGCCTGAGGCGTGGTCGTCGAGCTTCGCGTTGCGCAGCAGCAGGGTAAACACCGCCTGCGCCAGCAGGACCAGGGTATGCTCGCGCCCGGGCAGCTGCTCCGTGGATTCCCGGGCAATCAGCTGCCAGTAGTGCTTCAGCGCCGCCAGCTCGTCCGGCCTGTCGGAAAGCGAAAGACAGATCCCCGGCAGGCCGAACGCCTCCCGCGTGCCGGGGTAAAGCACCTCCAGCAGCGGCCAGATCAGATCCTCACGCACCGTCAGCACGTGCCCGTCGCTGTCGGATTCGGTGATAAACGCGTGCGGCACCGACGGCGGCGTGAGGACGAACAGCGGGGCCTGCACCGAGTAGCGGTGATCGTCGAGCTGGAGCTCAATCTGCCCGGTATCGAGAAAGTGCATCTGAAAGTACTGGTCGTGACGATGCGCCTGCATGTCGCGGCCAAAAAAGGCCGCCATGCGGGCGAACGACTGGTAGTGCACATCGTCGGTGCCCAGACTTTCGTCGTACTCCTTGCTGATATCAATGTTGGCGATAGGGCTCTGGCACATGAGCGTTCCTCTGTTGATCCCGCTGCGTCATCGGAATGCGCGTCAGCACCAGCGCGCCGACCACCAGCAGCCCGGCCACGAACCACAGCCCCGAGCTGAAGCTGCCGGTCGCGTCGCGCAGGATCCCAATCAGCAATGGGCTGACGGCGGATCCGACGTTGCCGATGGCGTTGATCACCGCCAGCGCCACCGCGCGGGACTGCAGGCTAATAACCCGATCCGGCGTGGTCCAGAATATCGCCATGGCGGTAAACGATCCGGTTGAGGCCATGATGATGCCAAGCAGCTGGATCAGGCTGTGATCCGTCGCGGAGGCCAGCATCCATCCCGCCGCCGCGAACAGATACGGCAGGATGGTGTGCTTTTTTCGCTCTTTCAGCCTGTCGGAACGGCGGCTCCACCAGATCATCCCGAGGATGGTGCAGAACTGCGGGATCGCCGCCAGCAGGCCGATGACGATGTTGCTGCTTCCCGTGTTGAAGCTTTGCAGGATCTGCGGCGTCCAGATGTTGATCGCGCTCAGCGTGTTGGTCAGGCAGAAGTAGGCCAGCGTGTAGAGCAGCACCGCCGGGGTCAGCACTTCGCGCAGGGTAGAGCGTGCCGAGGCAGGCTGCGTTACGGCCAGCTCCTGCTCGCGGGCGATCATCGTTTTCAGCGCCTGTTTTTCGTCGTCATCCAGCCAGGTGGCCTGGTCCGGCGTGTCGTTGAGGTAAAACCAGGTCACCACGCCGAGCACCACCGACGGCAGCCCTTCCAGCAGGAACAGCCACTGCCATCCCTTGAGGTTCCACAGCCCGTCCATCGCCAGAATGTACCCGGAGAGGATCGAGCCGAGCATCATGGTGACCGGCATAGCAATCATAAACAGCGCGTTGGCGCGGGCGCGGTGATAGGCCGGGAACCACCAGGTGAGATAGACCAGGATCCCCGGCAGGAAGCCGGCTTCGGCAATGCCCACCAGCATGCGCAGGACATAGAGCGTTTCAGGGCTGGTGGCGAACATGGTGCAGGTGGAGGCGATGCCCCACACCACCATGATCCCGGCGATCCAGCGCCGCGCGCCGATCTTCGCCAGCATGATGTTGCTCGGGATGCCGCACAGCACGTAGGTGACGTAAAACAGCGTCGCGGCCAGGCCAAACATGGTTGACGTGAGGCCCAGATCTTTACCCATCGTCAGCCCGGCGAAGCCGATGTTGATGCGATCGAGGAACGAGAAGACAAACAGGATAAAGAGAAAGACGATCAGACGCCGGAACAGCTTGTGAATTACGCGGTGTTCAACAGCTTTATTATCATGGGCTTGCAGGGTAGAGGTCGTCATGGTGCGCTCCAGATCTTACGTTTAGTAGACGGATTTATTGTTATTAACTGACGTAACCGGTTGTTCGATAAAACGTGCCGCCAGCGCTTCCGCGCCGCGGGCGAGCAGGGTGGTGTCGACGCCGACGGCGACAAACCGCGCGCCGAGTTCAAGGTAGCGTTTAGCCAGCTGCTCGTTCGCCATCAGGATGCCGGGGGCTTTACCGGCGGCGCGTATCTGCGCGATCGCCTGCTCGATGGCGGCCTGCACCTCCGGGTGCTGCGGATTGCCGGCAAAGCCCATGTCGGCGCTCAGATCCGCCGGGCCGATAAACACGCCGTCAACGCCTTCCACGTCCAGGATCTGCGGCAGGTTTTTCAGCGCCTCGCGGGTTTCAATCTGCACCAGCACGCACATGGCTTCGTTGGCCTGCTGCAGGTAGTCCGGGATGCGGTTCCAGCGCGACGCCCGCGCCAGGGCGCTGCCGACGCCGCGAATGCCCGCAGGCGGGTAGCGGGTGGCACGTACTGCCAGCCGCGCTTCGTCGGCGTTTTGCACCATCGGTACCAGCAGGGTTTGCGCACCCACGTCCAGCAGCTGTTTGATTTGCACCGGGTCGTTCCACGACGGGCGGACCACCGGCTGGCTGGGATAAGGGGCGATAGCCTGCAGCTGGGTTAAGACGGTCTGCACGCTGTTCGGCGCGTGTTCGCCGTCGATCAGCAGCCAGTCGAAGCCTGCTCCGGCCAGCAGCTCGGCGCTGTAGCTGCTGGTCAGCCCCAGCCATAACCCAATTTGCGGACGGCCTGCTTTCAGCGCCGCTTTAAATGCGTTTTGCATCGTGCTCTCCTAGACAAAGCGGCAGCTGATGGAGCCCATGTTGCCGTAATCGACGTGGAAGGTGTCGCCTCTGCTGGCGGGCACCGGGCGGGTAAACGAGCCGCCGAGAATGATCTGGCCAGGCTCAAGCTGCACGTCGTACGGCGCAAGCTTGTTGGCCAGCCACGCCACGCCGTTGGCCGGGTGGTTCAGGACGCCTGCGGCCACGCCGGTCTCTTCGATGACGCCGTTGCGGTAGAGCAGGGCGGAGATCCAGCGCAGATCCAGCTCGTCGGGCTTAATCGGACGGCCGCCGAGGATCACCCCCGCGTTGGCGGCGTTATCGGAGATGGTGTCGAAGACCTTGCGCGGACGCTGGGTCTCCGGGTCGACGTTGTGGCAGCGGGCGTCGATCAGCTCCAGCGCGGGGATGACGTAATCCGTGGCGTTGTAGACGTCGAAGATCGTGCAGTTCGGGCCGCGCAGCGGTTTTGCCAGTACGAAGGCCAGCTCCACTTCAATGCGCGGGACGATGAAGCGATCGACGGGAATGTCGCTGCCGTCATGGAAGAACATGTCGTCCAGCAGCGCACCGTAGTCCGGCTCGCTGATTTGCGAGCTGGCCTGCATTGCTTTGGAGGTGAGGCCGATCTTGTGGCCCTTCAGCACGCGGCCTTCGGCGATCTTCAGGCTCACCCATTCGCGCTGGACGGCGTAGGCGTCTTCAATCGTAATCTCCGGATAGTCCAGCGAGATCGCGCGGATCTGCTCCCGGGACTGTTCCGCCTGATGCAGACGATGGGCGATCAGGGTATGGGTATGTTTGTCGAGCATGGCGATATCCTGTTGTATTGTTTTCTCCCTCTCCCCGTGGGAGAGGGTCGGGGTGAGGGCATCAGGCCGCAGCGATTTCCCCTCACCCTAACCCTCTCCCCATAGGGGCGAGGGGACTGGGCGTGCTGTTGTCGCCGGGTGGCGCTGCGCTTACCCGGCCTACGTTCGAGCCGTTGTAGGCCCGGTAAGCGCAGCGCCACCGGGCGGAAAAGATGTCTACTTAAACAACGCGTGCACGTTGTTCTGTTTGTAATTAAGCGTCGGGTGCAGTTCGTCGAGCTCAAACGACAGCGCCAGATAGCGGCTCGCCATCAGTTCCGCAAAGTGCGCTTTGATCAGCCCAAACAGCATCTCCCCCACGGCTTCCCGGCTCTCCAGACTGCGCCCCGCGCCAATCTTCAGCGTCATATGGACAAAGGCGTAATCGTGCTTGCCGTCGGCCATCTGCCAGGTGTCCAGCCAGTGGGCGCGGCTGCGGATACCGCCGAGCGGGAAGATGCTCGTGGCGGCGAGCGCCTCGTTCACTTTGGCGAACAGCGCCGGCAGGTCGGCCTGCTGGCGGATGTTGTCGGTACATTCAGCAATAAAGTGCGGCATGGTGGCTCCTTACGCGGGCAGAGGGAAAACGGCGTTGACCTGGCCGGTGCCGGAGCTGGCGAACAGCTCGGTGAGAAACTCCACCTTGCCGTCGTATTTGTCCCAGCCGAGCATGCCCAGCAGCATCACCGTGTCGTGCATGTTGCCCTCGCCGTAGCAGTAGTCGGCGTACTCCGGCAGCATGCTGCAAAACTCCTTAAACTGACCCTCGCGCCACAGCTTCACCACGCGCTCGTCCATCTGGCGGTCGAACTCGCGGGTATAGCTGTTCATCCCTTCTTCCGCGCGCTGGTCGTCGATAAAGCGATGCGACAGCGAGCCGCTGGCGAGCACCGCCACGGTGCCGTCGTATTTTTCTATAGCGCTGACGATGGCCTCGCCTAGCCTGCGGCTGTCGGCGAAGTCGTGAACCGTGCAGAACGCCGAGATGGAGATCACTTTGAAGTGCTTATCCGCGTTCATGTAGCGCATCGGCACCAGCGTGCCGTACTCGAGCTTCAGGCTCGGAATGTTGTGCGCTTTGGCGCGCACACCAAGCTTCACCGCCTCGTCGGCAATCAGCTGGCCGAGTTCCGGGTTGCCGTCGTAGTCGTAAGTCATGTCGCGGATAAAGTGCGGCAGCTCGTTGCTGGTGTAGACGCCCGAAAAATGGTCCGCACAGTTGATGTGGTAGGCGCTGTTCACCAGCCAGTGGGTGTCGAAGACGATAATGGTATCGACGCCCAGCTCCCGGCAGCGCTTGCTGATCTCTTTGTGTCCGTCGATGGCCGACTGGCGGCAGCCGTGGTTTTTGCCCGGCAGCTCGGAAAGGTACATCGACGGCACGTGGGTGATTTTCGCTGCTAACGCTAATTTACCCATTTTCAGATCCCCCACTTTGGAATCGGATGGTCGCCCATGGAGATGCAGACGTTCTTCATCTCCGCGAACACCTCGAAGCTGTACTCGCCCCCCTCGCGGCCGGTGCCGGAGGCCTTCACGCCGCCAAACGGCTGGCGAAGGTCGCGCACGTTCTGGGTGTTGACGAACACCATGCCTGCTTCGATATTGCGCGCCAGGCGCAGCACCTTGCTGACGTCCTGGGTCCAGATGTACGACGCCAGGCCGTACTCCACGTCGTTGGCCAGGCGCAGCCCTTCCGCTTCGTCCTTGAACGGCAGCAGGCAGGCCACCGGCCCGAAGATCTCCTCCTGCGCCACGCGCATGCGGTTATCAACATCCGCCAGCACGGTCGGGCGCAGGAAGTTGCCGCCTTTCAGGTATGCAGGCAGGTCGGTCGGTTTGTCCGGGCCGCCCGCCAGCAGGGTTGCGCCTTCCTCGATGCCGAGGCGGATATAGCCGGAGACTTTCTCCCAGTGCTGCTGGCTAATCAGCGCGCCAATCTGGGTATTTGGATCGGTCGGGTCGCCCACGCGCAGGCGGTTGGCTCGCTCGGCAAAGCGCTTCACGAATTCCGGGTAGATGCTCTGCTGGATAAAGATGCGGGAGCCCGCGGTGCAGCGCTCGCCGTTTATGGAGAAGATGGTGAACAGGGCGGCGTCCAGCGCGCGCTCGATATCCGCGTCTTCAAAAATCAGCACCGGGGATTTGCCGCCCAGCTCCATGGAGTATTTCTTCAGCCCGGCATTTTTCATGATGTTGCGCCCGGTGGCGGTGCCGCCGGTGAAGGAGACCGCGCGCACGTCGTGATGACGCACCAGCGCGTCGCCTGCCGTCGCGCCGTAGCCCTGCACCACGTTCAGCACGCCCGCCGGAATCCCCGCTTCGAGGGCCAGCTCGCCCAGACGGTCGGCGGTCAGCGGGGAGAGTTCGGACATCTTCAGCACGGCGGTATTACCTAAGGCCAGACAGGGCGCGACCTTCCAGGTGGCGGTCATAAACGGCACGTTCCACGGCGACACCAGCGCGCAGACGCCCACCGGCTGCACCAGGGTGTAGTTGAGCATCTTGTCGTCAACCGGGTAGGTCTTGCCGTTCATTTGCTGGCACACCTCGGCGAAGAACTCGAAGTTGTGCGAGGCGCGTGGAATGAGCACGTTTTTGGTCTGGTGGATCGGCAGGCCGGTGTCGGCGGTTTCCATGGCGGCGATCTCGGGCACGTTCTGGTCGATCAGATCGCCCAGACGACGCATCAGGCGCGCGCGCTCCTTCATCGGCAGGTTGGCCCACTTCGGGAACGCCTCTTTGGCGGCGGCAACGGCCTGGTGAATTTCAGCTTCACCGCCGGAGGCAACTTCTGCCAGGAGCTCGCCGGAGGCCGGGTTAGTAGTGTGGAAGTAGTCGCTGCCCGCGACGTTTTTACCGTTGATCCAATGGTTTATCTTTTTCATTTTGCCGTCTCCTCACTCACAATTCGGTTCACCAGGCGTCCAACGCCTTCCACTTCCACCACCACCTCATCGCCCGGCACCACGTCGGAGAGCCCCTTCGGCGTGCCGGTGGCAATCATGTCGCCCGGCTGCAGGGTCATAAAGTCGCTCAGGTACGCAATCAGGTACGGGATGCTGAAGATCAGATCCGCCGTGGTGCCTTCCTGACGCAGCTCGCCGTTAACGAAGGTGCGCAGGGCGAGGTTGTGCGGGTCGGGAATGGCTGCTTTTGGCACGATGTTTGGGGAAATGGGGGTCAGCCCGTCGCGGCTTTTCACCCGCAGGTTCGGGCGGTAGTAGTTTTCCAGGTAGTCGCGGATGGCGTAGTCGTTGCAGACCGTGTAGCCCGCAACATAGTCCATCGCATCGGCTTCACTGACCTTACGCGCGGTTTTACCGATGACCACCACCAGCTCCGCTTCGTAATGCATGTATTCGATATTGTTCGGACGCACCGACGTCTGGTTGTCACCGTTGAAGGTGTTTGGCGCTTTGATAAAGACCAGCGGCTCGGTGGGCGGCTTGAAGTCCAGCTCGCTGGCGTGGTCGGCATAGTTCAGACCGAGGGCAAACAGCGTGGCGTGCGGCGGCGTGCTGTGCGCAATAGTGACATTGCGCTCATCCACCACCGGGTTTTCCAGCGGCGGAAAGCCCTCCGCCAGAATACGCACGCGATCGCCCGGGCGGATCTCAACGCGGCTGTGAGGGGTACCGAGCAGGATCGCATCGCCGGGATTGAGGGTGGCGAACTCGCTCAGGGCGCTCAGCAGTTCGGCAGCGTTACGCTGAAGATCGGTGGTGTTCCAGTGGTCCGCTTCGCGGCCGTTGATCTCGGTGATGATGGTCAGGTTATCTACGTTATCAACGGCGACCATTTCGCCGAGCGGGCAGAATCCATCACGACATTTGGCCTTGATGGCCGGGCGATAGAAGCTCTCTTCCGGCAGGCTCACCTCGTTGGCGAGCGCGTATCCCGCAATATATTCCGCAGCGTCCTCCACGCGTACCTTGCTGGCGGTTTTACCCACGACCAGCGCCACCGTGGCGCCGCTGAGCACCTTTTCCCCCTGCGGGAACGGAATGGGTTCGCCCGCACGAATCACGGTGTTATGGGGTTTGATAAACCACACGGCTGTTTTCGGCGGCGTGTTGTAGGGGGCTTTTTCAAATGCCTCACGCCAGGCTTCACGCTGGCTTTGATGGTTGAGGGCGACGGCAAAAACGGTACCTTTCATTCACATACTCCTCAGGCCGGATGTCCTGTTTGGATTTCATTAATATGTTAATGATCTGGTTTTATGCTTTTGCTGCTCATTTCGCAATCAGAAGTGAAAAATTTGTGATATGAATAACAATAAATTTACATATTGAGTTTTATGTGCATTAAAATCAGTGAGTTAACAAAATCGATGGGTTTCTGTTAGACTTTTTGATGGAAAACGTGTTGTTTATAAAAACATCTTTTAGTGATTGTTTACTTGTTAATGATGAGAAGGGAAGAGGCTATGCATGATTCATTAACCATCGCGCTGCTGCAGGCGCGGGAAGCAGCGATGTCCTACTTCCGCCCGATCGTGAAGCGCCATAATCTGACCGAGCAGCAGTGGCGCATTGTGCGCGTGCTGGCTGAACATCCGTCGATGGATTTTCACGATCTGGCGTTTCGCACCTGCATCCTGCGCCCGAGCCTGACCGGTATTCTGACGCGCATGGAACGTGACGGCCTGGTGCTGCGCCTAAAGCCGGTGAACGACCAGCGCAAGCTGTACGTGTCGCTGACCAAAGAGGGGAATGCGCTGTATGAACACGCTCAGGCGCAGGTCGAAGAGGCGTATCAGCAGATTGAGGCGGAATATACGCCGGAGAAGATGAAACAGCTGACGGCGCTGCTGGAAGAGTTTATTGAACTCGGAAACCGGCATAACGCAGCGCGGGAAGAAGAGTAAAAACCCCAAATTCCAGGATGATTTTCGTAAAGTTTTCCCTTTCCAGGCCGAAAATTCTGTATCTGCCTGAGGAAAGAGAAAACATGTTAAACCGTATCAAGATTGTCACCAGCTTAATGCTGGTTTTAGCGATATTTGGCCTTTTACAACTCACATCCGGTGGTCTTTTCTTTAATGCTCTGAAGAATGACAAAGAGAATTTCACCGTCCTGCAAACCATTCGCCAGCAACAGTCCACGCTGAACGCCAGCTGGGTAGCGTTGCTGCAAACCCGTAATACCCTGAACCGCGCGGGTATCCGCTACATGATGGATCAGAGCAATATCGGCAGCGGCGCGACCGTTAACGATTTGATGCAAATCGCGTCTACGTCTCTGAAACAGGCGGAAAAAAACTGGGCTGCCTACGAAGCCCTGCCGCGCGATCCGCGTCAAAGTGATGCGGATGCCATGGAGATCAAGCGTAACTATGATATTTACCACGGTGCGCTGGCGGAGCTGATCCAGCTGCTTGGCGCGGGCAAAATTAACGCCTTCTTCGACCAGCCGACCCAGAGCTATCAGGACGGTTTTGAGAAGCAGTACGTGAGCTACCTGCAGCAGAACGACAAGCTGTACCAGATGGCGGTCGAAGACAGCAACAGCTCCTTCAGCCAGGCTATCTGGGTGCTGATTAGCGTCCTGATTGCCGTGCTGGTGGTGATCGTGGCCGTCTGGCTCAACATCAAGCAGACGCTGATCTCCCCGCTGAATCGTCTGATCGACAACATTCGCCATATCGCCAGCGGCGACCTGGTGAAGCGTATTGAGGTTCAGGGCACCAACGAAATGGGTGAACTGGCCGACTCGCTGCGTCATATGCAGGGTGAGCTGGTGCGTACCGTCGGCGACGTGCGTAACGGCGCGAACGCGATCTACAGCGGCGCGAGCGAAATTGCGATGGGCAATAACGACCTCTCCTCCCGTACTGAACAGCAGGCCGCTTCCCTGGAAGAGACCGCTGCCAGCATGGAGCAGCTGACGGCGACCGTTAAGCAGAACGCCGAGAACGCCCGTCAGGCGAGCCATCTTGCCCTGAGCGCCTCTGAAACCGCGCAGAAAGGCGGCAAAGTGGTGGATAACGTGGTGCAGACCATGCGCGATATCGCGGGCAGTTCGCAGAAAATTGCCGACATTATCAGCGTGATCGACGGCATTGCTTTCCAGACCAACATCCTGGCACTGAACGCGGCGGTAGAAGCGGCGCGTGCGGGCGAGCAGGGCCGTGGCTTTGCGGTGGTGGCCGGTGAAGTGCGTAACCTGGCCCAGCGCAGTGCCCAGGCGGCTCGTGAAATCAAGAGCCTGATTGAAGACTCCGTGGGTCGCGTGGAAGTGGGTTCAACCCTGGTAGAAAGCGCCGGTGAAACCATGGGTGAGATCGTGAACGCGGTGACCCGCGTAACGGACATCATGGGTGAAATCGCCTCTGCGTCTGACGAGCAGAGCCGCGGTATCGACCAGGTGGGTCTGGCGGTAGCTGAGATGGATCGCGTGACCCAGCAGAACGCCTCGCTGGTTGAAGAGTCTGCCGCGGCTGCGGCCGCACTGGAAGAGCAGGCGAGCCGCCTGACTCAGGCCGTGGCGGTGTTCCGCATTCAGCAGGAGCAGATGAAAGCGCGCGAATTCGCTGCGGCTAAAGCGGTTTCCACGCCGGTGATGGCGCGTAAAACCGCGACGGTCGATTCAGGCGATAACTGGGAAACGTTCTAACTCTGTGCGTTGTGCCGGGTGACGGCTGCGCCTTACCCGGCCTACGGAGCGTGGTTTTTGCCGGGTGGCGGCTACGCCTTACCCGGCCTACGGTTCAGGGTTTTGTAGGCCCGGTAAGCGCAGCGCCACCGGGCGATATTACAGAGGCAGGCGCATAGCGCAGCGCGTTTCATACGCGAAACCGTGCGCTGTCTCTTCTTCCCTTTTCTGACGCAGTTCAGGCGTCAGCGTCGTCATTTTTTCAAACCCCAGCCGCGCATAGAACGGCGCGTTCCACGGTACGTCCCGGAACGTCGTCAACGTCAGCGACGCCAGCCCCAGCGTGCGGGCATGGTCAGCCGCACAGGCGATAAGCTGCCGGCCAATCCCTTTTCCCTGCCAGTTCAGATCGACCGAAAGCTCCACGATAAACAGCGACGAAGAGTGCGCTTCGGTGAGGATAAACCCCACGGGGCGGTCGTTCACCCTCGCCAGCCAGCTTAGCCCACGTTCGACATACTCAAGGTGCTGCTCAGCAGAAATGACTTCACCGTCGGCAAGCCAGGCGAGCGCCGGGACTTCACGAAAGCGCTCGCCCGCCGCGCGTTCAATGGCGGGCAGGGCGGTAACGTCGCCGGGGCGCGTGGGTCGAAGGGTGATGTTAAGGTCGACCATTAGCCTGCTCGACTCACAATTTTAATTTCGACCATGCCAATTCCGAGCTCGCGCGGTGAATGGCCAAGAATATTCCCTTCATTGGTGGACTGCGGATCCGGCGGGACGATCACCAGGGTATTGCTGCGCGAAGGATTCTCAAAATGCAGCGTATGCGTGCTCACGTCGTTCCCGAGCGTCAGCGTCTGCTCCCGATCGCCCACGCGCACCGGTACGGGCTTGTTAGCGTTAGGGCCATACGCTCTGGCGGTGATCACCAGGTCGAACTGTTCCGGCAGCGGATGGGTGTACTCAATTTTCACCTCATTGCCCAGCTGCGCGTTTGACCAGCGTCCCCAGGACTCCGGCCGCGAGATGCCGCTAAACTGCTTCACTTCTTCCGGCGCGCCGGCCACGTTAAAGATAAAGCTGTCCGCTTTGTAGCGAATATCGTTGTCGCTGATTTTCAGCATGTCGATGTTGTGCTGATAGCGCGCCGTATCAATTACCGTATCTTTAAACGCGGTTTTGCCTTTCCACTGGGCTTTATCCACGTGCTGTACGGTTTGCTCCCCGCCAAGCTGACCCTGAGAGACGCACCAGTCGGTAGAGAGCGCCAGCGGCTGCGACCAGAGCTGGCCCATCTTGTAACATCTGTCGACCCAGACGAAATTATCGCGTGGCGCAAAATCGGCCAGCTGATAGCGCAGCGGCGCGGAATATTCGCTTTCCGGCAGGGGCTCAACGCGTCCCTCCGACACGCGCACCAGCAGCGGCAGACGGAAGTTGCTGCCCGAGAAGGCAATGGTGTTTTTATCCCGATCGACGGTGAAGTCCTTCATCTCTTTCGGGAAGTTCCACAGGCGGATGATGTCGGGCTTCCAGGCGAGGATTTTTTCCTTCATGTTGAGGAACACTTCCGACAGGGATTGCCCCGACAGCGTGCTGCGGCCCAGGCCAATAAAGTTGTCGCCGCCCAGGATGTCCAGCACGGTGGCGCCGTTATCCATGGAGTTGCGTTTGGTGGCAATCTCCTCCTGCTGCGGCTGGTCGCCGCGCAGGACGAAGAACAGATTGCTGCGATCCTGCTTGTTGAGCTGATCCCAGGCACTGTTTTTCATCGCCAGATGGTCAGACGAAACGACGATGACGGTGTTTTTAAACCAGGGTGAGGCTTTGATTTTCTCGACCAGCGCGGCAATGTGCTCCTGACTACAGGTGACGGCGCTGAAAGACTTGTTGTTTTTGCCATCAACGTTATAGCTTTTGCGTTTACAGCTGCGCGAGACGAACCCGTCAGGATGGTGAGTGTCCACCGTCAGCGCAAAGAGAGAGAAACGCTTGCCCGCGCGGGACAGCTCCTCGAATTTCTTCCAGGTTTCGTCGAGTACCGTATCGTCATAGAAGCCCCAGTCGTTGCGGTAGTTTGGGTCGGCAACCGTCGTTTTTAACTCTTCTGAGCCATACAGGTGATCAAAACCGTGGGATTTCAGGAACACATCTTTTCCGGCGAAGCGCAGGTTTGCCCCCTGCACAAAATAGTTTTCGTAACCGGAGTTTTTCAGGATATCGCCGAGGCAAATATTCTGTGGGAAGAAGGTCGACATGGAGGCTGAGGCGTTACCTTCAAAAGGCGCGAACAGCGGGATACCGCACTGGGAGGCAACCATCCCGGCAATCGTGTAATCCGTACCGGGCAGCTGCATGGTGTGGCTGAAATCGAGACCTTCATTTTTCAGCGCACCCAGATCTGGCGTCAGGTCCGGGAAGGCATCGTTATCAAAGTACGTGCGCTCCAGACTTTCTCCGTAGATATAGACCAGATTGAGCCTCGGGTTGGCGATCGTTTTCGACGGCTCTTTGTAGTACGCCGTGAAATCCGGATCGCCGTCGCGCGACTGGGATTTCACCAGTTCGGTGATCTGATGGAACGCCGGGCTGGCGTCGACGGAGGCCAGCGCCAGGAATAACGCCAGCAGGCTGTAGCCATGATGGTGTGGATGATGGCGACGTCGACGCAGCACCCAGGCCAGCGCGCCAAAAATGGTGACCAGCGCGACGACAAGGCCGAGCCCCGGAAGAATGTACTTGCTGACCCCCGCGCCCGTCAGGCTGTTTGTCAGCGTGTAGAGCACCGCATCGTTAATGCCGTCACCGGTAAAGTAATCGCTGGCGTATAAGGTAATGTTTAAAATAATAAAAATGCCGAGCACAACCAGCGTGGCGATAAACCACCAGGTGTGACGGCCGGCTTTGCAGGCGTAAACGCCGACAGAAGCCAGAAAAAGGATAAGAGACATGAATTCAGACAACAGCATATCCTCGTGACGCCAGATGCTTCGCTGGCTAACTGTTTATTTTTTGGGTCATACAATGTAATTGCGATGTCGTTAAGCTGCAATTTTAGTGTCACGAAAGTGTGCTGTTGTTAGGATTTGGTTTAGAAAATCGTTTTTATGAAGGTGTGCACATCCTGACAAACGGACGCTGAGACGGTGGCAGGTGGGAAAAACGCTCATTTAGCGCCGCGCTGCAAGACTATCGCATTAAACGCGGCGTGTTGTGGCAGAAAATGGGGTGGATCAGGAGATGAAATTAACGCCTTGTTTCAGCACCAGATCGCAGGCTTTGGTTTTCACCTGTTTGGCCAGAGAGGAGTTGCCGAGGGTGCTCAGGTTAAGCTGCTGACCGTTCTGCGCGTTAAGCAGGCCCTGAATGCCGTCCATATAGTTGGTGTCCGCTTTTTGCTCCTGGGTATCCAGACCCAGTTTACCCAGCACCTGGTTTTTCACGTTTTGCGCGTCGGTCACGGAGGCCAGTTTTTGCTTCGCGCAATATTCCAGAATCCCCGCCGCGTTGTTCATCGTGCCCGCGCTCAGGCTCTGACCGCTGTTGCCCAGCAGGCTGGTGAGGGAAGAGGCGGAGAGTCCGCCCTGCGTGCTGCTGCTCTCTTTGGTCAGCTCGTTTGCTGCGCTTGACAGGGACTCCTGCCAGGACGCCGCTTGCGCTGCGCCGGTCACCAGCAGCGCGCCTAAAAGGGTGCTGACAATCATCTGTTTTTTCATCATGGCTCTCTCAAAAAGGTCCGTTTTGGGCCGAAGGGGTTCCAGTATATACCTGCGACCTGTCGGCGATTCCTGGAACTGTCTTAATACTCTTTGCCGGTGACGCGGCTGCGGTAACTTTCCCAGTCGAAGATGACATACAGGCTGTTACCCAGCTTCATGCGGTCCATGACGCGTTCCCCCAGCAGGCGGGTCATCTCGTCAATATTGTGGTTCGTCAGCATGCCGGTGGGGCGCTTGGACGAGGAGCGGCGATCGACAATCTGGTTGATGATCACTTTTTCATAGCGCGATTCCGTCTGAACGCCAATCTCGTCGATGACCAGCAGGTCGACATTACTCAGATCGTTAAGCAGCTGTTCTTCGCTGGTTTCGCGGTTGCTGAAGGTGTCTTTCATCGCAGACATGATATCGGCCACGGTGATGATAAGAACCGATTTACCGCGCAGAAGCAGCTCGTTGCAGATGGCGGCAGCAAGGTGGTTTTTTCCGGTGCCCGGCTTGCCGCTAAAGATGAAGCTGGCGATATTGCCGTCGAATTCATCCACGTACTGCCGTGCGGCGGCCAGCGCGTTCATCTGCCCGTTGGTCTCGATTTTATAGTTATCGAACGAGCAGTTCTGGTGCAGGGGACGGATACCGGAACGGTTAAAGGTGCGCTGCATTTTCATCGCCCGGTTTTCGCGGGCGAGCGCGGCGGCGCGGATCTCACCTTGCTCTTTTTGCCATGCCAGCAGCTCTTCACCGGTGGTGAAAGCGGGCTTCACGTTGGCAGGCATCATTTTTTGCAGACGTTTCATCAGGTCGCCGACGTTCTTCATTTCGCACCTCGGAATCCGCTGGGGATCTGTTTATCCGGTTCTGAAAACGCATTGATATCACGTTTTGGCTGGCCGTTGTTGCCGGCGCGGGTAATCTGGAGATGACGCGCGAGCTTTTGCTGCCACTGAATGTGGGTGAACACTTTCCCTTCTGCCTGCCACCAGGCGGTAAACGCGGCGAGCTCTTCCGCGGTGGCGGGTTGGGTTAACGCAATGCCCCACAGCGCGGCCTGCCGCTGGAAATCCGCATCCGGTTGCCAGCCCGCATAGAGGGCAAATTTGCCCATCGGAACGGTCACGGGAACGTTAACCGGTTCATCAAAGAACTGGCTATCCAGCGTGACATCGCTCGCCGGGCGTGACACTTGTGCTTCGATCTCCAGAAGCTGTGCCAGACGTTCCGGTGTGATTGCGTAAAACGCCGGCGCGTTGTCGGCAAAAACCGCAACCGTGCCGCCTTCGGCGTGAGTCAACACACCGCGTGGGTCGCGCATAAAGGCATCAATGCCAGCAATGCTGGTGGTCAGAAGTCTGGAGGACATAACGCTTACTCTACTGATTACTACGGGCGTGATATGGACTTATGGTAGCACAGAGAGGGGAAAGGAAAGGAGGGGTAAAGTGCGGGCTGATGCCTCACCCTGACCCTCTCCCACAGGGAGAGGGAACAGAAGGGATTACGCGATGATGTTCAGCGTCACGTCAATGTTGCCGCGGGTCGCGTTAGAGTACGGGCAAACAATGTGCGCCGCATCGACCAGCTTTTTGGCTTCCGCAGGATCCATACCTTCAACGTGGATGTTCAGTTTTGCTTCAATACCAAAACCGGTTGGCAGGGGGCCAATACCCACTTCGCCTTCAATAAAAGCATCTTTAGGCAGGGTAAATTTGTCGCGTGCGGCCACGAATTTCATCGCGCCCAGGAAGCAGGCAGAGTAGCCGGCAGCAAACAGCTGCTCAGGGTTCGTCACGTCTCCCCCCATGCCGCCCATCTCTTTTGGCACACCCAGTTTGACGTCCAGAACCCCATCGGAAGAGGTGGCTCGGCCGTCACGGCCTCCGGTGGCTTTGGCTTTGGCGGTATAAACGACTTTTTCTAAAGACATGGCAGGTTCCTCATCTTGTCTAATGTTCGCTATTAAATAGCGTGCGATATATATGGGTAATAATCACGCGTAAAGTATAGCTTTACGCGCGGTGTAGCTGTTGTCGCAAAAGTTCGAGCTGCTGTTTGAGCGCTAGCAGGGTGTCGGTATCACACTGCGCTGCGCACCCCACCGCATGGGGGATACCCAATGCCTGCTGCTGGAGTTCACGTCCCGCTTCGCTCAGGGTGACGGCGACCTGGCGTTCGTCTTTGCGTGAACGGTGGCGGTTGATGAGCCCGGCGCTTTCCAGCCGCTTCAACAGCGGCGTCAGGGTCGCAGAGTCAAGAAACAGCCGTTCACCGATGTCCGACACCGTCATATCATCCTGCTCCCACAGCACCAGCATCACCAGATATTGCGGGTAGGTCAGGTTCAGCGGTGCCAGCAGCTGCCGGTACAGCTTATTTAGCGCCAGGTTTGCCGAATAGAGGGCAAAGCAGAGCTGGTTATCCAGCTTGAGCGCAGCGGTTGCGTCGTTCGTTTTCGCGTTCATGAAATGAATATAGATAGTGCACGATTTAATTGCAAGCAATTTTATGGGCAAGTATAGCGGAGCGCCACCTGAACGGCCATTTTGCGGTAGTGCTGACGCTGAGCCTGCTCGTCTGCGCCTTCTTCAAACAACAGCGTAAAGGTGTAGCTGTTGGCAACGTAGTGAAAGCTGAAGCTGCTTATCAGACGATGAAGATCGCGGGCGTCTACCGTCTCACTGAAGAGCTGTTTTTCTTTGCCCCGGCGCAGGATCTCCTCCAGCAGGTCGAGCGCGCTTCGGTTGACCTGGCGGAGATAGCTCGACTGCTGCATAAAGCGGCCGCGCTGCATGTTTTCCATGCAGATAATCCGGATGTAGTCAGGGTGGTCGGCATGGTAGTCAAAGGTGGCTTCAACCAGATTGACCAGCGCTTCGACCGGGGGCATTCCCGTCAGGCTTAGCGCTTTTTCACTGGCGCGAATCTGGGTGTAAACATGTTCCAGAACCAGGAGATAGAGGTTCTCTTTATTCTTGAAATGGTAAACCACCATGCGTTTGGTGGTGCCCGCTTTCTCTGCAATCTGCTCCATCCGTGCACCGTTCAATCCATACTCGGCAAAAAGCGCGATGGCGCTCTGAAAGATTTTCTCTTTCAGGCTGGATTCTTCACTGTGCTCGGGGTGTTCGCTGCCAGGGTTAGCCACATCCTTTCCTTATTTTCACCAAACGGACCAGAAGAATTATCTCCACGGCAGCGAAATAATACAAATATCAAACGCGTGGGCGTTTGCGGTACAGCCACAGTCCGGGGATCGACAGCCCGATAGAGAGCGCGCCGACGATGGATGACGCCTTAAGGAAGTTGCTCAGGAGGAGGATCATCTGAGGCTCGGTATAACCGAAATGACTGATTTTCACTGCGGAAATCATCGCCGTATACGCAGATATGCCTGGGAACATCGGGATCACCGCGGCAACAGTGAACACTTTGGGATGCGCCAGATACCAGCGCGACCACTGGATGCCGATACTGCCGACCAGCATGGAAGCGATGAACGTTGACCATTCGATGTTAAAACCCGCCGTCATCATCACCATTCGCGAGCCATGGCCAATCGCACCCAGCAGCGCGCACCACGGCAGCGCGCGTTGCGGTACGTTAAATACCATCGCGAAGCCGACGGCAGGGATGGCGGCCAGAAGCATGTCCTGTGCCAGCGCCAGCAGAAAATCTATCACGCCCATCCGCGTAACCCCCAGAGAGTCATGGCCATGACCACGCCGATGCAGGTCGCCAGCGTCAGCAGGCTGGCGATAGCCCAGCGTGCCAGACCGGTATTGATATGCCCTTTAAACATGTCGGCGACGGCGTTGATCAGCGGAAAGCCCGGGACCAGCAGAAGCACGCTGGCGGCCATGGCAACGGTTGGGGTGTTGGCAAACTGCGGCAGGCGCAGAAGCAGGCCGGAAACCGTGGTGGCGACAAACGCGGTAATGCAGAAGTTAATTTGCGGGTGCAGCTGCCGGTGCGTGAGCAGCTGGCGAACATACATGGCGATACTGCTGGCAAAAAAGGTGACGAGCGCGCCGTCCCAGCCGCCTTTATTGAGCTTACAAAAGCAGGCGCAAGAGAGCCCTACCATTAACACGACGAGCCAGCGCGGATAACGTAATGGCTTGATCTGGTTGAACCGTTTTTCAATTTCATGAAGATCGAGAAGCTTGTGTTCAGCAAGGATGACGATGTGCTGCACTTCGGTCACGACGTGCATGTTAATGCCGCGGTCATGGTTTTTGCGGGTGGAGGTCAGGCACTGACCGTCTTTGATCGTGGTCAGCACAATGGCGTTAGATGAGATCGCGCTTTCAACGCTATCCATACCCAGCGCCACTCCCAGCCGGGTGGAGAGCTCCTCAACCAGCGCGCTTTCCGCGCCGTGCTGGAGCAGAAAAAGACCGCACTTTATACATAGCCGCGTGATAGCACGCTGCGTTGACCGATCTGCCTGCATGTATTGTCCTGAAAAAGATGGATAGGTTGCCGGTTAGCCCGTAGTGAGTACTTTTAGCACAAAGTGCAGTCCCTCTTGCTGTGGGCCAGATCAAGGTTTATGCAAACAGTTTCAGCCCGTATCACGAAAGGGGAGTTGGATTAAATTATCAATGCGGTGAATTATAAATATAAAAATATAGAATATTTGTATTTAGTTATTCTAATTTTATATTGTCGTTATTTTAATGGCTCCGCAATTAAATTTATTTGCGCTTTATGAGATATTACCGTTGTTTTAGGCATTTCTTATACTAAGAACATATCTCATCTTCTGCTTGTATTAATCAGTTTTACACTCAGGGACGAAAATACTCATACATTGGTGCGTTTTAACGTTACTCATCAAATGAAGAATGGACACGGAGGGTCTATGTTGTCATTGCATGGTAAGTATGGCGTTGTCATTAGCCGGATGCCCGTGATGCAAAACGGGTTAGGGGGCGTGATGGCACGCCATTTCCCGGATTTTGAATTGACCTATTGTCGCTCATTGCAGGAGTTAACACTGCTCCAGCTTCGCCGCGCAGATGTCATTATTGCCGATATTTCAGGTGAATACAGAAATCCTCGGGGAACCCTCGAAGAGTATTACGGTTTATTGAACCAATACCGGGACATTCACTGGATCTTTTTAGTCTCGCGGCCGCTTTACCCTATTGCGGTTGAGTTGCTTATGCGCCCGGAAAGCACGTTGCTGTCTGATATGGAGCCCATTGAAGGCGTGGTTAACGCGATTCGGGCAGGTAGCGAGCGGGCAGAGCGGATAAGCCAGACGTTATTAACCCCGGAGCCTCAAAGTACGGAGGATGAAGACGAACACGTTATCGCACTCACGCACTCCGAACGCAAGGTACTGCGTCTGTTAGGTAAAGGATGGGGGATTAACCAAATCGCCACATTGCTGAAGAAGAGCAATAAAACCATCAGTGCGCAGAAAAACAGTGCGATGCGGCGGCTATCTTTACGTAGTAATGCCGATATGTACGCCTGGATCAACAGTACGCAGGGAATGAGAGAGCTGAATTTGATGTCAGCCTATGGAGAGTTTGAGGAATGGAAAAAACCGATTCAACACGACATATCGCCATCGTCGAAAATTGCACGATGAGTGCTGTTGGGCTACAGCATTTTTTTGCGATGCCCGGCCTGAATCACTATCAGCTGCATCTGTTTAGCGAATTTGACAGCTTCAAGAAAGCACTTCAGCACGTCAATTTTTTCTCGCTAATCTATTCACTTTCCGATGCACGAGAGGAGCGCCGTAACTGTCTGGCGCACCTGCGGGAGCTCGCGTTTACGCATGGTCATATCCAGCGCATTATCCTGGTCGCTGATGAGACGGAAGCACGGTTAGTTAGCCATCTTTCACCGTCACGCCTTCACGGTGTGGTCAGTAAATCGCTGACGCTTGAGCACCTGCAGCAGGAACTTATGGTGTTGTTGAGTGAAACGCTGCGCATCAATGACAATATGATGAATCACTGGTACCGGAGTCAAAACAGAATGTTAAGCCCAACGGAACGGGCAATACTGCGTTATATGTCTTGCGGCTATTCTATTCCTCAAATCGCGGCACAGCTTGAACGCAATATTAAGACCATCCGGGCGCATAAGTTTAATGCGATGGTGAAGCTGGGGGTGAGCTCTGACGTCGGGTTGCTCGATGCGGCGGATATTATTACTCACCTTCCGGCAAGAGAACCGCGAAGTTCGGCACTCAGCAAGCCGACCTTTTTATAGCCAGCCCGCTGCGCGCCAGACAGGCTCTGGCGCATCAATCAGATGCAAACGTCAACCCACCTTGCGGAAGTTAGCTCTACCATTCTGTCAGGTGAAATACGCACGGCACTATGAATTGCGCCTGCGGCGGGCAGGACTTCGGCGTACTGCTTTAATGAAATATCGCAGTAAACCGCGAGCGGATTTTCCAGCCCGAACGGGCACACGCCGCCAACGGGATGACCGGTGATGGTCACCACTTCATCACTGCTGAGCATGCGCGCTTTCGCACCAAACGTGTCTTTCAGCTTTTTGTTATCCAGGCGCGCATCGCCTTTCGCCACCACCAGAATCACCTCATTTTTCACCTTGAGTGACAAGGTCTTGGCGATTTGTCCCGGTTCAACACGATGGGCGGCAGCAGCCAACGCAACGGTAGCGGTACTCTGGCTAAGTTCAATTACGTCTATATCCGGCGCGTTGTCGGCAAAAAACTGCTGTACAGACTGCAAACTCATTGTTTCCTCCTGACAAATATCCTGCGTAATCTGTCATAAGAATTTATGCTCTGTAAATATCTCTTAAGTAACAAATATCCCGAACGGCTGATTTCTGGATCCTCTTCACATTCACAGAAACCGGTTACAGTAACCGGTTGCAGAGCGTGATGCGTCGATTAATACTGAGTACGTAACGTCCCCTGTATCCAATAATAAGAGCCAAATATGAAACCATTTCGTCTGAGCAGTACCACTGGTACACAAGCCAGCAAGGTTGTGAAGCTGATTTATGGAACAACGTGCGGCGCGAAAGTGCCCGTAACAAACGTCTGACAGGAGATCTGCCATGTCTGCCAACCATGCTGCGTTTAACCTGATATTCCGTTTCGTTGAAAATTACGTGAGCCCGATTGCCGGGCGGATCTCTTCCCAGCGTCATGTCATGGCTATTCGTGATGGGTTCATCTCCGCGATGCCATTTATGATTGTGGGTTCATTTTTGTTAGTGTTCGCTTACCCACCTTTTTCGCCTGATACCACGTGGGGTTTCGCCCGCGCCTGGCTGGATATGGCGAAGCAGTTTGAAGGCCAAATCCTGACGCCGTTTGATATGACGATGGGCATTATGTCCATTTATATCTGTGCGGCCATTGCCTATAACCTTGGCAAACACTATGTCAAATCGCACCAGTTAGACCCGTTCATGTGCGCCATGCTGTCGCTGATGGCGTTTCTGCTGGTCGCGGCACCGAAAACCAAAGGCACGCTTCCTGTCGACAGCCTGGGGGGAACGGGGATTTTTACCGCGATTCTGGTGGCGATCTACTGCGTTGAGATGATGCGTTTCCTCAAGGCGCATAACATCGGTATTCGCCTGCCAGACCAGGTTCCTCCGATGATCAAAAACTCTTTTGATCTGCTGATCCCGGTGCTGGTGGTGGTGTTAACGCTCTATCCTCTGAGCCTGGTCATTCAGTCTCAGTTTGGCATGCTGATCCCGCAGGCCATTATGTCGGTCTTTAAACCGCTGGTTTCCGCGGCGGATTCACTGCCTGCGATCCTGCTGGCGGTGTTGATTGGTCATCTGCTGTGGTTCGCCGGGATCCACGGCGCAGCCATCGTATCCGGAATGTTGCAGATGTTCTGGCTGACTAACCTGGGCGCTAACCAGACCGCACTGGCCGCCAGCCAGCCTCTGCCGCATATTTTTATGGAGGCGTTCTGGACGTTCTTTATCGTGATTGGCGGATCGGGCGCGACGATGGGGCTGGTGATTTGCTATCTGCGTAGCCGTTCAGCGCATTTACGCTCTATCGGGCGTTTGAGTGTGGTGCCCAGCTTCTTTAACATCAACGAACCTGTCATTTTCGGTACACCAATCGTGATGAACCCGGTGTTCTTTATTCCGTTCCTGCTGGCACCGATGGTTAACGCCGTGCTGGCGTGGGCGGCGATGACGTTTGATTTGATTGGGCGCGTCATCTCGGTCGTTCCCTGGACGGCACCGGCGCCGATAGGGGCAGCATGGGCTCTGGGCTGGGACTTCCGCGCGGCTATTCTGGTTGTGGTTCTGGCCTGCGTATCGGCGATCATCTACTTCCCGTTCTTCAAAGTGTATGAGAAGCAGCTGCTGGAGCAGGAAGCGGAAGAAGCGCAGCGTAATGCTGAAGAGGACAATCAGCAGGTGGCTTAGGTAAAAGCAAAACGGCAACGTAGGTTGCCGTTTTTTGTGTTTGTTCCCTCTCCCCGTGGGCTGAGGAATCCCCACAAAATAATGCCTGCACGGACGACCCCCTCTCCCTTGAGGGAGAGGGCTGGGGTGAGGGGGAACATACGGCTGTGGTGGTCATTCCGTTCACTTTATGTTTCTTGCTACTCTGTAAGGACATGACCGGTGAACGTGCCATGGCGGCTCAATCGCCGCCGCCCTGGCGACCCGGGCTCCCGGCGGTAAATCGCCGCTTCGCGGTACCCTCAGCTTATTCCTTCAGGCTATCGGGTCGGGCATGAGCCTGCATCCCTGCAGGCCACGCCCTCTCGGCGCATCCCTGCGCCTCGCCCCGGCCTTACGGAAACGCTTCGGCGATTTACAGCCGGACCAGGGCGTCGCTGTAAGTTATTAATTTTTTTGAAGCAACGTTCATCGCTTCAGGTAAAAAATTACTGGGGATTCCTCAGTCCTATGGGAGAGGGTCAGGGCGAGGGCATCAGGCCGGGCAATTCACTGCTCTACTTCAGCGTGCAATCCCCGCATTGCTTAACGTCCGGCAGGCGATAGCGCTGGCAGCAGGTGCGGCGAACCAGAAGCCCGTCACGGAGTACAACGGTGCGGAATAGCGGGTTGTCACGGCCATCGGAAAGCTGTTTTGCAAAGAAACAGGACTGACGCAGGGCGTCAACGTTCTCATCACCGAGAAGCGGCTTCATTTCCGTTAAATACCAGTGGATTAAATAGCCCGTATTGCTCCAGATAAGCTTCCCGTTAATCTCTCCCGTCGCTTCCAGCGCTTCCACCACCGGGATCAGGGCCTGAGTGATAAGCTGCTCAATACGCTCCTGAGCAGTCAGGCGTTCCGCGCTCTGGTCTTCATGTAGATCAATCCAGAAGCAGGCAGCACGTCCGGTTTCGTGAAACTCGACGTGGAAATTATCCGGCGAGAGTTCCAGCATGCTCTTCTGTGTTAAGAGCGCCAGCATGAGGGGAGGCACCATCAGCCCGATATACCACTGTGCCCAGAGTGAGAGCAGGGGTTTATTTTCCCGCGTAAGGGTGGGCTGATTGCGATAGATATGGTCGGAATAGGTGGCCAGCAGCGATTGCAGTTTTGCCGGTTGGCGCCACTCTGAGAGCGTCATGGCGTGGTTCGGGGGTGCTTCATCAAGCCGGATAAAGTCCAGCAGGTGGGCGCGCGTTTCTGCAATCTTGTCCCGTATGGCATCCGCAAGCGAAGCATTCCCGCTGGTGAGGGGCGCTCGCCAGAGGAGGGGTTCGACGATGTGTGCGGTATGCGTGGCCATAGTATAGATAGAAATCTAAATGATAATGATTGCCAATCCTAACTATTGCTCATACCAATGGCAAGACTTTTGTCCTGGTGACATCGCCGTGATGTTTACGCCGTCTGAATCTCTTCACTCAACAGAATGTTGTTGCGCCCCATATGCTTTGCTTCGTAGAGGGCTTTATCCGCTTTTTCCAGCGCGCCTTCCACGTCTTCATCCTCGAAAATGGCAATACCAATGCTGATGGTGACGTTTGTCGCGACGCTTTCGTTAAACAGATGCGGGATTTTCAAATCGTAAACTTTCTGACGGATCCGCTCGGCCGTCTGGCGGGCATGTTCGAGTGAAATGTTGGTCAGCAGCACCATAAACTCTTCCCCACCAAAACGCGCCACAATATCGCGAGAACGCACGGCATCGCGAATTGCCGCAGAGACGCGCTTCAGCGCCTGGTCGCCCATCATATGGCCGTAATGGTCGTTATAGGCTTTGAAGTGGTCGATATCCATCAGCAGGACAAAGTGCTCGCCATTCTCTACCGTGGGCAAATTCTCCAGACGGCTTTGCAGACCGCGACGATTATAGAGCCCGGTAAGCGGGTCCATCATGCTGAGATCGGTAAGGGTTTCCCGTTCCTCCAGAAGGCGAGAAAGGAGCTCCTGAGCAAAACGGTCATTGCGTCTTTGCAAAATGTTATGAATAGCAATTGCCACCACAGGAAGTGCGAAAGAATAGGTCATTCGCAGCCATATATCGTGATCGCTTAACCACAGGCAGACAATAAAGGTGGGCAGTGAATGCAGCGTAAAGGCTTTGATATTACTGGCGAACGCCAGCGTGCCGATAAAAAGCACCGTTAAAAGGGCGATTAACAAATACGTCGCATGATCGTGGGTAATTAAGGCGAATTTGGAGACAATTTGCCAGGCCCACAAAATACCGAAGATCCCTGAAACGACAGGAATATTTATCTTCCGCGCGCGCTTTCTCCAGTGCCAGACGAACAGGCCGGTACTGATGGAGAATATAGCAATCAGAGGGGCGGAAAACAGTCGTACAGAATTGAGCGGGTTTGTTACCGAGAACACTGCCGATGTTGCGTTCAGAAATAAAAATAAACGTAACGATAATTGATATTTTCTGTGAACCAAAGACCGCCAGGATTGTGATGTCATAGTCGTGTATTTTTATTAAAATTTAATTAAAACAAATAAATAGATGTCGTTTCGCAATTAAATATGCAAAAAGCTCAAAGAGTAATTATCAGAAAATCTTTAGACGTTGTTAACAGGTGCGCAATTTATCACCTTAGGCAATTCCTGTCATTACGGGAAAGGTAAAGGTCGATGGATTTTGATTCATTCAGCTGACAAATGATAATCTCTGTCATATGATATTGGTTATCATTATCGTTGAAAGAGGACAGATCATGTTGAACAGGGCGCTGGGCAGCGGTTGGGGGGTATTGCTACCGGGAGCCATTCTCGGCGGTTTGACGTTTGCCGATCTCTCTCTTGATACCTGGAAAGCCATCATTGTGTCAGGACTGTTAGTCACGTCAGGCATGATCTGGCATAAGCAACTACGTCACTTTGTTTTACTGCCATCGTGTGTCGCGCTGGTCAGCGGAATTCTGGTGATACTGATGAATTTGAAATAACAGGGAAAAGAAGATATTCAGAGGGGTTGTAAGATAATTGGTGCGAGGGGGGGGACTCGAACCCCCACATCCTAAGGACACTAACACCTGAAGCTAGCGCGTCTACCAATTCCGCCACCTTCGCACAGTCATCTTACTATTTACATCATTACTATGTTGATATCGCCTCGTTGGTGCGAGGGGGGGGACTCGAACCCCCACATCCGTAAGGACACTAACACCTGAAGCTAGCGCGTCTACCAATTCCGCCACCTTCGCCCAGTGCGAGCAATATCATCGTGATTTATGGTGCGAGGGGGGGGACTCGAACCCCCACATCCGTAAGGACACTAACACCTGAAGCTAGCGCGTCTACCAATTCCGCCACCTTCGCATACCATCGATACTGTAAAAGTATCGTAACCACGGAGGCGCATTCTAGATGTTTTCAGCTTTACGTCAACTGAAAAGTGCTCACCTTTTATTGATTGCTGCAAAAATGGCCGGAACTGAGACGCCTGCTTGCCGGATAGTGATTGCGCTTATCCGGCCTGCAGGATTGAGATTACTTTTTGGCCTGGCGCGTCATCACGGTACGATAGACCTTAAAGCGGCCGGTCTGGGCGATCACTTCGTGGAAGCCAAAGGTTTCGTCCAGCACTTTCGGGTACGCCAGGAAGGCGTTCGCAACGATACGCAGCTCGCCGCCGCTGTTAAGGTGACGGGTTGCGCCACGGATCAGCGTTTGTGCCGCTTCAAGGCTGGTTTCCATACCGTCGTGGAACGGCGGGTTGGAGATGATCATGTCGAAGCGACCGGTGACGTCAGAGAAGACGTTGCTGGCAATCACCTCGCCTTCAATGCCGTTTGCGGCAAGCGTTGCGCGGCTGGCTTCAACCGCCGGGGCGCTAACGTCACACAGGGTTAAGCGCACCTTTGGCGAATGGCTGGCGAGCACGGTAGAGAGCACGCCCGCGCCGCAGCCCACGTCCAGCACTTTGCCTTTGGTGTGCGGCGTCAGAGTGGAGAGCAGCAGCTTGCTGCCCGTATCCAGCGCGTCACGGCTGAACACGCCCGGCAGGGTTTTGATGGTCAGGCCGTCAAGCTGGTATTCATCCCAGTAAGCCTGCGCATCAAACGTTGTCTGTTTTTCCAGTCGTCCGTGGTACAGACCACAGCGGCGAGCGCTGTCGACTTTATTCAGCGGCGCGTAGTCTTCCAGCATCTGTTCAGCGCTACGCACGCCGCTGCGGTTCTCTCCTACCACGAAAATATCGCAGCCGACCGGAAGCAGGGAGAGCAGGTTCATCAGCTGGAACTGGGCTTCCGGTTTATTCTTCGGCCAGTAGTAAATCAGCGTATCGCAGTCGGCGATATCGCTCTGCTCCGCCACCAGGCTAAAGCGCGCGCGCTCGCCCATCTGACGGCTCAGCACCTGCCAGTGGTGGTAATATTGGGTGTGGGCACGGCTTTCAGCACAGTCGAAACGCGCGGGCAGGTCATCCTGCATATCTCCGGCAAACAGAATACGGCTTTCTTCGAAATCATCACTGTGACGCAGCAAGACTTCACTTGCCGGGGTAAATGCAGACATGAATTGTTCCTCAATAAACTCAGGCGGGGATTATAGTAGGTAGATGGCGCACTTTCGACACATTTGCTATATTTGCGCGCCTGAGAGACAGGAGTTTTCCCTATGACATCCCGACGAGACTGGCAGTTGCAGCAGCTGGGCATCACCCAGTGGGCTTTGCGTCGCCCGACGGCGTTGCAGGGCGAAATCGCTATCTCCATCCCGGCGCACGTTCGGCTGGTGATGGTGGCGGAAGAACTGCCTGCCCTGAATGAACCCCTGATCGATGATGTCCTTCGCAGCCTGAAGCTGACGGCCGACCAGGTTTTACCGCTGACGCCAGAGCGTGTCGCGATGCTGCCTCCTGATAGCCGCTGTAACAGCTGGCGTATCGGAGAGACAAACGAGATCCCCCTCCAGGGGAGCCAGATCTGCTCGCCAGCGCTGGACGAACTTAAAGCCAACCCAAAAGCGCGCAGCGCGCTATGGCAACAAATCTGCGAATATGAACACGATTTCTTCCCTCACGACGCCTGACTTGACCACAGCGTTTGCGATTGAAACACGCGCCCACGCGTTTCCGTGGAGCGAAAAAACCTTCGCCAGCAATCAGGGCGAACGGTATCTGAACTACCGCCTGGACGTTGACGGCACCATGGCCGCTTTCGCGATCACGCAGGTTGTTCTTGATGAGGCGACGCTGTTTAATATCGCGGTTGATCCCGCGTTTCAGCGTCGTGGGCTGGGAAGAGAACTGCTTGAGCACCTCATCCGTGAGCTCGAAACCCGTGACGTTTTCACCCTGTGGCTGGAGGTGCGCGCGTCGAATGTCGCCGCCATCGCGCTCTATGAAAGCTTAGGCTTTAACGAGGCGACAATCCGCCGTAACTACTACCCCACCGCAGAGGGACGTGAAGACGCCATCATAATGGCTCTGCCGATTGGATAATAAAAAATAAGGTTGTAACGATGAAATGGGACTGGATTTTCTTTGATGCCGACGAAACGCTATTTACGTTCGATTCGTTCGGCGGCCTGCAGCGGATGTTTCTCGACTATAGCGTGACCTTCACCGCTGAAGATTTTCAGGACTATCAGGCGGTCAACAAGCCGCTGTGGGTGGATTACCAGAACGGTGCCATCACCGCGTTACAGCTTCAGCACCAGCGCTTTGACGTCTGGGCGGAACGTTTAAAGGTCAGTCCGGGGACGCTGAACGAGGCGTTTCTGAACGCGATGGCGGATATCTGCGCGCCACTGCCGGGCGCGGTTTCCCTGCTGAACGCGTTGAAAGGCAAGGTGAAACTGGGGATCATCACCAACGGCTTTACCGCCCTGCAGCAGATCCGCCTCGAGCGCACCGGCCTGCGCGATCATTTCGACGCGCTGGTGATCTCGGAAGAGGTGGGTGTACCTAAACCGGATCCGCGAATTTTCGATTATGCGCTGGCGCAGGCCGGTAATCCTGACCGCGATCGCGTCCTGATGGTGGGGGATACGGCAGAGTCAGATATTCTGGGCGGCATGAAGGCCGGTCTGTCGACCGTCTGGCTTAACGCGCATGGCCGCGTGAAGCCTGAAGGCATCGAGCCGACCTGGACCGTGACGTCGTTGAACGAACTGGAGCAACTCCTGTGTAAACAATGATTGCCTGCCCCCCGTTGATGGGTAAAATAGCCGCAATTTTGTATTCCATGATGCGTGGCGTGCTGCCGCGCTTATAAAAGAAGATTTAATTATGACGTTGTCTCCTTATCTGCAAGAGGTGGCCAAGCGCCGCACTTTTGCCATTATCTCGCACCCGGATGCCGGTAAAACGACCATCACTGAGAAGGTGTTGCTGTTCGGACAGGCGATCCAGACTGCGGGTACCGTTAAAGGCCGTGGCTCCAGCCAGCATGCAAAATCTGACTGGATGGAGATGGAAAAGCAGCGTGGTATTTCGATTACCACCTCCGTGATGCAGTTCCCGTATCACGACTGCCTGGTGAACCTGCTGGACACCCCGGGTCACGAAGACTTCTCCGAAGATACCTACCGTACCCTGACGGCGGTGGACTGCTGTCTGATGGTGATCGACGCCGCGAAAGGTGTAGAAGACCGTACCCGTAAGCTGATGGAAGTCACCCGTCTGCGCGATACGCCGATCCTCACCTTTATGAACAAACTCGACCGTGACATCCGCGATCCGATGGAAGTGATGGATGAAGTGGAAAACGAGCTGAAGATCGCCTGTGCGCCAATCACCTGGCCAATCGGCTGCGGTAAGCTGTTCAAAGGGGTTTATCACCTCTATAAAGACGAAACTTACCTGTATCAGACCGGTAAAGGCCACACCATTCAGGAAGTGCGCATTGTTAAAGGTCTGGACAACCCGGATCTGGACGCGGCGGTTGGCGAAGAACTGGCCGCGCAGCTGCGCGACGAGCTGGAGCTGGTGAAGGGCGCGTCTCACGAGTTCGACAAAGAGCTGTTCCTGAGCGGTGAAATCACCCCGGTCTTCTTCGGTACCGCACTGGGTAACTTCGGCGTTGACCACATGCTGGACGGTCTGGTGGAGTGGGCGCCGCGTCCGATGCCGCGTAAAACCGATACCCGTGAAGTGGAAGCGCAGGAAGAGAAATTTACCGGCTTCGTGTTCAAAATTCAGGCCAACATGGACCCGAAACACCGCGACCGCGTGGCCTTTATGCGCGTGGTGTCCGGTAAGTATGAAAAGGGCATGAAGCTGCGCCAGGTGCGTACCGGGAAAGATGTGGTGATCTCCGACGCCCTGACCTTTATGGCGGGCGACCGTTCGCACGTTGAAGAAGCCTATCCGGGTGACATTATCGGTCTGCACAACCACGGCACTATTCAGATCGGCGATACCTTCACCCAGGGCGAAATGATGAAGTTCACCGGCATTCCGAACTTCGCACCAGAGCTGTTCCGTCGTATCCGTCTGCGCGATCCGCTGAAGCAGAAACAGCTGCTGAAAGGCCTGGTGCAGCTCTCCGAGGAGGGCGCCGTGCAGGTCTTCCGCCCAATCGCGAACAACGATCTGATCGTTGGCGCGGTCGGCGTGCTGCAGTTTGACGTGGTTGTCGCGCGTCTGAAGAGCGAATACAACGTGGAAGCGATTTACGAGTCGGTGAACGTCGCGACCGCGCGCTGGGTCGAGTGTTCTGACGTGAAGAAATTCGAAGAGTTTAAGCGTAAGAATGAAGTTCAGCTGGCGCTGGATGGTGGCGATAACCTGACCTATATCGCGCCAACCATGGTGAACCTGAACCTGACGCAGGAACGTTATCCCGACGTTCAGTTCCGTAAAACCCGCGAGCACTAATCCCCTCTCAGAGCACGGCTGCCGCCGTGCTCTTCTTTAATTCCTGTCTTATTAATCCCTTGCGGAATGTTCTTAATTCAACGCAATTTCACGCTATTCGCGCGTTTTTTACCCAATTCTGAAAGCGGCTCTGTGAGAGTGATCTATATTTAACTCAGTGTTTAACACCGGTTGTGGATAAATTAACTGTTCAATGCATGGCTTTAGGTTATCCATTTTGCCCGCGTGTTTATTCGCAATATATATCACTACTAAGGAAGTACGTAGCCCGAATAACGGGTCAACACAGGAATAGATCGATGAATATGACAAGACTGAAGATTTCTAAAACTCTGCTGGCTGTAACACTGGGTAGCGTTCTGGTGAGCGGCTCCGCCTTGGCGGAAAGCAGCACCATGGATAAAGCACAATCCACGGCTGACAGCGCAGGGCAAAAAATCGATAGCTCTATGAATAAAGTCGGCAATTTCATGGATGACAGCTCTATCACAGCAAAAGTGAAAGCCGCACTGGTGGATGATGAAGCCATCAAGAGCACCGATATTTCCGTTAAGACCGACAAAAAAGTGGTCACGCTGAGCGGCTTTGTTGAAAGCCAGGCTCAGGCAGAACAGGCGGTGAAAGTGGCGAAAGGCGTCGAAGGCGTTGCCTCCGTCAGCGATAAGCTGCACGTCCGTGACGGCAAAAACGCGTCGGTGAAAGGTTATGCCGGTGATGCAGCCACCACCAGCGAAATCAAAGCTAAACTTTTAGCAGATGACATCGTGCCGTCCCGTAAGGTGAAAGTGGAAACCACCGATGGTGTGGTTCAGCTTTCCGGTACGGTAGATTCGCAGGCGCAAAGTGAACGTGCCGAGTCCATTGCGAAAGCGATTGATGGTGTGAAAAGCGTTAAAAACGATCTGAAAACGAAGTAAATCTGGACCATTCGCCCGCCTGGCTAACACCTGCGGGCGATATAAGAACGACTCTGGAAAAACGCCGGTGAGTGACCTGAGCGCTCACGTTTAGCGGCCGACATTAACTATGGTAAAGGAGAAGCTTATGTTTCGTTGGGGCATTATATTTCTGGTTATCGCGTTAATTGCCGCCGCATTGGGCTTTGGTGGACTGGCAGGTACAGCGGCATGGGCAGCTAAAATTGTCTTCGTTGTGGGTATTATTCTGTTCCTGGTTAGCCTGTTTACGGGTCGTAGACGTCCGTAGCAAACGCAATATTCCTTCAACAAAAAAAAGCCAGTCGCTGTGACTGGCTTTTTCTTATTTGCGTAACAGGTCGGGTGCGTTACTGTGGTGTTATAAAATAATCAAAACAGGAAAGCAGAGGTGGGGCAACGAATTCCCGTTACGCTCGGCAATATTGCGCCGCTGACGTTAAAACCGTTTCGCGCAGGTCAACTCGCGCTGGTCTGCGAAGGTGGAGGACAGCGCGGCATTTTCACCGCCGGCGTGCTGGACGAATTTATGCGCGCGCAGTTCAACCCGTTTGACCTCTACTTCGGCACGTCTGCCGGGGCGCAGAACCTTTCTGCCTATGTCTGCAACCAGCCCGGCTACGCGCGAAAGGTCATCATGCGCTACACCACGGCGAAAGAGTTTTTTAATCCGGTGCGCTTTGTGCGCGGCGGTAACCTGATCGATCTCGACTGGCTGCTGGAGTCGACCTCCAGCCAGATGCCGCTGGCCATGGATACTGCGGCCCGTCTGTTTGATAGCGGCAAAGAATTCTGGATGTGCGCCAGCCGGGGGGATGACTATTCGCCGGGCTATTTTTCGCCTCAGAAAGAGAACTGGCTGGACATCATCCGTGCCTCCAGCGCGATCCCCGGTTTTTATCGTACCGGTGCGCTGCTGGACGGCATTAGCTATCTGGACGGGGGGATCAGTGACGCGGTACCGGTGCAGGAAGCCGCCCGTCGCGGGGCGAAAACCATTGTGGTGATCCGTACCGTACCGTCGCAAATGTATTACACGCCGCAGTGGTTTAAACGGATGGAGCGCTGGTTGGGCGACAGCAGCCTGCAGCCGCTGGTGAACATCGCGAAGCAGCATGAAACCACCTACGGCGCGATGCAGCGCTTCATTGAAAAACCGCCGGGTAAGCTGCGTATTTTTGAAATCTATCCGCCTAAGCCGCTGCTGAGCATGGCCCTGGGCAGCCGCGTCCCTGCGCTGCGCATGGATTACAAAACGGGGCGGCTGTGCGGGCGCTACTTCCTGGCAACGGTGGGGAAAATGCTGGCGGAGCAACCGCCGCTTCATCGCCATAAACGCATTATTACGCCGCCTGCGATTGTCGCCAACGATGCCCTGACGATGCCGCTGGTGGACATCCCGCAGGCGAATGACGCTTTACTGGATAACGAGGATCTGGCGTGACGCACCGCTTTGTCGATACCCACTGCCACTTTGATTTCCCGCCGTTTACGGGGGAGGAAGCGCAAAGCATTGCGAAAGCGGCTGACGCAGGCGTTCAGGCCATCATTGTGCCGTCAGTGGAAGCGGCGTACTTTTCCCGCGTGCTGGATCTTTCTGCGCGGCACCCCGCGCTCTATGCGGCGCTCGGCCTGCATCCGATCGTGATTGAGCGGCATCGTGATGAGCACATAGAGAGACTTGATGAGATAGTGCAGACCGCAGGCGACAAGCTTGTCGCCATCGGGGAGATCGGCCTCGATCTTTATCGCGAGAACCCGCAGTTTGAGCGCCAGCAGACGATCCTCGACGCGCAGCTCAGGCTGGCGAAGCGTCACGATCTGCCGGTGATCCTCCATTCAAGACGCACGCACGATAAGCTGGCGATGCACCTGAAGCGCATCGATCTGCCGCGCAGGGGCGTCGTGCACGGTTTCTCCGGCAGCCTGCAGCAGGCGCAGCGTTTTATTGAGCTGGGCTATAAAATCGGCGTCGGTGGCACCATCACCTATCCGCGCGCCAGTAAAACCCGGGACGTGATGGCACAGCTGCCGCTGTCGGCGCTGCTGCTGGAAACCGACGCGCCGGATATGCCGCTGAATGGTTTTCAGGGTCAGCCGAATCGCCCGGAACAGGCGGCGCGCGTGTTCACCACCCTGTGTGAACTGCGACAGGAGCCGGAAGAGGTGATTGCCGATGCGCTGCTGGAAAATACGCGTTCGGTATTTGGTATCACGCTATAGGTAAAGCGCCGGGCGGATCACCGTTATCTTCTGTTTTTCCAGCGCCCGCGCCAGCGGTTCAACGTCCTCGGGCGTGGCGCTGCGCCATGATCCCGCCTCACCGTACACGCCATGCGCTTGAAACGCGTTAATACGCACCGGAATATTCCCCAGCCCGTGGATAAACGTTGTCAGCGGTTTCAGATGTTCCAGATAATCACATTGCTCTGGGATCACCAGGAGCCTCAATTCAGTCAGCCGTTGATGCTGTGCCAGCCAGCGAATACTCTGTTTAATCTGCGGGTTTTCGCGCCCGGTCAGAAAACGGTGATGCTCATTGTCCCACGCCTTCAGATCCAGCATCGCGCCATCCAGTACCGGCAGCAGCTTTTGCCAGCCGGTTTCGCTTAACAGACCGTTGCTGTCGACCAGACAGGTGAGGTGGCGCAGGGCAGGATCGGCTTTGATCGCGGTGAACAGGGCGATCAAAAACGGTAATTGCGTTGTGGCTTCACCGCCGCTGACGGTGATCCCTTCGATAAACGGTGCGGATTTGCGGACCTGAGCGAGGATCTCTTCCACGCTGAAGCGGTGCGCCATAGGCGTTGCCTGATGCTGACACAAATGCAGACAGGTGTCGCACTGCTGGCAGTCGCTCTCCTGCCACCAGACGCGCCCGGCCTGAATGGTCAGCGCATCGTGCGGACAGTGGGGCACACAGTCCCCGCAGTCGTTGCAGCGGCCAATCGTCCACGAGTTGTGGCAGGTTTTACAGCGCAGGTTGCAGCCCTGCAGGAACAGGGCCAGGCGGCTGCCCGGCCCGTCCACGCAGGAAAAAGGAATGACCTGACTAACTAAAGCGCATCTGCTGTTCATGGCTAATTACGCGCGGCTGACGTTCCAGAATGCGGGTATTGCGTGCGGCTTCTTCCCCCAGCCACGTGGTGTTCGTTCTCGACCCTGCTTCCCGGTATTTCTCCAGATCCGATAGCCGCACCATATACCCGGTGACGCGCACCAGATCGTTACCCGCCACGTTGGCGGTAAACTCGCGCATACCCGCCCTGAACGCGCCCAGGCACAGCTGAACCACCGCCTGCGGGTTGCGTTTTACCGTCTCATCCAGCGTCAGGATATCGCTTATCCCGGAAGAGTAGTGCTTGTGATGGGGAGCTACCGCCAGCAGGTGGCTGATGGGATCCGGCTCGTCGCCGTAGGGCAGGCGCGCGCCCGGCGTGGTGCCGGAGTCGGAGCTGATCCCCGACTGCGCGTGAAGCATCGCGCGCTGCTTCCAGCCGTGCTTCACCGGCGTGTTTTCGACAAACGCCGCAAGCTGTTCGCTGATGCGATAGCCCAGCGCGTTGGCCTGCTCATCTTTGCCGTAACGTCCCGCGATGCCAGCTTTCTCACAGAGCACGTTTACCGCTTCCGCCAGTCCGTACATGCCAAACATCGGCACAAACCGATCGGCATCAATCAGCCCCTCTTTTACCAGGAAGCTATTCTCAAAGAAGCCAGATTGCTCGTACAGGAAACCACAGCGTGCATCGATGATGGCCATTTGCTGCTGGCAATAGTGCGGGAGCGTGCGGGTGAAGAAGTCTTCAATGGACGTGCTGCATTCAGCAATGGCTTTGAGGTTAAGGCGCACCAGGGTGCTGCCACCGCCAGCCAGAGGCAGGGAGTTGTAACAGCTCACCACGCCATAACGACCTTTTGTGAAAATTTTATCATTCACCGGGCCATTAGAAATGTGCGGTTTACTGCATTCACATATGTTTTTTGCCACCTCAAGCAGCAAATCGTCCGGGGTGATCTCTGGATCATAAATAAAGGTCAGGTTCGGCGCGACCTGCTGCAGCTCTGCGTCGGCACGCAGAATGGCACGGGTGATGGGCGTATCTTCCGGTCCGATATTGGCATGCATAAAGGCATCCGGCAGCGTACGGTCAAGATAGCGCCAGAAACGTTTTATTCGGCTATTGATTTCTTCTTGTGTTAGAATTCTAACATATGGTTGCAGCAGCGCATCAAGCTGGCCGAGATAGACCGGCATCGATGTGACGGACGGAACATGGTGGTAAAGGATGGTTAGCAGCGAGAGGGCATCGTCGAGATCTTTTGCCCCTTCCAGCTCCAGCCATTCTGAACCGTTAGCCAGAAATTTTGCGTAATCCGGCAGAACGTAACGGGGTTTGTAAGGCGCATGGCCTTCGAACATGTCGCAGATAAACCCCTCGTCCAGCGCGGCGCGCGCAGCTTCAGGAAGTGCCGGATACGGCAGGTTGTTTTCCGCTTCCAGCGCCAGAAAATGACGTTTTTGTTCCGGGGATAACACCGGGCTTGTCACAATCTGCTGGCAACGTTGCTGCAGGGCGTCGGGGCTGGAGTGGGGCATATTCGCTTCCTTGAATGTTCTGCGGATGATGAACGGATTGTAGAAAGCCTGCCTGTTGGCGCTTTTGATCCCACAGGGGGTATTGCTGCTTTAGTCGGCAATTTGCGCACTAAAGTTTGAAGAAGATCTCATTACAGTAATGCAAATTTGTACGCAGTTTTCATTAACTGTGATGAATGTCGAAGTGTGGATGCGGGTGGATGTTAGAATACTCACAGACCCGCAAGGTAAAATTTATACGGCACTGCCGTTGGAGATTGTTATGACCGATTTAACTGCAAGCAGCCTGCGCGCGTTGAAACTGATGGACCTGACTACCCTGAACGATGACGACACCAATGAGAAAGTCATCGCCCTGTGCCATCAGGCGAAAACGCCAGTGGGTAACACCGCAGCCGTTTGTATCTACCCGCGCTTTATCCCGATTGCCCGTAAGACGCTGAAAGAGCAGGGCACGCCGGACGTGCGCATTGCAACCGTGACTAACTTCCCGCACGGCAACGACGATATCGAGATTGCGCTGGCAGAAACCCGCGCGGCGATTGCTTACGGTGCAGACGAAGTTGACGTGGTGTTCCCATACCGCGCGCTGATCGCCGGCAACGAGCAGGTCGGTTTTGACCTGGTGAAGGCCTGTAAAGACGCGTGTGCGGCGGCAAACGTGCTGCTTAAAGTGATCATCGAAACCGGCGAGCTGAAAGAAGAGGCGCTGATTCGTAAGGCATCTGAAATCTCCATCAAAGCCGGTGCGGATTTCATTAAAACCTCTACCGGTAAAGTGCCGGTTAACGCCACCCCGGAAAGCGCGCGCATCATGATGGAAGTGATCCGCGACATGGGCGTGTCCAAAACCGTTGGTTTCAAACCTGCGGGCGGCGTGCGTACCGCCGAAGACGCGCAGCAGTTCCTGGCGATTGCTGACGAACTGTTCGGCGCCGACTGGGCCGATTCCCGTCACTACCGTTTCGGTGCGTCCAGCCTGCTGGCTAGCCTGCTGAAGGCGCTGGGTCACGGCGACGGTAAGAGCGCAAGCAGCTACTGATTGCCAGACAACGCCGGATGACGCTTCGCTTATCCGGCCTACAGGATCGTAGGGCGGGTAAGCGTAGCGCCACCCGCCACAACTCCCCCGATTCCGCATGGAGGTTACCGTGTTTCTCGCACAAGAAATTATTCGTAAAAAACGTGATGGTCATGCATTAAGCGACGAAGAGATCCGCTTCTTCATTAACGGCATTCGTGATAACACCGTCTCAGAAGGGCAGATTGCGGCTCTGGCGATGACCATTTTCTTCCACGATATGTCGATGCCTGAGCGCGTGTCGCTGACCATGGCGATGCGAGATTCAGGAACCGTTCTGGACTGGAAAAGCCTCAACCTTAACGGCCCGATTGTGGATAAACACTCCACCGGCGGCGTGGGCGACGTAACGTCTCTGATGCTCGGCCCAATGGTGGCAGCCTGTGGCGGTTACATCCCGATGATCTCCGGACGCGGCCTGGGCCACACTGGCGGTACGCTCGACAAACTGGAAGCCATTCCGGGCTTCGATATCTTCCCGGATGACAACCGCTTCCGCGACATTATTAAAGACGTTGGTGTGGCGATTATCGGCCAGACCAGCTCTCTTGCTCCGGCAGACAAGCGTTTCTACGCTACCCGCGACATCACCGCCACCGTTGACTCCATCCCGCTGATCACCGCCTCTATCCTGGCGAAGAAGCTGGCAGAAGGGCTGGACGCGCTGGTGATGGACGTGAAGGTGGGCAGCGGCGCGTTTATGCCAACCTATGAACTCTCTGAGGCGCTGGCCGAAGCGATCGTTGGCGTCTCCAACGGCGCGGGCGTGCGCACCACCGCACTGCTCACCGACATGAACCAGGTGCTGGCTTCCAGCGCCGGTAACGCCGTCGAAGTGCGTGAGGCGGTACAGTTCCTCACCGGCGAATACCGTAACCCGCGCCTGTTCGACGTCACCATGGCGCTGTGCGTTGAGATGTTAATCTCCGGCAAGCTCGCCAAAGACGACGCCGACGCCCGCGCGAAGCTGCAGGCGGTGCTGGACAACGGCAAAGCGGCGGAGATCTTCGGCCGCATGGTCGCGGCGCAGAAAGGCCCGACCGACTTCGTCGAAAACTACGCGAAATACCTGCCAACCGCGACGCTCAGCAAAGCGGTGTATGCCGATAGCGAAGGGTTTGTTTCTGCGATGGACACCCGTGCCCTCGGTATGGCGGTGGTCTCGATGGGCGGCGGCCGCCGTCAGGCGTCAGACACCATTGATTACAGCGTCGGCTTTACCGATATGGCCCGTCTGGGCGACAGCGTTGACGGCCAACGTCCGCTGGCGGTGATCCACGCCAAAGACGAAGCCAGCTGGCAGGAAGCGGCGAAAGCGGTGAAAGCGGCCATCACGCTTGACGATAAAGCACCGGAAACCACACCGACTGTCTATCGCCGTATCACCGAATAGCGGTATACTGATCTGATCGATAATTTTTGAAGCACTACGTACGGAGAACAATTATGAAACGTGCATTTATTATGGTGCTGGACTCATTCGGCATCGGCGCAACCGAAGATGCAGAACGTTTTGGTGACGTGGGTTCCGATACCATGGGTCACATCGCGGAAGCCTGTGCGAAAGGCGAAGCGGACAACGGTCGTAAAGGCCCTCTGACTCTACCCAACCTGACCCGCCTTGGTCTGGTAAAAGCGCATGAAGGCTCTACCGGTAAAATCGCAGCCGGTATGGACGGCAACGCGGAAGTCGTGGGTGCCTACGGCTGGGCGCACGAGCTCTCCTCCGGTAAAGACACTCCGTCAGGCCACTGGGAAATCGCCGGTGTGCCGGTGCTGTTCGACTGGGGCTACTTCTCCGATCACGAGAACAGCTTCCCGCAGGAGCTGCTCGATAAGCTGGTGAAGCGTGCCAACCTGCCGGGCTACCTCGGTAACTGCCACTCTTCCGGTACCGTGATTCTGGACCAGCTCGGCGAAGAGCATATGAAAACCGGCAAGCCGATTTTCTACACCTCTGCTGACTCCGTGTTCCAGATTGCCTGCCACGAAGAGACGTTTGGCCTGGATAAACTCTACGAGCTGTGCGAAATCGCCCGCGAAGAGCTGACCGAAGGCGGCTACAACATTGGCCGCGTGATCGCGCGTCCGTTTATCGGCGACAAAGCGGGTAACTTCCAGCGTACCGGTAACCGTCACGACCTGGCCGTTGAGCCGCCAGCGCCAACCGTGCTGCAGAAGCTGGTCGATGAGAAAGACGGTCACGTGGTGTCCGTGGGTAAAATCGCGGACATCTACGCCAACTGCGGCATCACCAAAAAAGTGAAAGCCACCGGTCTGGATGCGCTGTTCGATGCCACCATCAAAGAGATGAAAGAAGCGGGCGACAAGACCATTGTCTTCACCAACTTCGTGGACTTCGACTCCTCCTGGGGTCACCGTCGCGACGTCGCGGGTTATGCTGCGGGTCTTGAACTGTTCGACCGCCGTCTGCCGGAGCTGATGGAGCTGGTGGGTGAAGATGACATTCTGATCCTGACCGCGGACCACGGCTGTGACCCAACCTGGACCGGTACCGACCACACCCGTGAGCACATTCCGGTGCTGGTGTACGGCCCGAAAGTGAAGCCGGGCTCGCTCGGTCACCGTGAAACCTTTGCGGACATCGGCCAGACTATTGCGAAATACTTTGGTACGTCTGACATGGAATATGGCAAGGCCATGTTCTGAATCATGTAGGGTGCGGTCTGATGCCCTCACCCCGGCCCTCTCCCACAGGGAGAGGGTGAAAAGAATAAACAATGTAAAAGGAACTGAAGATGGCAACTCCTCACATTAATGCAGAAATGGGTGATTTCGCTGACGTCGTATTGATGCCGGGCGACCCGCTGCGCGCGAAGCACATTGCAGAAACTTTCCTGGAAGACGTGCGTGAAGTGAACAACGTTCGCGGCATGCTGGGCTTCACCGGTACCTATAAAGGCCGCAAAATCTCCGTCATGGGCCACGGTATGGGTATCCCATCCTGCTCTATCTACACCAAAGAGCTGATCACCGACTTCGGCGTGAAGAAAATCATCCGCGTGGGCTCCTGTGGCGCGGTGCGTATGGACGTTAAGCTGCGCGACGTGGTTATCGGCATGGGTGCCTGCACCGATTCCAAAGTAAACCGCATGCGTTTCAAAGACCATGACTTCGCGGCAATCGCTGACTTCGGCATGGTGCGTGACGCGGTTGACGCGGCAAAAGCGCTGGGCGTTGACGCGCGCGTGGGTAACCTCTTCTCTGCTGACCTGTTCTATGCACCGGACGGCGGTGAGATGTTCGACGTGATGGAAAAATACGGCATTCTGGGCGTGGAAATGGAAGCGGCGGGCATCTACGGCGTTGCGGCGGAGTTTGGTGCGAAAGCGCTCACCATCTGCACCGTATCCGACCATATCCGTACCCACGAGCAGACCACCGCTGCCGAGCGTCAGACGACCTTCAACGACATGATCAAAATCGCGCTGGAATCCGTTCTGCTGGGCGATAAAGAGTAATTCTGTCTCTTCCCTCCCTCTCCCTGTGGGAGAGGGCCGGGGTGAGGGCACCAAACCGCACTTAACGTACGGCCTGCGCAATCCATGCTGACAAATCCCTCAACTCTTTTTCCTGCTCCGGGAAATCCCCAATCAACGCGTCGCATTCTTGCTGCAGCATATCCGCCCGGTATAAACAGCCCTGCAAACGTGCCGCCAGCGCCTCTAACGGTGCCGGATTCAGGCTATCGGTAAACACCTGCGTGCGGGTGATATGGCCTTTCTCCACGTCAAAATGCAGCTCCACGCCGCCCCAGGTAAAACGCTCATCCAGCAGATGGGAAAACGCAGGAGCCTGGCCGAAGTTCCACTCCCAGCTGCTCTGGCGGGCGAAGGTTTCCGCAAAGTTGGGCAGGTCCGGGGTTTTGTCAGGAGAGATCACTTCGGCTTTCACGCGCTCGCCGTAATGTTCAAAGAACGCGTCACGGATCGCATCGCAAATCTGCTCGTGCGTAATCCCCGGCAGCAGCTCCACCAGATTCGCCACGCGCCCGCGCACGGAGGTAATCCCCTTAGCCTGGAGCTTTTTCTTGTCCGGATTCAGGTAGTTCGCCAGACGGCTCAGATCGGCATTCAGCAACAGGGTGCCGTGGTGGAACCCGCGATCCATCGTTTCGCGGTAGGCGGAGCCGGAGACCTTCCGGTCGCCCTCGGGGGTTTTGACCACCAGATCGTTACGTCCGGAAGCTTCAGCCTTCACGCCGAGTGAATTCAGCGCATTGAGGACAATGGAAGTAGAGATGGTTTTGTCGTACTCCGGTTTTCCTGCCATAAAGGTAAAGCAGGTATTGCCCAGATCGTGGAACACCGCGCCGCCGCCGCTGCTCCGGCGCGCCAGGCGGACGTTGTCCTCTTCCATACGCCGGGTGTTGCACTCTTTCCATGGGTTTTGCGCACGACCAATGACCACCGTATCGGCGTTACGCCAGAGAAACAGTACGCGCTGGGTGGCGGGCATCTGGCGGAAGATGCACTCTTCTACCGCGAGATTAAACCAGGGATCGTAAGAGTCAGAGATAAGCAGGCGTAACGTCGTCATGGCAAAGTTCCTTTTCCGAATCGTTCGCCTACTTTATCACTATTCTTTCTTCTCGCTCTCTTCGTCTTCAGGGACGGATTTGCTGGCGGTCAGCAGGAACGGGGATTGCTGCCAGCGCGAGCGCTTGCCCCGAAGCAGGGTGCGCGCCAGCACAACGCCGATGGCGAGTGAAAGCAGCAGCATCAGGCGCAGAATATTGGTGGTATTATCGACCTGTTTGGCTTCAGTGGGCAGGGTGTGGGTATCGAGAGTCAGGCGCAGATAGCCCAGCGGACCATTCTTTCCCTGAATAGGTTCGACGATCTGCTGGTTAAAATAGCCCCCGGCTTTTTTACCGTCCAGCGCCAGCCTGTCGCGCACGTCGACGTGCTCGCCCGCGCGGGCAATCAGGTTGCCTTGCTCATCATAGACGCCGGCATCAAGAATGCGGCTGTTCTCCGTGAGCTGGCGTAAAACCTGGCCTATCCGCTTATCGTCCGGCGTTTCAGTACGCATGGATGGCGCGACGTTGAGCGTCACCTGGCGTGCCAGCGTGCGGGCCAGCTCTTCAAACTGCGGGTTGCGTTGCCGTTGATGGTTCTGGCTAAACCAGGATGCCCCTTGCATCAGCACCACTAACAGTGCGAGACAGGAGAGGACAATCACGGCGCGATGGAGCCGGAATTTCAGTTTTGCGCGAGCCATATTCCACCTGCTGAAAATTTACGGCTTAATGTTGCCAGAAGTGATGGTTACAGGGTAGCCTCATGCGTTATTTTCCCTCTGCAACCTTCCGGCGCGAACGAAACTACAGGAGCTTTAATGCCGAACATTACCTGGTGTGACCTGCCAACGGATGTCTCTTTATGGCCAGGATTGCCGCTATCTTTAAGTGGCGATGAGGTGATGCCTCTGGATTACCACGCCGGTCGTAGCGGCTGGCTCCTCTACGGACGCGGTCTGGATAAGCAACGCCTGACCCAGTATCAAAGCAAGCTGGGGGCGGCGATGGTGATCGTCGCCGCCTGGTGCGTGGAAGACTACCAGGTTATACGCCTGGCGGGCTCTCTGACGCAGCGCGCAACGCGTCTGGCGCATGACGCCGGGCTGGACGTCGCGCCGCTGGGTAAAATTCCGCATCTGAAAACGCCGGGCCTGCTGGTGATGGACATGGACTCTACCGCCATTCAGATCGAGTGTATCGACGAAATTGCGAAGCTGGCGGGCAGCGGCGAGCTGGTGGCGGAAGTGACCGAGCGTGCGATGCGCGGCGAGCTGGACTTCACCGCCAGCCTGAGACAGCGAGTGGCGACCCTGAAAGGGGCCGATGCCAACATTCTGCGCCAGGTGCGCGACGTGCTGCCGCTGATGCCAGGGCTGACGCAGCTGGTGCTGAAGCTGCAGTCGCTGGGCTGGAAAGTGGCGATCGCCTCCGGTGGCTTCACCTTCTTCGCGGATTATCTGCGGGAAAAACTGCATCTGACCACCGTGGTGGCCAACGAGCTGGAGATCATGGACGGCAAGCTGACCGGCCAGGTGATCGGCGATATCGTGGATGCCCAGTACAAAGCCAATACGCTGACGCGTCTGGCGGAAAAATATGAAATTCCGGTTGTCCAGACCGTCGCGATCGGGGACGGCGCGAACGACCTGCCGATGATCAAAGCGGCCGGCCTGGGCATTGCCTACCATGCCAAGCCAAAAGTGAATGAAAAGACGGAAGTGACTATCCGTCACGCTGACCTGATGGGGGTGTTCTGCATTCTCTCCGGCAGCCTTAATCAGAAATAACGGCCTGCTTTGTAGGCCGGGTAAGCGTAAGCGCCACCCGGCTCGCAGGCCGCACAGAAATAACGAGGTAAACCGTGGCGAAAGCTCCAAAACGCGCATTTGTCTGTAATGAATGTGGTGCGGATTATCCGCGCTGGCAGGGGCAATGCAGCGCCTGCCATGCCTGGAACACCATCACCGAAGTGCGTGGTGTGGCGGCTTCGCCGAGCGTGGCGCGCAATGAACGCCTGAGCGGCTACGCGGGCAATGCGGGCGTAGCGAAAGTCCAGAAACTCTCGGACATCAGCCTCGAAGAGCTGCCGCGCTTCTCTACCGGGTTCAAAGAGTTTGACCGCGTGCTCGGCGGCGGCGTAGTGCCGGGCAGCGCGATTCTTATCGGCGGTAACCCGGGCGCGGGCAAGTCAACCCTGCTGCTGCAAACGCTCTGCAAGCTCGCCGAACAGATGAAAACCCTGTACGTCACGGGGGAAGAGTCCCTGCAGCAGGTGGCGATGCGCGCGCACCGTCTGGGCCTGCCGACCGGTAATCTGAACATGCTGTCGGAAACCAGCATCGAGCAGATCTGCATGATCGCCGAAGAAGAGCAGCCGAAGCTGATGGTGATCGACTCCATCCAGGTGATGCACATGGCGGACATCCAGTCCTCGCCGGGCAGCGTCGCGCAGGTGCGTGAAACCGCGGCCTACCTGACGCGCTTTGCCAAAACGCGCGGCGTGGCGATTGTGATGGTCGGCCACGTGACCAAAGACGGCTCGCTGGCCGGGCCGAAGGTGCTTGAACACTGTATCGACTGCTCCGTGATGCTCGACGGCGACGCGGACTCCCGCTTCCGTACCCTGCGCAGCCATAAAAACCGCTTTGGGGCGGTGAACGAACTGGGCGTGTTTGCCATGACCGAGCAGGGGCTGCGCGAAGTCAGCAACCCGTCGGCCATCTTCCTGAGCCGTGGCGATGAGATCACCTCCGGCAGCTCGGTGATGGTGCTATGGGAAGGGACGCGCCCGCTGCTTGTCGAAATTCAGGCGCTGGTGGACGTGTCGATGATGGGCAACCCGCGGCGCGTGGCGGTCGGTCTGGAACAGAACCGTCTGGCGATCCTGCTGGCGGTGCTGCACCGTCACGGCGGGCTGCAGATGGCGGATCAGGACGTCTTCGTGAACGTGGTCGGCGGCGTCAAAGTCACTGAGACCAGCGCAGACCTGGCGCTGCTGCTGGCGATGGTCTCCAGCCTGCGCGACAGACCGCTGCCGCAGGATCTGGTGGTGTTTGGTGAAGTGGGGCTGGCCGGGGAAATCCGCCCGGTGCCCAGCGGCCAGGAGCGTATCTCCGAGGCGGCAAAACACGGTTTCCGTCGCGCGATCGTTCCCGCCGCCAACGTGCCGAAAAAAATCCCGGAAGGGATGCAGGTTTTTGGCGTGAAGAAACTCGCAGATGCGTTAAATGTCTTTGACGACTTATAATTACGTATTCGATTTTGCAGGAGGCACCGTAATTTATGTCATCATTTGACTACATCAAGACCGCTATCCGCCAGAAGGGCTGCACGCTGCAGCAGGTGGCAGACGCCAGCGGCATGACCAAAGGCTACCTGAGCCAACTGCTGAACGCCAAAATCAAAAGCCCCAGCGCGCAGAAGCTCGAAGCGCTACACCGCTTTCTGGGGCTGGAATTCCCGCGTATGCAAAAGAACATCGGCGTGGTGTTCGGCAAGTTTTACCCGCTGCATACCGGGCATATCTATCTGATCCAGCGCGCCTGTAGTCAGGTAGACGAGCTGCACATCATCATGGGCTATGACGAAACCCGCGACCGTCAGCTGTTTGAAGAGAGCGCCATGTCGCAGCAGCCGACCGTGCCGGACCGCCTGCGCTGGCTGCTTCAGACCTTCAAGTATCAGAAAAATATTCGTATTCATGCCTTTAACGAAGAGGGTATGGAGCCGTACCCGCACGGCTGGGACGTGTGGAGCAACGGCATCAAAGCGTTTATGGAAGAGAAGGGCATTGCGCCGAACTGGATCTACACCTCTGAAGAGTCCGATGCGCCGCAGTTCCGCGAGCATTTGGGCATCGAGACGGTGCTGATCGATCCGAAGCGCACCTTCATGAACATCAGTGGGGCGCAGATCCGCGAAAACCCGTTCCGCTACTGGGATTACATTCCGACCGAGGTGAAGCCGTTCTTTGTGCGCACCGTCGCGATCCTGGGCGGCGAGTCGAGCGGGAAATCAACGCTGGTCAACAAGCTGGCGAACATCTTCAATACCACCAGCGCGTGGGAGTACGGACGCGACTATGTCTTCTCCCATCTGGGCGGTGATGAGATGGCGCTGCAGTATTCCGACTACGATAAAATCGCGCTCGGTCATGCCCAGTACATTGATTTCGCGGTGAAATACGCCAACAAGGTGGCGTTTATCGATACCGATTTCGTCACCACCCAGGCGTTCTGTAAAAAATACGAAGGGCGCGAGCACCCGTTCGTGCAGGCGCTGATTGACGAATACCGCTTTGACCTGGTGATCCTGCTGGAGAACAACACCCCGTGGGTCGCTGACGGCATGCGCAGCCTCGGCAGCTCCGTGGACCGGCGGGAGTTCCAGTCCATGCTGGTGGAGATGCTCAATGAAAACAACGTTGAGTTTGTGCACGTGGAAGAGTCGGACTACGACTCCCGTTTCCTGCGCTGCGTCGAGCTGGTGAAGGAGATGATGGGAGAGCAGGGGTAAGCGTTAACCTCCCTCTCCCTGTGGGAGAGGGCCGGGGTGAGGGCATCAGGCCACTCAATACTCAATCACCACTTTCCCGCGCATATGCCCGTCCAGCACCTTACGGTGCGCCTCGGTAATGCTTTCCACGCTCAGCCCGTGCAGCGTTTCACTCAGCGAGCTTTCCACCACGCCGTTATCCACCAGCTTCGCCACCTCATTGAGGATCTCACCCTGACGCGCCATATCAGTGGTCTGGTACATGCTGCGGGTGTACATAAATTCCCAGTGCAGCGCGGCGGATTTCGACTTCAGCTTGTCCTGGTTCAGCGGACGTTCATTCTCGACGATAGAACAGATATGCCCCTGAGGCGCAATCAGGTCGCTGACCGCATCCCAGTGCCCGTCGGTATCGTTGAGGATGAAAATATAATCCACAAAGGTCAGCCCGTGTTTCGCCAGTTCGCCTTTCAGATCGCGGTAGTTCACCACCACATCTGCACCGCGATCGCGGCACCACTGGGCTGAATCTTCGCGCGACGCGGTTGCGATGATTTTCACCTTGCTGTTGTGCTTCGCGAACGGGATCGCCAGCGATCCCACCCCGCCCGCACCGCCGATGATCAGCAGGGTTTTGTCCGTACCGGCATCCTGAGTGTTCAGCCGTTCAAACAGGCCTTCCCACGCGGTGAGTGCGGTCAACGGTAGCGCAGCGGCAGCCGCCCAGCCGAGGCTTGCCGGTTTATGCCCGACAATGCGCGCATCGATCAGCTGGTGTGTGGTGTTGCTGCCCGGACGGGTGATGTCGCCCGCGTACCACACTTCATCTCCCGGCTTGAATCCGGTCACGCCCGTCCCAACGGCTTTGACGATCCCGCTGGCATCCCACCCGAGAATGCGCGGCGCGTTCAGCCCGTTCCTGGCAATGCCCGCGTGGACTTTGGTATCGACCGGGTTAACGGAGACGGCCTTCACCTCCACCAGCAGATCGTGCTCGCCGGGCTGCGGCATCGGCGGGGTGATTTCAATGAAGGTAGAGGGATTTTCAGGGTTAACGGCAATGGCTTTCACTGACATGGTGTGCTCCTCAATGGCATGCGTTTTGTTGAGGCTAGTCTATTAAGTGGCCAGCTGCATGATAAGATGGACAATCAAGAACTCAGCGTTCGTACAGGATGAACAATCATGTTTAAGCAGCTGCAGGATATGGCGCTTTTCGCGCTGGTGGCGGAGATGGGCAGCTTTACCGCGGCGGCGCAGAAGGCGGAACTGCCGAAATCCAGCGTCAGCCAGCGAATTAGCCAGCTGGAGCAGCAGGTGGGTATCCGCCTGCTCAACCGCACCACGCGCAGGATCAGCCTCACGTTTGCGGGCGAGCACTATCTGGTGCACTGCCGCGAAATGCTGGCAGCCAGCGAGCGGGCGGAGTACGCCATTCAGCGCCTGCGCGAAAACCCGAGCGGGCGGCTGCGCATCACCTGTCCGGCTGGGATTGGGGCGACGCTGCTGGCACATATGAATGCCGAGTTCCAGCTTCGCTATCCTGAGGTTTCGCTGGACGTGTCGATCTCTGATGACGTGGTGGACCTGGTCGAGGCCGGGTTTGACGTGGCGCTGCGTACCGGCAAGCCGCAGGACTCCTCCCTGATTGGCCGCATGATCGGGCACTGCCCGCGCTACATGCTGGCTTCGCCGGACTATCTGGCGCGCCGGGCGCCGCTGACGCATCCCCGTCAGCTTGTGGAGCACCGCAGCATTACGCATCGGGCGTGGTCAGAGTGGCTTCTGCGAAGCGAGAGCGAGGATTACCGCTACCTGCCGGATAACGCGCACATGACCGATAACCTGGTATACGCCCGCGAATGTGCGATTGCCGGTACGGGGATTACGCTCCTTCCGGCTTTTTTGCTGGAAGATAAGGTCGAGAAAGGGGCGCTGGTGCAGGTACTGCCGGAGTGGAACGTTGAAGGAAACGACCTGTGGCTGGCCTATCCGAGCCGTAAGCTCAACTCACCCGCGCTGATGAGCTATATCGACTTTGCAATGCAGTTTGATGAGGTGAAGCGGTATTACGTGGGTGGGTGATTTTGTGCGGCCTGATGCCCTCACCCTGGCCCTCTCCCACGGGGAGAGGGTACAAACATAAAAAACGGCAACCGAAGTTGCCGTTTTGCTTTTATTTCGCAATACGCTTGTACTTAATACGCTTCGGCTCCAGCGCGTCGGCGCCCAGCGTGCGTTTCTTGTACTCTTCGTATTCGGTGAAGTTACCTTCGAAGAACTCCACTTTACCTTCGTCCTGGTAGTCCAGGATGTGGGTCGCGATACGGTCCAGGAACCAGCGGTCGTGCGAGATAACCATCGCGCAGCCCGGGAACTCCAGCAGGGCGTTTTCCAGCGCGCGCAGGGTTTCGATATCCAGGTCGTTGGTTGGTTCATCGAGCAGCAGAACGTTACCGCCCACCTGCAGCAGCTTCGCCAGGTGCAGACGACCGCGCTCACCGCCGGACAGCTCGCCCACGCGTTTGCCCTGATCGGTGCCTTTAAAGTTAAAGCGACCAACGTAGGCGCGGCTTGGCATCTCGGTGTTGCCGATACGCATGATATCCAGACCGCCGGAGACTTCTTCCCACACGGTTTTGCTGTTATCCATCGCGTCACGGAACTGGTCAACGGAGGCCAGCTTCACGGTTTCACCCAGGGTGATTGAGCCGCTATCAGGCTGTTCCTGACCGGACATCATGCGGAACAGGGTTGATTTACCCGCGCCGTTCGGACCGATGATGCCGACGATAGCGCCTTTCGGAACGGAGAAGGTCAGGTCGTCGATCAGCACACGGTCGCCGTAAGACTTACGCAGGTTGGTCACTTCAACCACTTTATCTCCCAGACGTGCTCCAGGTGGAATAAACAGTTCGTTGGTTTCGTTACGTTTCTGGTATTCGGTGTTGTTCAGCTCTTCGAAGCGCGCCAGACGGGCTTTGCCCTTAGACTGACGGCCTTTCGCGCCCTGACGCACCCACTCCAGCTCTTTCTCGATAGACTTACGACGGGCCGCTTCCTGAGACGCTTCCTGAGCCAGACGCTGATCTTTCTGCTCCAGCCAGGAGGAGTAGTTGCCTTCCCACGGAATACCTTCACCGCGGTCCAGCTCCAGGATCCAGCCGGCGACGTTGTCGAGGAAGTAACGGTCGTGGGTAATCGCCACAACGGTGCCTTCGAAGTCGTGCAGGAAGCGCTCCAGCCACGCCACGGATTCCGCATCCAGGTGGTTAGTTGGTTCGTCGAGCAGCAGCATGTCTGGTTTTTCCAGCAGCAGGCGGCACAGCGCCACGCGGCGGCGTTCACCACCGGAAAGGTTCGCGATTTTCGCATCCCAGTCCGGCAGACGCAGGGCATCAGCCGCGCGCTCCAGCTGCACGTTCAGGTTGTGACCGTCGTGCGCCTGGATAATCTCTTCATACTTGCCCTGCTGCGCGGCCAGCTTGTCGAAGTCCGCATCCGGTTCGGCGTATTTGGCATACACTTCATCCAGACCTTTCAGGGCGTTAACCACTTCGGAAACCGCTTCTTCAACGGACTCACGCACGGTGTGTTCCGGATTCAGCTGAGGTTCCTGCGGCAGGTAGCCGATCTTGATGCCAGGCTGCGGACGGGCTTCACCTTCGATGTCTGTATCAATGCCGGCCATGATGCGCAGCAGGGTGGACTTACCGGCACCGTTGAGACCCAGAACACCGATTTTTGCGCCCGGGAAGAAGCTCAGCGAGATATTTTTAAGAATATGACGTTTCGGCGGGACAACTTTGCCGACACGATGCATGGTATAAACGAATTGAGCCACGTTGGACTTCGCCTCTTTTATCGTAATGAGAAGGAATTTCAGCCTCGAAGTGTAGCCTTTTTCACGGCCTAATCCCAGCCAGGAACGTCGGGAGTGTTAAAACGCGCAAGAAAGGTAAAAAAGTGTCCATGACGTGGCGCGTTGAAGGATGCCTGGTTAGCATAAGTTAATTAGACTTTGACGTGGCAAGACGCTGCAATTGACGAAAAAACAATGAGGAAGAGCTTGTGGAAAAAGCCAAACGGGTGGTCTGGCGTCTGCTGGCTGCCAGCGTATGCGTAATGGCGGTAAGCCAGGCGGTGCATGCCGATTCACTGGATGAACAACGTAGTCGCTACGCCCAGATTAAACAGGCGTGGGACAACAAGCAGATGGATACCGTGCAGGCGCTGATGCCGACGCTAAAGGATTATCCGCTGTATCCGTATCTGGAGTATCGCCAGATTACTGACGATCTGATGAACCAGCCTACCGTCACCGTGAATAACTTCATTCAGGCGAACCCGACCCTGCCGCCAGCCCGAAATCTCCAGTCTCGTTTTGTGAATGAGCTGGCGCGTCGCGAAGACTGGCGTGGACTGCTGGCGTTTAGTCCTGAAAAGCCGAACGCCACCGAAGCCCAGTGTAACTACTACTACGCGAAATGGGCGACCGGCCAGCAGGAAGAGGCCTGGGCCGGGGCGAAAGAGCTCTGGCTGACCGGGAAAAACCAGCCGAACGCCTGTGATTCCCTGTTTGGCGCATGGCGCGCTTCCGGCAAGCAGGATCCGCTGTCCTACCTTGAGCGCATCCGTCTGGCGATGAAAGCCGGTAACACGCGTCTGGTGACCACGCTGGCGGGGCAGATGCCGTCCGATTACCAGACGATCTCCACCGCGGTTATCTCGCTGGCTAACGATCCGAACAGCGTGCTGACCTTTGCCCGCACTACGGGCGCGACCGATTTTACCCGCCAGATGGCAGCGGTGGCCTTTGCCAGCGTGGCGCGTGACGACGTGGAAAACGCGCGGCTGATGATCCCGCAGCTGGTGCAGGCGCAGCAGCTTAATGAGGAGCAAACCCAGGAGCTGCGCGACATCGTGGCGTGGCGACTGATGGGCACCGATGTGACCGATGAACAGGCGCGCTGGCGTGACGATGCCATTATGCGTTCGAACTCCACGTCGCTGGTGGAACGCCGCGTGCGGATGGCGCTGGGCACGGGCGATCACCGTGGGCTGAATACCTGGCTCGCGCGGTTGCCAATGGAGGCTAAAGAGAAAGACGAATGGCGCTACTGGCAGGCCGATCTGCTGTTGGAGCGCGGTCGTGATGATGAAGCTAAAGATATCCTCCATACGCTGATGCAGCAGCGCGGGTTCTACCCGATGGCGGCCGCGCAGCGCCTGGGCGAGGAGTACACCTTCCGCATTGATAAAGCGCCCGCTAACGCGAACCCGGCGCTGACGCAGGGGCCAGAAATGGCGCGCGTTCGCGAGCTGATGTACTGGAATATGGATAACACCGCGCGCAGCGAGTGGGCGAATCTGGTGACCAGCCGCACCACCGACGAAAAAGCCCAGCTTGCCCGCTATGCGTTTGATAATCACTGGTGGGATCTCAGCGTGCAGGCGACGATCGCCGGCAAGCTCTGGGATCATCTGGAAGAGCGTTTCCCGCTGGCGTACAAAGATCTCTTCGATCGCTATACCAGCGGCAAAGATATCCCGCAAAGCTACGCGATGGCGATTGCCCGTCAGGAGAGCGCATGGAACCCGAAAGTCCGTTCCCCGGTGGGCGCCAGCGGCCTGATGCAGATTATGCCGGGCACGGCGACGCACACGGTGAAGATGTTTAATATCCCTGGGTACAGCAGCCCGTCACAGCTTCTCGATCCGGATACCAACATCAACATCGGTACCAGCTACCTGCAGTATGTGTACCAGCAGTTCGGCAATAACCGCATCTTCTCGTCGGCGGCTTATAACGCGGGGCCTGGACGCGTGCGCACCTGGCTCGGCAACAGCGCCGGGCGCATCGACGCCGTGGCGTTTGTCGAGAGCATCCCGTTCTCGGAAACGCGCGGCTACGTGAAGAACGTGCTGGCCTATGACGCCTACTATCGCTACTTCATGGGGCAGAAAGATACCCTGATGAGCGATGCCGAGTGGCAGAGACGTTACTGATCGGCGTGGGTTGTGTTATGCTGTACTCGCTAATGAGTACAAGAGGCAGCATAACATGACCCAGCATTCCCCGTATTCCTCGGCAATGGCCGAACAACGTCATCAGGAGTGGCTTCGTTTTGTGGAGCTGCTTCGCCAGTCTTACGAACAGGATCTGCATTTACCCCTGATGCAGCTGATGCTCACGCCGGACGAGCGCGAGGCGCTGGGCACGCGCGTGCGGATCATTGAAGAGCTGCTGCGCGGCGAGATGAGCCAGCGCGAGCTGAAGAATGAGCTCGGCGCGGGCATTGCAACGATCACCCGCGGCTCGAACAGCCTGAAGTCGGCGCCGGTTGAGCTGCGCCAGTGGCTCGAGTCAGTCTTATTAAGCGATCAGCGATAAATCGCGTTATGGAACGGGCTTAACGCCAGGATCACCGCCTGGTGGTAAACGCCTGAACGCGTCAGCGCGCCTGCGGTGAAGACGCCAATCGCCCCTTCTTTACGACCAATCTCATCGATGCCGGTGTACTGCGACATCACCGGCCCGAGCGCTTCACCCGCACGGACTTTTTCCAGAATGATCTCCGGCAGCGGCAGGGTGGCCGAACGCGCTTCACCGCGCTGTTCACGGCTTTCGATCACCACCCAGCTAAAAGTTGCGCCTTCGTCGATACCGGCTTCAATCGCCACCCAAAAGTCTGCATTCGGTGCCGCGGCCTTAGCGTTTGCCACGCGATTTCGTGCGCCAGCGCGCGTTTCCTCGCTGCCAAACGGCTGTTCAGGCACGCCACTCTCGACGCCGATGGCCTCAATATGGCAGGATCCTGCGCCGAAGATCTCGTCAAATGCCCTTAGAATTGCCTGAATTTTGGCAGGATTAGTGGTAGCAGAGACAACATGGTGCATAATTAAGCTCGATTCAAAAAAAACTCATCGCAGTATAACGGAAAAAAAGCATGTTACAGGTATACCTTGTTCGCCACGGTGAAACGCAGTGGAACGCCGAGCGACGTATTCAAGGCCAGTCAGACAGTCCTCTCACTGAGAAGGGTGTGCAGCAAGCGTGGCAGGTGGCGGAACGCGCCAGAACGCTGGGCATAACCCACGTGATTACCAGCGATTTAGGTCGCACACAGCAGACGGCGCGCATCATCGCGGACGCTTGCGGCTGTGACGTCATGCTTGAGCCGCGCCTGCGCGAGCTGGATATGGGCGTGCTGGAAAAACGCCATATCGATACGCTGACGGAAACGGAAGAGGGCTGGCGCCGCACGCTGGTGAACGGTACCGAAGATGGCCGTATTCCTGAGGGCGAATCCATGCAGGAGCTCAGCGTACGTATGCATGCCGCACTGGCGGAATGCCTGAAGCTCCCGGCAGGAAGCCGTCCGCTGCTGGTGAGTCACGGGATTGCGTTGGGTTGCCTGGTGAGCACCATTCTGGGGTTACCGGCTTACGCCGAGCGCCGCCTGCGTCTGCGCAACTGCTCCATTTCCCGGATTGATTATCAGGAAAGCGCGTGGCTGGCGTCAGGTTGGGTAGTGGAGATGGCAGGGGACATTTCGCATCTCGATGCCCCTGCGCTTGACGAACTGCAGCGTTAACGGCGTATCGGAATCAAGAATTCCATACGCAGATTGATTGGGCCTTCTTCCGGTTTGGCATCCTGCGCCGGGTAGTAGCGCTCAATGTCCTGACCTTTACGGCGATTCAGATTCAGCATCGGCATGCAGGTTCCGTAAACGGTCAGGATGAACTCCTGAACTCCCGTTCCCAGCCCTTCATAGGCGAACATCACGTATTCACCGCCTTCCAGCACGACAGGCTTCGAACCCTGAATGTAGCCATTGGCCATATCCGGCGTCAGCGCGGTGGTGTAGAACACCTCCTGCTCGTCGTCTTTTTCCTGGCTCGGGTGCGTTTCGTTGAGACCATACAGAATTGGCGGGATCGCCGGCGCGTGGCTCAGGAAGTCGCGCCAGAACTGGACGCGCATCTGATGACGGAACTCGGAAATCTGCTCCAGTGAACAGGAGTAGCTCTGCGTTGTGCCGATCAGATGGGTTTCCGGCAGGGTAATAATTTCATATTTCGGCATCGCGAATTCGCCCAGACGCAGCGGCGGACGCATGCCAAACGAGCTCCAGTCAGGCGAGCGACGATAAAGCGCTGGCGTCAACGAGAACTGTTTTTTAAAGGCGCGGGTGAAGGTCTGCTGCGAATCGAAACGATATTGCAGGGCAATATCCAGAATCGGCCGCGCCGTCAGGCGCAGTGCCACAGCAGATTTTGATAAACGACGCGCGCGAATATAGGCCCCGATAGCATGACCGGTGACATCCTTGAACATCCTTTGCAGATGCCACTTGGAATAGCCTGCTTTAGCCGCCACATTATCCAGTGACAAAGGCTGGTCGAGATGACCTTCCAGCCAGGTGAGCAGGTCGCGAATAATTCCAGCCTGATCCATATACTATCCTCATCCTTAAAACAGCAGGTGCCTGATAACAGGTTAGCGGATAATAGCATTTTTTGATGTTTTAGCATTCAGTGTTTTTTTTGCGCATTCATGCTTTTTAGAGCACATTACAGGCAGATATATTCTAATCCTGTGATCTTGCTACATTTTTATCTAAAGTGTTGAATAATTGCTCAATGTAATTTTAAAGAATGGTAACAATATGAAATACAAGACTTTGATCTTCACCGCGTTGATGCTGATGGTCGGGCGCGCGGCGCAGGCTGAGCAGATTGGCTCCGTCGATACCGTGTTCAAAATGTTTGGCCCGGACCACAAAATCGTGGTGGAGGCGTTTGACGATCCGGACGTGAAAAACGTCACCTGCTACGTCAGCCGCGCGAAAACGGGCGGTATCAAAGGCGGGCTGGGACTGGCGGAAGACACCTCCGATGCGGCGATTTCGTGTCAGCAGGTGGGGCCGGTTGAGCTAAGCGATAAAATTAAAAACGGCAAAGCGCAGGGCGACGTGGTATTCCAGAAACGGACCTCGCTGGTGTTTAAAAAGCTGCAGGTGGTGCGTTTTTATGATGCCAAACGCAATACGCTGGCTTACCTCGCCTATTCCGATAAAGTGGTGGAAGGCTCACCGAAAAACGCGATCAGCGCGGTGCCAATTATGCCTTGGCAGTAATTCAGGGACGAATCATGCAACAACCTGTGGTCTGGCTGGTTGAAGACGAAACCAGTATCGCCGATACGCTGATCTACATGCTTCAGCAGGAAGGATTCGCGGTAAAGGCGTTTGAACGCGGTTTACCCGTGCTGGAGGAGGCTCGGCGGCAGGTTCCGGCGCTTGCCATTCTGGACGTCGGGCTGCCGGACATCAGTGGATTTGAGCTTTGTCGCCAGCTACTGGCGCAGCATCCCTCACTGCCCGTGCTGTTTCTGACGGCGCGCAGTGATGAGGTAGACAAGCTGCTTGGTCTGGAAATGGGCGCTGATGACTACGTTGCGAAACCTTTCTCCCCTCGTGAAGTCTGCGCCCGGGTGCGGACGATTTTGAGGCGCATGCAAAAATCCGCCGCACCGTCAGAAACGTTGCGTATCGGGCAGTTTGAACTGAACGAACCTGCCGCGCGGATCAGCTGGTGCGGGGAAGCACTGCCCCTGACCCGCTACGAATTCTTGCTGCTCAAAACCTTGTTACAGGCACCCGGGCGGGTCTTTTCGCGTCAGCAGCTCATGGACAAGGTATGGGGTGAAGACGGCGACAGCTTCGATCGTACCGTGGACACCCACATCAAAACCCTGCGCGCCAAGCTGCGTGCGGTGAACGAAGAACTATCACCCATCAGCACCCATCGCGGTATGGGCTACAGTCTGGGCCTTTACTGATGCGCATTGGGATGCGGCTATTGCTGGGATACTTCCTGATCGTGGCCATCGCCGCGTGGTTTGTGCTGTCGATCTTTGTTCAGGAAGTAAAGCCCGGCGTGCGTAGGGCAACCGAGGGCACGCTAATCGATACCGCGACCCTGTTGGCCGAAATCGGACGTGATGATTTGCTTTCGGGTCACGCGCAGCAGGGCAAGCTGGCACAGGCCTTTTCCCAGCTTCATCAGCGCCCTTTCCGCGCCAATATCGGCGGGATCCATAAAGTGCGTAACGAGTATCACGTCTACATGACCGATGCGCAGGGCCGCGTCGTGTTTGATTCCGCCGGTCTGGCCGTGGGGCAAGATTACTCGCGCTGGAACGATGTCTGGCTGACGCTTCGCGGCGAATACGGCGCGCGCAGTACCCAGAGCCATCCCGACGATCCGGAGAGCACGGTGATGTATGTTGCCGCGCCGGTTGTGGATCAGGGCAAGATTATCGGCGTGCTGTCGGTGGGGAAACCGAACAGCGCGATGGCGCCGGTGATTCACCGCAGCGAGCGAAGGATCCTGTGGGCTGGCGGGGCGCTGCTCGGCATTGCCCTGCTGATTGGCCTCGTTGTGGCATGGTGGATCAATCGATCTATCGGTACGTTATCGCGCTATGCCGACTCGGTGACCACGGATACGCCTCTCCCGCTGCCTAATCCTGGCAGCAGCGAACTGCACAAGCTGGCCCAGGCGCTGGAGAATATGCGCATTCGCCTTGAAGGGAAAAACTACATTGAACGCTATGTCCATGCGCTGACCCACGAGCTGAAAAGCCCCATCGCCGCCATACGCGGCGCGGCAGAAATTCTCTCCGAGCAGCCACCGCCGCAGGTGGCCGCGCGGTTTATCGATAATATTCTGGTGCAAAACGCGCGTATGCAGTCGCTGGTTGAAAAACTGCTCACTCAGGCGCGGCTTGAAAATCGGGTCGAGATTACACCTCAGACCGTCCGCGTCGATCTGCTGTTTACGCGGCTTGCCGATGCGCGCTCGGCGGTGCTGGCGGCAAAAGAGATTACGCTGACCCTCCAGCCCGCTTCGCTTCATGTTGAAGGCGATCCCGACCTGCTCGAGCAGGCGCTCGGCAATTTGCTGGATAACGCTATCGATTTTACCCCGCAGGGCGGTGCCATTGAACTGGCGGCCCGGGAGGAGCACGGGCAGATACAGCTTTTCGTCACCGACAGCGGAAGCGGGATCCCGGATTACGCGCTGGAGCGTATTTTTGAGCGTTTTTATTCCCTGCCGCGCGAGAACGGGTTGAAGAGCAGCGGGCTCGGTCTGGCGTTTGTTCAGGAGGTGGCGCGTCTGCATCAGGGAGAGATTACATTGCGTAATCGTGATGAAGGCGGCGTGATGGCCACGCTGACACTTCACCGTCCCTTCACATAACTTCAAACTGACCCCACACAGCCTGGTTACGCTCTCCTCATCACAAAGGAGACGTAATGATGAAATCCCCCCTGTTCTGGAAAGTCAGCACCCTGCTGGGGTGCATCCTGCTGCTGTTAGTCCCGCTTTTTATGGTCAGTAACCTGATATCAGAGCGGGAGAGCTACCGCAACGATGTCGAAAATACGCTTCGTCAGAGTACCAGCGGACCGCAAAAGCTGGTCGGTCCGATGATTGCGATTCCGATGACGGAGATCTTTTACAAGATAGAGGATGAGAAGAAGGTCGAGTACAAGAAAAGCTATATGCACTTCATTCTGCCGGAATCTCTGGTTGTGGAAGGGAACCAGCGCGTGGAGTCCCGCAATATTGGCATCTATGACGGGCAAATCTGGAACACTGACCTGAAGATCAAAGCGCAGTTTAATACCGACGAGCTGAAGCAGCTGAAAGGGGAAACGATCGCGACAGGGCAGCCGTTTATCGTGACGGGCGTTGGCGACGCGCGGGGCATTGGCACGGTCAGTATCTCTAAAATCAATGGTGAGACGCTAAGCGTGGAACCCGGTTCAGGCGTCTACGGGGCGCTTGCGGGGATCCACATCCCGCTGACCGACAAAGCGCTGGAAGCCAAAACGTTTACGCTTGAGATGTCCCTCAGTCTGGCGGGAACCGGCAGTTTTGCGGTGGTACCGGTAGGGCGTAATAGCGAAATGATGCTCACCAGCAACTGGCCGCATCCGGGTTTTATGGGCGATTATCTCCCTGTTAAGCATCAGATTGGCGAGTCTGGTTTCCAGGCGAACTGGCAGAGCAGCTGGTTTGCAAATAACCTTGAGAGCTGGTTCTACGACAAGGAGTCGCCGGAGTGGGAGGCGCTCCCGGCCTTTAGCGTCACGGTAGCCACGCCCGCCGATCAGTATCAGCTGACTGACCGTGCGATCAAGTACGCTATTTTGCTGATTGCGCTGACGTTTATGGCCTTCTTTGTCTTCGAAACCTTAACCGGATTACGCCTTCACCCGATGCAGTATCTGCTGGTGGGGCTGTCGCTGGTCCTGTTCTATCTGGTGCTGCTGGCGCTGTCTGAACACGTCGGGTTTACGCCAGCCTGGGTTGTTGCAAGCCTGGTTGGCGCAGCGATGAACGGAATGTACCTGCAGGCCGTGCTGAAAAGCTGGAAACGCAGCGGGCTGTTTGTACTGGCACTGCTCGGGCTGGATGTCGTGATGTGGTTCCTGCTGCGCTCGGAGGACAGCGCGCTGCTGTTGGGGTCAGCGGTTCTCGCGCTGGCGCTGTTCGCCGTGATGTACCTGACCCGGCATTTCGACTGGTACTCGCTCTCTCAGCCGAAGCGACCTGAGCCACCCGCAGAGCCTGATAACGACACGATGCGGATCTGGAAATAAAAAAAACGGCGCAAATGCGCCGTTTTTTAATGCGTTAACTGCGGATTACTCCTGCAGATCGCCGCAGAAACGGTACCCTTCGCCGTGGATCGTGGCGATGATTTCCGGCGTATCTGGCGTAGATTCGAAGTGCTTACGAATACGACGGATGGTCACGTCTACGGTACGGTCGTGCGGTTTCAGCTCACGGCCGGTCATTTTCTTCAGCAGCTCTGCACGGGACTGAATTTTGCCCGGGTTTTCGCAGAAGTGCAGCATCGCGCGGAATTCACTGCGCGGCAGTTTATACTGCTCACCGTTCGGGCTAATCAGCGAACGGCTATTGATATCAAGTTCCCAGCCGTTGAATTTGTAGCTATCGACGCTACGACGCTCTTCGCTGACCGTACCCAGGTTCATGGTGCGGGACAGCAGGTTGCGTGCACGAATGGTTAACTCGCGAGGATTGAACGGCTTGGTGATGTAGTCATCCGCACCGATTTCCAGGCCAAGAATTTTATCAACTTCGTTATCACGGCCCGTCAGGAACATTAACGCGACGTTCGCCTGCTCGCGCAGTTCGCGCGCCAGAAGAAGACCGTTTTTGCCCGGCAGGTTAATATCCATGATCACCAGGTTGATATCATTTTCAGAAAGGATCTGATGCATCTCTGCGCCATCGGTCGCTTCAAAGACATCGTAGCCTTCTGCTTCGAAAATGCTCTTTAACGTGTTGCGTGTTACCAACTCGTCTTCAACGATAAGAATGTGCGGGGTCTGCATGTTTGCTACCTAAATTGCCAACTAAATCGAAACAGGAAGTACAAAAGTCCCTGACCTGCCTGATGCATGTCGCAAATTAACATGATCGGCTTAACGTGACTAAAGTACGTAATTGCGTTCTTGATGCACTTTCCATCAACGTCAACAACATCATTAGCTTGGTCTTGGGTACTTTCCCTTTGGACCCGACAGTGTCAAAAACGGCTGTCATCCTAACCATTTTAACAGCAACATAACAGGCTAAGTGACACCAGACACCCAATAAAACTACGCTTCGTTGACATATATCAAGTTCAATTGTAGCACGTTAACAGTTTGATGAAATCATCGTAGCCGAATGCTAGCCTTTGTCACAATTTTTCAATAAACCAACTAGTTGCGGACATTGATTTATAAACGAAGCGAATCCAATCAGAATAGGGTATTCATGTTGCTATTATCATTATAAAACATAAGGATAATAGTGTTCTGTTAACATTCTAACTGATTGTTCAGACACAGAATAGTTTAGCGTTTTTAATTTGTTATGAAACGCTATTTCGGTGATTTGTGTTGCAATTTTGTAAATTCGCGCTGCGTAATATGTTGAAGTGCATCACATTTTTACCGGCTAACTGATTAAAAAGAGAGCATAAATGCATCTGTCGATTGTACTGGTTGCCCCAGCCAGAGCAGAAAATATAGGCGCAGCGGCGCGTGCTATGAAGACCATGGGTTTTACCGATTTGCGTATCGTGGACAGCACGGCGCACCTGGAGCCAGCCGCCCGTTGGGTGGCGCACGGATCGGGAGATATTCTCGATAATATAACCACTTACGCTACGCTTGCCGACGCGCTGCATGATATTTCGTTTACCGTCGCAACCACGGCGCGCAGCCGGGCGAAGTTTCACTACTATGCCACGCCAGCGGAGCTGGTGCCGATGCTGAGCGAGAAAAGCCAGTGGCTGGAGAAAGCGGCGCTGGTGTTTGGGCGTGAAGATTCTGGGCTGACCAATGAAGAACTGGAACTGGCGGATGTGCTGACAGGCGCGCCGATGGTTGCAGATTACCCTTCTCTCAATTTAGGCCAGGCGGTGATGGTCTATTGCTATCAATTAGCATCCTTAATACAAATTCCGCAGTCGCCTGTTACAGGTACCGATGAAAACCAGCTGGCTGCACTTCGCGCGCGCGTGGAAAACCTGCTCATGCAGCTGGGTGTGGCTGACGATCAAAAAATGGTCGACTGGTTACAGCAGCGTTTGGGCCGTCTTGAGCAACGCGACACGGCAATGCTGCACCGTTTGCTGCACGATATTGAAAAAAAATTGGCCGAATAAAGTGCTGTCATACATTTTTATTATGGTGTAATCATCTGATGCTAAGGGTTGCTTTTGGGGTATTCGGATGAAAATAAATCCGACGGCAGCGGGACGTGAGAGTCTCCCGAATTGTGATCAAATTAAAAATTCGTTGACTTAAGGTGCCCGATCCTTTAACCCTAAAAGAATACAGCACAGACAGATAATAATGACAGAGTACACAACATCCATGAAACGCATCAGCATCACCACCATTACCACAACCATCATCATTACCACAGGTAACGATGCGGGCTGACGCGTACAGGAAAAACAAAAAAAAGCCCGCACCTAGACAGTGCGGGCTTTTTTTTCGGCTAAAGGAAACGAGGTAGAACCATGCGAGTGTTGAAGTTCGGCGGTACATCAGTGGCAAATGCAGAGCGTTTTCTGCGTGTTGCCGATATCCTGGAAAGCAACGCCAGGCAGGGGCAGGTTGCGACCGTGCTCTCTGCCCCGGCAAAAATCACGAACCATCTGGTGGCGATGATTGAAAAAACCATCGGTGGCCAGGATGCACTCCCGAACATCAGCGACGCAGAGCGTATCTTCGCTGACCTGCTGCAAGGGCTGGCAGAGGCGCTGCCTGGCTTCCCGCACGCTCAGCTGAAGTCTTTCGTTGAGCAGGAATTTGCGCAAATCAAACACGTCCTGCACGGCATCAGCCTTCTCGGCCAGTGTCCGGACAGCATCAACGCGGCGCTGATCTGCCGGGGCGAAAAACTCTCTATCGCCATCATGGCCGGCGTGCTGGAAGCGCGCGGCCATAGCGTGACCGTGATCGATCCCGTTGAAAAACTGCTGGCGGTGGGCCACTACCTCGAATCCACCGTTGATATTGCCGAATCAACCCGCCGTATCGCCGCCAGCAAAATTCCCGCTGACCACATGATCCTGATGGCAGGCTTTACCGCCGGTAATGAGAAGGGCGAGCTGGTGGTGCTGGGCCGTAACGGCTCCGACTATTCCGCCGCCGTGCTGGCCGCCTGTTTACGCGCGGACTGTTGTGAGATCTGGACTGACGTCGACGGCGTTTATACCTGCGACCCGCGCCAGGTACCGGACGCCAGGCTGCTGAAGTCGATGTCGTACCAGGAAGCAATGGAGCTTTCCTACTTCGGCGCCAAAGTGCTTCACCCGCGTACCATCTCCCCGATTGCCCAGTTCCAGATCCCTTGCCTGATTAAAAATACCGGTAACCCGCAGGCGCCGGGTACGCTGATTGGCGCGAGCACCGATGAGGACGGTCTGCCGGTGAAAGGCATCTCCAACCTCAACAACATGGCGATGTTCAGCGTCTCCGGTCCGGGGATGAAAGGGATGGTCGGCATGGCGGCGCGCGTGTTTGCGGCCATGTCCCGCAACGGTATCTCTGTTGTGCTGATCACCCAGTCCTCTTCCGAATACAGCATCAGCTTCTGCGTGCCGCAGGCTGACTGCCTGCGCGCCCGCCGCGCGCTGGAGGAAGAGTTCTATCTGGAGCTTAAAGAAGAGCTGCTGGAGCCGCTCGCGATTCAGGAGCGTCTGGCGATCATCTCCGTGGTGGGCGACGGTATGCGTACCCTGCGCGGTATCTCCGCCAAGTTCTTTGCCGCACTGGCGCGCGCCAATATCAATATCGTGGCGATTGCCCAGGGCTCGTCTGAGCGTTCAATTTCTGTTGTCGTGGACAACGATGACGCGACCACCGGCGTACGCGTGGTTCACCAGATGCTGTTCAATACCGATCAGGTTATCGAGCTGTTCCTGATTGGCGTGGGCGGCGTCGGCGGCGCGCTGCTGGAGCAGGTTAAGCGTCAGCAGGAATGGCTGAAGAAGAAACACATCGACCTGCGCGTCTGCGGGATCGCGAATTCCAAAGCGCTGCTGACCAACGTCCACGGCCTGAACCTGGAAAACTGGCAGGCCGAGATGAAGGAGGCGAAAGAGCCGTTCAACCTGGGCCGCCTGATCCGTCTGGTAAAAGAGTATCACCTGCTTAATCCGGTTATCGTCGACTGCACCTCGAACCAGGCGGTGGCCGACCAGTACGCGGACTTCCTGCGCGAAGGTTTCCACGTGGTGACGCCGAACAAAAAGGCCAACACCTCGTCGATGGATTACTATCACCAGCTGCGTCTGGCGGCGAGCAAGTCGCGTCGCAAGTTCCTGTACGACACCAACGTTGGGGCAGGCCTGCCGGTTATCGAGAACCTGCAGAACCTGCTTAACGCGGGCGACGAACTGCAGCGTTTCTCCGGTATTCTCTCCGGCTCGCTGTCGTTTATCTTCGGCAAGCTGGATGAGGGGATGAGCCTCTCGGAAGCCACCCGCGCCGCGCGCGAGCTGGGCTATACCGAGCCGGATCCGCGTGATGACCTTTCCGGTATGGACGTGGCGCGCAAGCTGCTGATCCTCGCCCGCGAAACGGGCCGCGAGCTTGAGCTTTCGGATATCGTGATTGAGCCTGTCCTGCCGGCAGAATTTGACAGCAGCGGTGATGTCGCTGCCTTTATGGCCAGTTTGCCGCAGCTTGACGACGCGTTTGCCGCGCGCGTTGCAAAAGCCCGTGATGAAGGTAAGGTATTGCGCTATGTTGGCAACATTGAAGAAGATGGCGTGTGCCGGGTGAAGATTGCCGAAGTGGATGGCAACGACCCGCTGTACAAAGTCAAAAACGGCGAAAACGCCCTCGCGTTTTACAGCCACTATTATCAGCCACTGCCGCTGGTGCTTCGCGGCTATGGCGCAGGGAACGATGTTACGGCGGCGGGTGTGTTTGCCGATCTGCTGCGTACCCTGTCATGGAAGTTAGGAGTTTAACATGGTCAAAGTTTATGCCCCGGCTTCCAGCGCGAATATGAGCGTCGGATTTGACGTGCTGGGTGCGGCGGTGACGCCGGTGGATGGTTCGCTGCTGGGCGATACGGTTACGGTGGAAGCGGCAGACAGCTTCAGCCTGAACAACGTGGGCCGCAACGCCTGCAAACTGCCGTCTGAGCCGCGCGAAAATATCGTCTATCAGTGCTGGGAACGCTTCTGTCAGGAGATCGGCAAAAACGTGCCGGTCGCCATGACGCTGGAAAAAAGTATGCCGATCGGCTCGGGCCTGGGCTCCAGCGCCTGCTCGGTGGTCGCCGCGCTGGTGGCGATGAACGAGCACTGCGGCAAGCCGCTGAACAACAACCGCCTGCTGGGGCTGATGGGCGAGCTGGAAGGGCGCATCTCCGGCAGCATTCACTATGACAACGTGGCGCCGTGCTTCCTCGGCGGCATGCAGCTGATGATCGAAGAAAATGGCATCATCAGCCAGCAGGTGCCAGGGTTTGATGAGTGGCTGTGGGTGCTGGCCTATCCGGGTATCAAGGTTTCAACCGCGGAAGCGCGTGCGATCCTGCCCGCGCAGTATCGTCGTCAGGACTGTATTGCCCACGGGCGTCATCTGGCGGGCTTTATCCACGCCTGCTACACCCGCCAGCCGCAGCTGGCGGCCAAACTGATGAAGGACGTCATTGCCGAGCCGTACCGCACGAAGCTGCTGCCCGGCTTTAACGAGGCGCGACAGGCATCGATGGATATCGGCGCGCAGGCGTGCGGCATCTCCGGCTCCGGGCCGACGCTGTTCGCCCTGTGCGACAAGCCTGATACCGCGCAGCGCGTGGCGGACTGGCTCTCTAAACACTACCTGCAAAATCAGGAAGGCTTTGTTCATATTTGCCGTCTGGACACGGCTGGCGCACGAGTACTGGGATAATCAATGAAACTCTATAACCTTAAAGATCATAACGAGCAGGTCAGCTTCGCGCAGGCGGTCACTCAGGGGCTGGGCAAAAATCAGGGGCTGTTCTTCCCGCATGACCTGCCGGAATTCCACCTGACCGACATCGACGAACTGCTGAAGCAGGACTTTGTCACCCGCAGCACTAAAATTCTTTCGGCGTTTATCGGCGACGAAATCCCGCAGGAGCTGCTGGAAGAGCGCGTGCGTGCGGCGTTCGCTTTCCCGGCACCGGTGAAGCAGGTGGAGCCTGACGTTGGCTGCCTGGAGCTGTTCCACGGCCCGACCCTGGCGTTCAAAGACTTCGGCGGCCGCTTTATGGCGCAGATGCTGACCCACATCAGCGGCGACAAGCCGGTGACCATCCTGACCGCGACCTCCGGGGATACCGGTGCGGCGGTGGCGCACGCGTTCTACGGCCTGAAAAACGTCCGCGTGGTGATCCTCTATCCGAAAGGCAAAATCAGCCCGCTGCAGGAAAAACTGTTCTGTACGCTCGGCGGCAACATTGAAACCGTGGCAATTGACGGTGATTTCGATGCCTGTCAGGCGCTGGTCAAGCAGGCCTTCGACGACGAAGAGCTGAAGGTGGCCCTGGGTCTGAACTCTGCCAACTCTATCAACATCAGCCGTCTGCTGGCGCAGATCTGCTACTACTTCGAAGCGGTGGCGCAGCTGCCGCAGGAAGCGCGTAACCAGCTGGTGATCTCCGTGCCGAGCGGTAACTTTGGTGACCTGACGGCTGGCCTGCTGGCGAAATCCCTGGGTCTGCCGGTGAAACGCTTTATCGCCGCCACCAACGCTAACGACACCGTGCCGCGCTTCCTGAAAGACGGGAAGTGGGCGCCGAACGCCACGCAGGCGACGCTCTCTAACGCAATGGATGTATCACAGCCAAACAACTGGCCGCGCGTGGAAGAGCTGTTCCGCCGTAAGATCTGGCGTCTGGGCGATCTGGGCTACGCCGCGGTGACGGATGAAACCACCAAAGCGACCATGCGCGAGCTGAAGGCGGTGGGGTATACCTCTGAACCGCATGCGGCGATTGCTTACCGCGCGCTGCGCGACCAGCTTAACCCGGGTGAATATGGCCTGTTCCTGGGCACCGCGCATCCGGCGAAGTTTAAAGAGAGCGTGGAAGCGATCCTGGGCGAAACGCTGCCGCTGCCGAAAGAGCTGGCCGAGCGTGCCGATCTGCCGCTGCTGTCACATGAGCTGCCGGCAGACTTTGCCGCGCTGCGTAAGCTGATGATGACCCGAGCATAATTTTTGTCGGGTGCGGCTACGCCTTACCCGACCTACAACGGCTCATAAAGTAGGCCGGGTAAGGCGAAGCCGCCACCCGGCTTTTTTGTGAAGAAATTAAGGAGAAAAATAGCAGGGAAAAAGCAGAAATTCCCAATAAATGCGGTCACTTAGCGTTTAGGATTGCAGAGAATAACATCCCCCGTTCCCCTCGCGTACTCTCCTTACATCGGCCCACGTTGGGCAAAGATAATAAGGAGTCACCGATGTCTACACTGAAACCTGTGCTGATTGCGCTTTCACTGATGCTGGTCGCTCCCATGGCGGTACAGGCATCCGAAATCACCCTTGTGCCTGCGGTCAAACTGCAGATTGGCGACCAGGATAATAACGGGCACTACTGGGACGGCGGCCGCTGGCGCGACCACGACTGGTGGAAGGCGCATTATGACTGGCGCGATAACCACTGGCGTCCGCATGATGAGCATCGTAAACATGACGATCGCCATGATGACCACCGCGACGATCGCGGCCCTGACTGGAAACACCATTAATGCAAAACCCCGCCAGCTGGCGGGGTTTTTTTACTGCTCGTGGCGCTTAAACACCAGCTCGCCTTTCCCTGACGACGCCTCGTCAAAGAAATAGCCTTCGCTGTTGAAGGCGGTCAACTGCTCCGGCTTCGTCAGACGGTTCTGGATGATGTAGCGGCTCATCAGGCCACGCGCTTTCTTGGCGTAGAAGCTGATCACCTTGAACTTACCGTTCTTCTCGTCGAGGAACACCGGTTTGATAATCTCTGCATCCAGCTTTTTCGGTTTCACCGACTTGTAGTATTCATCGGATGCCAGGTTAATCACCACGTTATCGCCCTGAGCGCGCAGTGCCGCGTTCAGCTTATCGGTGATGATATCGCCCCAGAAATGGTACAGATCTTTGCCTTTGGCATTCTCCAGACGAATCCCCATCTCCAGACGATAGGGCTGCATCAGATCCAGCGGGCGCAGTACGCCGTACAGACCCGACAGCATGCGCAGATGCTGCTGGGCAAAATCGAAATCGGCTTCGCTAAAATCTTCCGCCTGCAGGCCGGTATAGACATCGCCTTTAAACGCCAGAATCGCCTGGCGAGCGTTAGAGGGGGTGAAATCCGGGTGCCACTCGTGAAAGCGGGTCGCGTTCAGATCGGCCAGCTTGTCGCTGATGCTCATCAGCGAGGCGATTTGCGGTGCAGAGAGCTTGCGCGCTTCGCGGATCAGCTGTTGCGAGTAGTCCAGCAGTTCAGGCTGAGTATAGCGCTCGGTGGCGAGTGGGCTCTGGTAGTCGAGCGTTTTTGCAGGTGAAATCAGAATCAGCATATCCAGTCCTTGCAGGAAATTTAGAGCGACTTTAGCAAAAAATCGCCCCGAATTGATCGATAGCTGTTATTGCCGCGGCAAATCATCCCACGTGCCGGGGGCAAGCTGCGCCTTAATATCGGGATAGCGGGCGGGATCAAATACCGGCGGAACACCCAGTTTGCGCTGACGAAGATAGTCTCTGGCAATCAGGGTCACCACGGGCGAGAGCAGCAGGATTGCCGTGAGGTTAGTGATCGCCATCAGCGCCATAATGATATCGGCCAGCTGCCAGACCAGCGGCATACTGAGCAGGGAGCCTGCTATCACCATCAGGACGACTCCGAGACGCAGGGTTCCGATTGCAGCGCGGGAGTCGAGCTTCAGGAAAATAAGGTTATTTTCGGCGTAGAGGTAATTCACCACTATTGAGCTGAAGGCAAACAAGATCAGGATGAGCGAGACAAACCCTGCACCCCAGCCGCCGGTCAGGTTCACCAGCGCCTGCTGGAGAAGCTGTATCCCGGCGGTTCCTGAGGAATGTGGGACGGGGCCTGCCAGCAGCAAAATCATGGCGCTGGCGGAACAGATGATAATGGTATCGGTAAAGACGCCAATCATCTGCACAATGCCTTGTGCGGCCGGGTGCGGCGGCCAGGAAGAGGCGGCGGCGGCCGCGTTGGGGGTTGACCCCATACCGGCTTCATTGGAGAACATGCCTCGCTGAAAGCCCGCCATCAGCGCCTGGCTGAAGGTGTAGCCCAGCGCCCCGGAGGCCACTTCGCGCCAGCCAAAGGCGCTTTTGACGATGGTCGCAATCACGCCCGGCACCTGGTCGAGATGCAGTGCGGCAACGAACAGGCTCGCGGCAACCCAGAGCAACGCCATAATGGGCACCAGCCACTGCATCAGGCGGGCGATGCCCTTAAGACCGGCAGAAATGGTGAGCAGAACGATGAGGGCTAAAGCAATACCGGCGACCCACTCCGGGCAGGAGAAGGCGTAGCTCAGGGCATTGGCGACAGAATTTGCCTGGACGGTATTAAAAATGAGGCCGTACGCGAGCAGCAAAAAAACCGAGAACAGGACGCCCATCCAGCGCATCCCCAGGCCACGCGCCATGTACCAGGCAGGACCACCGCGAAACTGGCCGTGTTTATCTTTCTCTTTATAGAGTTGTGCAAGCGAACTTTCGGCAAAGGAGGTGGCCATTCCGAGAAGCGCCGTCACCCACATCCAGAAGACCGCGCCTGGCCCACCGGCGCTGATGGCCAGCGCAACGCCCGCCAGATTGCCGCTGCCGAGACGCGCCGCCAGGCTGGTACAGAGCGCCTGGAACGACGTTAATCCACCCGGCTGCGGCGTAACGCTGTTTTTCAGACTTCTGCCAAACTTGCGAATATAGCGAAACTGGATAAACCCACTGCGTAGCGTAAACCAAATACCTGCTCCCAGAAGCAGGTAAATCATTATCGAACCCCAGAGGACTTCGTTAATAAAGAAAAAGAAATCAGGCATTAACGTCCCTCTTGTTGATGCCAATGTGAATATGTAAGCGCTACCACTGATTGGGCATGCTGTTGCTTAGCAGCCTGTTAATCTTCCGAGTTTACCATACTCTGCCTAAGCGCACTGTCTGCGGTTGCGCTACCCCTCCGTCGTGTTATCATCAGGGCAGACCGGTTACATCCCCCTAACAAGTAAACCTGTCATTTTTCCGCTGCAGGCATGCTGTCGGTAGCGTGAATTATCCAGGGCACGTTAAAAGAGAAACACTATCATGACGGATAAATTGACCTCCCTTCGTCAGTTCACCACTGTCGTAGCTGACACCGGAGATATCGCGGCAATGAAGCTGTACCAGCCGCAGGATGCCACAACCAACCCTTCTCTGATCCTTAACGCCGCACAGATCCCTGAGTATCGCAAACTGATTGACGACGCAGTGACCTGGGCGAAAGCGCAGAGCAACGACCGCGCGCAGCAGGTTGTGGATGCCACCGACAAACTGGCAGTGAACATCGGTCTGGAAATCCTGAAACTGGTTCCTGGCCGTATCTCTACCGAAGTGGATGCGCGTCTCTCCTACGACACTGAAGCGTCTATCGCCAAAGCGAAACGTCTGATCAAAATGTACAACGACGCGGGCATCAGCAACGACCGTATCCTGATCAAACTGGCTTCTACCTGGCAGGGTATTCGCGCGGCAGAGCAGCTGGAAAAAGACGGTATCAACTGTAACCTGACCCTGCTGTTCTCCTTCGCTCAGGCGCGTGCATGTGCAGAAGCAGGCGTATACCTGATTTCTCCGTTCGTGGGCCGTATTCTGGACTGGTACAAAGCCAACACCGATAAGAAAGAGTACGCACCGGCTGAAGATCCAGGCGTGGTTTCTGTTACTGAAATCTACGAATACTACAAACAGCACGGCTATGAGACCGTGGTTATGGGCGCAAGCTTCCGTAACGTCGGTGAAATCATCGAGCTGGCTGGCTGTGACCGCCTGACCATCGCGCCTGCACTGCTGAAAGAGCTGGCTGAAAGCGAAGGTACCCTGGAGCGTAAACTGTCCTACACCGGTGAAGTGAAAGCACGCCCAGAGCGCATCACTGAATCCGAGTTCCTGTGGCAGCACAACCAGGATCCAATGGCGGTAGACAAACTGGCGGACGGTATCCGTAAGTTTGCTGTTGACCAGGGCAAACTGGAAAAAATGATCGGCGACCTGCTGTAATCATTCTGCGTGACCGGGCTTCCGGTCACGCGTCTTACCCCCGCCTCTGTCTGAATTTCCTCTCTGCGTGTATCATTCCCTTTAATCAGTACTTTTTGAATGGAATGGATATGAATACCTTACGCATCGGCTTAGTGTCGATTTCTGACCGCGCCTCCAGCGGTGTTTACCAGGATAAAGGCATCCCCGCTCTGGAAGAGTGGTTGGGCAGCGCGCTGACCACCCCCTTTGACATTCAGACCCGCCTGATCCCTGACGAACAGCCGATCATCGAGCAGACGCTTTGCGAACTGGTGGATGAGATGAGCTGCCACCTTGTTCTGACGACGGGCGGAACCGGCCCCGCGCGCCGCGACGTGACGCCGGACGCGACGCTGGCGATTGCCGATCGTGAAATGCCTGGCTTCGGCGAACAGATGCGCCAGATCAGTCTACACTTTGTTCCGACGGCCATTCTTTCCCGCCAGGTGGGGGTGATCCGCAAGCAGGCGTTGATCCTGAACCTGCCGGGCCAGCCGAAGTCGATTAAAGAGACGCTGGAAGGGCTGAAAGCAGAAGATGGCAGCGTCCTCGTTCATGGCATCTTTGCAAGTGTACCGTATTGTATACAGCTGCTTGACGGTCCCTATGTGGAAACCGATGAGAAAGTGGTAGCAGCTTTTCGCCCGAAAAACGCACGTCGCGAAACAATCTCCTGAAATTAACCAATATGTGACATTAGCTGAAGCGGCGATAGCGTGGTGAAGCTTTTACGGTATAGTAATTTTTTCTTTACGAATGCTGTAAAAATAAATCCACAACACACGCACAATGGTTCGCTATGTCACATAACACCCGACCTCTGAATCGACAGGACTACAAAACCCTCACGCTCGCGGCCTTAGGCGGCGCGCTGGAGTTTTACGACTTTATCATCTTCGTCTTCTTCGCCGCCGTGGTGGGAGAACTCTTCTTCCCGGCGGATATCCCGGAATGGCTGCGTCAGGTGCAAACCTTCGGCATATTTGCCGCCGGGTATCTGGCGCGTCCGCTGGGCGGCATTATCATGGCCCACTTTGGCGATCTGGTCGGGCGCAAGAAGATGTTTACCCTTAGCATCCTGCTGATGGCCGTGCCGACGCTGGCCATTGGTTTGCTACCTACCTATGCCTCGATGGGCATTCTCGCGCCGTTGCTGCTGTTGCTGATGCGCGTCCTGCAGGGGGCGGCGATTGGCGGTGAAGTGCCGGGCGCGTGGGTGTTTGTCGCGGAACATGTTCCCGTGCGCCGCATTGGTATCGCCTGCGGAACCTTAACGGCGGGGCTGACGGTCGGGATCCTGCTCGGCTCGGTGGTCGCAACAATTGTGAATACCAGCATGACGCAGCAGGCCGTGCACGACTGGGGCTGGCGTATTCCGTTCCTGCTGGGTGGGGCGTTTGGTCTGGTCGCGATGTACCTGCGCCGCTGGCTGCAGGAGACGCCGATTTTCCTCGAGATGCAGCAGCGCAAAGCGCTGGCGCAGGAGCTGCCGGTGAAGGCGGTTGTGGTACGCCATAAAAGAGCGGTGGTGGTATCGATGCTGCTGACCTGGCTGCTCTCGGCGGGCATTGTGGTGGTGATATTGATGTCTCCGGTCTGGCTGCAAAAGCAGTACGGCTTCGCCCCTGCCGTGACGCTACAGGCGAACAGTATCGCGACAATCATGCTCTGCTTTGGCTGTCTGGCCGCCGGGCTGGCGGCGGATCGTTTTGGTGCCAGCGTTACCTTTATCATCGGTAGCCTGCTACTGGCCGCATCAAGCTGGGCGTTTTACCATCTGGCGGGCAGCCATCCTGAACAGCTGTTCCTGCTGTACGGCGTGGTAGGGCTGTGCGTGGGCGTAGTGGGGGCTGTGCCTTACGTCATGGTGCGAGCATTCCCACCGGAAGTTCGTTTCACCGGGATCTCGTTCTCTTACAACGTGTCGTATGCCATTTTCGGCGGGCTGACGCCGATTGCGGTCACCGTGCTGATGGGCGTGTCTCCCCTGGCTCCGGCCTGGTACGTGCTGGCGCTGTCGGTGATGGGGCTGGTATTAGGATTTTGGCTTCGTCAGGCGGGGGAATGTCGTGCCCGCGAGGCGGGCACGACAGAGGGATCAGTGTTTTTCACCAATCGGTAAAACGGTGCGGTCAAACTGCTCGTTCAGCACTTCACCCATTGCCAGGTAGATAGCGCTTGCGCCGCAAACCAGACCAATCCAGCCTGCAACATGAACGATGCCTTCGTTATCCACCAGGTGACCAATCGCCAGCAGGGCGAACAGGACGGTCAGGCTCAGGAAGACGAACTGCAGCATGCGGTTGCCTTTCAGGGTACCGAAGAACATGAACAGGGTGAAGACGCCCCACAGGCCCAGGTAAACGCCCAGGAAGTGGGCGTTTGCCGCGTCAGCCATGCCCATTTTAGGCAGTAGCAGAATGGCAACCAGGGTCAGCCAGAAAGAACCGTAAGAGGTGAATGCGGTTAAGCCGAAGGTATTGCCTTTCTTATATTCCAGCAGGCCCGCGAAGATTTGCGCGATACCGCCGTAAAAAATGCCCATCGCCAGGATGATGCCATCCATCGGGAACATCCCGATATTGTGCAGGTTCAGCAGGATAGTGGTCATGCCAAAACCCATCAGGCCCAGCGGAGCCGGATTAGCCAACTTAGTGTTGCCCATAAGTCCTCAAAAAAATCATCATTAATATGGTGAAATGGTTAAACCCGCGTCAGTTCTCCCTGACTGGGCGCGGCATCATAATGGGCGCAATCGATGGCGTCTATGATCTCATCAGGGTGAAATTAAAATTTTTTTTATCATTCCCCCTTGATGGATGCCGTCGCGACCCCATCTTGTAGTCAACCGCAGTGTGTGGACCTGAAAAAAATCAAATCTGGGCAGTTGAAAAAGCACGTTCTGCCCTTATTACAGGTACACAACCACATGTTGACTGAATTTTTAGTGGAGACGTTTAGATGGGTAAAATTATTGGTATCGACCTGGGTACTACCAACTCTTGTGTAGCGATTATGGATGGCACTACTGCACGCGTGCTGGAGAACGCCGAGGGCGATCGCACCACGCCTTCTATCATTGCTTATACCCAGGATGGTGAAACTCTGGTTGGTCAGCCGGCTAAACGTCAGGCAGTGACAAACCCGCAAAACACCCTGTTTGCGATTAAACGCCTGATCGGTCGCCGCTTCCAGGACGAAGAAGTTCAGCGTGACGTTTCCATCATGCCTTACAAAATCATCGCGGCAGATAACGGCGATGCATGGCTTGATGTGAAAGGCGCTAAAACTGCACCACCGCAGATTTCTGCTGAAGTGCTGAAGAAAATGAAGAAAACCGCTGAAGATTACCTGGGTGAGCCGGTAACTGAAGCTGTTATTACCGTACCTGCCTACTTCAACGATGCTCAGCGTCAGGCAACCAAAGATGCTGGCCGTATCGCAGGTCTGGAAGTAAAACGTATCATCAACGAACCAACCGCGGCTGCACTGGCTTACGGTCTGGATAAAGAAGTTGGCAACCGCACTATCGCGGTTTACGACCTGGGTGGTGGTACCTTCGATATCTCTATTATCGAAATCGACGAAGTTGACGGCGAAAAAACCTTCGAAGTTCTGGCAACCAACGGTGATACCCACCTGGGTGGTGAAGACTTCGATACCCGTCTGATCAACTACCTCGTTGACGAGTTCAAGAAAGATCAGGGCATTGACCTGCGTAACGACCCGCTGGCTATGCAGCGCCTGAAAGAAGCCGCTGAGAAAGCGAAGATCGAGCTGTCTTCCGCTCAGCAGACCGACGTGAACCTGCCATACATCACTGCAGACGCGACCGGTCCTAAACACATGAACATCAAAGTGACCCGTGCGAAACTGGAAAGCCTGGTAGAAGACCTGGTGAACCGTTCTATCGAGCCGCTGAAAGTTGCTCTGCAGGATGCGGGCCTGTCCGTATCCGATATCCAGGACGTTATCCTGGTCGGTGGTCAGACCCGTATGCCAATGGTTCAGAAGAAAGTGGCTGAGTTCTTTGGTAAAGAGCCACGTAAAGACGTTAACCCGGACGAAGCAGTTGCAATCGGTGCTGCGGTTCAGGGTGGCGTACTGACCGGTGAAGTTAAAGACGTACTGCTGCTGGACGTTACCCCGCTGTCTCTGGGTATCGAAACCATGGGCGGTGTGATGACTGCGCTCATCAACAAAAACACCACCATCCCGACGAAACACAGCCAGGTGTTCTCTACCGCTGAAGACAACCAGTCTGCGGTAACCATCCATGTGATTCAGGGTGAGCGTAAGCGTGCGGCGGATAACAAATCTCTGGGTCAGTTCAACCTGGACGGTATTAACCCGGCACCGCGCGGCATGCCGCAGATCGAAGTGACCTTCGACATCGATGCTGACGGTATCCTGCACGTGTCTGCGAAAGACAAAAACAGCGGTAAAGAGCAGAAGATCACCATCAAGGCATCTTCTGGCCTGAACGAAGCGGAAATCGAAAAAATGGTTCGCGATGCCGAAGCTAACGCGGAATCCGACCGTAAGTTCGAAGAGCTGGTTCAGACCCGTAACCAGGGTGACCATCTGCTGCACAGCACCCGTAAGCAGGTTGAAGAAGCAGGCGATAAACTGCCAGCGGAAGACAAGACTGCTATCGAAGCTGCACTGAGTGCGCTGGAATCCTCACTGAAAGGTGAAGACAAAGCGGACATCGAAGCGAAGATGCAGGAACTGGCGCAGGCTTCTCAGAAGCTGATGGAAATCGCTCAGCAGCAGCACGCTCAACAGCAGGCGGGCGCTGACGCTTCAGCGAACAACGCGAAAGACGACGACGTTGTCGACGCTGAGTTCGAAGAAGTTAAAGATAAAAAATAATCGCCCTGATGCAGGGTAATTAATCGGCACGGGCGTAGGAGAACTCTCCACGCCCGTGCTCGCATGTTAAGGGGCTTAAAAAAACCAATGGCAAAGCAAGACTATTACGAGATTTTAGGCGTTCCGAAAACTGCGGAAGAGCGTGAAATCAAAAAGGCGTATAAGCGCCTGGCCATGAAATTCCACCCGGACCGTAACCAGGGTGATAAAGAGGCTGAAGCCAAATTTAAAGAGATCAAAGAAGCCTACGAAGTCCTGACCGATGCACAAAAACGTGCGGCCTATGACCAGTACGGTCACGCAGCCTTTGAACAGGGCGGCATGGGCGGCGGTGGATTCGGTGGCGGCGGCTTTGGCGGCGGCGCTGACTTCAGCGATATCTTTGGCGATGTGTTTGGCGACATCTTCGGCGGTGGCCGTGGTCGTCAGCGCGCGGCGCGCGGCGCGGACCTGCGCTACAACATGGAGCTGACGCTGGAAGAGGCCGTCCGCGGTGTCACCAAAGAGATCCGTATTCCGACGCTGGAAGAGTGTGACGTTTGCCACGGCAGCGGCGCGAAAGCAGGTACACAGCCTCAGACCTGTCCAACCTGTCACGGCTCTGGTCAGGTGCAGATGCGTCAGGGCTTCTTCGCGGTACAGCAGGCCTGTCCGCACTGTCACGGTCGCGGTACGCTGATTAAAGATCCGTGCACCAAATGCCACGGCCACGGTCGCGTTGAGAAAACCAAGACCCTCTCCGTTAAAATCCCGGCTGGCGTCGATACGGGCGACCGCATTCGTCTGGCGGGTGAAGGTGAAGCAGGTGAACACGGCGCACCGGCAGGCGATCTGTACGTTCAGGTGCAGGTGAAGCAGCACGCCATCTTCGAGCGCGAAGGTAATAACCTGTACTGCGAAGTGCCGATCAACTTCGCGATGGCGGCACTGGGCGGTGAAATCGAAGTACCGACGCTGGATGGTCGCGTGAACCTGAAAGTGCCTGGTGAAACCCAGACAGGTAAGCTGTTCCGCATGCGCGGGAAAGGCGTTAAGTCCGTTCGCGGTGGTGCGCAGGGCGACCTGCTGTGCCGCGTCGTCGTTGAAACGCCGGTTGGCCTGAACGACAAGCAGAAACAGCTGCTGAAAGAGCTGCAGGAGAGCTTTGGTGGCCCAACGGGTGAGAAAAACAGCCCGCGTTCCAAAAGCTTCTTCGATGGCGTCAAAAAATTCTTCGATGATTTGACCCGTTAATCTGTTCTCAGATTTTCATCCGCAAAAGCCCGGGAGCGATTCCGGGCTTTTTCTATTTACGGGTATTGATCGGTAAAACTGAATCTATACTCAATATTAATCTGTTTTTGCCGAGCTATTTGGCTTGGTATTATGGTTTTATCGAGGTATTGTTGTAACAGAGAGAATTAAAGTGAAATTACTACACCGTTTTTTTAGCAGTGAGGCGTCCGGCGGCGTCATCCTGATTATTGCCGCTGCGGCCGCGATGGTGCTGGCTAACCTTGGCATCACGCAGGAACTCTACCATGCATTTCTGGAAACGCCCGTTGAGCTGAAGGTCGGGGCGCTCGAAATTAACAAGAACATGCTGCTGTGGATCAACGATGCGCTGATGGCGGTGTTCTTCCTGCTCGTCGGGCTTGAGGTTAAGCGTGAGCTGGTACTGGGCTCGCTTGCCAGCCGCCAGCGCGCGGCGTTCCCGGTGATTGCCGCGCTCGGCGGGATGGTGGTGCCGGCGCTGCTCTTCCTGGCGTTCACCTGGCAGGATCCGATTGCACGTCACGGCTGGGCGATCCCGGCTGCGACGGATATCGCCTTTGCGCTCGGGGTGCTGGCATTGCTGGGAAGCCGCGTGCCGGTGGCCCTGAAAATCTTCCTGATGGCGCTGGCGATAATCGATGACCTGGGTGCCATTGTGATTATCGCACTGTTCTACACCAGCGATCTGTCGATCCTGTCCCTGAGCGTGGCCGCCGGGGCGATTGCGGTGCTGGCGCTGCTGAACATCTTCAATGTTCGCCGTATCGGTATCTATATCCTGGTGGGGATGGTGCTGTGGACGGCGGTGCTGAAATCAGGCGTGCACGCCACGCTGGCGGGCGTGATCGTCGGCTTCTTCGTACCGCTGAAGCCGCAGGACGGCAAGTCGCCTGCCAAACAGCTGGAGCATGTGCTGCACCCGTGGGTCGCCTTTATGATCCTGCCGCTGTTTGCGTTTGCCAACGCGGGCGTTTCCCTCGGCGGCGTGACGCTGGACGGGCTAACGTCCGTGCTGCCGCTGGGCATTATTGCCGGGCTGTTTATCGGCAAGCCGCTGGGTATTAGCCTCTTCTGCTGGCTGGCGACAAAGCTGAAGCTGGCGTCTTTGCCGCACGGCACCACCTTTAAGCAGATTATGGCCGTCGGCGTGCTGTGTGGTATAGGGTTTACGATGTCGATCTTTATCTCGACGCTGGCGTTTGGGACGCATGCGCCTGAGCTTATCGTCTGGGCAAAACTCGGCATTCTCATCGGGTCATTACTGGCTGCGGTAATCGGTTATACCTTGCTGAAGGTAAAATTGTCCGGACAGGCCGTCCAGGCATAACGGAACACCGGGAGGAGGCGAGCCTTCTCCCGATACACACTCAGGGAGAGAAGACGCGATGTCTCATTTGAATTACAACCATCTTTACTACTTCTGGCACGTCTATAAACAGGGATCGGTGGTCGGGGCAGCAGAGGCGCTCTACCTGACGCCGCAAACCATCACCGGGCAAATCAAGGCGCTGGAAGAGCGTTTGCAGGGCAAGCTGTTCAAGCGTAAGGGGCGCGGGATTGAACCCAGCGAACTGGGTGAACTGGTTTTCCGCTACGCGGACAAGATGTTCACCCTGAGCCAGGAGATGCTGGATATCGTTAACTATCGCAAAGAGTCGAACCTGCTCTTTGATGTTGGCGTGGCGGATGCGCTGTCCAAACGGCTGGTGAGCGGCGTGCTGGATGCGGCGGTGGTGGAAGATGAGCAAATCCATCTGCGCTGCTTTGAATCCACCCATGAGATGCTGCTGGAACAGCTCAGCCAGCACAAGCTGGATATGATTATCTCGGACTGCCCGATTGACTCCACCCAGCAGGAAGGGCTGTTCTCGGTGAAGATTGGCGAATGCGGCGTCAGCTTCTGGTGTATTAATCCGCCGCCGGAAAAACCGTTCCCCGCGTGCCTGGAAGAGCGTCGCCTGCTGGTGCCGGGAAGGCGCTCCATGCTTGGGCGCAAGTTGCTGAACTGGTTTAACTCGCAGGGGCTGAACGTGGAGATACTCGGTGAGTTCGACGATGCGGCGCTGATGAAAGCCTTTGGCGAAGCGCATAACGCGATCTTCGTTGCGCCGACGCTGTACGCGCACGATCTCTATTCGGACGATAAGATTACGGAGATAGGCAGAGTGGATAACGTGATGGAGGAGTATCACGCCATATTTGCCGAAAGAATGATTCAGCACCCGGCGGTACAGCGAATCTGTAACCGCGACTATTCAGCGCTGTTTACGCCACCGGCAATCTGAAGACATAAAAAAACCCGCGTTAAGCGGGTTCTTTAAACAAGCAACAACAAGTAGCGATTAAGCCAGTTTGTTGATCTGCGCAGTCAGGTTTGCTTTATGACGCGCTGCTTTGTTTTTGTGGATCAGACCTTTAGCAGCCTGACGATCCACGATTGGTTGCATTTCGTTAAATGCGTTCTGCGCTGCAGCTTTGTCGCCTGCTTCGATTGCTGCGTATACTTTCTTGATGAAAGTACGCATCATAGAGCGACGGCTTGCGTTGTGCTTACGAGCCTTTTCAGACTGAACGGCACGTTTCTTAGCTGATTTGATATTAGCCAAGTCCAACTCCCAAATATGATCTATGTGGACAATTCAAAGGCCGAGGAATATGCCCTCTTTGCCTTCTTTTGTCAATGGATTTGTGCAAATAAGCGCCGTTAATTAGCGACGCTACGTTACGTAGTGATGGCGCAGGATTCTACCAGCTTGTCTTCCCTGAATACAGCCTTTCGGCATAAAAATCGCAGTTCACGAGCAGATTTTTTCGCTGCGAAAGGTCAGCCTGATGAAATCATTACGGCTTTCTGTTTTGCACGAACAATCGCCGGTTAACCTTAACCGTTGTACAAGGTATACTTTGGCGATTTTCACTGTTTTGAGCCAGACATGAAGCTGATACGCGGCATACATAATCTCAGTAGTGCGCCACACGGGTGCGTGCTGACCATTGGTAATTTCGACGGCGTGCATCGTGGTCATCAGGCGCTGTTGCAGGGATTGCGTAAAGAAGGGGAGGCCCGTGGCCTGCCCGTTGTGGTGATGATTTTCGAACCGCAGCCGCTGGAGCTGTTCGCGGGTGATAAATCTCCCGCCCGTCTCACTCGCCTGCGCGAGAAGTTGCGCTACCTGGCAGAGTCCGGTGTGGACTACGTATTGTGTGTACGTTTCGATCGCCGCTTTGCCGCGCTGACAGCACAAAATTTTGTCAGCGACCTGCTGGTTAAGCGTCTTGGCGTACAGTTTCTCGCCGTGGGCGATGATTTCCGCTTTGGCGCTGGTCGTCAGGGCGATTTCTTGCTATTACAGAAGGCTGGTCTGGAGTACGGGTTTGACGTCACCAGCGCGATGACCTTCTGTGAGGGCGGCGTGCGCGTCAGCAGCACGGCGGTTCGCCGGGCACTGGCCGATGACGAGCTGGAGACGGCGGAAACCCTGCTGGGGCATCCGTTCACCATCTCTGGCCGCGTGGTACATGGCGATGCGCTGGGCCGCACGATAGGCTTCCCGACGGCGAATATACCGCTGCGTCGTCAGGTTTCCCCGGTTAAAGGGGTGTATGCGGTGGAAGTGGCAGGACTGGGCGATAAGCCGTTTTACGGCGTCGCCAATATTGGCACGCGTCCGACCGTCGCCGGTGTGCGTCAACAGCTGGAAGTGCACCTGCTGGATGTTGTAATGGACCTGTATGGTCGCCATATAGATGTGATACTGCGTAAAAAAATACGCAACGAGCAGCGATTTGGTTCGCTGGATGAACTCAAAGCGCAAATTGCGCGAGATGAATTGACGGCCCGCGAGTTTTTTGGGCTTTGAACCCGGCTTAACTGCCTACGTGATAAATACGGAACCGAGAATCTGATGAGTGACTATAAATCAACCCTGAATTTGCCGGAAACAGGGTTCCCGATGCGCGGCGATCTCGCCAAGCGCGAACCGGGAATGCTGGCGCGTTGGACCGATGATGACCTGTACGGCATCATTCGTGCAGCCAAAAAAGGCAAAAAATCCTTCATTCTGCATGATGGCCCTCCATATGCGAATGGCAGCATTCATATTGGTCACTCGGTTAACAAGATTCTGAAAGACATTATCGTGAAGTCCAAAGGCCTCGCGGGATATGACTCGCCTTACGTTCCGGGCTGGGACTGCCACGGTCTGCCAATCGAGCTGAAAGTTGAGCAGGAGTTTGGCAAGCCGGGTGAGAAGTTCACCGCCGCCGAGTTCCGTGCGAAGTGCCGCGAATACGCCGCTACGCAGGTTGACGGTCAGCGCGCTGACTTCATCCGTCTGGGCGTGCTGGGCGACTGGTCGCACCCGTACCTGACCATGGACTTCAAAACCGAAGCCAACATCATCCGTGCGCTGGGTAAAATCATCGGTAACGGCCACCTGCACAAAGGCGCTAAGCCGGTGCACTGGTGCGTGGACTGCCGCTCTGCGCTGGCAGAAGCGGAAGTTGAGTATTACGACAAAACCTCTCCATCTATCGACGTGGCCTTCCAGGCCGTCGATCAGGATGCGGTGAAGGCCAAATTTGGCGTCTCCTCGGTAAACGGCCCAATCTCGCTGGTGATCTGGACCACCACCCCGTGGACCCTGCCTGCGAACCGCGCGATCTCACTGTCCGGTGAGTTCGAATACGCGCTGGTTCAGGTTGAAGGTCAGGCGGTTATCCTGGCGAAAGATCTGGTTGAGAGCGTGCTGAAGCGTGCGCATATCACCGACTACACCGTGCTGGGCACCGTGAAGGGTGACGCCCTGGAGCTGATGCGCTTCAAGCACCCGTTCCTGGACTTCGACGTTCCGGCGATTCTGGGCGACCACGTGACGCTGGAAGCGGGTACCGGTGCGGTGCATACCGCCGGTGGCCACGGTCCTGACGACTACAACATCAGCCTGAAGTACGGTCTGGAAATCGCTAACCCGGTGGGCCCGGATGGTTCTTACCTGCCTGGCACCTACCCGGCTCTGGACGGCATCAACGTCTTCAAAGCGAACGACATCATCGTCGACATGCTGCGCACCAGCGGCGCGCTGCTGCACGTTGAAAAAATGCAGCACAGCTATCCGTGCTGCTGGCGTCACAAGACCCCGATCATCTTCCGTGCGACCCCGCAGTGGTTCGTCAGCATGGATCAGAAGGGCCTGCGCGAGCAGTCTCTGAAAGAGATCAAAGGCGTGCAGTGGATCCCTGACTGGGGCCAGGCGCGTATCGAATCCATGGTGGCTAACCGTCCTGACTGGTGTATCTCCCGTCAGCGTACCTGGGGCGTGCCGATGTCTCTGTTCGTGCATAAAGAGACGCAGGAGCTGCACCCGAACACCCTGGAACTGATGGAAGAAGTGGCGAAGCGCGTCGAAGTTGACGGCATTCAGGCGTGGTGGGATCTCGACGCCCGCGATATCCTGGGCGCTGACGCAGACAATTACGAGAAAGTGCCGGATACCCTGGACGTGTGGTTTGACTCCGGATCGACCCACTCCTCCGTGGTTGACGTGCGTCCGGAGTTTGCTGGCCACGCTGCCGATATGTATCTGGAAGGCTCTGACCAACACCGCGGCTGGTTCATGTCATCTCTGATGATCTCTACCGCCATGAAGGGTAAAGCGCCTTACCGTCAGGTACTGACTCACGGCTTCACCGTGGATGGTCAGGGCCGTAAGATGTCCAAATCTATCGGTAACACCGTTTCTCCGCAGGACGTGATGAACAAGCTGGGCGCAGACATTCTGCGTCTGTGGGTGGCGTCGACCGACTACACCGGCGAAATGGCGGTATCTGACGAGATCCTGAAACGTGCTGCCGACAGCTATCGTCGTATCCGTAACACCGCGCGCTTCCTGCTGGCGAACCTGAACGGGTTCGATCCGGCAAAAGACATGGTGAAACCGGAAGAGATGGTCGTGCTGGACCGCTGGGCGGTAGGCTGCGCGAAAGCGGCGCAGGAAGATATCCTGAAGGCCTATGAGTCTTATGACTTCCACGAAGTGGTGCAGCGCCTGATGCGCTTCTGCTCCATTGAGATGGGCTCGTTCTACCTCGACATCATCAAAGACCGCCAGTACACCGCGAAAGCGGATAGCGTGGCGCGTCGTAGCTGCCAGACCGCGCTGTTCCATATCGCAGAAGCGCTGGTACGCTGGATGGCGCCGATCATGTCCTTCACCGCGGATGAAATCTGGGGTTACCTGCCGGGCGATCGTGAGAAGTATGTCTTCACCGGCGAGTGGTACGAAGATCTGTTCGACCTCTCCAGCACCGAAGCGATGAACGATGCCTTCTGGGACGAGCTGCTGAAAGTGCGTGGCGAAGTGAACAAGGTTATCGAGCAGGCGCGTGCAGACAAGAAAGTCGGCGGCTCTCTGGAAGCAGCAGTCACGCTGTACGCTGAACCGGAGCTGGCGGCGAAGCTGACGGCGCTGGGCGATGAATTACGATTTGTCCTGTTGACCTCCGGTGCGAAAGTTGCGGATTATGCCGAGGCTTCTGCTGATGCTCAGCAGAGCGAACTGCTCAAAGGACTGAAAGTCGCGCTGAGCAAAGCCGACGGTGAGAAATGCCCGCGTTGCTGGCATTACACCACCGATGTTGGCCAGGTGGCGGAACACGCAGACATCTGCGGACGCTGTGTAAGCAACGTCGCCGGTGACGGCGAAAAACGTAAGTTTGCCTGATGAGTAAAACTCTCTGTTCAACAGGACTGCGCTGGCTGTGGCTGGTTGTGGTGGTGCTGATTATCGATCTGGGCAGCAAGTTCCTGATCCTCCAGAATTTTGCTCTGGGGGAGACGGTCCCGCTGTTCCCGTCACTTAACCTGCACTACGCACGTAACTACGGCGCAGCGTTCAGTTTCCTTGCCGACAGCGGTGGCTGGCAGCGCTGGTTCTTTGCGGGTATCGCTCTCGGTATCTGCGTGATCCTGGCTGTGCTGATGTACCGCTCGAAGGCGACGCAAAAGCTGAATAACATCGCCTACGCGCTGATCATTGGCGGCGCGCTGGGCAACCTGTTTGACCGCCTGTGGCACGGCTTTGTGGTCGATATGATCGACTTCTACGTCGGCGACTGGCACTTCGCGACCTTTAACCTCGCCGATAGCGCTATTTGCATCGGTGCGGCGTTAATCGTGCTGGAAGGCTTCTTGCCTAAACCGGCCGCGAAAGAGCAGGCGTAAAAACCATCCGGGTGGCGCTGCGCTTACCCGGCCTACGGTTAATGTAGGCCCGGCAAGCGCAGCGCCACCGGGCAAAACAAGCGAGCAATTTGCATGTCTAAATCCGTACAGAGCAACAGCGCGGTTCTCGTTCACTTCACGCTGAAGCTGGATGACGGCTCCACGGCCGAATCCACCCGCAATAACGGCAAACCGGCCCTGTTTCGTCTTGGCGATACTTCCCTGTCTGAAGGTCTTGAGCAGCAGCTTCTCGGTCTGAAAGAGGGTGAGAAAAAAGCCTTTTCGCTGGAGCCGGATGCCGCGTTTGGCGTGCCAAGTCCCGATCTGATCCAGTATTTCTCGCGTCGTGAGTTCATGGACGCGGGCGAACCGGAAATCGGGGCGATTATGCTCTTTACCGCTATGGACGGCAGCGAAATGCCTGGCGTGATCCGCGAAATCAACGGCGACTCGATTACCGTTGATTTCAACCATCCGCTTGCCGGGCGTACCGTTCATTTTGATGTTGAAGTGCTGGAAATCGATCCTGCACTGGAGGCCTGAAATGCAGATCCTGTTGGCTAACCCGCGCGGCTTTTGCGCCGGTGTAGACCGCGCTATCAGCATTGTTGAAAACGCGCTGGAGATTTACGGCGCGCCGATTTATGTACGTCACGAAGTGGTGCATAACCGCTACGTGGTTGACAGCCTGCGCGAGCGCGGCGCCATATTTATCGAGCAGATCAGCGAAGTGCCGGACGGTGCGATCCTGATCTTCTCCGCGCACGGCGTCTCCCAGGCGGTACGTAACGAAGCGAAAAGCCGCGATCTGACCGTATTCGATGCCACCTGTCCACTGGTGACCAAGGTGCATATGGAAGTGGCGCGCGCCAGCCGTCGTGGTGAAGAGTCGATTCTGATTGGCCATGCCGGTCATCCGGAAGTTGAAGGCACCATGGGCCAGTACAGCAACCCGGAAGGGGGGATGTATCTGGTCGAGTCGCCGGAAGATGTCCTGACGCTGAACGTGAAAAATGAAGCCCGTCTGTCGTTTATGACCCAGACGACGCTCTCCGTAGACGATACCTCAGACGTGATTGACGCCCTGCGTCAGCGCTTCCCGAAAATCGTCGGTCCGCGTAAAGATGATATCTGCTATGCGACCACTAACCGTCAGGAAGCGGTGCGCGCACTGGCTGAACAGGCGGATGTGGTGCTGGTGGTCGGCTCCAAAAACTCGTCTAACTCCAATCGCCTGGCCGAACTGGCGCAGCGCATGGGGAAGGCAGCGTTCCTGATTGATGATGCGTCGGATATTCAGGAAGCGTGGGTTAAGCATGCGGCCTGTGTCGGCGTGACGGCCGGGGCGTCTGCGCCAGATATTCTGGTTCAGAACGTCATTTCCCGTCTGCAGGAGCTGGGCGGTGGCGAAGCGGTGCCGCTGGAAGGACGTGAAGAGAATATCGTTTTCGAAGTCCCGAAAGAACTGCGCATCGACGCCCGCGAAGTCGAATAGTCCCTTTTCTGATGAAAGGCCAGCACCTCCTGTGCTGGCCTTTTTTTTAACCGTTACTTTATCGTGACGACAAAATCATGTCTTTTACTGATATTTAAGTCGGTTTCACGTTAAATTCTAATTATCGGTGTTTTCAGTTGGCAGTGCTTCTCAAGGCTGGTTAATCTGAAAACGGTTTACATCATTTTAACGTAAGAGAATAACTATGCATGATGCACAGATCCGTGTCGCCATTGCGGGCGCGGGTGGACGTATGGGCCGTCAGCTTATTCAGGCGGCACTTCAGATGGATGGCGTCGCGCTTGGCGCGGCCCTGGAGCGTGAAGGTTCTTCACTTCTGGGGACCGATGCCGGTGAGCTGGCGGGCGCAGGCCACACGGGCGTTACCGTGCAAAGCAGCCTGGAGGCGGTAAAAGAGGACTTCGATGTCTTCATCGATTTTACCCGCCCGGAAGGGACGCTCACGCATCTGGCGTTTTGCCGTCAGCACGCCAAGGGGATGGTGATCGGCACCACCGGTTTTGACAACGCGGGTAAGCAGGCTATCCAGGATGCATCAAAAGAGATTGCGATTGTCTTCGCCGCAAACTTCAGCGTGGGCGTTAACGTCATGCTGAAGCTGCTGGAGAAGGCCGCGAAGGTGATGGGCAACTATACCGATATTGAGATTGTCGAAGCTCACCACCGCTATAAGGTTGATGCGCCATCAGGCACGGCGCTGGCAATGGGCGAAGCGATTGCTCATGCACTTGATAAAGATTTAAAAGACTGCGCGGTCTATGCCCGTGAAGGCCACACCGGGGAGCGCGTGCCGGGCACCATTGGTTTCGCAACCGTCCGGGCGGGTGACATCGTCGGCGAACATACCGCGATGTTCGCCGATATTGGCGAGCGCGTCGAGATTACGCATAAAGCGTCCAGCCGAATGACGTTTGCCAATGGTGCCGTTCGGTCCGCCTTGTGGCTGAAAGAGAAGAAAAATGGTCTTTTTGATATGAGAGATGTGCTTGATCTCAACAATCTGTAAGCATTATTACCCATCGTGATGTGGTTATTGCAGTCGTAATTCTTTGATTGCATAGGGCAATAATTTATTGCCCTTTTATTTTATCTGTTTCGTGCTAATTTTGTTCATTTAGCCTTGAAAGTATAGCTATTCCACTTAATTCTCGTTACTGAAATGTAAATTTTGACCATTTGGTCCACTTTTTGATGCTGCGTCGACTCATTTTTCATTAAACCCGGCGCGCAAGCGTTTTCCGCAGTGATTTACCTGATCTTTTTGTCGCTTAAGCTTCACTCACCTCGTCAGATACGCAAAAGACTAAACAAAATATCGGTTTTAAGTTGACTTTTACCCACCAAATCTCCAGAATGCCGCCGTTTGCCAAAAATCCGCTGGCAACACATTTGCATTGATCCATGACATGGTTATGAATTAATATGCAAATAAAGTGAGTGAATATTCTCTGGAGGGTGTTTTGATTAAGTCAGCGCTATTGGTTCTGGAAGACGGAACCCAGTTTATCGGTCGGGCCATAGGGGCAACGGGTTCGGCGGTTGGGGAAGTCGTTTTCAATACTTCAATGACCGGTTATCAAGAAATCCTCACTGATCCTTCCTATTCTCGCCAAATCGTTACTCTTACTTATCCTCATATCGGCAATGTCGGCTCCAATGCGGCTGACGAAGAATCCTCTCAGGTACATGCGCAAGGCCTTGTCATTCGTGACCTGCCGCTGATTGCCAGCAACTTCCGCAATACCGAAGACCTCTCTTCTTACCTGAAGCGCCATAACATCGTGGCGATTGCCGATATCGATACCCGTAAGTTAACGCGTCTGCTGCGCGAGAAGGGTGCACAGAACGGCTGCATCATCGCGGGTGATAACCTCGATGCGACGCTGGCGCTGGAAAAAGCGAAAGCCTTCCCGGGCCTGAACGGCATGGACCTGGCGAAAGAAGTAACTACCGCAGAAGCCTACAGCTGGACTCAGGGTAGCTGGACGCTGGAAGGCGACCTGCCGGAAGCGAAAAAAGAGAGCGAGCTGCCGTTCCACGTGGTGGCCTACGATTTCGGCGCCAAGCGCAACATCCTGCGCATGCTGGTTGACCGCGGCTGCCGCCTGACGGTGGTGCCGGCACAAACGTCTGCTGAAGACGTACTGAAGATGAATCCGGACGGTATTTTCCTGTCCAACGGCCCTGGCGACCCGGCGCCGTGCGATTACGCCATCGCTGCCATCAAGTCCTTCCTGGAAACCGACATCCCGGTATTCGGCATTTGCCTCGGACATCAGCTGCTGGCGCTGGCGAGCGGTGCGAACACCGTTAAGATGAAGTTCGGCCACCACGGTGGTAACCACCCGGTGAAAGACACCGATAACAACACGGTGATGATCACCGCGCAGAACCACGGCTTTGCCGTCGATGAAGCCTCAATGCCGGCTAACCTGCGCGTGACCCACAAGTCGCTGTTCGATGGCACCCTGCAGGGCATCCACCGTACCGATAAGCCAGCGTTCAGCTTCCAGGGCCACCCGGAAGCCAGCCCGGGCCCACACGACGCCGCGCCGCTGTTCGATCACTTCATCGAACTTATCGAGCAATACCGTAAGACCGCTAAATAATCAGGAGCCGAGAAGACAATGCCAAAACGTACAGACATAAAAAGCATCCTGATCCTTGGCGCTGGCCCAATCGTGATCGGCCAGGCCTGTGAATTCGACTACTCCGGCGCGCAGGCGTGTAAAGCCCTGCGCGAAGAGGGTTACCGCGTTATCCTGGTGAACTCTAACCCGGCGACCATCATGACCGACCCGGAAATGGCTGATGCAACCTACATCGAGCCGATTCACTGGGAAGTGGTGCGTAAAATCATCGAGAAAGAGCGTCCGGACGCAGTGCTGCCAACCATGGGCGGCCAGACGGCGCTGAACTGTGCGCTGGAGCTGGAGCGTCAGGGCGTGCTGGCCGAGTTCGGCGTGACCATGATTGGTGCGACCGCCGACGCGATTGATAAAGCAGAAGACCGTCGCCGCTTCGACGTGGCGATGAAGAAAATCGGCCTCGACACCGCGCGCTCCGGTATCGCACACAACATGGAAGAAGCGCTGGCCGTTGCGGCTGACGTGGGCTATCCGTGCATCATCCGTCCATCGTTCACCATGGGCGGCACCGGCGGCGGCATCGCCTACAACCGCGAAGAGTTCGAAGAGATTTGCGAACGCGGTCTGGATCTCTCCCCAACCAAAGAGCTGCTGATTGATGAATCGCTGATTGGCTGGAAAGAGTACGAGATGGAAGTGGTGCGTGATAAAAACGACAACTGCATCATCGTCTGCTCTATCGAAAACTTCGATGCGATGGGTATCCACACCGGTGACTCCATCACCGTTGCGCCAGCTCAGACCCTGACCGACAAAGAGTATCAAATCATGCGTAACGCCTCGATGGCGGTACTGCGTGAAATCGGCGTGGAAACCGGCGGTTCTAACGTGCAGTTCTCCGTTAACCCGAAAACCGGTCGCCTGATTGTTATCGAAATGAACCCGCGCGTGTCCCGTTCCTCCGCACTGGCCTCTAAAGCGACCGGCTTCCCGATTGCGAAAGTGGCGGCGAAGCTGGCGGTGGGCTACACCCTCGACGAGTTGATGAACGACATCACCGGTGGCCGCACGCCTGCGTCCTTCGAGCCGTCCATCGACTACGTTGTCACCAAAATTCCACGCTTCAACTTCGAGAAATTTGCAGGCGCGAACGACCGTCTGACCACCCAGATGAAATCTGTCGGTGAAGTGATGGCGATTGGCCGCACGCAGCAGGAATCCCTGCAGAAAGCGCTGCGCGGTCTCGAAGTGGGCGCGACCGGCTTCGACCCGAAAGTGAGCCTGGACGACCCGGAAGCGCTGACGAAAATCCGCCGCGAGCTGAAGGACGCGGGCGCAGAGCGTATCTGGTACATCGCCGATGCCTTCCGTGCGGGCCTGTCCGTCGACGGCGTGTTCAACCTGACCAACATCGACCGCTGGTTCCTGGTGCAGATTGAAGAGCTGGTGCGTCTGGAAGAGCAGGTGGCTGAGCTGGGCATCACCGGCCTGGACGCTGACTTCCTGCGCGTGCTGAAGCGTAAAGGCTTCGCCGATGCGCGTCTGGCTAAGCTGGCGGGCGTGCGTGAAGCGGAAATCCGCAAGCTGCGCGACCAGTATGACCTGCACCCGGTCTACAAGCGCGTGGACACCTGCGCGGCAGAATTCTCGACCGACACCGCCTACATGTACTCCACCTATGAAGACGAGTGCGAAGCGAACCCGTCCGTCGACCGCGACAAGATTATGGTGCTGGGCGGCGGTCCAAACCGTATCGGCCAGGGTATTGAGTTCGACTACTGCTGCGTGCACGCCTCCCTGGCGCTGCGTGAAGACGGTTACGAGACCATCATGGTCAACTGTAACCCGGAAACCGTATCGACCGACTACGACACCTCTGACCGCCTCTACTTCGAGCCGGTAACCCTGGAAGACGTGCTGGAAATCGTGCGCATCGAGAAGCCAAAAGGCGTTATCGTGCAGTACGGCGGCCAGACCCCGCTGAAGCTGGCGCGCGCGCTGGAAGCTGCAGGCGTGCCGGTTATTGGTACCAGCCCGGATGCGATTGACCGTGCGGAAGACCGTGAGCGTTTCCAGCAGGCGGTTGACCGTCTGAAGCTGAAACAGCCGGCGAACGCCACCGTCACCGCCATTGAGATGGCCGTTGAGAAGGCGAAAGAGATTGGCTACCCGCTGGTGGTGCGTCCTTCGTACGTACTGGGCGGCCGCGCGATGGAAATCGTGTATGACGAAGCCGACCTGCGCCGCTACTTCCAGACCGCGGTAAGCGTGTCCAACGATGCGCCAGTGCTGCTCGACCGCTTCCTCGACGACGCGGTTGAAGTGGACGTGGACGCCATCTGCGACGGCGAAATGGTGCTGATTGGCGGCATCATGGAGCACATCGAGCAGGCAGGCGTACACTCCGGTGACTCAGCCTGTTCTCTGCCCGCGTACACCCTGAGCCAGGAAATCCAGGACGTGATGCGCCAGCAGGTGCAGAAGCTGGCCTTCGAGCTGCAGGTTCGCGGTCTGATGAACGTCCAGTTCGCGGTGAAAGACAACGAAGTCTACCTGATTGAAGTGAACCCGCGTGCGGCACGTACCGTCCCGTTCGTCTCCAAAGCCACCGGTGTTCCGCTGGCGAAAGTGGCGGCGCGCGTGATGGCGGGCCAGACGCTGGCGCAGCAGGGCGTGACCAAAGAGATCATCCCACCGTACTACTCGGTGAAAGAAGTGGTGCTGCCGTTCAACAAATTCCCGGGCGTTGACCCGCTGTTAGGGCCTGAAATGCGCTCTACCGGGGAAGTGATGGGCGTAGGCCGCACCTTCGCAGAAGCGTTCGCTAAGGCACAGCTGGGCAGTAGCTCCACCATGAGAAAATCCGGCCGTGCGCTGCTCTCCGTTCGTGAAGGCGACAAAGAGCGCGTGGTTGACCTGGCCGCCAAGCTGCTGAAGCAGGGCTTCGAGCTGGATGCAACCCACGGTACGGCGATTGTGCTGGGCGAAGCCGGCATCAACCCGCGTCTGGTGAACAAGGTGCATGAAGGCCGTCCGCACATTCAGGATCGTATCAAGAATGGCGAATACACCTACATCATCAACACCACCGCAGGCCGCCAGGCGATCGAAGACTCCAAGCTGATTCGCCGCAGCGCGCTGCAGTACAAAGTGCACTACGACACCACCCTGAACGGCGGTTTCGCAACGGCCATGGCGCTGAACGCGGATGCTACCGAGAAGGTGATTTCAGTGCAGGAAATGCACGCGCAGATTAGCAAGTAAGTAAAAATGCCCGGTGCCGTTCGGCTGCCGGGCATTCTCCCCATCTTCAGAACCTTCTGGTTTTTCATCCGCTTTCAGTCAGTTAGCCTAAAATCATTAGGTCGATAACGAAATTCAACTGAGAGCAGGGGAAAACACCATGCAAAATAAATTACTGATCGCTTCCGTTCTGGCTGCCACGACAATGTTTACCGTTGCGGGCTGTTCGTCCAATCAGGCCGTAAAAACCACCGATGGCAAAACCATTGTTACCGACGGAAAACCGCAGGTAGATGACGATACCGGTCTGGTGTCGTACAAAAACGCCGAAACCGGTCAAACCGAGCAGATCAACCGTGACCAGGTGAAATCGATGGGCGAGCTGGATAACTAATTCAGAATTCTGACGTAAGCCCGTCAATAATATTCACTATTAGCCTGTTGAATTACTGACTACACTCTTTTGTTAAAAGAAAGCAGTAACAACAGGCTAATCAATGATTCTGATAATTTATGCCCATCCTTATCCGCAGCACTCGCATGCGAATAAGCGGATGCTTGAGCAGGTAAGGACGCTTGATAACGTAGAGATACGTTCCCTCTATCAACTCTATCCCGATTTTAATATCGATATCGCCGCCGAACAGGAGGCGCTTTCCCGTGCCGATCTGATTATCTGGCAGCATCCCATGCAGTGGTATAGCACGCCCCCGCTCCTGAAACTGTGGATTGATAAAGTCTTCTCCCACGGCTGGGCGTATGGCCACAACGGCAATGCGCTAAAAGGGAAAAGCCTGATGTGGGCGGTCACCACCGGCGGCGGGGAAAGCCACTTTGATATCGGTTCCTTCCCGGGTTTTGACGTCCTGGCACAGCCGCTGCAGGCGACTGCGCTGTATTGCGGTCTGAACTGGCTCCCGCCGTTTGCGATGCACTGCACGTTTGTCTGCGACGATGAAACGCTGCAGGCGCAGGCTCGCCATTATAAACAACGCTTACTTGAGTGGCAGGAGGCGTACCATGGATAGCCATACGCTGATACAGGCGCTGATTTACCTCGGCGCGGCGGCGCTGATTGTGCCCGTGGCGGTACGCCTGGGGTTGGGCTCTGTTCTCGGCTACCTGATTGCGGGCTGCGTCATTGGGCCGTGGGGTTTTCGACTGGTGACGGATGCAGAGGCGATTCTCCATTTCGCTGAAATCGGCGTTGTGCTGATGCTCTTTGTGATTGGCCTGGAGCTCGATCCGCAGCGGTTGTGGAAGCTTCGCGCATCGGTATTTGGCGGTGGGGCACTGCAGATGGTGGCCTGCGGCCTGCTGCTGGGCGGGTTCTGCATCCTGCTGGGCATGGACTGGAAAGTGGCAGAGCTCATCGGCATGACCCTGGCGCTCTCCTCAACGGCCATTGCCATGCAGGCGATGAACGAACGAAATCTGACGGTATCCCAGATGGGACGTAGCGCGTTCTCGGTGCTGCTGTTCCAGGATATTGCCGCTATCCCGCTGGTGGCGATGATCCCGCTGCTGGCGGCCAGCGGTTCCTCTACCACGCTGGGCGCTTTCGCGCTGTCGGCACTGAAGGTGGCGGGCGCACTGGCGCTGGTGGTGCTGCTTGGTCGCTACGTCACCCGTCCGCTGCTGCGGTTCGTTGCCCGCTCGGGCCTGCGCGAAGTGTTCAGCGCCGTGGCGCTGTTCCTGGTGTTCGGCTTCGGTCTGCTGCTGGAAGAGGCCGGGCTGTCGATGGCGATGGGGGCGTTCCTCGCAGGCGTTCTGCTGGCGAGTTCTGAATATCGTCACGCGCTGGAAAGCGATATCGAGCCGTTCAAAGGGTTACTGCTGGGGCTGTTTTTCATTGGTGTGGGGATGTCCGTCGACTTCGGCACGCTGGTGACGCACCCGCTGCGGATCGTCATCCTGCTCGTCGGTTTCCTGATCATTAAAATGGTGATGCTGTGGCTGATTGCGCGTCCATTAAACGTGCCGACCAGGCAGCGCCGCTGGTTTGCCGTGCTGCTGGGGCAGGGGAGTGAATTTGCGTTCGTGGTCTTTGGCGCCGCGCAGATGGCAAACGTGCTCGATCCCGAGTGGGCGAAAGCGCTGACGCTGGCGGTCGCACTGTCGATGGCGGCGACGCCTGTGCTGCTGGTGGTGCTGACGCGTCTGGAAAAATCGGACAGCGAGCAGGAGCGCGAAGCCGATGAGATTGACGAGGAGCAGCCGCGCGTCATCATCGCCGGATTTGGTCGCTACGGGCAGATCGTCGGGCGTTTATTACTCTCCAGCGGCGTGAAGATGGTCATCCTCGATCACGATCCCGACCATGTCGATACTCTGCGTAAATTTGATATGAAGGTGTTTTACGGGGATGCCACCCGCGTCGATCTGCTGGAATCCGCCGGGGCGGCAAAAGCCGAGGTATTGATTAACGCCATTGACGATCCGGAGACCAGCATGCAGATGGTGGAGCTGGTTAAAGAGCATTTCCCGGCACTGACCATTATCTCTCGCGCGCGCGATGTGGATCACTATATCCGGCTGCGACAGGCGGGCGTAGACGCACCGGAGCGTGAAACGTTCGAAGGCGCGCTGAAGTCTGGCCGTATGGCGCTGGAAAACCTGGGGCTTGGCGCGTACGAAGCGCGCGAACGGGCGGACCTGTTCCGTCGCTTTAATACCGAGATGGTTGAAGAGATGGCGGCGATGGCGGGCAGTACGGCTACCGAGCGCGCGGCGGTGTTTAAACGCACCAGCGCGATGCTGACGGAAATCATTAACGAGGACCGTAACCACCTGTCGCTGATCCAGCGCCATGGCTGGCAGGGCACGGAAGAGGGCAAGCATACCGGCGATCCGGCTGACGAGCCCGAGAGTAAACCTTCCGCGTGAAGTGGAGTTGCCAGCAATATTAAAAAATTTCTTTATCTTTACCCTGCCGCCAGTCGACGAAAGATTAAGCTTTCCGTATAGTGGCGGCAATTTTTTGCATCCGGGAAATTTTCAATGATCAGTCTGATTGCAGCGCTGGCGGTGGACCGCGTTATCGGTATGGAAAATGCCATGCCGTGGAACCTGCCTGCCGATCTCGCATGGTTTAAACGTACTACGTTAAACAAGCCGGTAGTGATGGGCCGCCTGACCTGGGAGTCGATTGGTCGTCCATTGCCGGGCCGTAAGAATATCGTTATCAGCAGCCAGCCAGGCACTGACGATCGCGTCGAATGGGTAAAATCAGTAGACGAGGCGATTGCTGCATGCGGCAATGCCGAAGAGATTATGGTGATTGGCGGTGGGCGTGTGTACGAGCAGTTCCTGCCAAAAGCGCAGAAGCTGTATCTGACCCACATTGATGCAGAAGTGGAAGGGGATACCCATTTCCCGGACTACGATCCGGACGAGTGGGAATCGGTATTCAGCGAATTCCACGACGCGGATGCACAGAACTCCCACAGCTACTGCTTCGAGATTCTGGAACGTCGTTAAGTAATTTTCCCTCTCCCGGCCGGGAGAGGGAATCATTATCAGGAGGCAACGGCCTCACTTTCTCCTAAGTCCAGCTGTCGGTTGGACGGCTGCACAAAGTAAGCTTTATCTTCCCAGCGTAAGCAGGTTAACTCCCCACCCCAGCAGCATCCGGTATCCAGACCGTAAATCCCTTCCGGCGTTCCTTTTCCTTCAAGTGCTGCCCAGTGACCAAATACCACGCTGTACTCGCTGGTCACCGGTCCCGGAATGGCAAACCACGGTTTCAGCGGGGCGGGCGCGCTTTCCGGCGTCTCTTTGGAATACATATCCAGCTGCCCGTTCGGGAAGCAGAAACGCATGCGGGTGAACGCGTTGGTGATAAAGCGCAGGCGGGCCAGACCGCTGAGATCCTCGCTCCAGTGGTTCGGCATATCGCCGTACATGGCATCAAGGAAGAAAGGATACGAGTCGCTCGCCAGCACCGCCTCAACGTCACGCGCGCAGGTTTTCGCCGTCTCAAGATCCCATTGTGGCGTGATCCCGGCATGCGCCATGACCAGCTTTTTCTCTTCGTCGATCTGCAGCAGAGGCTGACGGCGCAGCCAGTTAATCAGATCGTCAGCGTCCGGCGCATCCAGCAGTGGGGTGAGGCGATCTTTAGGCTTGTTGCGGCTGATCCCGGCGAAAACCGCCAGCAGATGCAGATCGTGATTACCCAGCACCATGCGCACGCTGTCGCCCAGCGATTTGACGAAACGTAATACTTCAAGGGAGCCGGGGCCACGCGCAACTAAATCGCCCGTCAGCCAGAGCGTGTCCTGTCCTGGCGTAAAGTCGACCTGTTTTAACAATGCGATCAGTTCATCGTAGCAACCGTGAACGTCGCCAATCAGATATGTAGACATTAGATTAATGAATGAGTGTAGTAACGGCGAGACGGAACACAGGAATGGCAACGCGGAATCCGTTGCCATCGACGTCGACCATTTCATAATGGCCTTGCATGGTACCCATCGGCGTTTCAATTACCGCGCCGCTGGTGTACTGGTACTCTTCGCCAGGGGCGATGTGGGGCTGTTCACCGACCACACCTTCGCCCTGAACTTCAATTTCGCGGCCATTGCCGTTAGTGATAAGCCAGTAGCGCCCGCGCAGCTGCACGGGCATCCGCCCCAGATTGCGAATGGTCACGGTATAAGCGAAAACAAAACGATCTTCGTCCGGAGAGGACTGTGATTCAACATAGACGCTTTGTACATGGACACATACGCGGGGCGAATCAATCATGGCTTAACTCTCCTTCGGCGGCGCATTATCGCTGATGTAATTAGCCAGCTTGCAGTACTGCTCTACGGAAATATTCTCCGCACGCATTGCCGGGTCGATCCCCAGCTCGGCTAACACCTCTACGGTAAACGAATTGCTCAGGCTGTTACGGATCGTTTTACGGCGCTGGTTAAAGGCTTCTGTGGTAATGCGGCTCAGTACGCGCAGATCTTTAACCGGATACGGTTTCGTCTTGTGCGGCACAAGGCGCACAACCGCTGAATCCACTTTCGGTGGTGGTGTGAACGCTGACGGCGGTACTTCGAGTACCGGGATCACGTTGCAGTAATATTGTGCCATCACGCTTAAACGACCATACGCTTTACTGTTCGGGCCTGCAACCAGACGGTTAACAACCTCTTTTTGCAACATGAAGTGCATGTCGGCAATGGCATCAGTATAGCTAAAGAGGTGGAACATGAGCGGCGTGGAGATGTTGTACGGCAGGTTGCCGAAAACGCGCAGCGGCTGGCCCATTTTTTCCGACAGTTCGCCAAAGTTCATGGTCATGGCATCCTGCTGATAGATGGTCAGCTTCGGCCCGAGGAACGGGTGCGTTTGCAGGCGTGCGGCCAGATCGCGGTCCAGTTCGATGACGGTCAGTTCGTCGAGGCGTTCGCCTACCGGTTCGGTCAGTGCAGCAAGGCCTGGGCCGATTTCGACCATCGCCTGGCCTTTTTGCGGATTAATAGCCGAGACAATGCTTTCGATCACGAACTGATCGTTAAGGAAGTTTTGCCCGAAACGTTTACGGGCTAAGTGGCCCTGATGGACTCGATTAGTCATTGAGTATTAACAATCATTTTGATGGCGAGATTAAGCGCCGTAATAAAACTGCCGACATCCGCCTTCCCCTGGCCTGCCAGATCAAGCGCAGTACCGTGGTCAACGGACGTTCGAATAAAAGGTAAACCGAGGGTGATATTCACCCCGCGGCCAAAGCCCTGGTATTTTAGCACGGGCAGGCCCTGATCGTGGTACATCGCGAGCACGGCGTCGGCATTATCCAGGTATTTCGGCTGGAAAAGGGTATCAGCAGGCAGCGGACCGCTGAGGTTCATTCCCTTCGCCCGCATTTCGTTGAGTACCGGAATGATGGTATCGATCTCTTCGGTGCCCATGTGCCCGCCTTCGCCCGCGTGCGGATTCAGGCCGCAAACCAGCACATGCGGCTGCGGGATCCCAAATTTTGTCTGCAGATCGTGATGCAAAATCCCGATGATCTCACGCAGGAGATCGGGGGTGATCGCATCCGGAATCGCTTTGATCGGCAGATGGGTAGTCACCAGGGCAACGCGCATCGCTTCGGTCGCCAGCATCATCACCACTTTCGGACTGTGCGAGCGCTCTTCGAAGAACTCCGTATGCCCGGTAAATGGTATGCCCGCTTCGTTGATCACGCCTTTGTGAACGGGGCCGGTAATCAGAGCGGCAAATTCGCCCTTCAGGCAACCGTCGCAGGCGCGCGCAAGGGTTTCAACGACATAGTGGCCGTTTTCCGTGCTGAGCTGACCCGGAATGACCGGCGTTCGAAGGGGAACAGAGAGAAGGGTAAGCGTACCGGCTTGCTGTGGTGCAGGCTGTTGGCCTTCAACGTAAGGGATGAGCGTTAAAGGCAGACCGAGCAGTGTTGCCCGGTCTTGTAACAGTGTTGCATCGGCGCAGACAACCAGTTCTACCGGCCAGCTGAGCTGGGCGAGCTGGACAACGAGGTCAGGCCCAATCCCGGCGGGTTCGCCGGGCGTGATAACAACACGATGCTGTTTCATTAGTTGCTCAGCACTTTCACGTAAGCACTGGCGCGTTGTTCCTGCATCCAGGTGGCTGCTTCTTCAGAGAACTTACGGTTAAACAGCATACGGTAGGCTCTGTCTTTCTGTGCCGCATCCGTTTTATCAACGTTACGGGTGTCCATCAGCTCGATCAGATGCCAGCCAAACGAAGAGTGGACCGGCGTGCTGATCTGGCCTTTGTTCAGCTTCATCAACGCGTCACGGAAGGCAGGATCGTAAATATCCGCAGCCGCCCAGCCCAGATCGCCGCCCTGGTTAGCAGAGCCAGGATCCTGAGAGAACTCTTTTGCGGCCTTCGCAAACGAGGTTTTACCGCTCTTAATGTCTGCAGCGATCTGTTCCAGCTTCGCACGCGCCTGATCGTCAGTCATGACCGGTGACGGTTTCAGCAGAATGTGGCGAGCGTGAACTTCGGTGACGGAGATATTTTGGCTCTGGCCGCGCAGATCGTTCACCTTCAGAATGTGGAAGCCCACGCCTGAACGGATAGGACCGACGATATCCCCTTTCTTCGCCGTGCTCAGCGCCTGGGCAAAGATGGATGGCAGCTCCTGAATACGTCCCCAGCCCATCTGGCCGCCTTTCAGCGCCTGTTGGTCAGCGGAGTAGGTGATGGCCAGCTTGCCAAAGTCGCCGCCGTTACGCGCCTGTTCAACAATAGAACGCGCCTGGCTTTCTGCTTCCGCAGCCTGATCGGACGTTGGGTTCTCTGGCAGTGGAATCAAAATGTGGCTCAGATTCAGCTCTGTGCTCGCATCGTTCTGGTTACCCACCTGTTTTGCCAGCGCGTCCACTTCCTGAGGCAGGATAGTGACGCGGCGACGCACTTCGTTGTTACGTACTTCTGAAATCAGCATCTCTTTACGGATCTGATTACGGTAGGTGGCGTAGCTGATGCCGTCATAGGCCAGACGGCTGCGCATCTGATCTAAAGACATATTGTTCTGCTTCGCGATGTTAGCGATCGCCTGATCGAGCTGCTCGTCAGTGACCTTCACACCCATTTTCTGCCCCATCTGCAGAACGATCTGATCCATGATCAGACGCTCCAGGATCTGGTGGCGCAGCGTGGCGTCATCCGGAAGCTGTTGACCGGCTTCGCCCGAATTGAGCTTCACCGATTTCATCAGACCGTCAACGTCACTTTCAAGCACGACGCCGTTGTTAACCACAGCAGCGACTTTATCAACAACCTGGGGGGCCGCGAAGCTGGTATTCGCAACCATAGCGACACCGAGCAGCAGCGTTTTCCAGTTCTTCATACTTTTTCCATTTCAATTAACCGCAAAGCGGATTACGTTGCAAATCAAGCACATTACAAGGAAGTACGGTATGGCAGAATATTCGAGCGCAGCATTTTCTGCGTACCCAGACCGTAGTTGGAACTCAGGCCGCGTAGCTCGAAGTTAAAGCCAATCACGTTATCGTATTTGCTCTGATTGTTTTCCCAGCCGTTAAGCTTACGTTCGTAACCGACACGCAGCGCGTAGCAGCAGGAGTTATATTGCAGACCCACCATCTGGTCAGCTGCTTTATGAGTGTTGGTGTCAAAGTAATAAGCGCCAACGACTGACCAGCGATCGGCGATTGGCCAGCTTGCTGCTGCACCGACCTGAGAAATACCATCCGAATATTGTGGCGATTTCCAGTAGTTGATGCTGTTCTGATCATTGCTTTTCGGTAGCGTTGCCTGAATATATTCTGGGCTAGCGTAACGATAGCTTACCTGAATCATACGATCTTCATCGCGACGATACTCTATGGCCGCACTACTGTTAGCAACATTGTCGAGACGCGTGTCATACTGCACACCGCCACGCAGGCCCCAACGGTCAGTCATACGCCAGTAGGTATCTCCCGCCCACACTATCGATCCCGTTTTGTTGTCTTTCTCCCACTGAATATTGTCATCGCCCGTGCGAGACTCGGTGAAATAGTAGATTTGACCAACAGAAACGTTAAAACGTTCAACGGCGGCATCATCATAAACACGTGTTGTGACGCCGGTCGTTAACTGGTTCGCTGAGGCGATGCGGTCCAGACCGCCGTAAGTACGGTCGCGGAACAGACCGCTGTAGTCAGACTGCAGTAAAGAGGAGTCGTAGTTCTGAATGTTGCTCTGATCGCGGTATGGCACGTACAAATACTGCATACGCGGTTCAAGCGTCTGGGTATACCCATCCGCCAGCAGGGCCATATCACGCTCGAAGATCAGCTTGCCGTCCATTTTAAACTGAGGGAGCGTTCGGTTAACCGACTCTTCCAGATGCGCACTGTTAGTTGCGTTGTAATTGTCGATATTTTTTTGCTGATAGTGAGTTGCCATCAGCTTGGCTTCGGTATTCAGGCTTGCCCAGTCGTTAGACCATGGCAGATTGATCGTCGGTTCCAGGTGAACACGCGTGGCTTCAGGCATGTTCGAATCCGTGTTCACGAAATGCACCGCCTGAGCGTAAACCCGTGTGTCGAATGGACCTACATCATTCTGGTACCAGTTGACGTCCAGCTGTGGCTCAGCGCCATAGGTAGGCGTGGACTGGTCAGAAAACACCTGGAATTTCTTGGTCGAGACGGTTGCATCAAAGTTCTGCACCGCATAGCCTACGCTGAATTTCTGCGTGGCATAGCCATCGGTACTCGAGCCGTATTTGGACGAGAAGTCATTAAAATAAGCCGAATCGCTGACTTTGGTGTAGTCAACATTAAAGCGCCACACCTGATCCATTACCCCGGAATGCTGCCAGTAGAACAGCCAACGGTGACGGTTATCACCCGAGACGTTTCTGGCGTCGTCCTTGTAAACGTTATCCGACGGCAGATAATCCAGCTCCATAAGACCCGCACCGGCGTGTGTCAGATAGCGGAACTCGTTCTCCCACATGATGTTGCCGCGCTTGTGGATATAGTGCGGCGTGATCGTCGCATCCATGTTTGGCGCGATGTTCCAGTAATACGGCAGGTAGAACTCAAAGTAGTTCGTGGTGCTGTATTTGGCATTTGGGATCAGGAAGCCGGAGCGACGTTTGTCACCCACGGGAAGCTGCAGATAAGGGCTGTAGAATATGGGCACTGGACCCAGTTTGAAGCGGGCGTTCCAGATCTCTGCGACCTGTTCTTCGCGGTCATGGATAACCTCGCTTCCGACCACGCTCCAGGTATTTGAACCCGGCAGACACGACGTGAATGTACCATTTTCCAGGATCGTATAGCGGTTTTCGCCGCGCTGTTTCATCAGGTCTGCGTCACCGCGCCCCTGGCGACCCACCATCTGGTAATCACCTTCCCAGACGTTAGTATCTTTAGTATTCAGGTTTGACCAGGCTTTCGGACCTTTCAGGATGACCTGATTGTCGTCATAGTGCACATTACCCAGCGCATCCACCGTTCGTACCGGCTCGGCCGCACCTTCCGGCTGCTTCTGGTGCAATTGCACTTCATCTGCCTGCAGGCGGCTATTACCCTGGTTAATATCCACATTGCCCGTAAACGTGGCATTGTCAGGGTAAGTCCCTTTCGAACTGTCGGCAGTAATGGTTACCGGCAAGCTATTTGTATCGCCACTCACCAGTGGGCGATTATAACTTGGGACGCCAAGCATACACTGCGAGGCGAGATCGGCCGCCAGCCCCTGTTGACTATACAGGGCGGAGCCAATCATTGTGGCCAGAAGGGTGGGGATACGTTTTTTCATACGTTGTATTTTATTGTTCCGTCATCAGTGGCTACGGCTTACAAACGCTCAGAGACTATCTTACTCATCTGCGCAGTACCAGCGTTAATCCTGCCCGTTTGCGTGCCAGAGTGTTAGGCTCGCTATCGAATGACGAGTATGATAAAGCAAATTATAGGCGATGTCCTTCAATTGACCGTGACTTGAACACAGTGATGATGACGTTGCGTCGGCCAGGAATATGACTATCCGGGGAGTATATGCAGTATTGGGGTAAAATAATCGGCGTTGCGTTCGCCATCATCATGGGTGCCGGGTTCTGGGGGATTGTGCTTGGGCTTATTATCGGCCATATGTTTGATAAGGCGCGCAGCCGCAAAATGGCCTGGTTTGCCAATCAGCGCGAGCGTCAGTCACTCTTTTTCTCCACCACCTTTGAGGTAATGGGGCACTTAACCAAATCCAAAGGGCGTGTCACAGAAGCCGATATTCAGATTGCCAGCGTTTTTATGGATCGTATGAACCTGCATGGCGATTCCCGTCTGGAAGCGCAAAATGCGTTTCGCATCGGTAAATCGGATAACTATCCGCTTCGCGAAAAAATGCGTCAGTTCCGCAGCATCTGTTTTGGACGTTTTGATTTAATTCGGATGTTTCTGGAAATTCAAATCCAGGCGGCCTTCGCCGACGGTTCACTTCACCCTAATGAACGTGATGTGCTGTACGTCATTGCGGAAGAGCTGGGCATCTCCCGTATGCAGTTCGACCAGTTCCTGCGCATGATGCAGGGCGGGGCGCAGTTTGGCGGCGGCTATCACCAGCAGTCGTCCGGCGGTGCCTGGCAGCAGGCGCAGCGTGGACCGACGCTGGAAGATGCCTGCAACGTGCTTGGCGTAAAGCCCTCTGACGATCAGACCACGATTAAACGTGCCTACCGTAAGCTCATGAGCGAGCATCATCCGGACAAACTGGTCGCGAAAGGCCTGCCGCCAGAAATGATGGAGATGGCGAAGCAAAAAGCGCAGGAAATCCAGAAGGCGTACGAGCTCATTAAAGAGAAGAAAGGTTTCAAATAAGAAAAAGCCCGACGGTGTCGGGCTTTTTTTTAGAAGTCCACTGGGGCTTTAAACGTCATCGCGTTACCGAAGGCCGGATGGGTGATGGTGAGCGTCTGCGCGTGCAGCTGCAGACGTGGCGCTAAGGCCAGCGCTTCAGGCGGCGCGTAGAAGCGGTCGCCCAGAATCGGATGACCCAGAGCGAGCATATGCACGCGCAGCTGGTGTGAACGTCCGGTAATCGGTTTAAGCAGGACGCGCGCGGTATTATCCGGCGCATACTCCAGCACTTCATACTCGGTCTGCGCGGCCTTGCCGGTTTCGTTGCACACCTTCTGCTTTGGCCGGTTCGGCCAGTCGCAGATCAGCGGTAAATCCACCAGCCCTTCCGCCTGCGCGGGGTGGCCCCAGACGCGGGCGACATACTGCTTTTTCGGCTCGCGCTCGCGGAACTGGCGTTTTAACTCGCGTTCCGCCGCCTTATTTAACGCCACCACAATCACGCCGCTGGTGGCCATGTCCAGGCGATGGACAGACTCCGCCTGCGGATAATCGCGCTGAATGCGCGTCATCACGCTGTCTTTGTGCTCGTCCAGACGCCCCGGCACGGACAACAGGCCGCTGGGCTTGTTGACCACCATAATGTGTTCATCCTGATACAGAATGACCAGCCAGGGATCCTGCGGCGGATTGTAAGGCTCCATCACCATCTTGCGCTCCGTTTACTGATGCGTCACAACGATAAGACGCAGGGCATCCAGACGCCAGCTCGCCTGATTCAGGCTTTCCAGCACCTGCTGACGGTTACTTTCAATCGCCGCCAGCTCGTCGTCACGAATGTTCGGGTTGACGGCTTTTAACGCTTCCAGACGCGACAGCTCCGCAGACAGTTTCTCATCGGCTTCACTACGCGCAGCGTCAATCAGCGCTCTGGCCGCTTTCTCAATCTGGGTTTCGCCCAGTTGCAGAATAGCGTGCACGTCCTGCTGGACCGCGTTAACCAGCTTGCTGCCGGTATGGCGGTTCACCGCGCTCAGCTGTCGGTTGAAGCTTTCGAACTCGACCTGTCCGGCCAGGTTCGTGCCGTTTTTGTCCAACAGCAGGCGGACCGGCGTTGGCGGCAGGAAGCGGGTGAGCTGCAGCTGTTTCGGCGCCTGCGCTTCCACAACGTAGATCAGCTCTACCAGCAGGGTGCCGACAGGCAGCGCCTTGTTTTTCAACAGGGAGATGGTGCTGCTGCCGGTATCGCCGGAGAGGATCAGGTCCAGACCGTTACGGATCAGCGGGTGTTCCCAGGTGATAAACTGGGCATCTTCGCGGGACAGCGCCACGTCACGCTCGAAGGTGATGGTACAGCCATCTTCCGGCAGGCCCGGGAAATCCGGTACCAGCATGTGATCGGACGGGGTCAGGACTATCAGGTTCTCACCACGATCGTCCTGGTTGATGCCAACGATATCGAACAGGTTCATCGAGAAGCTAATCAGGCTGGTGTCGTCATCCTGCTCTTCGATGCTTTCTGCCAGCGCCTGCGCTTTCTCGCCACCGTTGGAATGGATCTCCAGCAGGCGATCGCGACCCTGTTCCAGCTGCGCTTTCAGCGCGTCGTGCTTCTCACGACAGGATTTAATCAGATCGTCAAAGCCGTCGGTGTTTTCCGGCGCGGCCAGGTAGCCGATCAGATCGCCATGCACCTGATCGTAAATGGTGCGGCCCGTCGGGCAGGTATGTTCAAACGCATCCAGACCTTCGTGGAACCAGCGCACCAGCACGGACTGAGCCGTTTTTTCCAGATACGGCACGTGGATCTGAATATCATGGGCCTGACCGATACGGTCCAGACGGCCGATACGCTGCTCGAGCAGATCCGGGTTGAACGGCAGATCGAACATCACCAGGTTGCTGGCGAACTGGAAGTTACGGCCTTCGGAGCCGATTTCCGAGCACAGCAGAACCTGCGCGCCGCTGTCCTCTTCGCCAAACCACGCCGCGGCACGGTCGCGTTCAACGATGGACATGCCTTCGTGGAACACGGCGGCGCGAATACCTTCACGCTCGCGCAGGACCTGCTCCAGCTGCAGCGCGGTGGCTGCTTTGGCGCAGATCACCAGCACTTTCTGGGAGCGGTGTGCAGTCAGGTAGCCCATCAGCCACTCCACGCGCGGATCGAAGTTCCACCAGGTGCCGGTATCGCCTTCGAACTCCTGGTAGATTTGCTCCGGATAAAGCATGTCGCGGGCGCGCTCTTCCTGAGTTTTGCGCGCGCCCATAATGCCGGAGACTTTAATCGCCGTCTGATACTGCGTCGGCAGCGGCAGTTTAATGGTGTGCAGTTCGCGTTTCGGGAACCCTTTCACGCCGTTACGGGTGTTACGGAACAGCACGCGGCTGGTGCCGTGGCGATCCATCAACATGTCGATCAGCTCTTTACGCGCGGATTCCGCGTTGTCGCTCTCGCTGTTCGCGGCCTGCAAAAGCGGCTCGATATCCTGCTCGCCGATCAGATCGCTCAGGGTGTTGAGTTCGTCATTAGAAAGACGCTTGCCCGCCAGCAGCAGGGCGACGGCATCCGCCACCGGACGGTAGTTATTCTGTTCTTCCACGAACTGCGCAAAGTCGTGGAAACGGTTTGGATCGAGCAGGCGCAGACGGGCAAAGTGGCTTTCCAGCCCCAGTTGCTCCGGCGTTGCGGTCAGCAGCAGGACACCTGGCACGCGTTCGGCAAGCTGCTCGATAGCCATATATTCGCGGCTCGGCGCATCTTCGCTCCAGACCAGGTGGTGAGCTTCGTCGACCACCATCAGGTCCCATTCAGCATCGCACAGATGCTCAAGGCGCTGCTTGCTGCGGCGCACGAAGTCCAGGGAGCAAATCACCAGCTGTTCGGTTTCAAACGGGTTGTCCGCATCGTGCTGCGCTTCGGCATAGCGCTCATCGTCAAACAGGGAGAAGCGCAGGTTAAAACGACGCAGCATTTCGACCAGCCACTGGTGCTGCAGGGTTTCAGGAACCACAATCAGCACGCGCTCGGCAGCGCCGGAAAGCAGCTGTTGATGCAGGATCATGCCCGCTTCGATGGTTTTACCCAGACCCACTTCATCTGCCAGCAGCACGCGCGGCGCGTGGCGACGGCCCACGTCATGGGCGATGTTCAGCTGGTGGGGGATCAGGCTGGTGCGCTGGCCGCGCAGGCCGCTCCACGGCATGCGGTACTGTTCACTCTGGAACTTACGCGCGCGATAGCGCAGCGAGAAGCGATCCATACGGTCGATTTGCCCGGCAAACAGGCGGTCCTGCGGCTTGCTGAACACCAGCTTGCTGTCGAGCAGCACTTCACGCAGGATGACATTGGCCTCGTCGGTGTCCAGACGAGTCCCGATGTAGGCGAGCAGTCCATTCTCTTCTTTTACGTCTTCAATCTTGAGCTGCCAGCCGTCATGGCTGGTCACGGTGTCACCAGGATTAAACATCACGCGGGTAACAGGGGAGTCATTGCGAGCGTACAGGCGGTTTTCACCAGTGGCAGGGAAGAGGAGGGTAACCATGCGCGCATCAACGGCAACGACGGTTCCTAATCCAAGTTCGCTTTCTGTATCGCTGATCCAGCGTTGACCAAGTGTAAAAGGCATAGTTGTTCGGCTCTAATCTTTAATTGCAGGCAATAGTTCGACCACCGTCAAAAAAGACGGTCATCGAAAAATGGGTCCGGGAATGGAAAGGGCGCTATGGTACTGGATGGCAGCCATTTCGTCACGTGTCAAAATAGGCCAAGTTGCCCTGTAACCAGTGTAGCAAAATCATCGTCGATGAAGGGCAAAATTCCGTCGGCAACCGGCTGAAGCTGACGCGTCAGATAGTGTTCGTAATCCAGCGGAGAATGCTGATAATCCACGGGTTCCGGGCCGCTAATGGTCCAGACGTATTTGATGGTCCCCCGGTTTTGATACTGCGGCGCGCGGCCGCGGCGTACGTTTTCTTCATCCGCGAGACGCGCGGCGCGTACGTGCGGAGGAACGTTACGCTGGTACTCCGCCAGCGGGCGGCGCAGGCGCTTGCGGTACACCAGCTGCGCGTCAAGTTCGCCCGCCATCAGGCTGGCTATCGTCTCGCGCACGTAGTCCTGATAGGGCTCATTGCGGAACACCCGAAGATAGAGCGTCTGCTGGAACTGCTGCGCCAGCGGCGTCCAGTCGGTACGCACTGTCTCGAGCCCTTTAAATACCATCCGCTGCGCGTCGCCTTCCTGAATCAGCCCGGCGTAGCGCTTCTTGCTGCCCTGATCGGTACCGCGAATGGTGGGCATTAAAAAGCGGGCGAAATGGATTTCAAATTCCAGCTCCAGCGCGCTGGTTAACCGCGCTTTCTGCAGATGTTCCTGCCACCAGTCGTTCACGAAGGCGACCAGCGCTTTACCTATTTGCGCGGCGTCTTCTTCCGAATGCGCGCCCTTAAGCCATACAAAGGTGGAGTCGGTGTCGCCGTAGATGACGTCATAGCCCCGGGATTCAATCAGCGCTTTGGTCTGGCGCATGATCTCGTGCCCGCGCATGGTGATCGACGACGCCAGGCGCGGGTCAAAGAAGCGGCAGGCGCTGGTGCCCAGCACGCCGTAAAAGGCGTTCATGATGATTTTCAGCGCCTGTGATAGCGGCTTGTTACCGTGGCGCTTGGCCTCGTCGCGGCCGTTCCAGATGTTTCCCACAATGTCAGGCAGACAGTGTTTTTCCCGCGAGAAGCGTGCGCCGAGGAAGCCTTCGGTGCTGTGTTCATCATCCGGCTGGGCCAGGCCCTCAACCAGCCCGACGGGATCGATCAGGAAGGTACGGATGATCGACGGGTACAGACTTTTGTAGTCCAGGACCAGAACGGAGTCATACAATCCTGGCCGGGAATCCATGACGTAGCCGCCGGGGCTGGCCTGCGGCGGCACGTCCCCGAGGTTAGGGGCGACATATCCTGCCCGGTGCATTCGGGGAAAATAGAGGTGGCTAAAGGCGGCAACCGAGCCTCCGTGCCTGTCGACCGCGAGGCCGTTCACCGTCGCGCGCTCCAGCAGGAAGGGCATAATCTCGGTTTTGTGGAATATCTGCGTGACCAGCTCGCAGTCTTTCAGGTTATAGGTGGCGAGCGCGGGCTTGTCTTCGTTAAAACGTCGGTCGATTTCGTCCATTCTGTCCCAGGGGTTATCGATGGATTTACCTTCGCCAAGCAGCTCCTGCGCGACGGCTTCAAGGGAGAAGGAAGAGAAGCTCCAGAAGGCGGATTTGAGCGCCTCGATGCCGTCAACAATCAGGCGGCCGTTAGCCTGTGCGAAGAAAACACCATTCTTAAAACCGTGTTCGCGCCATTCCAGCTCGCTGTTGCCGCGCCCGAGCGTCAGCGGGATGCGGTAGCGCTCGGCGTGTTTTTGCAGCACGCGCAGGTCAAACTGCACCACGTTCCAGCCGATCAGAACATCGGGATCGTAGTCGGCAAACCACTGGTTAAGCTTCTCCAGCAGCTGCGGGCGGCTGTTGACGTACTCAAGCCGGAAATCCAGCGCGGACGCATCGCCATTCGGCGGCCCGAGCATATAGACAACCCGATCGCCGCAGCCTTCCAGGCCAATGCAGTACAGTTCGCCGTGACGGGTGGTTTCGATATCCAGGGAGACCCACTTCAGCGGTGGGCGATAGTGCGGATTCGGCTTCAGGCGCGCGTTAACGACGCCGCCGTTTTGTTCGATGCCATCAACCCAGACGGGGGCGGTAATGAACCGCTCCATCAGAAAGCGTTCCGGCGGGCGGATATCGGCTTCGTAGAGCGTCACGCCCGCCTCGCGGAGCAGTTTTTCATAGCGCATCAGCTGGCGATGGGCGCGACAGTAGAGGCCGTAAACCGGCTGGCGGTGGAAATCCTTCAGTTCAAGCGGGGTAATGCGCCAGCCGTTTTCGCCGCGCAGCAGCTGTTTCACCTTCTCGACGTGGACTTCAGGAATAAAGGCCACGGATTCCTGCGGCGGGGGCGTAACGTGCAGCGGACCGTTATCGGTTGCCAGCCAGAACGCGACCTCGGTGCCCTGAGGGGTATCCCGCCAGTGTCGGGTCAGTAAAAAACCTTCTTGCGCCTGCGCCACGCCGTTATCCCAGAAAACAAAACCAGGCCTGATTATAGCCTGGTTAAGGTGGGTTTGCTGGGGTTTTATACAGTATCTGTTTTGCCGGATGACGCTGCGCTTATCCGGCCGACAAACTACTGCCCGTAATACGCTTTCGCACCGTGCTTGCGCAGGTAATGCTTATCCAGCAGGGTTTGCTGCATATCCGGCAGCTGCGGTGCCAGCTGGCGACAGAAGATCCCCATATAGGCGATCTCTTCGAGCACGATGGCGTTATGCACCGCGTCCTCCGCGTTTTTCCCCCAGGCAAACGGGCCGTGGGAGTGCACCAGCACGCCGGGCATCTGCGCCGCGTCGATCCCCTGTTTTTCAAAGGTTTCGACAATCACGTTGCCGGTTTCCCACTCATACTCGCCGTTGATTTCCGCATCGGTCATCAGACGCGTGCAGGGAATGGTGCCGTAAAAGTAGTCCGCGTGGGTGGTACCGGTCGCCGGGATGGACTGGCCCGCCTGCGCCCAGATGGTCGCATGGCGCGAATGGGTATGCACGATGCCGCCGATGGTCGGGAATGACCGATAGAGCATGCGGTGAGTGGGCGTATCGGAGGACGGTTTTTTGTTGCCTTCCACCACTTCGCCGGTCTCGAGGCTGACAACCACCATATCGTCTGCGGTCATCACCGTGTAATCCACGCCGGAAGGCTTAATCACGAACACGCCTTTTTCCCGATCAACGGCGCTGACGTTGCCCCAGGTCAGGGTCACCAGATTATGTTTCGGCAGCGCCAGGTTGGCTTCGAGCACCTGACGTTTGAGATCGTCTAACATAGTTGTCTCCTGCCGGATGGCGCTTCGCTTATCCGGCCTACGAAACCGTAGGCCCGGTAAACGCAGTGCCTCCGGGCATTCAGGGCTTAGCGTTTTGAACCGTAATAGACTTCATTCCAGCGCAGCGCGTCTTTGAAGGCGGGCAGGCGGGTATCGTTATCAATCACGGTAAGCTCGATGTCGTGCAGCTCGGCGAACTGACGCATATCGTTCAGATCCAGCGCGTGGCTGAACACCGTATGGTGCGCGCCGCCGGCCAGGATCCAGGTCTCTGAGGCGGTTGGCAGGTCAGGCTGCGCTTTCCACAGGGCGTTGGCGACCGGCAGTTTCGGCAGAGAATGTGGGGTTTCAACCGCATCGACGCAGTTCACCAGCAGGCGGAAACGATCGCCGAGGTCGATCAGGCTGGCGTTGATGGCCGGGCCCGTGCGGGTGTTGAAGATCAGACGCGCCGGATCGGCTTTACCGCCGATGCCGAGGTACTGCACGTCGAGGATCGGTTTTTCCTCTACCGCGATGGAAGGACACACTTCCAGCATGTGCGAGCCGAGCACCAGGTCATTGCCGTTTTCGAAGTGGTAGGTGTAGTCCTCCATAAAGGAGGTGCCGCCCTGCAGACCGGTCGACATCACCTTCATGATGCGAAGCAGAGCGGCAGTTTTCCAGTCGCCTTCGCCCGCAAAGCCGTAGCCCTGCTGCATCAGACGCTGTACCGCCAGACCCGGCAGCTGTTTCAGGCCGTGGAGATCTTCAAAGGTGGTGGTAAAAGCGTGGAAGCCGCCCTGTTCCAGGAAGCGCTTCATGCCCAGCTCGATGCGCGCCGCGTCCAGCACGTTCTGGCGCTTGTCGCCGTTAATTTGTGCCGCAGGCGTCAGGCGGTAGCTGCTTTCGTATTCGTCCACCAGCGCGCTCACGTCGCCGTCGCTGATTTCATTCACCACCTGCACCAGGTCGCCCACGGCCCAGGTATTCACGGAGAAGCCGAACTTGATCTGCGCGGCCACTTTGTCGCCGTCGGTGACCGCCACTTCACGCATGTTGTCCCCGAAACGTACCACTTTCAGGTGGCGGGTGTCCTGTTTAGAGACCGCCTGACGCATCCAGGAGCCGATACGCTGTTGCGCCTTGCCATCCTGCCAGTGGCCGGTGACCACCGCGTGCTGCTGACGCATACGCGCGCCGATGAAGCCGAACTCGCGGCCGCCGTGCGCGGTCTGGTTCAGGTTCATAAAGTCCATGTCGATGCTGTCCCACGGCAGGGAGGCGTTGAACTGGGTATGGAACTGCAGCAGCGGTTTGTTGAGGATAGACAGGCCGTTGATCCACATTTTTGCGGGTGAGAAGGTGTGCAGCCACACCACCAGGCCGGCGCATTTATCGTCGTAGTTGGCGTCGCGGCAGATGTGGGTAATTTCATCCGGCGTCGTGCCCAGCGGTTTCAGCACCAGTTTGCACGGCAGTTTGGCTTCCGCGTTCAGCGCGTTAACGACGTGCTCCGCATGTTTCGTCACCTGCTGCAGCGCTTCCGGTCCGTACAGATGCTGGCTGCCAATTACAAACCACACTTCATAATTATTAAAAATGGTCATCATCGTGTCCTTAATGGGTCAGGGTTGCCGTAGTGTCCGCGGTGCTTTTGGCCGGGGCGGCGACAGGGAGATAGTGAAGTTCGGCGCTTTTTGCCCACTGCTGGTAGCGCTGATAAAGCTGTTCAAAGCGTTGTGCCTGCTGGGCTCGCGGCTGAAGGGTGTTTTCGACGGCGCTCGCCATATGCTGCTGCGCGGTCGGAATGTCGGCGTGGACACCAGCGGCTACGGCGGCGAAAATCGCCGCGCCCAGCGCGCAGCACTGATCGGAGGCCACAATCTGCAGCGGACGGTTCAGCACGTCGCAGCAGGCCTGCATGATCACCGGGTTTTTACGGGCGATGCCGCCCAGCGCCATCACGTTGTTCACGTCGATGCCCTGCTCGGTGAAGCACTCCATAATGGCGCGGGCACCAAAGGCGGTGGCGGCAATCAGTCCGCCGAACAGCGCAGGCGCGTCGGTCGCCAGGTTGAGATCCGCGATCACCCCTTTCAGACGCTGGTTGGCAAACGGCGTGCGGCGGCCGTTAAACCAGTCCAGCACCACCGGCAAATGTTCGAGAGACGGATTTTTGGCCCAGGCTTCGGTGAGCTGCGGCAGAAGCTGCTTTTTGCTCTCTGCTATCTGGGTTTTCAGTTCAGGATGCACCGCCGCCAGCCGATCCAGCGGCCAGCCCAGCACGCGGCCAAACCAGGCGTAGATATCGCCAAACGCGGACTGACCGGCCTCCAGACCGATGAAGTCCGGCACCACGCTGCCGTCAACCTGGCCGCAGATGCCTTTCACCGCGCGGTCGCCGACGGTGGCTTTATCCGCCGTCAGGATGTCGCAGGTGGAGGTCCCGATGACTTTGACCAGCGTGTTTGGCTGCGCGCCCGCGCCCACGGCGCCCATATGGCAGTCAAACGCGCCGCCGGAGATCGCCACCTTTTGCGGCAGACCGAGACGCGTCGCCCACTCCTCACAGAGGGTGCCGACGGGAATATCGGCGGTAAAGGTGTCGGTAAACAGCGGGTATGTCAGGCTCTTGTTGATGATCGGGTCGAGCTCATCGAAGAACGCGGCCGGAGGCAGGCCGCCCCAGCTTTCATGCCACAGGGATTTATGCCCGGCGCTGCAGCGACCGCGGCGGATATCCTGTGGACGCGTGGTGCCGGAGAGCAGGGCAGGCACCCAGTCGCATAGCTCAACCCATGACGCTGCAGCCTGCGCAACGGTTGCGTCGGCACGGGTGACGTGGAGGATCTTGGCCCAGAACCATTCGCTGGAATAAATTCCGCCGATGTAGCGCGAGTAGTCCGTTTTGCCCGGCTGATGGCACAGGCGGGTAATGGCTTCGGCCTCTTCCACGGCGGTATGGTCTTTCCACAGCACGAACATGGCGTTCGGGTTGTCGGCAAACTCAGGACGCAGCGCCAGCACGCGGCCTTCGGCATCCACAGGGGCCGGCGTGGAGCCGGTGCTGTCGACGCCAATGCCGACAATCTCAGCCCGCTGGGTGTCCGACAGTTCAGCCAGGACGGTTTTGATCGCCGCTTCCATCGACTCAATGTAGTCACGCGGGTGGTGGCGGAACTGGTTGTTTGGCGCATCGCAGTAGCGCCCCTCTTGCCAGCGCGGGTACCACTCAACGCTGGTTGCTATCTCCTGGCCGGACGTACAGTCCACTGCCAGCGCGCGAACCGAATCGCTGCCAAAATCGAGGCCAATCGCAATTGCCATGGTGTTGCTCCATCGAAAAAAGAGGTATGGAAGAACATTAGAGACTGGGGACAAAAGTCGTCAGGCAGGATCCGCTAATCTTATGGACTAAATTGCTGTTACAACGGAAAGTGTGACGCCGTGCAAATATTCAATGTGGACATTTCTGCCGCACTTATAGACACTTTTGTTACTGCTTATCTGCCTGCTCAGGCGGAGAAATCAGGGGGAAAGGCTGAAACATGGCGGACGTAAAAGCGGCGTGATGCTTTTTGGATCTTTTCGCGGGCCATTTTTAAGCTGCTTTTAATGATATGGACAATTGGTTTCCTTCAGGACCCTTGGGAGAACTGAATCTATGGCCGAAACGCAAAACGATCCCCTGCTGCCGGGATACTCGTTTAACGCGCACCTTGTGGCGGGACTGACCCCTATCGAGGCTGAGGGATATCTCGACTTTTACGTCGACCGACCGCTTGGGATGAAAGGATATATCCTCAACCTGACCGTGCGAGGGGAAGGGATCATCAAGAACGGTGACCAGCAGTTTGTCTGCCGTCCCGGCGATATCCTGCTGTTCCCGCCGGGGGAGATCCACCACTATGGCCGTCATCCGGATGCCAAAGAGTGGTATCACCAGTGGGTCTATTTCCGTCCGCGCGCCTACTGGCAGGAGTGGCTTTCCTGGCCGGCTATTTTTGCGCACACCGGTTTTTATCGCCCGGATGAGGTTCATCTGGCGCAGTTTCGCGAGCTTTTTGCGCAGATTATCGAGGCGGGACAGGCCGGTGGTCGTTACGCTGAACTGCTGGCGATTAACCTGCTCGAACAGCTGCTGCTACGCCGCATGGAAGCGATTAACGAGTCGCTTAATCCCCCGCTGGATAACCGCGTGCGCGACGCCTGCCAGTACATCAGCGACCACCTTGCTGACAGCCAGTTTGATATCGCCAGCGTTGCCCAGCACGTCTGCCTTTCGCCGTCGCGTCTGTCGCATCTGTTTCGCCAGCAGCTGGGCGTCAGCGTGTTGAGCTGGCGCGAGGACCAGCGGATCAGCCAGGCGAAGCTGCTGCTCAGCACCACCCGGATGCCCATCGCCACCGTGGGGCGCAACGTGGGCTTTGAGGATCAGCTCTATTTCTCCCGGGTATTTAAAAAATGTACCGGTGCCAGCCCGAGTGAATTCCGCGCGGGATGTGAATAAACGGTAAAAAAAGATAAACAAACAGGTGAATGCGGGAAGCAACCTGTAAACTATTCAGACAATTGTTGCCTTGACGCGGTGCGGGGCGCTAAGCAGAATCGCTGATTCGTTTTCTGACCGGAATAGTTATGCAGGCATTGCTGGAACATTTTATTACCCAGTCCGTTATGTACTCACTCATCGCCGTGGCGCTGGTGGCGTTTCTGGAGTCGCTGGCGCTGGTTGGGCTGATCCTGCCCGGCACCGTGATGATGGCGGGGCTTGGCGCGCTGATCGGCAGCGGTGAGGTCAATTTCTGGCAGGCGTGGCTGGCCGGGATTATCGGCTGCCTGCTGGGCGACTGGATCTCCTTCTGGCTGGGCTGGCGCTTTAAGAAGCCGCTGCACCGCTGGTCGTTTATGAAAAAGAACAAAGCCTTGTTGGATAAGACCGAGCATGCGCTGCACCAGCACAGCATGTTCACCATCCTCGTCGGCCGCTTCGTTGGGCCAACGCGTCCGCTGGTGCCGATGGTGGCGGGGATGCTGGATCTGCCCGTCGCGAAATTCGTGGTGCCGAACATTATCGGCTGTGTCTTCTGGCCGCCGTTCTACTTCCTGCCGGGGATCCTCGCGGGTGCTGCCATTGATATTCCTGACGGTATGCAAAGCGGTGAGTTTAAGTGGCTGCTGCTGGGCACGGCTGTGCTACTGTGGCTGGCGGCATGGCTCTGCTGGCGGCTGTGGCGCAGCGGGAAAGCGAATATCGATCGCCTGACGCGCTACCTCCCGCGTACTCGCCTGCTCTGGCTTGCCCCACTGACGCTGGGCGTGGCGGTGGTGGCCCTGGTGGCGCTGATTCGTCACCCGCTGATGCCGGTGTACGGTGAGATTTTATTGAAAGTGGTCAGTCGTTAAGGACTATTTCCCTCTCCCTGTGGGAGAGGGCATCAGACCGCGCGAATGCCCAACAGTGAAGACGCCCCCGCTTGACCACTGAGCAGCTCTTCCGTCTTCCCATCCCACGCAATTCGCCCTTCAGCAACGACCACCGATCGCGGCGCAATCCGTGCGGCATCCTCAATACTGTGCGAAACCATCAGCATCGTCAGCCGCTGGCGCTGACAGACCTCCTGCACCAGGGCCAGCATCTCCTGACGCAGCGCGGGATCGAGCGCCGAGAACGGCTCATCCAGCAGCAGTATCGGCTGTTCGCGCACCAGACAACGTGCCAGCGCCACGCGCTGACGCTGGCCGCCGGAGAGCTCGCCCGGCAGCCTGTCGATAAAACCGGTGATCCCCATCTGTGCGGCAATGATCTCCAGCTTATGGCGCTGGTCATCGTTCAGCCTTAGTCCTGGGTGCATTCCCAGCGCGATGTTTTGCCGCACCGTCAGGTGGGTAAAAAGGTTGTTTTCCTGAAACAGCATTGAGACAGGACGTTTTGCGGGCGGCGTGTGGGTATGATCCCGGTTATCTATGACGATCGAGCCGCTTGCCGGCTGCAGAAAACCCGCAACCAGATTAAGCAGCGTGCTTTTTCCTGCGCCGCTTGGGCCAAGCACGGCGATCATCTCTCCCTGGCGCACGGAGAGCGTGAAGCGCATCGGCAGATGCTGATAAAGCCAGGTTACATCAGTCAGTTTTAACATCACGCCCCGGAAGTTTCTCGATAACGGTAAATAAGGCAAAGCACAGCAGCAGCAGTAACAGCGCGGTGACCGCGCCGTCCTGACTGCGGTAAGAGCCGATTTGCTGATAGAGCCAGTAGGGCAGCGTGCGGAAATCGTCATTGCCGAACAGCGCCACGACCCCAAAGTCTCCAATAGAGAGCACGCAGGCAAACGCCAGCGCCTGTGCCAGCGGACGTTTTAGCGCGCGCAGTTCGACCACCTTCAGCCGCTGCCAGCCCTGCATGCCCAGCGACTGGCACAGCAAACTGTAGCGGCTGTTGACGTCGCGCATCGGGTTTTCCAGCACCTTGAGCGCATAAGGGATGGCCATTAAGGCGTTGGTAAAGATCACGATGCCGTCGGCGCTTTCCGGCAGGCCGATGGTGCTGTTGAACAGCAAAAAGAAGCCCGTCGCCAGCACGATCCCCGGCATCGCCAGAATCAGCATGCCCGTCAGCTCCAGCATTTGTCCGGCTTTTTGCGCCTGGCGGGCGTAAAGCTCACGGCTGCTCCACAGCAGCATCATGGTCAGGATGACGCACAGTAATCCGGCAGCCAGCGCGATACGCAGCGAGGTCCAGGTGGCTTGCCAGAGGACGGGCTGTTGCAGGACAGACAGGAGATTGAGGTTCAGTCCGTCAACGATAACGGCCAGCAGCGGCGGCAACAGAAGCAGGAGTGCCAGCCCGATCAGGATAAAATCGCTGACGCGGCTGTGCAGGCTGTCCTGCGGATCGCGCCAGCCGGTTATTTGGTGACTGCCTGCAGGAATGGCTTTACTCAGCCGCTGGCTCAACAGGACCAGGGCAAGGCAGCATGTCATCTGGACTATCGCCAGCAGCGCGGCGCGACCGGGATCGTAGTCGTAACTCAGCGCCTGGTAAATCGCCAGCTCAATGGTGGTGGCCTGCGGCCCGCCGCCGAGCGACAGCACGGTGGCAAAGCTGGCAAAGCAGAGCATGAAGATTAATGCCGCCACGGGCGGGATCTGGCGGCGCAGCCACGGCCATTCGACAAAGCGGAAGAACGACGCGCCGCGCATGCCGAGCTGGGCGGCAACCTGACGCTGTTCGCCGGGAATGTTCTCCAGCGCCTGCAAGAAGAGGCGCGTTGCCATCGGCATATTGAAAAAGACGTGCGCGAGCAGAATGCCCTTCAGCCCGTAGGGGGAGAAGGTCCACTCCAGCCCTGAAAGCGCAAAGAGCGAGGCCAGCCAGCCCTGGCGACCGTAAACGCTCAAAATGCCGAATACCGCCACCAGCACGGGCAGGATCAGCGTCATGGCGCACAGGCGCAGCAGGGCCTGCCTGCCGGGGAAACGCCGCCGATACAGGGCGCGCGCCAGAAAAATGGCCGGGATCACCGACAGCAGGGCAGAAAGAAACGCCTGCCAGAAGGAGAACTGGATCACGTGCCAGAGGTAACTGTCGTGCCAGAGGGCGAGCAGATCGCTCTCTGGCGCGTTGAACCACAGTGCAAGAAAAGCCCCCAGGCTGACCGCCACCATCAGCAGGGCGGCGAGCAGACCGGGGATTAACCAGCCGGGAATCAACGGCTGACGGCGCGTTGCCATTCACTTACCCATGCGGCACGCTGCGCGGCGACCTGCTGCGGCGTAAACTCCAGCGAGGTTGTTGGTTTGGTCAGCTGCTCAAAACCTGCTGGCAGCGCAACGCCAGTGACCGGATACATCCAGTTGCCTGCGGGAATCGCATTCTGGAATGCCGGTGAAACCATAAATTTCAGGAACTTCTCGGCCAGCTCCGGCTGTTTGCTGGCGGCGGTACGCGCGGCCACTTCCACCTGCAGGTAGTGCCCTTCAGCGAAATTAGCCGCAGCGTAGTTGTCTTTCTTCTCGGCGATAATGTGGTATGCCGGGGAGGTGGTGTAGCTCAGCACCAGGTCGCTTTCGCCTTTCAGGAACAGGCCATAGGCTTCGCTCCAGCCTTTGGTCACGGTGACGGTTTTGGCGGCCAGCTTCTGCCACGCTTCCGGTGCTTTATCCCCGTAGACCTTTTGCATCCACAGCAGCAGGCCCAGCCCCGGCGTGCTGGTACGCGGATCTTCATAAATCACGCGCCATTTCTGGTCACTTTCCACCAGTTCTTTCAGGCTCTTCGGCGGGTTTTTCAGCTTATTTTTGTCATAAACAAAAGCAAAGTAGCCGTAATCGAACGGCACAAAGGTGTCGTTCTTCCAGCCGCCAGGCACGTTAACGGCATCGGCCGCGACGCCGCTTTTGGCAAACAGTTTGGTTTGCGAGGCGGCGTCCAGCAGGTTGTTATCCAGCCCGAGCACCACGTCGGCCTTGCTGTTTTTCCCTTCCATGCGCAGGCGATTGAGCAGCGAAACGCCATCTTCCAGCGCGACGAACTTCAGCTCGCAGTTGCAGTCGGCTTCAAAGGCTTTTTTGACTACCGGGCCAGGGCCCCAGTCGGCAGAGAAGGAGTCATAGGTGTAGACCGTCAGGACGGGCTTCGCAAAAGCAGGCAGCGCAAACAGCGCCAGCAGGGGGAGAACTTTTTTTAACACTTTGCACCTCAAAGTTGAGTGGCAAAGGATTTTGAGCGACAGCCTCAAATCCCTTCGCCGGCGTTATCCGGATCAGGTTCGACGGGTATTATCTCAGCGCACATCAGTGATGCAGCACCCCGTTGAGAACGGCGCTATTGTAATGATTTGGTGAATATTACGAAAGCGTTATGGCTCCGGCGGTGCAAACCAGGCGGATTTAAAATCAAACCAGCCCAGGGTATTCATCCGCAGGCCGCGCATGCTGCGCTGGCCCTGGATCATCAGCCAGTGGTGGATCAACGGGACGATGGTCTGTTCGGCCAGTAGCTGCTGGCACCACACGGCAAGATTCATCTCGCCCGCGCGCCACTGGGCGGCATCCTGCTGCCAGTCACGGTCGATGCAGTGCTGGATCAGCGGGACTTCATACAGGTGCGAGAAGAGCGAGAAATCGAGCGGCAGGGTGAAGTTGGCGCTGTTAAGCCAGATATCACTGGTGATATCCCCCTGGTGCCATTCGTCATAGTCAACTTCCCTGACCTCCAGCGTTACTCCTTCGGCTGCCAGTAGTCGGGTCATGATCCTCGCGATAAAACGATGCTCCACGTGCTCGCGGTAGTAGGTCAAGGTGATGGACTCCAGCCCTGCGGGCTTGTCGCAGTGCGACGGGCGGGCGTGGTGCCAGCGCGGAAGCAGGCCGTACGCCGGGAACCAGTATGTCTGGTACTGCGCTTCCGCATGGTAGATCAGATTGGCAGGGGACAACACGTGGCTGATCCACTTGCGGACGGCCTGGTTTGCCCCGCGGTGGGTGCGGCGATCAAAGAGGAGATAGTAGCATCCCTCCTCCAGGCGACTCTCCACGGCTTTTTCTCCCGTGGTGGGGCCTTCAAGCGTCAGCCCGCAGCTCAGGTCTTCATTGAGATCCGGCAATACCCACACGTTGACTTCGTCGATCAGCGCCCGATAGCCAAAGTAGTCATCGAACGCGCGGATTTTCAGCTGGTTGCTGTTATTGCGGGACACGGAGTAGGGCCCGGTGCCAATCGGCAGGCTGGCAAAATTGTTCATCGATTCCCACTCGCCGGGCAAAATCATCGACGGCACGTAGCCCAGCAGCCAGGGAAGCCACTTATCCTGCTGCGACAGCTCGATGTCCAGCGTCCAGGCCGTGGGGGAGTGGATACGCGAAATATGCGAGTAGAGCGGCAGCCTTCGGACGCGTTCCAGAGAGGCGATGACGTCGTGCATCTCCAGCTCGCGACCATGGTGAAAGTGAATGCCGGGGCGTAAAAAGAAGCGCCAGTGAAGCGGAGAAAGTTGCTGCCAGTGGTGCGCGATATCCGCTTCCAGTTCCCCGTTTTCCTCATTTATCCGCGTCAGACCGCTGAAAATTTGCCGGGCCATATGGGTTTCTGAGCGACGTAAGGCCGTGCCGGGCAGCAGATTTTTCATTGGGCGATAGTAGAGCACCCGCAGGATGTGTCGTCCCTGACGAAAACTGCGTCCGAGATGGGAAACCAGCATCTGGCGCACGGCGGTTTTGTCGCCCACCAGCTGGACCAGCTGATCGATGCGGTCCTGCTCGAGCAGGTCTTCCGCGCGCTGCTGCTGTAGCGCCAGCCCGGTATAGAGAAAGGTCAACCGCGAACGTTTGCCGCGTCCTGCTTCTGCTTCCCAGCTTAACCATCCCTGCTGCTGCATGGTGTTGAGCAGCGTACGCATATGACGGCGGGAACAGCTAAGCAGGTCAGCCAGCTCGTTGAGCGTGGTCTCCTGCGATTGCCCCTCGCAGCACTGCCAGAGGCGGATAAACTGTTGTTGCAGACGACCGGAAGGCATAAAAGGGGAACTCCTGACAAAAAACCAGCAATTTATTTATCCCTATATTAGGCCAATAATTCTCCTCGATGAAGTGAGGAGGTAAATTATGAAGAGGTCTACCGCACGTCAGTTTTATCAGCAGTACTTTTCAGCGACAAAAGGATCGTCCTGGCTGGCCCGCCAGTGTGCAGAGCAACGGCTGAAAACGTTAGAAGAATTGATGCAGTGGGACGTTACAACACCGACCTCTTCCCGCTAACTCGCCTCGATCATGTGTGACTGAGTATTGGTGCTTATCACCCGCCAGCAAAATGTTTTTGCTGGCTTTTTTCGTTTATTCTTTCACCCGATTTTGATTCGCTTTCACAAGGACTTGCGCATGCTGTGGTTGATGACGATGGGGCGACGCCTGAACGGCGTGTATGCCGCTTTTATGCTGGTGGCCTTTATGATGGGCGTGGCGGGGGCGCTGCAGGCGCCGACGCTGAGCCTGTTTCTCAGCCGCGAGGTGGGGGCACAGCCGTTTTGGGTCGGCCTGTTTTATACCGTTAACGCCATTGCCGGGATCCTGGTCAGCCTCGCGCTGGCGAAACGATCGGACAGCCAGGGCGATCGCCGCAGGCTGATCCTCTTTTGCTGCACCATGGCGGTGGGCAACGCGCTGCTCTTCGCCTTTAACCGTCATTATCTGACGCTCATTACCTGCGGCGTGCTGCTGGCGTCACTGGCGAACACCGCCATGCCGCAGCTGTTCGCGCTGGCCCGTGAATATGCGGATAACTCGGCGCGGGAAGTGGTGATGTTCAGCTCGGTGATGCGTGCCCAGCTCTCGCTGGCGTGGGTCATTGGCCCGCCGCTGGCCTTCATGCTGGCGTTGAACTACGGCTTTACCACCATGTTCTCCATCGCCGCCGGGATTTTTGTCATCAGCCTGGCATTGATTGCCTTCGCGCTGCCGTCCGTGGCGCGCGTTGAACAGGCAACGGATAAACCTGTCACCGAGGTGAGCGGCTGGCAGGATAAAAACGTTCGCATGCTGTTTATTGCCTCCACGCTGATGTGGACCTGCAACACGATGTACATTATCGATATGCCGCTGTGGATCAGCAGCGATCTGGGTTTACCGGACAAACTCGCGGGGATCTTAATGGGAACCGCTGCCGGGCTGGAGATTCCGGCGATGATTCTGGCGGGTTACTACGTTAAGCGCTTTGGAAAGCGTCGGATGATGATCGTTGCCGTGGCGGCCGGGGTGCTGTTCTACGCGGGGCTGATCCTTTTCCATTCGCGTGAAGCGTTGCTGGCGCTGCAGCTGTTTAACGCCGTGTTTATCGGGATTGTTGCCGGGATCGGCATGCTCTGGTTTCAGGATCTCATGCCCGGTCGTGCCGGCTCGGCGACCACGCTTTTTACCAACAGTATTTCAACCGGGGTGATTCTGGCAGGCGTGATTCAGGGGGCGCTGGCGCAAAGCTATGGGCATGCGTCTGTCTACTGGATGATTGCGGCGCTTTCTGTCGTGACGCTTCTGCTGACCTGCCGCGTAAAAGACGTGTGATCGGATGAATGAAACGGAGCCCGGGAACGCCGGGCTCTGCGAACCGTATTATTCTGAACACTGATACTTACGCTGCGCGCGTAGCGTCAGGTACATATGAACGAGGCCCATGAAACCGTGTGCCCAGAAATATGTCTCAACAAAGACCGTCAGAAATTTATGCAAATTTAAGGCGGATTCTGTGACGGACGAAACGGGTCCGAGCGTGGCGTTCAGCACGAACCAGGCCGCGCCACAGAGTGCAACGCCCAGCAGCGCCAGCACGCCCAAACCTTGCACCGTTGCCGCCATACCGCCGGCATGCGCGTCAGGAAGCTGGCGCTGCGTGAGGGTGCGAATATCGTCAACGATTCCGCGAAAATCCAGCGCCAGCCAGGCGAAGTAATATTTAAATCCGCGCTGGGTTAACATCCATGCCATCATGGCAATGCCACAAAAAATTAAACCAAACCCGGAAATAATATGCATCCAGGTGACAATTCCGTTCAGCCCGGAGTCGTGGAGGGCTTCACTTTCGGTGAAATTAGAATTGATGATCTGGACCAGCACCAGTACGGCCACAAGAATGTGCAGTACGCGAAGAAAGGGTGTTTCTTTATGGGGGAGCGTATTGCGTAGCGTTGGGTTCATCGCTTTTTACCTCAATAATGAGAGAGCTGATGCGATGCAGTGTGACGCAGATTAATTAACGAAACCTTAACGGTGGGTTGCGTCACACTGTATTTATGCGTTCCGATTAGCGAGCAGGATCAATATGCGTCATCACATTCAGCACATTGAATTTTTGCATCACGTTGTTTCTGGCATTGACGGCAATCTGATGCCCTTCTTTTACGCTTAATTCGCCGTTAACTTCCAGATGGACATCGACAAGGGCTAAATCGCCCATCTTGCGGGTTTTTAAATCATGGAGTCCGGTGACACCCTCGGTGGAGAGAAGACAGTTTTTGATATCATGCTCCAGCTCGGGTTCAAGCGAACGGTCCATCAGGTCGTGCAGGGCATCGGCAGAGAATTTGTAACCCATATGGGCGATAAATATCCCAACAATCAGGGCCGCAATCAGGTCCATCGCGTGAAAACCCACTAAATTCCCGGCAATACCGATGGCGACAACCACTGACGAGGCTGCGTCAGAGCGGGCATGCCAGGCATTGGCTATCAGCAGCGAGGACTGAATACGTTTTCCCGCGGCATACATGTATCTGAACAGGCTTTCCTTCACCACCAGCGCCAGTATCGCCACCCACAGAGCGGCCCCTTTCACCAGCTGATGCGTCTCGGGGTGAAGCAGTTTATTCCCTGCGGACCAGAGCATCCCGATTCCCACAAGCAGCAGAATAGCGCCAATAATGAGCTTTGCACCGTTTTCGAAACGCAGATGACCGTAATGATGATCGATATCAGAGGCTTTCTGACTCTTTTTATTTGCAATCAGAACGACAAAGTCAGAGGATAAATCGGAAAGAGAATGAATCCCATCAGCAATTAATCCCTGTGAGCCTGAGAATATTCCTGCAACTATCTGAAAGCCGGTGAGTAAACTATTTGTTATCACGCTCACTATTGTGCATTTTTGTATTTCATGAGAACGGAGATGAGACTCATTGCTATTTTTCTTTTTCATGATAATTTCCGCTGCCAGCTGATTGAACGATTATTCTGCGCAGGGAACATTAAATTGACATTAAATATAACGTCATTATTGGCTGGGTTTGCGAAGTATTTACAGAAGGAAGATGGGCATTGGGATAAAACACAGCCTGCAGAGTACACTGCAGGCCGGAGGATTATTTCATAAATGCGGGTTGTTTTTGTTCGTAAGTGGCAATCGCCGCTTCGTGCTGGAGAGTTAAACCAATGCTGTCCAGACCGTTCAGCATGCAGTGACGGCGGAAGGCATCAATGCTGAAGCTGTAGGTCTTATCCCCGGCTTTCACCACTTCGGCTTCCAGATCCACTTCAAACGAAATGCCCGGATTCGCCTTAACCAGCGCGAACAATTCGTCGACCTGTTCATCGCTCAGCGTCACCGGCAGAAGCTGGTTGTTGAAGCTGTTGCCGTAGAAGATATCCGCGAAGCTTGGGGCAATGACCACCTTAAAGCCGTAGTCGGTGAGCGCCCACGGCGCGTGTTCACGGGATGAGCCGCAGCCAAAGTTTTCCCGCGCCAGCAAAATGGAGGCGCCTTTGTATTCCGGGAAGTTCAGAACGAATTCCGGGTTAGGCACTTCGCCTTTGTCGTCCAGGAAACGCCAGTCGTTAAACAGGTGCGCGCCGAAACCGGTACGCGTCACCTTCTGCAGAAATTGTTTTGGAATAATAGCGTCAGTATCGACGTTAGCGGCGTCCAGCGGGACAACCCGGCCCGTATGTTGGGTAAATTTCTCTGCCATGATTGTCTCCTTATTTCAGGCTGCGAATATCGGCGAAATGGCCGGTGACTGCCGCAGCGGCGGCCATTGCCGGGCTGACCAGATGGGTGCGACCACCGCGGCCCTGACGACCTTCAAAGTTACGGTTACTGGTGGAGGCGCAGCGCTCACCCGGATTCAGGCGGTCATTGTTCATCGCCAGACACATGGAGCAGCCAGGCAGACGCCACTCGAAGCCCGCTTCGATAAAGATCTTATCCAGACCTTCGGCTTCCGCCTGGGCCTTCACCGGACCGGAGCCTGGAACGACCAGCGCCTGCACGCCCGGCGCGACTTTACGGCCTTTGGCAATTTCGGCGGCGGCACGCAAATCTTCGATACGGGAGTTGGTGCAGGAGCCGATAAACACTTTATCAATGGCGACATCGGTCAACGGCACGCCGGGCTTCAGCCCCATATAGGCCAGCGCTTTTTCCGCACTGGCGCGCTCGACCGGATCGGCGAAGGAGGCCGGGTCAGGGATGCTGTCGTTGACGGAAATCACCTGACCCGGGTTGGTGCCCCAGGTCACCTGAGGCGCAATTTCTTCTGCCTGCAGCGTGACAACGGTATCAAACGTTGCCCCATCGTCGGTTGTCAGGGTTTTCCAGTAGGCTACCGCGTCGTCAAAATCCTGACCTTTCGGCGCGTGCAGACGGCCCTTCACATAGTTGAAGGTGGTTTCGTCCGGCGCGACCAGCCCGGCTTTTGCGCCCATCTCAATGGCCATATTGCACAGGGTCATGCGACCTTCCATGCTCAGTGCCTGGATGGCTTCACCGCAGAACTCAACAACGTGGCCGGTACCGCCTGCGCTGCCGGTTTTACCGATGATGGCCAGGACGATGTCTTTCGCGGTAATGCCCGGTGCCGCTTTGCCCTTCACTTCAATCTTCATGGTTTTGGCGCGGCCCTGCTTCAGGGTCTGCGTTGCCAGCACATGTTCCACTTCGGACGTGCCAATCCCGAATGCCAGAGCGCCAAACGCGCCGTGGGTCGCGGTATGGGAGTCACCGCAGACGATGGTCATGCCCGGCAGGGTGATCCCTTGCTCAGGCCCCATCACGTGGACGATGCCCTGATACGGATGGTTCAGGTCATACAGCTCAACGCCAAATTCATTGCAGTTCTTAATCAGCTCCTGCATCTGGATACGGGCCATCTCACCCGAGGCGTTAATGTCTTTGGTCTGGGTGGAAACGTTGTGATCCATCGTCGCGAAGGTTTTACCCGGCTGACGTACCGGACGCTTGTGCGCACGCAGGCCGTCAAATGCCTGAGGTGAGGTCACTTCGTGTACCAGATGACGGTCAATGTACAGCAGCGGGGTTTCGTTTGGTGCCTCGTAAACAACGTGCGCATCGAACAACTTTTCATATAACGTCTTAGCCATGATTACACCCCTTCAGCGACATAGCGGGCAATGATGTCGCCCATTTCATCGGTACTGACTGCCGCCGTGCCGCGTGCTAAATCGCCGGTACGGACGCCTTCTTCTAACGCCCGGTTAATGGCGTTCTCAATTGCGGTTGCTGCATCGCCAGCATCCAGGCTATAGCGCAGCAGCAGGGCCAGGGAGAGGATCTGCGCAATCGGGTTAGCAATGTTTTTGCCTGCGATATCCGGCGCGGAACCGCCCGCAGGTTCGTACAGGCCAAAGCCTTCTTCATTCAGGCTTGCGGATGGCAGCATGCCCATCGAGCCGGTGATCATCGCGCACTCGTCAGAGAGAATATCGCCGAACAGGTTGGAGCACAGCAGCACGTCAAACTGGGACGGATCCTTAATCAGCTGCATGGTCGCGTTGTCGATGTACATGTGCGACAGCGCAACGTCCGGGTACTGCTTAGCGACTTCACTCACAATCTCGCGCCACAAAATGGAGGACTGCAGCACGTTCGCTTTATCAATGGAGGTCACCTTATGGCGGCGTTTGCGCGCCGACTCGAACGCAATGTGGGCGATACGTTCGATTTCGAAACGGTGATACACCTCGGTGTCGAACGCTTTCTCGTGTTGTCCGCTGCCTTCGCGCCCTTTTGGCTGACCAAAGTAGATCCCGCCGGTCAGTTCACGCACGCAGAGAATGTCGAAACCGTTGGCGGCGATATCCGCGCGCAGCGGGCAGAACTCTTCCAGGCCCTGATACAGCTTCGCCGGACGCAGGTTGCTGAACAGCTTGAAATGTTTACGCAGCGGCAGCAGCGCGCCGCGCTCTGGCTGCTCTGCTGGCGGCAGGTGTTCCCATTTTGGGCCACCGACGGAACCAAACAGCACGGCATCGGCATTTTCGCAGCCTTCCACGGTCGCTTTCGGCAGCGGCGTACCGTGGTTATCAATCGCAATACCGCCCACGTCGTAGTGGCTGGTGGTGATTTTCATCGCAAAACGCGTACGAACGGCTTCCAGTACTTTCAGCGCCTGTGCCATCACTTCCGGACCAATACCGTCGCCCGGTAACACAGCAATATGGTAATTCTTCGACATTACACGGTTTCCTTGTTGTTCTCTTTATTCTGAGCTTTGCGTTGCAACTCTTTTTCGACTTCGGCGGCGCGCCAGATGTTGTTCAGAACATGCACCATCGCTTTCGCGGAGGATTCAACGATATCGGTCGCCAGGCCCACGCCATGGAAGCGGCGGCCATTGTGGGTCACAACAATGTCGACCTGACCCAGAGCATCTTTGCCGTGGCCCTTGGCCGTCAGGTCATACTTCACCAGCTCCACGTCGTACTCGGTGACGCGGTTAATCGCCTGGTAGATGGCATCGACAGGGCCGTTACCGTTCGCGGCCTCTGCTTTAATTTCATCACCGCAGGCCAGCTTGACCGAGGCGGTGGCGATGTTGCTGGAGCCGGACTGCACGTTGAAGTAATCCAGACGGAAGTGCTCTGGCTCTTCCTGCTGCTTGTTAATAAAGGCCAGCGCTTCCAGGTCGTAGTCGAACACCTGACCTTTTTTGTCGGCCAGCTTCAGGAACGCGTCGTACAGCTGATCCATGTTGTAATCGCTGTCCTTATAGCCCATCTCTTCCATACGGTGTTTAACCGCCGCGCGACCGGAACGGGAGGTCAGGTTCAGCTGCACCTGGTTCAGGCCGATGGATTCCGGGGTCATGATTTCGTAGTTTTCGCGGTTCTTCAGGACGCCATCCTGGTGAATACCGGAGGAGTGCGCGAAGGCGCCAGTGCCGACAATCGCTTTGTTAGCCGGAATGGGCATGTTGCAAATCTGGCTGACGGTCTGGCTGGTGCGCCAGATTTCGTTGTGATTGATGCGGGTATGCACGTCCATGATGTCTTTGCGCACTTTGATCGCCATGATCACTTCTTCCAGCGAACAGTTGCCCGCGCGTTCGCCGATACCGTTCATCGCACCTTCTACCTGACGCGCACCGGCGTGGACGGCGGCGATGGCATTACCCACGGCCAGACCCAAATCATCGTGGGTGTGGACGGAGATAATTGCCTTATCAATATTGGGTACGCGGTCGTACAGTCCGGTAATGATGTTGGAGAACTCAAACGGCATGGTGTAGCCGACGGTGTCAGGGATGTTGATGGTTTTCGCACCCGCGTTGATGGCGGCTTCCACGACGCGCGCCAGGTCTTCGATTGGCGTACGGCCCGCATCTTCACAGGAGAATTCAACGTCATCGGTGTAGTTGCGTGCGCGTTTCACCATATACACCGCGCGCTCAATCACTTCATCCAGCGTGCTGCGCAGCTTGGTGGCGATGTGCATAGGTGAGGTTGCAATAAAGGTGTGGATACGGAACGCTTCGGCCACTTTCAATGACTCGGCAGCAACGTCGATGTCTTTCTCTACGCAGCGCGCCAGGGCGCAAACGCGGCTGTTTTTAATGGTGCGGGCGATAGTCTGGACGGATTCGAAATCACCCGGAGACGAGACCGGGAAACCGACCTCCATCACGTCGACACCCATACGTTCGAGAGCCAGCGCGATCTGCAGTTTCTCTTTTACACTCAGGCTTGCCTGCAATGCCTGTTCACCGTCACGTAAAGTAGTATCGAAAATAATGACTTGCTGGCTCATGGGTTAGGTCCTTGTCAGTCTTAGGGCGCCTTGCTACGAGCATAAAAAAACCCGCGCAGTGGCGCGGGTTTTTAGTCTTACTGGTGACGATTCAACGCTGAATTTCGCCCGCCAGTCTACCGCGCACAGTGAATGCGTTTAGTAGTAGTAGACCGGTGAAACGAATGGTGCGAATCATGAATCGTGCCCCGTTAAATTCAATATGCTTTTAGTGGTACTGGATACGGCCGTTCATGTCAACCCCTGACGATGAAAACGGGCCCGACAGACGGAATCAGCAGGGTATTCACTTTAGCTAATTGTGCTGGTTTTAGCTTTCGCGACCCGACTAATTGTCTAATTTTGGACTTGAGAAAAGAGTTGCAGAAACAAATAAATATAATTGTTTAAAAATGAGTGAAATGTCCTGAAGAGAATGCGTTGTGATTAAAAGGTTTTAATATCATTAAGTTATAAATGCAGTGAATCTGTTCCATAATGCTGAAAAGCGAACAGATATAACAGGTTGTTAACTAACTGTATGGCGATAGCAATAACAGTTTAATAATACTTAAGTCATCATTAACCTGATGGCAATTGTATATTTGTTTGGTTTATGGTTTCATTCAAATCCTAAAGTCAAACATATCATTTGCGCTCATTAATTTTCGTTATTATAGAGTCTTTATATATTCCGAATTTTAAATAATTCTCTTTTGCTGATCGTATTTGCATGGTAAATCATATTTTCGAGATGATTACCGTACGTGAGCAAAGGGAGTGTAGCGTGACAGTGGAGTCAGAAGTGTCAGAAAATAATATTAAACAACCTCAAGCTACTGATGGGATTAAACCGCAGTTACGCACGGTGGATCTTAATCTTCTGACGGTGTTTGATGCTGTCATGCAGGAACAGAATATTACCCGCGCGGCCCAGGCCTTGGGGATGTCACAACCTGCTGTGAGTAATGCCGTTGCCAGGCTTAAGGTCATGTTTAACGACGAATTGTTTGTTCGTTACGGAAGAGGGATCCAGCCTACGGCGCGCGCATTCCAGCTGTTCGGCTCCATCCGCCAGGCGTTGCAGTTGGTACAAAACGAGCTGCCGGGCTCGGGCTTTGAACCCTTAAGCAGCGAGCGCGTATTCCATCTTTGCGTCTGTAGCCCATTAGATAATTATTTAACGTCGATTATTTATAATAAAGTTGAAGAGATCGCACCAAATATCAACCTGGTTTTTAAATCATCCCTGAATCAAAACACGGAACATCAGTTACGCTATCAGGAGATTGAATTCGTTCTGGGGTATGAAGAGTTCCGTCGTCCAGAATTTTCCTGTGTGCCGCTGTTTAAAGATGAAATGGTTCTCGTCGCCAGTAAAAAACATCCGCGCCTGAATTCTCCGCTGCTAGAAAGCGATGTTTATAACGAGCAGCACGCCGTTGTTGCACTCGACAGATATGCTTCCTTTAGCCTGCCGTGGTATGACACTGCGGATAAACAGGCGAGCGTGGCGTATCAGGGCATGGCCATGGTTAGCGTATTAAACGTGGTCTCCCAGACGCAACTGGTGGCGATTGCGCCGCGCTGGCTGGCAGAAGAGTTTTCTGACCCGTTAAACCTGCAAATTTTACCTCTGCCGCTCAAGCTAAATAGCCGTACCTGTTATCTTTCCTGGCATGAAGCGGCGGGTCGGGATAAAGGGCATCAGTGGATGGAAGAGTTGCTGGTTGGCATCTGTCGCCGGTAAGCGCATCAGGATAAATCGCATCGGTTTATGTGATTTATCCTGAGTTCTTTTAGATAATTGCTATTTTATTCTGTGGTGCTTTTTTTCGGGCTGCTCTCCGGCACGCAAAAATAGATGATTTCCTGCATTGTCGCGCTTTTCAGCGATGATTTATCACCCCATCCTCTATTCCCAGAGGAATTAACCATATCTCCTGTTAACGCCTGCTTTTTCTGCTTTACGCGCCGTTTATCTACCCGGGTTTGCTAATTGCCTGCCTCATAACGAGCGGTTAAGGTAAAGAACACTCTGCAAAATATAAGATTGGTTTATCCCAATCGTAAGACGGTGCGGAAATGAATTCGGCAGTCCGTCTATAACAAAATGCCTGGAGGCAAAGCATGGAGATGTTGTCTGGCGCGGAAATGGTCGTTCGGTCGCTGATCGATCAGGGCGTAAAGCAAGTGTTCGGCTACCCTGGCGGTGCGGTCCTCGATATTTATGATGCGCTGCATACGGTAGGGGGCATTGACCATGTTCTGGTACGTCACGAGCAGGCGGCGGTGCACATGGCTGACGGCCTGGCGCGTGCGACGGGTGAAGTGGGCGTGGTGTTAGTCACGTCCGGCCCCGGCGCGACAAATGCCATTACCGGCATTGCGACGGCCTATATGGACTCTATCCCGCTGGTGATCCTCTCCGGGCAGGTGGCAACCTCACTGATTGGCTACGATGCTTTTCAGGAGTGCGACATGGTCGGGATTTCGCGTCCCGTTGTGAAGCACAGCTTCCTGGTCAAGCAAACAGAAGACATTCCCGGCGTACTGAAAAAAGCCTTCTGGCTGGCGGCGAGCGGACGTCCAGGACCGGTGGTGGTCGATCTGCCTAAAGATATCCTGAACCCGGCAAACAAGCTGCCTTATGTCTGGCCGGAATCGGTCAGCATGCGCTCTTATAACCCAACAACGCAGGGGCATAAAGGACAGATCAAGCGGGCGTTGCAAACGCTTCTGGCAGCCAAAAAACCGGTCGTCTATGTCGGCGGCGGGGCGATCAACGCTGCCTGTGAAACCCAGCTTCGTGAGCTGGTCGAAAAACTCAACCTTCCTGTGGCGTCGTCGCTGATGGGGCTGGGGGCGTTTCCCGCCACTCACCGCCAGGCGCTCGGCATGCTGGGTATGCACGGTACCTATGAAGCCAACATGACGATGCATCACTCCGATGTGATCTTTGCCGTCGGCGTGCGCTTTGACGATCGCACCACCAACAACCTGGCAAAGTATTGCCCGAACGCCACCGTGCTGCACATTGATATCGATCCTACGTCAATTTCAAAAACAGTGGCGGCTGATGTGCCGATCGTCGGTGATGCTCGTCAGGTTCTGGAGCAAATGCTGGACCTGCTGACCCAGGAGAGTGCAACCCAGCCGCTGGATGAGATCCGCGACTGGTGGCAGCAGATTGAACAGTGGCGCGCGCGTCAGTGCCTGAAATATGACACGCAAAGCGAAAACATTAAGCCGCAGGCGGTCATCGAAGCGGTGTGGCGACTGACGAAAGGTGAGGCGTACGTAACCTCAGACGTGGGACAGCACCAGATGTTTGCCGCCCTGTATTACCCGTTTGATAAACCGCGACACTGGATCAACTCCGGTGGTTTAGGAACCATGGGCTTTGGTCTGCCTGCCGCGCTGGGCGTGAAGCTGGCGTTGCCGAATGAAACCGTCGTCTGCGTGACCGGTGATGGCAGTATTCAGATGAACATTCAGGAACTGTCTACCGCGCTGCAATATGAACTGCCGGTACTGGTGCTGAACCTGAATAACGGGTATCTCGGTATGGTGAAGCAGTGGCAGGATATGATCTACTCTGGCCGTCATTCTCAGTCATACATGAAATCGCTGCCGGACTTTGTTCGTCTTGCTGAAGCTTACGGCCATGTAGGCATGCGGGTAACCGATCCGGCTGAGCTGGAAGCGAAGCTCGCGCAAGCGCTTGAGCACGTTAAAAACAACCGCCTCGTCTTTATGGATGTGATTGTTGATGGGACCGAACACGTTTATCCGATGCATATTCGTGGTGGTGGTATGGATGAAATGTGGTTAAGCAAAACGGAGAGAACCTGATATGCGCCGGATATTATCTGTTTTACTGGAAAACGAGTCTGGCGCACTGTCGCGCGTCATTGGTCTTTTTGCACAGCGCGGCTATAACATTGAAAGCCTGACCGTTGCCCCGACGGAAGACCCTACGCTATCGCGCATGACGATCCAAACCGTCGGCGATGCCAAAGTGCTTGAGCAGATTGAGAAACAGCTGCATAAGCTGGTTGATGTGCTGCGCGTGAGCGAGCTGGGGCAGGGGGCCTACGTTGAACGAGAGGTCATGCTGGTGAAAATCCAGGCCAGCGGCTACGGGCGTGAAGAAGTTAAACGCAATGCGGATATTTTCCGCGGACAGATTATTGACGTCACCCCTTCTCTTTATACGGTTCAGCTGGTTGGGACAAGCGACAAGCTGGATGCTTTCCTGGCGTCAGTGCGGGATGTCGCAAAAATTGTTGAGGTCGCGAGATCGGGTGTAGTCGGTCTGTCACGCGGCGAGAAAATCATGCGTTAGTTGTCAAAAAGGTTCGCCTCTTTCTGCCCGGTCACCAAAGCCGGGCTTTTTTTTGCGTAATCAGCCGACAACGCAGATAAAAGCGGTTGCCGCGAAGGCTTTTCTGCGTTTAGATGTTAAAAGATTTAACCATAACCTTGACAGGGCCATGGACTCTTTTCTTTTTTTAAGGGGCAATTGTGAAACTGGATGAAATCGCCCGGCTAGCCGGCGTGTCACGGACAACGGCCAGCTATGTGATTAACGGTAAAGCAAAGCAGTACCGTGTCAGCGACAAGACCGTTGAAAAAGTTATGGCGGTGGTTCGTGAGCATAACTACCATCCGAATGCTGTCGCAGCCGGTCTGCGTGCCGGGCGTACCCGCTCTATTGGTCTGGTGATCCCTGACCTGGAAAACACCAGCTATACCCGTATCGCCAACTATCTTGAACGTCAGGCGCGTCAGCGCGGCTATCAGTTGCTGATTGCCTGCTCAGAAGACCAGCCTGATAACGAGATGCGCTGTATTGAGCATCTGCTCCAGCGTCAGGTGGATGCCATTATCGTGTCGACCTCCTTGCCGCCAGAGCATCCGTTCTACCAGCGCTGGGCGAATGACCCGTTCCCAATTGTGGCGCTGGATCGCGCGCTCGATCGCGAGCATTTCACCAGCGTCGTGGGTGCGGATCAGGATGATGCAGAAATGCTGGCCGCAGAGTTGAGAACGTTCCCCGCGGAAACGGTGCTGTATCTTGGCGCGTTGCCCGAGCTTTCCGTGAGCTTCCTGCGCGAGCAGGGATTCAGAACCGCCTGGAAAGACGATCCGCGCGAGGTTCACTACCTCTATGCCAACAGCTACGAGCGTGAAGCCGCCGCGCAGCTGTTCGAGAAATGGCTGGAAACGCATCCGATGCCTCAGGCGCTGTTCACCACGTCGTTTGCGCTGTTGCAGGGCGTCATGGACGTGACCTTACGCCGGGAAGGTAAACTGCCCTCCGACCTGGCGATTGCCACGTTCGGGGATAACGAGCTGCTCGACTTCCTCCAGTGCCCGGTGCTGGCGGTAGCACAGCGTCACCGCGATGTGGCTGAACGCGTGCTGGAGATTGTGCTGGCAAGCCTGGATGAGCCGCGCAAGCCGAAACCGGGCCTGACGCGTATCAAACGTAATCTCTACCATCGCGGAATTTTAAGCCGCCAAAAATGAAATGACCGGGGCGGCGAAATCTGCCCCCTTTTGTTGCGATAATTCGTGCAGATAATTCCCGGAGAGAAATTAGGATAATTCTTGAGGGATCCTAATCACCTATTTTTCTTAATTCATTCTGGCTTTTAAATTGTCTTTTTAAGAACGTCCGGTCGATTTTAAACGGCATTGTTTGTATTATTTTGTTACAAACCCTTTTCGGTCGATGAATAATCAGACGTTTTTCCTCCTCCTTTGCCAGCTTACGTGGCAACCGCTGCGCTTACCGGGTGCCTGGGTGAATCTGGCGCTGTTATCCCCTGAGAATCTGTCATAAAATGCTGCCCGCGTCGCAAACTGACACTTTATATTTATCTGCGATGATATTGAGTGAGCTTTAACGCTAGTGTGCATATTCGGTTTTTTTCTTACAAATATTCATAACGTTAATTTTGCCTCGCCAGTTGTGCAGTTATTAACCAGGACTGTTTATCTCTGTAAATAGAGGGCTTCCGAGTCCTTATATGGAGAGTCCTGGCTTGACAAGCTTTTCCCTCGCTCCGTAAACTCCTTTAGGTGGGAATTTGTGGGTTAAAGTGGTGAGGAGGGGTGAGACTGGCATGTTCCGTGGAGCTACGTTAGTCAATCTCGACAGCAAAGGGCGTTTATCGGTACCAACCCGATACCGCGACCAGCTGATTGAGAACGCTGCGGGTCAAATGGTTTGCACCATTGACATTAACTCCCCCTGCCTGCTGCTTTACCCCTTGCCTGAATGGGAAATTATTGAGCAAAAGCTGTCGCGACTGTCGAGCATGAACCCGCAGGAACGCCGCGTACAGCGGCTGTTATTGGGACATGCCAGTGAATGTCAGATGGATAACGCAGGGCGATTACTGATTGCCCCTGTGTTGCGGCAACATGCCGGTCTGACCAAAGAAGTGATGCTGGTCGGGCAGTTCAACAAGTTTGAACTGTGGGATGAAACGACCTGGTATCAACAGGTCAAGGAAGATATCGACGCTGAGCAGTCTGATTCCGCGACATTATCGGAACGGCTGCAGGACTTGTCTCTATAAATATGATGGAAAATTATAAACATAAAACGGTGTTACTGGACGAGGCCGTAAACGGCCTGAATATTCGTCCGGATGGCATCTACATTGATGGCACTTTTGGTCGCGGTGGTCACTCACGTTTGATTCTCTCCCAGCTTGGAGAGGAAGGACGTCTGCTGGCAATCGATCGCGATCCGCAGGCTATTGCCGTTGCACAGACCATCAATGACCCACGCTTTTCCATCGTGCATGGACCTTTCTCTGCGCTCGCGGATTATGTCGCTGAGCGCGGCCTGACGGGCAAGATCGACGGGATTCTTCTCGATCTTGGCGTCTCTTCACCCCAACTTGATGATGCTGAACGTGGTTTCTCCTTTATGCGTGATGGTCCGCTGGACATGCGGATGGACCCGACGCGCGGTCAGTCTGCCGCTGAGTGGTTACAGACCGCTGACGAAGCCGATATTGCATGGGTCATCAAAACGTTCGGCGAAGAGCGCTTTGGCAAACGTATTGCGCGCGCCATCGTTGAGCGCAATCGCATTGAGCCAATGACCCGCACCAAAGAGTTGGCCGAAGTGATCGCGGCGGCGACACCGGTGAAGGATAAGCACAAACATCCCGCGACCCGTACCTTCCAGGCGGTTCGCATCTGGGTAAACAGTGAACTGGAGGAAATAGAGCTGGCGCTAAAAAGCTCGCTCGACGTGCTGGCCCCGGGTGGGCGGTTATCCATCATCAGCTTCCATTCGCTGGAAGACCGTATTGTGAAACGCTTCATGCGTGAACAAAGCCGCGGTCCGCAGGTGCCAGCGGGGCTGCCGATGACGGAAGAACAACTCAGGAAGCTGGGGGGCCGTCAGTTGCGAGCATTAGGCAAGTTGATGCCGGGCGAAGAAGAAGTGGCAGAGAATCCACGCGCCCGTAGTTCAGTGCTGCGTGTTGCAGAGAGGACGAACGCATGATCGGCAGAGTGACAGAGACCCTAAGCAAAGTTAAGGATTCGTTAGGAAGCAACGAGCGCCATGCCTTGCCTGGCGTGATCGGCGACGATCTTTTGCGGTTTGGGAAACTGCCACTCTGTCTGTTCATTTGCATCATTGTCACGGCAGTTACGGTGGTGACCACCGCCCACCATACACGTTTATTGACTGCGCAACGCGAGCAGATGGTACTGGAACGCGATGCGCTGGATATTGAATGGCGAAATCTGATCCTTGAAGAAAACGCGCTCGGCGATCATAGCCGGGTTGAACGGATCGCAACGGAAAAGCTGCAGCTGCAGCATGTTGATCCTTCGCAGGAAAATATCGTAGTACAAAAATAAGGGAAAACGCGACGCATGAAAGCAGCGGCAAAAACGCTAAAACCAAAACGTCAGGAAGAACAGGCCAACTTTGTCAGTTGGCGTTTTGCGTTGCTTTGCGGCTGCATTTTACTGGCGCTGGGTTTCCTGCTCGGACGCGTGGCCTGGCTACAAATCGTCGCCCCTGACATGCTGGTACGCCAGGGCGATATGCGCTCTCTGCGCGTCCAGGAAGTGTCGACATCCCGTGGGATGATCACCGACCGCTCGGGTCGTCCGCTGGCGGTGAGCGTGCCGGTGAAGGCTATCTGGGCCGATCCGAAAGAACTGCATGATGCTGGCGGCATCACGCTTGATAACCGGTGGAAGGCCCTTGCGGATGCGCTGAAGATGCCGCTGGACCAGTTATCTTCACGCGTGAATACCAACCCGAGAGGGCGCTTTATCTATCTGGCGCGTCAGGTGAATCCTGACATGGCGGACTACATCAAAAAATTGAAGCTGCCGGGGATCCATCTGCGTGAAGAATCCCGCCGGTACTATCCATCCGGCGAAGTGACTGCTCACCTCATTGGCTTTACTAACGTTGATAGCCAGGGGATTGAGGGCGTTGAAAAAAGCTTTGATAAATGGCTGACCGGCCAGCCCGGTGAGCGCATTGTGCGTAAAGACCGCTATGGTCGCGTGATCGAGGATATTTCCTCAACGGACAGCCAGGCAGCACACAACCTTGCGCTGAGTATCGATGAGCGGTTACAGGCGCTGGTTTACCGCGAGCTGAACAACGCCGTGGCTTTTAACAAAGCGGAATCGGGCAGTGCCGTGTTAGTTGATGTCAACACGGGTGAAGTGCTGGCGATGGCCAATAGCCCGTCCTACAACCCTAACAATCTTACCGGTACGCAAAAGGATATTATGCGTAACCGTACCATCACCGACGTGTTCGAACCGGGTTCGACCGTTAAGCCGATGGTCGTCATGACTGCACTTCAGCGCGGTATCGTTAATGAAAATACCGTACTGAATACCATTCCTTACCGAATTAACGGTCACGAAATCAAAGACGTGGCGCGCTACAGCGAATTGACCCTGACCGGGGTGTTACAGAAGTCGAGTAACGTCGGTGTTTCAAAGCTGGCGTTAGCGATGCCGTCCTCAGCGTTAGTAGAGACTTACTCACGTTTTGGGCTTGGAAAGGCGACCAATTTGGGGTTGGTCGGAGAACGCAGTGGCTTATATCCTCAAAAACAACGGTGGTCTGACATAGAGAGGGCCACCTTCTCTTTCGGCTACGGGCTAATGGTAACCCCGTTACAGTTAGCGCGAGTCTACGCAACGATCGGCAGCTATGGCGTTTATCGTCCGCTGTCGATTACCAAAGTTGATCCACCGGTTCCCGGTGAGCGTATCTTCCCGGAATCGACCGTCCGTACTGTTGTTCATATGATGGAAAGCGTGGCGCTGCCCGGCGGCGGCGGCGTGAAGGCGGCAATCAAAGGTTATCGCATCGCTATCAAGACCGGTACGGCGAAAAAAGTGGGGCCGGATGGCCGCTATATCAACAAATACATTGCCTATACCGCAGGCGTTGCGCCTGCAAGCAATCCGCGTTTTGCGCTGGTGGTCGTGATTAACGATCCACAGGCGGGTAAATACTACGGCGGCGCCGTCTCCGCGCCTGTGTTCGGGGCTATCATGGGCGGCGTGTTACGTACCATGAACATTGAACCGGATGCGCTGGCGACGGGCGAAAAAAGTGAATTTGTAATTAATCAAGGCGAGGGTACAGGTGGCAGATCGTAATTTGCGCGACCTTCTCGCTCCGTGGGTGCCAAATGCACCGGAGCGAGCACTGCGAGAGATGATACTGGACAGCCGCGTGGCTGCTTCTGGCGATCTTTTTGTGGCGGTGGTCGGTCATCAGGCGGACGGGCGTCGTTATATCCCGCAGGCGATTGCGCAAGGTGTGGCTGCCATTATTGCTGAGGCTAAAGATGAGGCAACCGACGGTGAGATCCGTGAAATGCACGGCGTACCGGTCATCTATCTCAGCCAGTTAAACGAACGTCTTTCCGCACTGGCGGGGCGTTTTTATCACGAACCTTCCGACCAGCTGCGCCTGGTTGGCGTGACGGGTACCAACGGTAAAACCACCACCACGCAGCTGATGGCGCAGTGGGCCCAGCTGCTGGGTGAAACCGGTGCGGTGATGGGGACCGTAGGTAACGGCCTGCTGGGCAAAGTGAGCCCAACGGAAAACACCACCGGCTCCGCGGTAGACGTACAGCATGTGCTTGCCGGTCTGGCAGGGCAGGGGGCAACCTTTGCTGCGATGGAAGTCTCTTCGCACGGTCTGGTACAGCACCGCGTCGCGGCGCTGAAATTTGCCGCTTCCGTGTTTACCAATCTGAGCCGCGATCATCTTGATTATCATGGTGATATGGAGCATTACGAAGCCGCGAAATGGCTGCTGTTCTCTACTCACCATTACGGACAAGCCATCATCAACGCCGACGACGAAGTGGGCCGCCGCTGGCTGGCAAAGCTGCCGGATGCGGTTGCAGTGTCGATGGAAGACCATATCAATCCAAACTGCCACGGCCGCTGGCTGAAGGCGGTTGAGGTGAAATATCACGACAGCGGGGCGACCATCCGCTTTGCCTCTTCCTGGGGTGAAGGCGAAATTGAAAGCCGCCTGATGGGGGCGTTTAACGTCAGCAACCTGCTGCTGGCGCTGGCAACGCTGCTGGCGCTGGGTTACCCGATGGCTGAGCTGCTGAAAACCGCCGCGCGTCTGCAGCCAGTTTGTGGCCGTATGGAAGTGTTTAGCGCGCCGGGTAAACCGACCGTTGTGGTTGATTATGCCCACACGCCGGATGCGCTGGAAAAAGCGCTGGAAGCGGCGCGCCTGCACTGTACCGGTAAGCTCTGGTGCGTGTTTGGCTGCGGCGGCGATCGTGACAAAGGCAAACGCCCGCTGATGGGGGCTATTGCCGAGCAGTTTGCAGATATTCCGGTAGTCACCGATGACAACCCGCGTACGGAAGAGCCGCGCGCCATCATCAATGACATTCTGGCGGGCATGCTGGACGCGGGCCGCGCTCGCGTGGTGGAAGGCCGTGCGGAAGCCGTGACTAACACCATCATGCAGGCGCGGGAGAATGATGTTGTCCTGCTGGCGGGTAAAGGCCATGAAGATTATCAGATCGTTGGCAATCGCCGTCTGGACTACTCGGACCGCGTAACGGCAGCACGTCTGCTGGGAGTCGTGGCATGATTAGCATCACGTTAAGCCAGGCCGCTGCCATTCTGCAGGGCGACCTGCACGGGCAAGACCTGACGATTGATGCCGTCACGACGGACACCCGCAAAATCACCGCAGGCTGTCTGTTTGTGGCGCTGAAAGGCGAGCGTTTTGACGCGCATGATTTTGCTGAACAGGCCAAAGAGAACGGCGCCGGTGCGCTGCTGGTCAGCCGCAAGCTGGATATCGAACTGCCGCAAATTGTGGTGAAAGATACGCGTCTCGCGTTCGGTGAGCTGGCCGCCTGGGTCCGTCAGCAGGTCCCTGCGCGCGTTGTCGCCCTGACCGGATCATCAGGCAAGACGTCGGTGAAAGAGATGACGGCGGCGATCCTCAGCCAGTGCGGGAATACGCTTTATACCGCGGGCAACCTCAATAATGACATTGGCGTGCCGATGACATTACTCCGCCTGACCAAAGAACATGAATTTGCGGTGATCGAGTTAGGGGCAAACCACCAGGGCGAAATCGCCTGGACCGTGAGCCTGACTCGCCCGGAAGCCGCGCTGGTGAATAACCTCGCGGCTGCGCATCTGGAAGGCTTTGGCTCGCTGGAAGGCGTAGCAAAAGCCAAAGGTGAGATTTACACCGGCCTGCCGGATGACGGTATCGCCATCCTGAACGCCGATAACAACGACTGGCTGAACTGGCAGAGCATTATTGGTTCGCGTAAAACCTGGCGCTTCTCGCCGAATGCGGTCAACAGTGATTTTACCGCGACCAATATCCACGTGACGTCGCACGGCACAGAATTCACCCTCACCACCCCAACGGGTGGTGTCGATGTGCTGCTGCCGCTGCCGGGTCGCCATAACATCGCCAATGCGCTTGCGGCGGCGGCGTTGTCGACGGCGGTGGGCGCGTCGCATGAAGCGATTAAAACCGGGCTGGCGAACCTGAAAGCCGTGCCGGGACGTCTGTTCCCGATTCAGCTTTCGGAAAATAAGCTGCTGCTGGATGACTCCTACAACGCGAACGTTGGCTCGATGACGGCGGCGGTGCAGGTGTTATCTGAAATGCCGGGCTATCGCATCATGGTAGTTGGCGATATGGCAGAGCTGGGCGACGAAAGCGAAGCCTGTCATATCCAGGTCGGTGAAGCGGCGAAAGCGGCGGGGCTGGACCGTGTGCTGAGCGCAGGAAAACTGAGCCAGGCGATTAGCTATGCCAGCGGCGTTGGCGAGCATTTTGCTGACAAAGCCGCGTTGATAGAGCGCCTCAAAGCGTTGATTGCAGAAAAACAAATTGTGACTGTGTTAGTGAAAGGTTCACGTAGTGCCGCCATGGAAGAGGTTGTGCACGCATTACAGGAGAACGGGACATGTTAGTTTGGCTGGCCGAACATTTGGTCAAATATTATTCAGGCTTTAACGTCTTTTCATATCTGACGTTTCGCGCCATCGTCAGCCTGCTGACTGCGCTGTTCATCTCGTTGTGGATGGGCCCGCGCATGATTGCCCGTCTGCAAAAACTCTCTTTCGGTCAGGTTGTACGTAACGACGGTCCGGAATCGCACTTCAGCAAACGCGGCACGCCGACCATGGGCGGGATCATGATCCTGACCGCCATCGTCGTTTCCGTGCTGCTGTGGGCCTATCCCTCCAACCCGTACGTCTGGTGCGTTCTGACGGTACTGGTGGGTTACGGGATCATCGGTTTTGTTGATGATTACCGCAAAGTTGTTCGTAAAGACACCAAAGGCCTGATTGCCCGCTGGAAATATTTCTGGATGTCGGTGATTGCGCTGGGCGTGGCCTTCGCGCTGTATCTGGCCGGGAAAGATACGCCAGCCACCGAGCTGGTCGTGCCGTTCTTTAAGGACGTGATGCCACAGCTGGGGCTGTTCTACATCCTGCTGGCCTACTTTGTGATTGTCGGTACCGGCAACGCCGTAAACCTGACCGACGGTCTGGATGGCCTGGCCATTATGCCAACCGTCTTTGTCGCCGCCGGTTTTGCGCTGGTGGCATGGGCGACCGGTAACATGAACTTTGCGAACTACCTGCACATCCCTTATCTGCGCCACGCGGGTGAGCTGGTGATCGTCTGTACGGCGATTGTCGGCGCGGGGCTGGGCTTCCTGTGGTTCAACACTTATCCGGCGCAGGTCTTTATGGGGGACGTCGGTTCTCTGGCTTTGGGCGGTGCGCTCGGCATTATCGCCGTACTGCTGCGTCAGGAGTTCCTGCTGGTGATCATGGGCGGTGTGTTTGTGGTTGAAACCCTGTCGGTGATTTTGCAGGTCGGTTCCTTCAAGCTGCGCGGTCAGCGCATCTTCCGTATGGCGCCGATTCACCACCACTATGAACTGAAAGGCTGGCCGGAGCCGCGCGTGATTGTGCGCTTCTGGATTATTTCGCTGATGCTGGTGCTGATTGGCCTGGCAACGCTGAAGGTACGTTAATCATGGCAGATTACCAGGGCAAAAAAGTCGTTATCATCGGGTTGGGTCTTACGGGACTCTCCTGCGTGGACTTTTTCCTCGCGCGTGGCGTGACGCCGCGCGTGATGGATACGCGTGTCTCTCCGCCGGGTCTGGACAAACTGCCTGAACAGGTTGAACGCCACCTTGGTGGTCTGAATGATGACTGGCTGCTGGCAGCCGATCTGATTGTCGCCAGCCCGGGAATGGCGCTGGCGCATCCTTCACTGAGCGCTGCCGCGGATGCGGGCGTTGAGATTATCGGCGATATTGAGCTGTTCTGCCGCGAAGCGCAGGCGCCCGTTATCGCCATTACCGGTTCTAACGGTAAAAGCACCGTCACTACCCTGGTGGGTGAAATGGCGAAAGCGGCGGGCATGAACGTCGGCGTTGGCGGTAACATTGGTTTACCCGCTCTGATGCTGCTGGACAAAGGCTGTGAGCTGTATGTTCTCGAGCTTTCCAGCTTCCAGCTGGAAACAACCTCCAGCCTGCACGCTGCGGCTGCGACAATCCTCAACGTGACTGAAGATCACATGGACAGATATCCATTTGGTCTGCAGCAGTACCGTGCCGCCAAGCTGCGCGTTTATGAGAATGCCAAAGTCTGCGTAGTGAATGCCGATGATGCGCTGACCATGCCGGTGCGTGGCGCAGACGATCGCTGCATCAGCTTCGGTATTACGATGGGGGATTACCACCTGAACCGCCAGCTGGGCGAAACCTGGCTGCGCGTGAAGGGTGAGAAAGTGCTGAACGTGAAAGAGATGAAGCTCACTGGTCAGCACAACTATACCAATGCCCTGGCGGCGCTGGCGCTGGCAGATGCAGTAGGGTTGCCACGCTCCTCCAGCCTGAAAGCATTAACCACGTTTTCTGGGCTGGCACACCGTTTCCAGCTGGCGCTGGAGCACAACGGCGTACGCTGGATCAACGACTCTAAAGCCACCAACGTGGGCAGCACGGAGGCCGCGCTGAACGGCCTGCACGTTGACGGCACGCTGCATTTGCTGCTGGGCGGCGACGGTAAATCAGCGGATTTCTCCTCCCTGAAACCGTATCTTTCCGGTGATAACGTCCGTCTGTACTGCTTCGGCCGTGACGGCAGCGAGCTGGCTGCACTGCGCCCTGAGGTCGCCGAGCAAACCGAAACCATGGAACAGGCGATGCGGCTGATTGCTCCTCGCGTGAAGCCAGGCGATATGGTGCTGCTCTCTCCGGCCTGCGCCAGCCTCGATCAATTCAAGAATTTCGAACAGCGTGGTGATGTCTTTACCCGCCTGGCGAAGGAGTTAGGCTGATGCGTTTATCTCTCCCTCGCCTGAAAATGCCGCGCCTGCCAGGATTTGGGATCCTGGCATGGCTGTTTGCGGCGCTCAAAGGCTGGGTGATGGGCTCTCGTCAAAAAGATAACGATAGTCTGGTCATGTACGATCGCACGCTGTTCTGGCTCACGATGGGGCTGGCAGCGGTCGGCTTTATTATGGTGACGTCAGCCTCAATGCCCGTCGGGCAGCGTCTGGCGAACGATCCTTTCCTGTTTGCCAAGCGTGATGGTCTGTACATCATCCTGGCGTTTTGCCTGGCGCTGGTGACCTTGCGTCTGCCAATGGAGTTCTGGCAGCGGCACAGTACGGCGATGCTGATCGCCTCGATTATTATGCTGCTGATCGTACTGGTGGTGGGGAGCTCTGTTAATGGGGCATCGCGCTGGATCGCCTTTGGCCCGCTGCGTATTCAACCTGCGGAATTTACCAAGCTCTCCCTATTCTGCTACCTGGCTAACTACCTGGTGCGTAAGGTAGATGAAGTGCGTAATAACCTGCGCGGCTTCTTAAAACCGATGGGCGTGATTCTGGTGCTGGCGGTATTACTGCTGGCGCAGCCTGACCTCGGTACCGTTGTCGTGCTGTTCGTTACCACCCTGGCGATGCTGTTCCTGGCGGGCGCGAAGCTGTGGCAGTTCATCGCTATCATCGGAATGGGGATTTCGGCGGTTGTGCTGCTGATCCTCGCCGAGCCTTACCGTATTCGCCGTGTAACCTCGTTCTGGAACCCGTGGGAAGATCCGTTCGGCAGCGGTTATCAGCTGACTCAGTCGCTGATGGCCTTTGGTCGCGGCGAAGTCTGGGGACAGGGTCTGGGTAACTCGGTACAGAAACTGGAGTATTTACCGGAAGCGCACACTGACTTCATCTTCTCCATTATTGCGGAAGAACTGGGTTATATCGGTGTGGTATTAGCGCTATTAATGGTATTCTTCGTCGCTTTCCGCGCCATGTCCATCGGCCGGAAAGCGCTGGAGATCGATCACCGCTTCTCAGGATTCTTAGCCTGTTCAATTGGTATCTGGTTTAGCTTCCAGGCATTGGTTAACGTCGGGGCCGCAGCGGGTATGCTGCCGACCAAAGGTCTGACGTTGCCGTTGATCAGTTATGGTGGTTCCAGTCTGTTGATTATGTCGACGGCCATCATGTTTTTGTTGCGTATAGATTATGAGACGCGTCTGGAAAAAGCCCAGGCGTTTACACGAGGTTCACGATGAATCAACCGAAGCGGTTAATGGTGATGGCAGGCGGTACCGGCGGACACGTGTTCCCGGGACTGGCGGTTGCGCACCATTTAATGGATCAGGGCTGGCAGGTACGCTGGCTGGGAACCGCAGACCGCATGGAAGCCGATCTGGTACCGAAGCACGGTATCGAGATCGACTTTATTCGTATTTCCGGCCTTCGGGGCAAAGGCCTCAAGGCAATGCTGCTGGCACCGGTGCGTATTTTTAACGCCTGGCGTCAGGCGCGCACCATCATGAAGCGCTTTAAGCCGGATGTGGTGCTGGGCATGGGCGGCTATGTCTCGGGTCCTGGCGGGCTGGCGGCGTGGTCGTTAGGTATTCCCGTTGTGCTGCATGAGCAGAACGGTATTGCCGGTCTGACCAACAAGTGGCTGGCGAAAATCGCCACCAAAGTTATGCAGGCGTTTCCCGGCGCGTTCCCGAAAGCGGACGTCGTAGGTAACCCGGTGCGTGTGGACGTGCTGGCGCTGCCGCTGCCGGACGCTCGTCTGACGGGCCGTGAAGGGCCGGTGCGTGTACTGGTCGTCGGCGGCTCTCAGGGCGCGCGTATCTTAAACCAGACGATGCCGCAGGTTGCCGCAAAGCTGGGGAATGCCGTGACGATCTGGCACCAGAGCGGAAAAGGCGCTCAGCAGACCGTTGAGCAGGCTTACGCAGACGAAGGTCAGCCGCAGCATAAAGTCACAGAGTTTATCGACGACATGGCGGCAGCGTATGCCTGGGCCGATGTCGTGGTCTGTCGTTCAGGCGCGCTGACGGTGAGCGAGATCGCCGCCGCCGGTCTGCCTGCCCTGTTTGTGCCGTTCCAGCACAAAGACCGACAGCAGTACTGGAATGCGCTGCCGCTTGAGAAAGCCGGTGCCGCGAAGATATTTGAGCAGCCACAATTTACCGCCGACGCGGTCGCCACCACCCTGGCGGGCTGGAACAGAGACGCACTGCTGGAGATGGCGCAACGCGCGCGCGCGGCCGCTATCCCTGATGCGACGGAACGGGTGGCAAAAGAAGTGAGCCTGGCAGCCCAGGCTTAACCCTCGCAGCGCGTGAAGCGCGGCACGAATTTTAAGTAGTCGATGGCGTTTAGAGAATGAATACACAACAACTGGCAAAACTGCGTTCAATCGTGCCCGAGATGCGTCGCGTCCGGCACATTCACTTTGTTGGCATCGGTGGTGCTGGCATGGGCGGTATTGCCGAAGTGTTAGCTAACGAAGGCTATCAGATCAGCGGGTCTGACCTGGCGCCAAACCCTGTTACGCAGCAGCTGGCATCGCTTGGGGCGACTATCTATTTCAACCATCGTCCGGAAAACGTGCGCGATGCGAGCGTGGTGGTGGTCTCAAGCGCCATTTCCTCTGACAACCCGGAAATCGTTGCCGCGCATGAAGCGCGCATTCCGGTGATCCGCCGTGCTGAAATGCTGGCGGAACTGATGCGTTTCCGTCACGGCATCGCTATTGCCGGGACCCACGGTAAAACCACGACCACGGCGATGGTCTCCAGTATTTATGCGGAAGCGGGTCTCGATCCGACCTTCGTCAACGGCGGTCTGGTCAAAGCCGCAGGCGTACATGCGCGTCTGGGCCACAGCCGTTATCTGATTGCCGAAGCGGATGAGAGCGACGCGTCGTTCCTGCACCTGCAGCCAATGGTGGCGATTGTCACCAACATCGAAGCTGACCATATGGATACCTACCAGGGCGACTTCGAGAACCTAAAGCAGACCTTCATCAACTTCCTGCACAACCTGCCGTTCTATGGACGCGCGGTGATGTGCGTAGACGATCCGGTGATCCGTGAGCTGCTGCCGCGCGTGGGTCGTCAAATCACCACTTACGGCTTCAGCGAAGACGCTGACGTTCGCGTGGAAGAGTACAAACAGATTGGTGCGCAGGGGCATTTCACGCTGGCGCGTCAGGACAAAGAACTGCTGCACGTCACGCTGAATGCGCCAGGTCGTCATAACGCCCTCAATGCCGCAGCGGCAGTGGCCGTCGCGACGGAAGAAGGCATTGATGATGATGCGATTCTGCGCGCGCTGGAAAGCTTCCAGGGCACCGGCCGTCGCTTCGACTTCCTCGGTGAATTCCCGCTGGACGCCGTGAACGGTAAAGCCGGCACAGCGATGCTGGTGGACGACTACGGCCACCATCCGACCGAAGTGGACGCCACCATCAAAGCCGCACGTGCAGGCTGGCCTGACAAGAATCTGGTGATGATCTTCCAGCCGCACCGCTTCACGCGTACGCGCGATCTGTACGACGATTTCTCCAGCGTCCTTTCACAGGTCGATACACTGTTAATGCTGGATGTTTATTCAGCGGGCGAAACTCCGATTCCGGGCGCAGACAGTCGTTCTTTATGTCGCACCATCCGTGGACGCGGTAAAGTTGACCCTATTCTGGTTTCTGACCCTGCACAGGTGGCGGAAATTCTGGCACCGGTCCTGACAGGTAACGATCTGATTCTGATTCAGGGGGCGGGAAATATCGGCAAAATCGCCCGTACCTTAGCTGAAATCAAACTGAAGCCGCAAACTCAGGAGGATGAGCATCATGGCTGATAAGATTGCTGTCCTGTCTGGCGGCACCTCAGCAGAGCGTGAGGTTTCCCTGAATTCCGGCGCGGCTGTGCTCGCGGGCCTGCGTGAAGGGGGCGTCAATGCGCACCTGGTCGACCCAAAAGAGGTCGACGTGACGCAATTAAAAGCCATGGGTTTCGATAAAGTCTTTATCGCTTTACACGGTCGTGGCGGTGAAGATGGCACCCTGCAGGGGCTTCTGGATTTGATCGGCATGCCGTACACCGGCAGTGGCGTGATGGCCTCCGCTATCTCTATGGATAAACTGCGCAGCAAACTCCTGTGGCAGGGCGCGGGGTTACCCGTTGCGCCATGGGTTGCACTGACGCGTCGCGAATTTGAATTGGGCCTGCCGGATAGCGTTAATACACGCATTGCTGAACTGGGCTTACCGGTTATTGTAAAGCCCAGCCGGGAAGGCTCCAGTGTGGGAATGTCCAAAGTCGACAAAGCTGAAGATTTTTCGTCCGCTTTAGCACTGGCATTTCAACATGATGAAGAAGTTCTGATTGAAAAATGGCTCAGCGGGCCAGAATTTACCGTCGCGATGCTTGGCGAAGAAATTTTACCGTCAATCCGTATCCAACCCGCTGGAGTCTTCTATGATTATGAGGCGAAGTATCTCTCTGATGAGACGCAATATTTCTGCCCAAGTGGTCTTGAAGCTGAGCGTGAAGCCGATTTACAGTCCCTGGTGCTTAAAGCCTGGCATGTTCTGGGTTGCCAGGGCTGGGGGCGCATCGACGTGATGCAGGACCGGGATGGACAATTTTATCTGCTGGAAGCCAATACCTCTCCGGGAATGACCAGCCACAGCCTTGTGCCGATGGCCGCGCGTCAGGCGGGGATGAGCTTCTCGCAGTTAGTCGTACGCATTCTGGACCAGGCGGGCTGATATGTCTCAGGCTGCATTGAACACGCGCAACCGCGATGACGAGGAAGAATACACCTCTTCACGCCGCAGTAATGGAACGCGTCTTGCAGGCATCATTTTCCTGCTCGGGGTGCTGTGCACCGTGTTTATCAGCGGCTGGATGGTCCTGGGCTGGATGGAAGATGCGCAGCGGTTGCCACTTTCTAAGCTGGTGGTCACCGGTGAGCGTCACTACACGCGTAACGACGATATTCGCCAGTCAATACTGGCACTGGGCTCGCCTGGCACCTTTATGACGCAGGACGTCAATATTATCCAGAGCCAGATTGAACGTCTGCCATGGATAAAACAGGCGAGCGTAAGAAAGCAATGGCCTGATGAATTGAAGATTCATCTGGTTGAATATGTGCCCATTGCGCGTTGGAATGATCAGCACATGGTTGACGTCGACGGAAATTCCTTCAGCGTCCCGGCCGATCGTGTCAACAAGCAAAATTTACCGATGTTGTATGGCCCTGAAGGCAGCGAAAACGAAGTGTTACAGGGTTTTCGCGAGATGGGTCAGGTGCTGGCGAAGGACAGGTTTACGTTAAAAGATGCTGCCATGACGGCGCGCCGTTCCTGGCAGCTTACGTTAACGAACGGCATTAAGCTCAACCTGGGGCGCGGGGACACCATGAAACGTCTGGCGCGTTTTGTCGAACTTTACCCGGTTTTACAGCAGCAGGCACAGACTGACGGCAAACGGATAAGCTACGTTGATTTGCGCTATGACTCAGGCGCAGCAGTCGGTTGGGTACCGGCTCCGGTCGAGGAACCTAATCAGCAACAGAATCAGGCACAGGTACAGGCAGAACAACAATGATCAAGGCGACGGACAGAAAACTGGTAGTTGGACTGGAGATTGGCACCGCGAAGGTTGCCGCTTTAGTAGGGGAAGTTCTGCCCGACGGTATGGTCAATATCATTGGCGTGGGCAGTTGCCCGTCCCGTGGTATGGATAAAGGTGGGGTAAACGATCTTGAATCGGTGGTGAAGTGCGTCCAGCGCGCCATCGATCAGGCTGAATTGATGGCAGATTGCCAGATTTCTTCTGTCTATCTGGCCCTTTCTGGTAAGCACATTAGCTGCCAGAACGAAATCGGTATGGTGCCGATTTCTGAGGAAGAAGTCACGCAGGAAGACGTTGAAAACGTCGTGCACACGGCGAAGTCCGTGCGCGTCCGCGATGAGCATCGCGTGCTGCATGTCATCCCGCAGGAATATGCGATTGACTACCAGGAAGGGATCAAGAACCCGGTCGGTCTTTCTGGCGTACGTATGCAGGCAAAAGTGCACCTGATCACATGTCACAACGATATGGCGAAGAACATTGTAAAAGCCGTTGAACGTTGTGGCCTGAAAGTTGACCAACTTATTTTCGCGGGTCTGGCGGCAAGTTATTCCGTGCTGACCGAAGATGAACGTGAACTGGGTGTCTGTGTGGTCGATATTGGTGGTGGTACAATGGATATTGCCGTATATACCGGCGGTGCGTTGCGCCACACCAAAGTGATCCCGTACGCAGGGAACGTCGTGACCAGCGATATTGCTTACGCTTTTGGTACGCCGCCGAGCGATGCAGAAGCGATTAAAGTGCGCCACGGCTGTGCGCTGGGGTCTATTGTTGGCAAAGATGAGAGCGTTGAAGTGCCGAGCGTTGGTGGTCGTCCACCGCGCAGCCTGCAGCGCCAGACGTTGGCAGAGGTGATTGAGCCGCGCTATACCGAGCTGCTCAACCTGGTCAACGAAGAGATTTTACAGTTACAGGAACAGCTTCGTCAGCAGGGCGTTAAACATCATCTTGCGGCGGGGATTGTATTAACCGGCGGCGCAGCGCAAATTGAAGGTCTTGCGGCCTGTGCACAGCGCGTGTTCCATACGCAGGTGCGTATTGGTGCGCCGCTGAATATCACCGGTTTAACGGATTATGCTCAGGAGCCGTATTATTCAACGGCCGTGGGCCTGCTCCACTACGGGAAGGAATCTCATCTCAGTGGTGAAGCAGAAGTGGAAAAACGCGTCTCAGTGGGGTCGTGGGTCAAACGACTGAACAACTGGTTGCGAAAAGAGTTTTAATTTTTTTAAGAGACCGGAGAGAATTAGCGGTCTCGGGCGACAGGCACAACGGAGAGAGAAATTATGTTTGAACCTATGGAACTGACCAACGACGCGGTGATTAAAGTCATCGGCGTCGGTGGCGGCGGCGGTAACGCCGTAGAGCATATGGTGCGTGAACGCATTGAGGGTGTTGAGTTCTTCGCAGTTAACACCGATGCACAGGCACTGCGTAAAACGGCTGTAGGCCAGACTATCCAGATCGGCGGTGGTATCACCAAAGGGCTGGGAGCAGGGGCTAACCCGGAAGTGGGTCGCAATGCGGCTGAAGAAGATCGTGAAGCCCTGCGCGCTGCACTGGAAGGTGCGGACATGGTCTTCATCGCAGCAGGTATGGGTGGCGGTACCGGTACCGGCGCAGCACCTGTTGTGGCTGAAGTGGCAAAAGATTTAGGTATCCTGACCGTTGCTGTCGTGACCAAGCCTTTCAACTTTGAAGGCAAGAAGCGTATGGCGTTCGCGGAGCAGGGTATCACCGAGCTGTCCAAGCATGTGGACTCGCTGATCACCATCCCGAACGATAAGCTGTTGAAAGTTCTGGGTCGCGGTATCTCCCTGCTGGACGCATTCGGTGCAGCAAACGACGTGCTGAAAGGTGCGGTTCAGGGTATCGCTGAACTGATTACCCGTCCTGGCCTGATGAACGTTGACTTTGCAGACGTTCGCACCGTGATGTCCGAAATGGGCTACGCGATGATGGGCTCTGGCGTGGCGAGCGGTGAAGACCGTGCAGAAGAAGCGGCTGAAATGGCTATCTCTTCTCCACTGCTGGAAGATATCGATCTGTCTGGTGCGCGCGGCGTGCTGGTCAACATTACCGCTGGCTTCGACCTGCGTCTGGATGAGTTCGAAACCGTGGGTAACACTATCCGTGCGTTCGCCTCTGACAACGCTACCGTGGTAATCGGTACTTCCCTTGACCCTGAAATGAACGACGAGCTGCGTGTTACCGTTGTTGCGACCGGTATCGGTATGGACAAACGTCCTGAGATCACCTTAGTGACCAACAAGCAGACTCAGCAACCGGTAATGGATCGTTACCAGCAGCACGGTATGTCTCCTCTGACTCAGGAGCAGAAACCGGCCGCGAAAGTGGTGAATGACCCAACGCCGCAAACGGCGAAAGAGCCAGATTATCTGGATATCCCGGCGTTCCTGCGTAAGCAAGCTGACTAAGAATTGGCTGGAATTAGGGGATTTGCGCTCTTTGTGCTAAACTGGCCCACCGTTAGTGATATACACTCTCGGTTGGATAGTTAATTTGGCGAGATTATACGATGATCAAACAAAGGACACTTAAACGTATCGTTCAGGCGACTGGTGTCGGTTTACATACCGGCAAGAAAGTCACGCTGACGTTACGCCCTGCGCCGGCCAATACCGGGGTCATCTATCGTCGCACCGACTTGAATCCACCGGTAGATTTTCCGGCCGATGCCAAATCTGTGCGTGATACTATGCTCTGTACTTGTCTGGTGAACGAGCATGACGTGCGGATTTCTACCGTAGAGCACCTGAACGCCGCCCTGGCGGGTCTGGGTATCGACAACATTATTGTTGAAGTCGATGCGCCAGAAATCCCGATTATGGATGGCAGTGCTGCACCGTTCGTCTATCTGTTGCTGGATGCCGGCATCGAAGAACTGAACTGCGCGAAGAAATTTGTACGCATCAAAGAGACCGTTCGCGTCGAAGATGGCGACAAGTGGGCTGAATTCAAACCGTACAATGGTTTCTCGTTGGACTTTACCATCGACTTTAACCATCCGGCGATTGACTCCAGCACCCAACGCTATGCGATGAACTTCTCTGCTGATGCGTTTATGCGCCAGATCAGCCGAGCCCGTACATTTGGCTTCATGCGTGATATCGAATATCTGCAGTCCCGCGGCCTGTGCCTGGGCGGCAGCTTCGATTGTGCCATCGTTGTTGACGATTATCGCGTACTGAACGAAGACGGCCTGCGTTTCGAAGATGAATTCGTTCGTCACAAAATGCTGGATGCTATCGGCGACCTGTTCATGTGTGGTCACAACATCATTGGTGCATTTACCGCGTTCAAATCCGGTCATGCGCTGAACAACAAACTGTTGCAGGCCGTCCTGGCAAAACAGGAAGCCTGGGAATATGTGACCTTCGAAGACGAAGCTGAACTGCCGCTGGCTTTCAAAGCACCAAGCATGGTTCTGGCGTAACGGTTCAAACCGTTTCGTAAAAAAATCGACTGGTTAACCTGGTACTCTCTCCGACCAGGAAGACCAGTCGTTTTTATTTTTACCCTTCTTCGTTTGCCCCGGCGTTATCTCTCGTTTGTCTTACGCAGAAAATGTGTGCGTTAGCTGCATTCTTGACCGTTTTTCCCCGCGGCGGCACCTCATTCCTGCTGATGTACATTAGCTTTAGTGGTACTATCTGGGCGCTAAAAAGAATAACTGAACTCAGCCTCTGCAAGGCTGGCTTATTGGGTGGAGCAGGTGAGCGGAATACTGACGCGCTGGCGACAATTTGGCAGACGTTACTTCTGGCCGCATCTCTTATTAGGGATGGTCGCGGCGAGTTTCGGCTTGCCTGCGCTCAGCAACAGTGCAGAAGCGGCGACGCCCGCGAAAACCTCTACCACCAAACACGATCTCAACACGCGGGTTAACTTTACAAACCTCGCGTGGCTTGAAGCCAGCCGCCGCCCGAATTTCTCCGTTGATTACTGGCACCAGCACGCTATCCGCACGGTTATCCGTCATCTCTCCTTCGCGATGGCACCACAGGCCATGCCTGTTGCGGAAGAGACGCTTCCGGTGCAGGCACAGCATCTTGCGCTGCTGGACACGCTCAACGCGCTGCTCACGCAGGACAGCCAGCCGCCGGTTATGGTTCGCCAGACGACGCAGCTCGCGCTCGTTCCGCCTGTCTCATTCTCTGTTTCAACCTGGATTAGCCAGACTCACGGCATTCGTGCCGGGCCGCAACGCCTCAGCTAAATTAACTTTTTCAATACCTTAATTTATCTGCCCACGATGGGGCGTTTGAGAATTTATTATGCTAATCAAATTGTTAACTAAAGTTTTTGGTAGTCGTAACGATCGTACCCTGCGCCGTATGCGCAAAGCTGTTGCCGTCATCAACGGGATGGAACCGGCGATGGAGAAGCTCTCTGATGATGAGCTGAAAGCGAAAACGGCGGAATTCCGTGCGCGTCTGGAAAAAGGCGAAACCTTAGAAAGCCTGATCCCGGAAGCGTTTGCAGTTGTGCGTGAAGCAAGTAAGCGCGTATTCGGCATGCGTCACTTCGACGTTCAGCTGCTGGGCGGTATGGTGCTTAACGAGCGCTGCATCGCGGAAATGCGTACCGGTGAAGGTAAAACCCTGACCGCAACGCTGCCGGCTTACCTGAACGCGCTGACCGGTAAAGGCGTTCACGTCGTTACCGTCAACGACTATCTGGCGCAGCGTGACGCCGAAAACAACCGTCCACTGTTCGAATTCCTCGGTATGACCGTCGGCATCAACATGTCCGGCCTGCCTGCGCCAGCCAAGCGTGAAGCGTATAACGCGGACATTACCTACGGTACCAACAACGAATACGGCTTCGACTACCTGCGTGACAACATGGCGTTCAGTCCGGAAGAGCGCGTCCAGCGTAAGCTGCACTACGCGCTGGTGGATGAGGTGGACTCCATCCTGATCGATGAAGCGCGTACTCCGCTTATCATCTCCGGCCCGGCTGAAGACAGCTCCGAGATGTACCGTAAGGTCGACAAAATCATTCCACACCTGCTGCGTCAGGAGAAAGAGGACTCGGATACCTTCCAGGGTGAAGGCCACTTCTCCGTTGATGAAAAAGCGCGCCAGGTGAACCTGACCGAACGCGGTCTGGTGAAAATTGAAGAGCTGCTGGTTGCTGAAGGCATTATGGAAGAAGGCGAGTCTCTGTACTCCCCGAGCAACATCATGCTGATGCACCACGTGACCGCCGCGCTGCGCGCCCACGCGCTGTTCACCCGCGACGTCGACTACATCGTAAAAGACGGCGAAGTGATCATCGTCGATGAGCACACCGGCCGTACCATGCAGGGACGTCGCTGGTCTGACGGTCTGCACCAGGCTGTGGAAGCCAAAGAAGGTGTGGATATTCAGAATGAAAACCAGACGCTGGCGTCTATCACCTTCCAGAACTACTTCCGTCTGTACGAAAAGCTGGCGGGGATGACCGGTACTGCTGATACCGAAGCGTTTGAATTCAGCTCTATCTACAAGCTGGATACCGTGGTCGTTCCAACCAACCGTCCGATGATCCGTAAGGATATGCCGGACCTGGTGTACATGACCGAAGCGGAAAAAATTCAGGCGATCATCGAAGATATTCGCGACCGTACTGCCAATGGCCAGCCGGTTCTGGTGGGGACCATCTCCATCGAGAAATCCGAAGTGGTTTCGCACGAGCTGACGAAAGCGGGTATCCAACACAACGTTCTTAACGCCAAATTCCACGCCAAAGAAGCGGACATCGTTGCGCAGGCGGGTTATCCGGCTGCCGTAACCATCGCCACCAACATGGCGGGTCGTGGTACCGACATTATGCTGGGCGGTAGCTGGCAGGCTGAAGTGGCGGAGCTGGAAAACCCAACGCCAGAACAGATTGCCCAGATCAAAGCCGACTGGCAGGTTCGTCATGACGCCGTTCTGGCTTCCGGCGGTCTGCATATCATCGGTACAGAGCGTCATGAATCCCGTCGTATCGATAACCAGCTGCGTGGTCGTGCGGGTCGTCAGGGTGATGCCGGTTCATCCCGTTTCTACCTGTCTATGGAAGATGCGCTGATGCGTATTTTTGCCTCCGACCGCGTGTCCGGCATGATGCGTAAGCTGGGGATGAAACCTGGCGAAGCTATTGAGCACCCGTGGGTCACCAAAGCGATCGCTAACGCACAGCGTAAAGTGGAAAGCCGCAACTTTGATATCCGTAAGCAGCTGCTGGAATATGATGACGTGGCTAACGATCAGCGCCGTGCGATCTACACCCAGCGTAACGAACTGCTGGACGTGTCCGACGTGAGCGAAACCATCAACAGCATTCGTGAAGATGTGTTCAAAGCCACCATCGACGCGCATATTCCACCGCAGTCTCTGGAAGAGATGTGGGATATTGAAGGCCTGCAGGAACGTCTGAAAAATGACTTTGACCTCGAACTGCCAATCAAAGAGTGGCTGGACAAAGAGCCTGAGCTGCACGAAGAGACCCTGCGTGAACGTATCTTTGAAACCGCGCTGGACGTTTACAAGCGTAAGGAAGAGGTTGTTGGCGCTGAAATGATGCGTCACTTCGAAAAAGGCGTGATGCTGCAGACTCTGGACTCCCTGTGGAAAGAACACCTGGCGGCGATGGACTACCTGCGTCAGGGTATCCACCTGCGTGGCTATGCGCAGAAAGATCCGAAGCAGGAATACAAGCGTGAATCCTTCTCCATGTTTGCGTCTATGCTGGAGTCACTGAAGTATGAAGTGATCAGCACCCTGAGCAAGGTTCAGGTGCGTATGCCGGAAGAAGTGGAAGCGATGGAGCAGCAGCGTCGTGAAGAAGCCGAGCGTCTGGCGCAAATGCAACAGCTGAGTCATCAGACCGACGACAGCGAAGCCGCAGCGGCGATCGCCGCGCAGACCGGCGATCGTAAAGTGGGCCGTAACGATCCGTGCCCGTGTGGTTCCGGTAAAAAGTACAAGGCGTGCCACGGCCGTCTGAGCTAAGTTCATAAAAAAACAAAAAGGCGCAGACATCTGCGCCTTTTTTATGGAAGTAACAATATGAAAATACTGCAAATTGCCGTCGGGATTATTCGCAACCCGCAAAACCAAATCTTCATCACCCAGCGCGCTGCCGACGCCCATATGGCGAACAAGTGGGAGTTTCCGGGCGGTAAAATCGAGTCAGGTGAAACGCCGGAAGAGGCGCTGGTTCGGGAACTTCAGGAAGAGGTGGGGATCACTCCGCTTGGTGCAACGCTGTTTGATAAGCTTGAGTACCAGTTTCCGGACAGGCACATCACGCTGTGGTTCTGGCTGGTGGAAAACTGGGAAGGTGAACCCTGGGGAAAAGAGGGACAGCCGGGTAACTGGGTAGAGCTTCAGGCAAGTGATGCCGAAAAATTCCCGCCAGCTAATGAACCTGTGATCCTGCGGTTAGTCGCACAAACGTAGGCCTGCTGAGCGACGCGCCAGCAGGCTTTACAGATTACTGCTGGGTTTCACTCCAGTCGTCGCTGTCCGAGAGATCGCCTTTACTCGGAATGCGTTTCTCTTCCGCCGCCCATTCGCCCAGGTCAATAAGCTGGCAGCGTTTGCAGCAGAATGGGCGGAACGGACTCACTTCGCCCCAGACAACGGTTTTGCCACAGGTAGGGCAGTTTACGGTGGTGACATCAGACATCGGCACTCCTTAACAACAGGCCAGTTCAAAATCGAGACGTTCCGGCACGGTGCCATTTTCACTGTCCAGCGGCATAAAGCGAATCGCAAAGCGGCTCTTATGCCCGGAAATCTGTGGGTAAAGCTGTTCGCCAAGAGACAGATTCAGACGCAGAAGATCGGCATCATCACCGTTATCCTGGAAGAAACCATTCAGGCTGGTTTGCTTGCGGAACGGTGCAGAGTTACGAATCAGATCGAGGATCAGCGACAGCGTCTGGTGCATCGGCTCCAGGCTTGCCAGCCAGCTGTTCACCTGCGCGTCACGCTGCGGCTGTGGCATATGTAGCCACATATGCAGCGTCGGCAGGTCGAAGCTACAGCAGCCGCCAGGGATGCTCAGACGTTGGCGCACCAGGCCAATCAGGCGGTCTTCACGCAAAAACTGCCCGACGCGCGGCGCGGCCATCAGGATGCTGCTGCTGGTTTTAAGCTGCTGACGAAGGGAATCGATACGGCTTACATCCACCCCGGGGACCTCAGCCCATGCCTGTAATTTACGCTGCTGGCGCTCCAGCTCTTTGAGTAATTCTGTGCGGACATCGCCGCGTTCAATCACATCCAGCAGATCGCCTACGTTGCGGAAGAAGTGCAGCGCCGTAGCGTGATCGTTAACCGGCAGATGTTGTGAAAGCTGCTGAATGAGGAATTCGATGCGCAGCCAGGTGCGCATTTTTTCGTTGAGCGGATGCTCAAAAAGGATGTGTGTCGACATTATGGTTTTTCCTGTGCAACGGCCTGCGCGGCAAACGTCAGATACTGCGCGTGCAGACGGGCAACATCCGATGCAATGGCATCTGGTGCGCCGTTATTATCAATGACATCATCCGCCACGGCAAGGCGCTGAGCGCGCGTAGCCTGAGCGGCAAGAATGTGTTCAGCATGCTCCCGCGAGACATGGTCGCGCGTCATGGTTCTCTGGATTTGCGTTTCGGGAGAGACATCAATCACCAGCACCCGATCGGCTTTCTTCTGCAGCTGATTTTCAACCAGTAGCGGAACCACCCATAAGACATAGGGCGAGCGGGCCGCAGCGATCTGACGCTGAGTTTCCAGGTGGATGATGGGGTGGAGAAGGCTATTAAGCCAGGCTTTTTCCGCGGAATCGGAAAAAATGCATTCGCGAAGCTGACGGCGATTCAGTGTGCCATCGGCATTGATGATGGCCTGACCAAAATGTTCTGCGATGGCCTTTAGCACGGGTGTATTGGGCTCTACCACCTGGCGGGCAATGATATCGGCATCGATAATCGTGATACCCAAACGAGAGAAAGCGTCAGCAACGGTACTTTTGCCACTACCGATGCCGCCGGTTAATGCGACGATATACCCCATTAAATCAAATCCTGGGAATTATTCATTTTTAAAATCAGTTGATTAAAATTCTTACGTGCGCCAGCCACTGTTTAGCCCCGTTTACCGGCTTTTTACCAGGTAAATTTATAGGATTGTAGCGTAAAAAAAGAGAATTTCGCAGTCTTGCGGAGCAGGTATTAGTGCGTATGATAACGTCACTGGAGTTGTGCTTTTAACATATTTGCCTCTAACCCCAGGAATCCGCACATGCGTATCGAAGAAGATCTGAAGTTAGGTTTCAAAGACGTTCTTATCCGCCCTAAACGCTCTACACTGAAAAGTCGCTCAGACGTTGAACTCGAACGTCAATTCACCTTTAAGCATTCCGGTCAGACCTGGTCTGGCGTGCCGATCATCGCTGCCAACATGGATACTGTGGGAACCTTTGAGATGGCAACCGCCCTGGCACAGTTCGACATTCTCACCGCCGTGCACAAACATTACAGCCCTGAAGAGTGGAATGCGTTCGTTGCGTCCGCGTCTGCTGACGTGGTGAAGCATGTGATGGTCTCTACCGGCACCTCCGATGCGGATTTCGAGAAGACTAAACAGATCCTGAATGCTAACCCGGCGCTGAACTTCGTTTGTATTGATGTGGCGAATGGTTACTCCGAGCACTTCGTGCAGTTCGTCAGCAAGGCGCGCGAGGCCTGGCCGACGAAAACCATCATCGCGGGCAACGTGGTGACCGGTGAAATGTGTGAAGAGCTGATCCTCTCCGGTGCAGATATCGTGAAAGTAGGTATTGGCCCGGGCTCCGTATGCACCACACGCGTCAAAACCGGCGTCGGTTATCCGCAGCTCTCCGCCGTCATTGAATGTGCCGACGCGGCGCACGGGCTCGGCGGCCAGATCATCAGCGACGGCGGTTGCACCATGCCGGGTGATGTTGCGAAAGCCTTCGGTGGCGGTGCGGACTTCGTGATGCTCGGCGGTATGCTGGCAGGCCATGAAGAGAGCGGTGGTACCGTGGTTGAAGAGAACGGCGAGAAATTTATGCTGTTCTACGGCATGAGCTCTGAATCCGCGATGACCCGTCACGTCGGTGGCGTGGCAAAATACCGTGCGGCAGAAGGCAAAACCGTGAAGCTGCCTCTGCGCGGACCGGTTGAATACACCGCGCGCGATATCCTCGGCGGCCTGCGCTCGGCCTGCACCTACGTTGGGGCATCCCGCCTGAAAGAGCTGACAAAACGTACAACGTTTATTCGCGTTCAGGAACAGGAAAACCGCGTATTCAATAGCCTGTAATGGTTTTCGCTGGCGCATGCCCATGCGCCAGCACTGTTCTGCACTAGCCCGCACTCATCGCATCTCCCAGATGGAAAATCGGCAGGTACATTGCCACCACCAGCGTGCCGATGATGACCCCAGTCACAATCAGAAGCACCGGCTCGAGAAGCGCCGCCAGGTTATCTGCTCGTTGAAAGGTCTGTTCCGTGTGGTGTCGGGCGAGGTTTGCCAGCATGATGTCCAGCGCACCTGACATTTCGCCGGTTCGTAAAAGCTGAATACACAGCGGGGTAAACAATGCCGCCTTCTGAAAGGATGACCAGACGGGCAGACCTTTTTCAATGTCCTCCCGCACGCTGCGAAGTATCCCTTGCCAGTACCGGTTCTCAACAGTTTCTTCTGCACTCTCCAGGCCCTGTAAAAAGGGGATGCCCGCCTGTTGCGTGAGTGACAGCACGGTAAAGATATGTCCCAGTTTTTGACCTTTTGCCAGTGCGCCGAACACGGGAGTGAGCATCAGGATGCGCTGCCAGCGAGGGTTCTGCCGCAGAATCCAGGCGGTGGCTAAGGGCGCGAGTAACGCGGCGAACAGCGCAAGGGCATATGACCGCATAAATGCGGCCATCCCCATGACCATTTGCGTCAGCAGCGGAAGCGGAGTGTTAAACGTTTTGTAGATCGCGGCAAACTCGGGCAAGACCAGGATGACCATCGCCAGCACCACGAGTACGGCCAGGGTCAGGACGATCGCCGGGTAGCGCAGCGCCTTTTTCACTTTCGCACTGAGCTGCTGCTGCGCTTTTTGCTGCTGCGCGAGCTGGCGACAGCACTCCTCCAGCTTCCCTGTGAGCTCACCGGTTTTCACCATCGAGACATGCAGCGGGCTAAAAACGGCTGGCCACTTTTTTAGCGACTCAGAAAAGGGGGCTCCCTCACTAAGCTCATCGGCAATGTTTTGCAGCAGCGCCTGCCACGGTTTTAACGGATGTTGCTCTGCCAGCATCTGCAGGCTGTGGGACAATGTCAGCCCGGCATGCAGAAGCGTTGCGAGCTGGCGAAACATCTCGTAGCAGTGATGTGGCCGCCAGCGGTGTCGCTGAGCGCATCGGGTCAGCGTCAGAGGATGGAGGCCGCTGTGCATCAGCCTGGTGAAGGCGGCATTGCGGTCTGTGGCCCAGAGTGTCCCGCTTCGGGGTTCTCCTTCCTGGGTGAGCGCTCGCCAGCGCCAGAGCTGATTAGCAGCCATCCGGCATGCCCAGGACGCGCACCAGCTCTTCGATCGTGGTCATCCCCTGTTCGACGGCCATGCAGCCGTGCTCAAAAAGAGAAATCATTCCCGCCTGCCGGGCGCTCGCCTCTATCACTTCTGTTCCCGCCCCGCTGGTAATGGCCTTCCGCAGGGCATTGTCGATCGCGAGTACCTCAAAAATGGCCACGCGGCCATAAAAACCGTGATAACAACGCTCACAGCCGATGGGCTGCCAGCGTGGAAGCGGTCTGGACCATACGGCGTGCGGTAATTCAGCATGCTCGCTGGCTTCCCGGCGACAGTGCGGGCACAGACGCCGGACCAGCCGCTGGGCAATCACCATCGACAGCGCGGAAGATATCATCCAGCGCGCCACGCCCATCTGCTCCAGGCGAGTCAGGGCTTCCGTCGTCGAGTTGGTGTGCAGCGTTGATAGCACCAGGTGCCCGGTCTGGGCAGCATTAATGGCAATCCCGGCCGTTTCACCGTCACGAATTTCGCCGACCATAATGATGTCTGGATCCTGGCGTAGCAGCGCCCGCAGCACGCTCTGGAATGTTAAACCCGCCCGGGGATTAATCTGCGTCTGGTTTAATCCCGCAAGGGGGATTTCAATGGGATCCTCCACGCTACAGATGTTGACGTCAGGGGTGTTACGCGCCTGCAGCGCGCTATACAGCGTCACGGTTTTGCCGCTGCCGGTAGGGCCGGTAACCAGAATTAGCCCCTGCGGCTGGTGGAGGGCCTCATTAAAACAGGCCAGTTGTTCAGCACTCATGCCAAGCGCTTTTGGCTCAAGGGCCTGCTGAACCTGATGCAGGAGACGCAGCACAATTTTCTCGCCGCCGCTGCAGGGAAGCGTCGCGATCCGAAACGAGACCGGCGCGTTCGCCAGCTCAATCGTAAACTGACCGTCCTGTGGCAAACGACGCTCTGCAATATCCAGGTTACCCAGCACTTTTAAACGCGCGCTGAACTGGCTTGCCAGCGAGGCGGAAAGCGGAGGCTGGGGGCAAAGAACCCCGTCGATGCGTAAACGGATCTGGCACGCGTGCTCCATCGGTTCGATATGAATATCAGAGGCGCGCTGGTTGATTGCCTGCTGCAGCGTGTGGTTGAGGATATCTACCGTTGAGTGCGTTAGCGAAACAACGGGCAGATGGGATTGTGACGTTAGCTGTCGCTGTTTTTCCATGCGCTCAGCGCTCCAGCACTCAATATCAATTCGTTTCTGGGTGGCGAAACGCAGCGCCTCCATCAGTTCAGCCGCGGGGTTGCCTACAACGGCGATGCTGACCATGTCACTGTCGCTGTCGAGCAGCAGAGCGTGATGGCGCAGGCAAAGCGCCACGAGTTGATCGGTGTTCATTTTCCGCTCCTCAGTTATTGTCGAAGCGGAAAACGTCTTCGCAGGCCTGCTTCAGGGCGCTGTCAGCACTGATGCTGCAGTCACGCGTCCAGCCCGTCATACCGTTGCCGTCGCTCCACCGTGGCGTCATGGTTACCGTCAGCCCGTTAAGACTCTCCTGTCCTGTTAAGGTCACGACCCCTTTCGCTACGCTCATTCCTGAAACGTAGCGTGTCGTGGTGGGGGAAGGGATGCCGTTGCTGCCGGCATCGCAGCTTTCCACACCACCGTGATCCAGCGCGCAAAGCTCGATGGCGGTGCGGTAGGGAACGAAGGTTTGCAGCATATCGGTCAGCGCCGCCTTGCGCAGGTAATTCTGATAGGCGGGGACGCCGATGGCGCTCAGAATCGCAATAATGCCAATGACCACCATCAGCTCAATGAGTGTGAAGCCTTGTTGTCTGTCCATATCTGCTCCTTATGCAAAGTGGCGCTACTTTGTCAGCGGGAAAGAACAGAAACGAGGGGCAAAAAAGGGAACGGGAAGGGGGCTTCAGAGAATTTATTCAGTATTGCAGGGAAGAACAGCGGATCTGCGAGCGGGGCAGAAATTCCCCTCTCCGGGTGGAGAGGGGAGAATGCGTTATTTAAAGCGCATTGAGAGGTCGAGAGCGCGAACGTGTTTGGTTAGCGCACCGACGGAGATGTAATCCACGCCGGTTTCGGCGAATTCACGGATCGTTTCGAAAGTGACGTTCCCGGACACTTCAAGCTGAGCCCGGCCGTTTGTCAGTTTTACCGCCTCGCGCATCTGCTCTGTTTCGAAGTTATCGAGCATGATGATATCGGCCCCGGCCTTAATCGCCTGCTCCAGCTCGTCCAGGTTTTCCACTTCCACTTCAACCGGCACATCCGGGTGCAGCCAGAAGGCTTTCTCCACCGCCTGACGCACGGAGCCAGAGGCAATAATGTGGTTCTCTTTAATCAGGAAGGCGTCGGACAGGCCCAGACGATGGTTTGCGCCCCCGCCGCAGAGCACCGCATATTTCAGCGCGGTGCGCAGGCCCGGCAGCGTTTTGCGGGTATCCAGCAGCTGAGTGCGGGTACCGGCCAGCAGGTCAACGTAGCGACGCACTTCGCTGGCCACGCCTGAGAGCGTTTGTACAAAATTGAGCGCGGTACGTTCGCCGGTCAGCAAGACGCGGGAAGGTCCGTCCAGTTCGAACAGCGGCTGGTTGGCCTTGACTGCATCGCCGTCTTCCACGTGCCATGTTACCTGCACATCGTCGCCCGCCAGTTGAGTAAAGACCTCTTCAACCCAACGCTTGCCGCAAAAAACACCGTCTTCACGGGTGATGATGACCGCGTGGGAGCGCGTCTCTTTTGGCAATAATTGTGCGGTAATATCCTTATCAGCATTAACGTCACCGCCCAGATCTTCTTTCAAAGCATGGGAGACGCTTGCCGGAATATCCATATTAATACGTTCCAGAAGCGCTTCACGTCGGTGGTCGGGGTTATAGCGGCGAGGCGGCATGATAAAACTCCAAATTGGTAACGAATCATAATATTGAAACATGCTACTCTGAACCGAGTCATTGCACCATACAGAAGGAGTTCCAGCATGTTGTTAGAAGACGGATGGCTGGTGGATGCGCGGCATGTGCCCTCGCCGCACCACGATTGCCGCCCGGAGGATGAAAAGCCCACACTGCTGGTGGTTCATAATATTAGTCTCCCGCCGGGTGAATTTGGCGGCCCGTGGATCGATGCGTTATTCACGGGAACGATTGATCCCGCTGCTCATCCCTTTTTTGCTGAAATTGCACATCTGCGCGTATCGGCTCACTGCCTGATTCGTCGCGATGGTGAAGTGGTTCAGTATGTTCCCTTTGATAAGCGCGCCTGGCATGCCGGGGTGTCGATGTATCACGGGCGCGAACGGTGCAACGATTTTTCTATCGGGATCGAACTGGAAGGCACGGATACCACGCCCTATACCGATTCACAGTATCAACAGCTAGCGGCCGTGACCCGCACGCTTATCGGACTCTACCCGGCTATCGCCGACAATATCACGGGGCACAGTGATATTGCCCCGGAGAGAAAAACCGATCCCGGCCCGGCCTTTGACTGGTCCCGGTTTCGCGCCATGCTCACCGCGTCGTCAGAATAAGGAGATACCATGACGTTGTTTACCATGCTGCTGGTTATCATCGCTGAACGCCTGTTCAAGCTCGGCGAGCACTGGCATCTGGATCACCGGCTGGAGGTGTTTTTCCGCCGGATTAAGCACTTTTCCATGCTGCGCACGCTGCTGATGATGGCGGGCGTGATGGTCATTACGTTCCTGCTCCTGCGCTCGCTGCACGGACTGTTTTTCAACGTGCCGCTGCTGGTGGTGTGGATCCTGCTTGGGGTGCTGTGCATTGGTGCGGGCAAGGTGCGTTTGCACTATCACGCCTACCTGAAAGCCGCCTCCCGTGACGATGCCCATGCGCGCAATGCTATGGCGAGCGAACTGACCATGATCCACGGCGTGCCGCCGGACTGCGACGAGCGCGAATTTCTGCGCGAACTGCAGAACGCGCTGCTGTGGATTAACTTCCGCTACTACCTGGCGCCGCTGTTCTGGTTCGTGGTGGGCGGCCCGTGGGGGCCGGTACTGCTGATGGGGTATGCGTTCCTGCGCGCCTGGCAGACCTGGCTTGCCCGCTATCTGACGCCGCATGAACGTTTGCTGTCCGGCATCGATGCCATCCTGCACGTGCTCGACTGGCTCCCGGTGCGCCTGGTGGGCGTGGTGTATGCGTTAATTGGTCATGGTGAGAAAGCGCTGCCCGCGTGGTTTGCTTCGCTGGCTGACCGCCATACTTCGCAGTATCAGGTGTTAACGCGTCTGGCGCAGTTCTCGCTGGCGCGTGAGCCGCATACCGACAAGATTGAAACACCAAAAGCCGCTGTCTCCATGGCGAAGAAAACGTCGTTTGTGGTGGTGGTGATCGTGGCACTGCTGACGATTTACGGCACGCTGGTGTAAGCCAGCGCGCCGCAAAGACTACAGCGTATCCGCGGGCGGGATGCCGAAATCAGGCATCCCGTTTTCATTCCAGCGGACGAGCTTCAGGCGGGTATGCCGGTTCGGATCGTACAGCGGGTCGCCCTCAATTTCGGTGTAGTTACGCGCGTGATACACCAGCACGTCTTCCCCTTCCGGCGTTTGCGTAAAGCTGTTGTGTCCCGGGCCGAACTGGCGGTTTTCATAGCTGGTAACGAACACTGGACGCGGGGATTTGTGCCAGTTTGCCGGGTTTTGCGGATCGGCATTCAGGTCTATCCACAGTAGCCCCATACAGTAGTTCTCGTCGGTGGCGCTGGCGGAATAGCTGATAAACAGCTTATCGCCGTGAATCAGTACCGCCGGGCCTTCGTTAACCCAGAACCCGCGACATTCCCAGTCATACTCCGGCTTGCTGAGCATCACCGGCTCGCCTTTTAGCGTCCACGGGTTCGCCATTTCGCACAGGTAAAGGTTGGAGTTCCCGGTGATATCCGGCGCTTTTTGCGCCCACAGATACCAGCGTTTTCCCTGATGCACAAAGGTGGTGGCGTCCAGGGCGAAGGTGTCGAAAGGCGTTTTAATCCGCCCTTTTTCCACCCACGCGCCGGTGAGCGGATCGTCGTCAGCACATTCAATGGCGAACATCCGGTGCTGGAACATCCCGAGCGCGTCGAGCGCTTGGGTGTGCGTCGCGGCAAAGTAGATGTACCACTTGCCGTCAATGTGGTGCAGTTCCGGCGCCCAGATCAGCTGGCTCATGGGGCCGGTCTCGGGTTTGCGCCAGACCACAACTTCTTCAGCATGGCGTAAGCCTTCCAGCGACGCTGCGCGGCGTATCGCCAGCCTGTCGTACTGCGGCACGGAGGCGATAAAATAGTACTCCCCCTCATGGTGTAAAATGTACGGGTCGGCGCGTTGTTCGATAAACGGGTTTGGCCACTGATGCATTTGGCTCTCCTTATTTTGTCTCTGCGGCTTTCAGTTCCTGATAGTCGCTCAGTTCACGGTAATTGGTGCGACGTTTTTCCAGATCTTCCTGAATGCGTTTCATCGTTTCACGGTCAACCTTCAGCAGCCGTACTACGCCCGCGGTGATTAAGTATCCAATGCCGGGAATGACGGTAAACAGCAGGACGATCCCGTTGATGGCGTCCGCGCTCTGCGCTTTTGCGCCCGCGTCATAGCCGTACCAGGAGAGCAGGAAGCCGACCATCGCACCGGCAATCGCCAGCCCTAATTTCAGGAAGAAGATGTTGCCGGAGAAGCTGATGCCCGTGATGCGCTTCCCGGTCTTCCACTCGCCGTAGTCGTCCACGTCGGCCATCAGCGACCAGTGCAGCGGAGACGGGATCTGGTGCAGGATGTTCAGCAGGACGTAGAGCACCACAATGGTGACGGTGGCTTTCGGGTCGAAGAAGTAGAAGGCGCAGGAGAAAATCGCCAGCACGATGTTGGTCCAGAAGAAGACCTTCAGCTTACACCAGCGGTCGGTCAGCACTTTTGCCAGCACGCTGCCGAGCATCATGCCGACCACGCCCAGGCTGATAAACAGCGTAGCGAAGTGGGTGCTCTGGCCCATCACCCAGGTGACGTAATACATGGTGGCCGCCATACGGATAAAGCCCGGGCAGACGTTGCAGAGCGTCAGCAGCAGAATGCGTACCCACTGGTCGTTCTTCCACACGTCTTTCAAATCGTTTTTCAACTCGTCGTTGGTCTGTACCGCCGGGCGCACGCGCTCGCGCACGGTGGCGAAGCAGAACAGGAACATGCAGGTGCCAATCAGCGCCAGCACGGTCATCGCCATCTGGTAGCCTTTGGCTTTGTTATCCCCGCCAAACCAGTCGGCCATTGGCAGCAGCGTTAATGAGAGCAGCAGCGTGGCGATGCCGACCAGCACGAAGCGATACGACTGGCAGGCCACGCGTTCTTTTGGATCGTTGGTGATTACCCCTCCTAAGGAGCAGTAGGGGATGTTGATTGCCGTATAGGTCAAAGAGAGCAGGAAGTAGGTGACAAACGCATAGATAACTTTGCTGTTATAGCTCCACTCCGGCGTGGTGAACATCAGGATGCTGAACAGCGCGTAGGGGAAGGCGATCCACAGCAGCCATGGACGAAACCGGCCATATTTACTGCGGGTACGGTCGGCAATCGCGCCCATGATCGGGTCCGTTACGGCGTCAATTACGCGGACGGACAGCAGCAGCACGCCGACCAGCGCAGGCGCGAGGCCAAAAATATCCGTATAAAAATAGTTAACAAACAGCATGATGGCGCCAAAGATAATGTTGCATCCGGCGTCGCCCATCCCATAGCCGATCTTTTCTTTTACTGACAGTGTGTTGTTATCCATCGACAGCTCTCCGGTTTACGGTATGGAGAGAATTATTCGCTGGCGAAGGGATATATGCGTTGCAGTATCAGGGCGGTGATATGGATAAATGCGCTGTGGGCGCGAAAGTGTGAGGGAGGTAACAACGCGCGGTACCCGTAAAAGCAGGTACCGCGGAGGGAGGCTTAGTGCGCCTTCATGGCATTACGGCTTTTCTGACTGAAGAGATAGCCCACGCCCAGGATCGCAATCCAGACCGGGATCAGGTAGACGGAAATCGCCATACCCGGCGTGATCAGCATGATCACCAGCACGGCCGCCATAAACAGCAGGCAGATCCAGTTACCCAGCGGATAGAGCAGGGCAGGGAAGCGCGTGGTGACGCCCTGCTGCTGTTTCGCGCGGCGGAACTTGATGTGTGCCAGGCTGATCATCGCCCAGTTGATGACCAGGGCAGAGACCACCAGCGCCATCAGCAGGCCAAACGCCGACTCGGGGGCCATGTAGTTAATCAGCACGCACAGGGCAGTCACGATGGCGGAAACAATGATGGTATTCACCGGTACGCCGCGTTTATCAACGTTAAGCAGCATCTTCGGCGCGTTGCCCTGCTGGGCGAGGCCGAACAGCATACGGCTGTTGCAGTATACGCAGCTGTTGTATACGGAGAGCGCTGCGGTCAGCACCACGATGTTCAGGGCGTTGGCGACAAAGGTGTCGCCCAGCTCGTGGAAGATCAGCACAAACGGGCTGGTGTCGGCGGTGACGCGCGTCCACGGCAGCAGGGAGAGCAGCACGGCCAGCGAGCCCACATAGAAGATCAGAATACGGTAGATAACCTGGTTAGTGGCTTTTGGAATGCTCTGCTCCGGGTTGTCGGCTTCAGCGGCGGTGATACCCACCAGCTCCAGACCGCCAAAGGAGAACATAATGATGGCCATCATCATCACCAGACCGGTCATGCCGTGAGGCAGGAAGCCACCCTGTTCCCAGAGGTTGCGCACGGTGGCCTGCGGTCCGCCGTTGCCGCTGAACAGCAGCCAGCCGCCAAAGATAATCATCGCCACCACGGCAATGACTTTGATGATGGCGAACCAGAACTCCATCTCACCGAACACTTTAACGTTGGTCAGGTTAATGGCGTTGATAATGACGAAGAAGGCCGCAGCAGAAGCCCAGGTTGGGATTTCGGGATACCAGAACTGAATGTATTTCCCGACGGCGGTAAGCTCAGCCATGGCAACCAGAACGTACAGCACCCAGTAGTTCCAGCCTGAGGCGAAACCGGCAAAGCTGCCCCAGTATTTATAGGCAAAGTGGCTGAAGGAGCCTGCGACCGGCTCTTCAACGACCATTTCGCCCAGCTGGCGCATGATCAGAAAAGCAATGAAACCCGCAATCGCGTAACCCAAAATAATACCCGGACCGGCAGACTGGATAACGGATGCGCTGCCCAGAAACAGGCCGGTACCTATCGCACCGCCCAGTGCGATGAGCTGAATATGGCGGTTTTTAAGCCCGCGCTTTAGCTGATCGCCGTGCTGTTGAGCTTCCATTTGAAACCTCGTGTGTGGTTGTTATGTTCACGCTGTGCGTGTGTAATTATGAAAATCCATATTCTGTATTTATTTCTTTACGGTTAACGAGACCGAAAAAAGCGGAGATGACTTCCGTAAGCGCAAGAATAGTGGTAAGCGCCTGCGAATGCACCTGCTTTATGAAGGGGTGATGACGACTTGAATAAAAAGAAAGCATTTGTAAATCGGTCCGCTCGTTGTTCCTAACCCAACCTATAGAATAGAAATGCGCCGTAAGTGGGCGAATTTTCATTATTTGCCTTGTTGAATCGCTTCAGATTGCAAAAACCCTCGTTTCATTATGGTTAAAACTCCCTCTTTAGGAGTAATCAACTCATTTGTGCAAAGTTACATTTCTGAAACGTTATTTCTGTAAGGTTGTTAAAATGTGCAGGGTTTACTGATTTCAATCAAAACCAATATGGACAGAAGGTGAATACTTTGTTACTTTAGCGATACGAAATAGAAATTGGTAAGACCAATTGACTCCGGGCAAAAAGGCGTAAGACAGGGAATATGGCCTACAGCAAAATTCGCCAACCAAAACTATCTGATGTGATTGAGCAGCAGCTGGAGTTTTTAATCCTCGAAGGGACTCTGCGCCCGGGTGAGAAACTTCCACCAGAACGCGAGCTGGCAAAACAGTTCGACGTTTCACGTCCCTCTCTGCGTGAGGCGATTCAACGTCTCGAAGCAAAGGGCTTGCTGCTTCGTCGCCAGGGCGGCGGAACCTTTGTGCAAAACAGCCTGTGGCAGAGCTTCAGCGATCCGCTGGTAGAACTTCTCTCTGACCACCCAGAATCCCAGTTTGACCTGCTTGAGACCCGTCACGCGCTTGAAGGGATTGCGGCCTATTACGCCGCCCTTCGCAGCACTGATGAAGATCGCGTGCGTATCCGCGAACTGCATCAGGCCATTGAACGGGCACAGCAGTCCGGCGATTTAGACGCCGAGTCCAGCGCCGTCGTCCAGTATCAAATCGCCGTCACCGAAGCGGCACACAATGTGGTGCTCCTCCATCTGCTACGCTGCATGGAGCCGATGCTGGCCCAGAACGTTCGTCAGAATTTTGAATTGTTGTATGCCCGTCGGGAGATGCTCCCACTGGTAAGCAACCATCGCACCCGAATATTCGAGGCGATAATGGCCGGGGAACCGGAGCAGGCGCGTGAAGCGTCGCACCGCCATCTGGCTTTCATTGAGGAAATCTTGCTGGACCGCAGCCGTGAACAATCGCGACGCGAACGTTCATTACGCCGCATACAGCAACGAAAGGATTAAGCGCCAGGTACTTTTAGAGCGCGGCAACTAAACGCAGAACCTGTCTTATTGTGTTCTTGCCCAAGAGCACAATGGGACAGGTTCCAGACAAATCAACGTATTAGATAGATAAGGAATACCCCCATGTCAGAACGTCTCCAAAATGACGTGGATCCGATCGAAACTCGCGACTGGCTACAGGCGATCGAATCGGTCATCCGTGAAGAAGGTGTTGAGCGCGCTCAGTATCTGATTGATCAGCTGCTTTCTGAAGCCCGCAAAGGCGGTGTGAAGGTTGCTTCAGGTGCAGGGGCTAGCAACTACGTAAACACGATTGCCGTCGAAGACGAACCGGAATACCCGGGCAATCTGGATCTGGAACGTCGTATCCGTTCTGCAATCCGCTGGAACGCCATCATGACCGTTCTGCGCGCCTCCAAGAAAGACCTGGAGCTGGGTGGCCACATGGCGTCCTTCCAGTCTTCTGCGACCGTTTACGAAGTGTGCTTCAACCACTTCTTCCGTGCAGCGAACGAGAAAGACGGCGGCGACCTGGTGTACTTCCAGGGCCACATCTCTCCGGGCATCTATGCACGTGCCTTCCTGGAAGGTCGTCTGACTGAAGAGCAGATGAACAACTTCCGTCAGGAAGTTCACGGTAAAGGTCTGTCTTCTTACCCGCACCCTAAACTGATGCCTGAATTCTGGCAGTTCCCGACCGTATCCATGGGTCTGGGCCCAATCGGTGCGATCTACCAGGCTAAATTCCTGAAATACCTGGAACACCGTGGTCTGAAAGACACCTCTGAGCAGACCGTTTACGCCTTCCTGGGCGACGGCGAAATGGATGAGCCAGAATCTAAAGGTGCGATCACCATCGCTACCCGTGAGAAGCTGGACAACCTGTGCTTCATCATCAACTGTAACCTGCAGCGTCTGGATGGTCCGGTAACCGGCAACGGCAAGATCATCAACGAACTGGAAGGCATCTTCGCAGGTGCTGGCTGGAACGTGATCAAAGTCATGTGGGGCGGTCGTTGGGATGAGCTGCTGCGTAAAGACACCAGCGGTAAACTGATCCAGCTGATGAACGAAACCGTTGACGGTGACTACCAGACCTTCAAATCCAAAGACGGTGCCTACGTTCGTGAGCACTTCTTCGGCAAATACCCTGAAACCGCAGCCCTGGTTGCAGACTGGACTGATGAGCAGATCTGGGCCCTGAACCGCGGTGGTCACGATCCGAAGAAAGTCTACGCTGCACTGAAAAAAGCGCAGGAAACCAAAGGTAAAGCGACTGTAATCCTGGCCCACACCATCAAAGGTTACGGCATGGGTGATACCGCAGAAGGTAAAAACATCGCTCACCAGGTTAAGAAAATGAACATGGACGGCGTGCGTTATATCCGCGACCGTTTCAACGTTCCAGTGACCGATGAGCAGGTAGAAAACCTGTCTTACATCACCTTCCCGGAAGGTTCTGAAGAGCATAAGTACCTGCACGAACGTCGTCAGGCGCTGAAAGGCTACCTGCCAGCTCGTCAGCCTAACTTCACCGAGAAGCTGGAACTGCCAGCGCTGGAAGACTTCTCTCAGCTGCTGGAAGAGCAGAACAAAGAGATCTCTACCACTATCGCTTTCGTTCGTGCCCTGAACGTGATGCTGAAGAACAAGTCGATCAAAGATCGTCTGGTTCCAATCATCGCCGACGAAGCGCGTACTTTCGGTATGGAAGGTCTGTTCCGTCAGATCGGTATCTACAGCCCGAACGGCCAGCAGTACACCCCGCAGGACCGTGAGCAGGTTGCATACTACAAAGAAGACGAGAAAGGTCAGATCCTGCAGGAAGGTATCAACGAGCTGGGCGCAGGCGCATCCTGGCTTGCTGCTGCGACTTCTTACAGCACCAACAACCTGCCGATGATCCCGTTCTACATTTACTACTCCATGTTCGGGTTCCAGCGTATCGGTGACCTGTGCTGGCAGGCAGGCGACCAGCAGGCTCGCGGCTTCCTGGTAGGTGGTACTTCCGGTCGTACGACCCTGAACGGTGAAGGTCTGCAGCACGAAGATGGCCACAGCCACATTCAGTCTCTGACTATCCCTAACTGTATCTCTTACGACCCGTCTTACGCGTACGAAGTGGCAGTCATCATGCATGACGGTCTGCAGCGCATGTACGGTGAAGCGCAAGAGAACATTTACTACTACATCACCACCCTGAACGAAAACTACCACATGCCGGCAATGCCAGCAGGTGCCGAGGAAGGTATCCGTAAAGGTATCTACAAACTCGAAACCATTGAAGGTAGCAAAGGTAAAGTTCAGCTGCTGGGCTCCGGTTCTATCCTGCGTCACGTACGTGAAGCAGCGCAGATCCTGGCGAAAGACTACGGTGTCGGTTCCGATGTGTACTCTGTGACCTCCTTCACTGAGCTGGCGCGTGATGGCCAGGATTGTGAGCGCTGGAACATGCTGCACCCAATGGAAACCCCACGCGTTCCGTACATCGCTCAGGTGATGAACGATGCACCAGCGGTGGCGTCTACTGACTATATGAAACTGTTCGCTGAGCAGGTTCGTACTTACGTTCCAGCTGATGATTATCGCGTTCTGGGTACTGACGGCTTCGGTCGTTCTGACAGCCGCGAAAACCTGCGTCACCACTTCGAAGTTGATGCTTCTTACGTGGTTGTAGCAGCACTGGGCGAACTGGCTAAACGTGGCGAAATCGATAAGAAAGTGGTTGCAGACGCAATCACCAAATTCAACATCGATGCAGAAAAAGTTAACCCGCGTCTGGCGTAAGAGGTAAAAGAATAATGGCTATCGAAATCAATGTACCGGACATCGGGGCTGATGAAGTTGAAATCACCGAGATCCTGGTCAAAGTAGGCGACAAAGTTGAAGCTGAACAGTCGCTGATCACCGTAGAAGGCGACAAAGCCTCTATGGAAGTCCCGTCTCCTCAGGCTGGCATCGTTAAAGAGATCAAAGTCTCTGTTGGCGATAAAACCGAGACTGGCAAACTGATCATGATTTTCGATTCCGCCGACGGTGCAGCAGCAGCTGCACCTGCGCAGGAAGAGAAGAAAGCCGCTCCGGCCGCCGCTGCTCCAGCCGCTGCCGCGAGCGCGAAAGAAGTGAACGTGCCTGACATCGGCGGTGACGAAGTTGAAGTCACTGAAATCCTGGTGAAAGTGGGCGACACCGTTGCGGCCGAGCAGTCACTGATCACCGTAGAAGGCGACAAAGCCTCTATGGAAGTGCCAGCGCCGTTCGCCGGTACCGTTAAAGAGATCAAGATCAACACCGGTGACAAAGTGTCTACCGGCTCTCTGATCATGGTCTTCGAAGTGGCAGGTGCAGAAGGCGCTGCCGCGCCTGCACAGGCCGCTGCTCCGGCTCCAGCCGCAGCACCAGCCGCTGCTGGCGGCGCGAAAGACGTTAACGTACCGGACATCGGCGGTGACGAAGTTGAAGTCACCGAAGTGATGGTGAAAGTGGGCGACAAAGTTGCCGCTGAACAGTCACTGATCACCGTTGAAGGCGACAAGGCTTCTATGGAAGTCCCTGCGCCGTTCGCGGGTACGGTTAAAGAGATCAAAATCAGCACCGGCGACAAAGTGTCTACCGGCTCTCTGATCATGGTCTTCGAAGTGGAAGGCGCTGCGCCTGCCGCAGCTCCGGCTGCCGCGGCTGCTCCTGCACCTGCTGCTGCGCCGGCTCAGGCTGCTAAACCAGCCGCTGCCCCTGCTGCTAAAGCAGAAAAATCTGAGTTCGCTGAAAACGACGCTTACGTCCACGCTACCCCGCTGATTCGTCGCCTGGCGCGCGAATTCGGTGTGAACCTGGCGAAAGTGAAAGGGACCGGCCGTAAGGGTCGTATCCTGCGCGAAGACGTTCAGACCTATGTGAAAGACGCGGTGAAACGCGCCGAAGCTGCACCAGCTGCAGCCGCTGGCGGCGGTATCCCGGGCATGCTGCCATGGCCGAAAGTGGACTTCAGCAAGTTCGGCGAAATCGAAGAAGTGGAGCTGGGCCGTATCCAGAAAATCTCTGGTGCGAACCTGAGCCGTAACTGGGTGATGATCCCGCACGTTACGCACTTCGATAAGACCGATATCACCGATCTGGAAGCGTTCCGTAAACAGCAGAACGCCGAAGCCGAGAAGCGCAAACTGGACGTGAAATTCACCCCAGTGGTCTTCATCATGAAAGCGGTTGCTGCGGCTCTGGAACAGATGCCACGCTTCAACAGCTCCCTGTCCGAAGACGCTCAGAAGCTGACGCTGAAGAAATACATCAACATCGGTGTTGCGGTTGATACGCCAAATGGTCTGGTTGTTCCGGTCTTCAAAGACGTGAACAAGAAGAGCATTACCGAGCTGTCCCGTGAACTGACCGTGATCTCCAAGAAAGCGCGTGATGGTAAGCTGACTGCCGGCGAAATGCAGGGCGGCTGCTTCACTATCTCCAGCATCGGCGGCCTGGGTACTACCCACTTCGCGCCGATTGTGAACGCGCCGGAAGTGGCTATCCTCGGTGTGTCCAAGTCCGCGATGGAGCCGGTGTGGAATGGCAAAGAGTTCGTACCGCGTCTGATGATGCCAATCTCTCTGTCCTTCGACCACCGCGTGATCGACGGTGCTGATGGTGCGCGTTTCATCACCATCATCAACAACATGCTGAGCGACATTCGCCGCCTGGTGATGTAATCGAAAAGCCGGCCAGTCGGCCGGCTTTTTTCTGATAATCTCATGGGGTTTGTGAGGTTATTGGCGAAAGCGACAATTCGTGAGCCGTTTGTTGTTTCAAAATTGTTAACAATTTTGTAAACTGCGGGCGGATAGAACGACCCGGTGGACGACGGGTATAAATTAAGAGGTCATGATGAGCACAGAAATCAAAACTCAGGTCGTAGTACTTGGGGCAGGCCCGGCAGGTTACTCCGCAGCATTCCGCGCCGCGGATTTAGGTCTGGAAACCGTCATCGTAGAGCGTTACAGCACCCTCGGCGGTGTTTGTCTGAACGTCGGCTGTATCCCTTCTAAAGCGCTGCTGCACGTAGCGAAAGTTATCGAAGAAGCCAAAGCGCTGGCTGAACACGGTATCGTCTTCGGCGAGCCGAAAACCGATATCGACAAAATTCGTACCTGGAAAGAGAAAGTTATCACTCAGCTGACCGGCGGTCTGGCGGGTATGGCCAAAGGCCGTAAAGTGAAAGTGGTAAACGGTCTGGGTAAATTCACCGGTGCGAACACCCTGGAAGTGGAAGGCGAAAACGGCAAAACCGTGATCAACTTCGACAACGCGATCATCGCGGCAGGCTCTCGCCCAATCGAACTGCCATTCATTCCGCATGAAGATCCACGCGTGTGGGATTCCACCGATGCGCTGGAGCTGAAAACCGTTCCTAAGCGTCTGCTGGTTATGGGCGGCGGTATCATCGGTCTGGAAATGGGTACCGTGTACCATGCGCTGGGTTCAGAGATCGACGTGGTTGAAATGTTCGACCAGGTTATCCCGGCTGCCGACAAAGACATCGTTAAGGTCTTCACCAAACGCATCAGCAAGAAATTTAACCTGATGCTGGAAACCAAAGTGACTGCCGTTGAAGCGAAAGAAGACGGTATTTACGTTTCCATGGAAGGCAAAAAAGCCCCATCCGAACCACAGCGTTACGACGCCGTGCTGGTGGCTATCGGCCGTGTGCCGAACGGTAAAAACCTCGACGCGGGCAAAGCCGGTGTGGAAGTGGACGACCGTGGCTTTATCCGCGTTGACAAACAGCTGCGCACTAACGTGCCGCACATCTTTGCAATCGGCGATATCGTCGGTCAGCCAATGCTGGCGCACAAAGGTGTTCACGAAGGCCACGTTGCCGCTGAAGTTATCGCCGGCATGAAGCACTACTTCGATCCGAAAGTCATCCCATCTATCGCGTACACCGAGCCAGAAGTAGCATGGGTGGGTCTGACCGAGAAAGAAGCGAAAGAGAAAGGCATCAGCTACGAAACCGCCACCTTCCCGTGGGCTGCTTCTGGCCGTGCTATCGCTTCCGACTGCGCAGACGGTATGACCAAACTGATCTTCGACAAAGAGACTCACCGTGTAATCGGTGGTGCGATTGTCGGTACCAACGGCGGCGAGCTGCTTGGTGAAATCGGTCTGGCTATCGAAATGGGCTGTGACGCTGAAGACATCGCGCTGACCATCCACGCTCACCCGACTCTGCACGAGTCCGTGGGCCTGGCGGCAGAAGTGTTTGAAGGTAGCATCACCGACCTGCCAAACGCGAAAGCGAAGAAGAAATAAGTTTCTTCAGATGAAAAAAGCGGCCTCAGGCCGCTTTTTTTATGCGCTGCGTTCAGGGGGCCACAGGCTGCCAGGTTTTATCAGGACTATAGGTGGTTAACGCCCGGGCTTTCTGCTCAGAATCGCTGCCGAGATCGGTCTGATACACCTTATCATCCTGATTTATCACAAAACTCATGACGCCCGTCTGACCATAGCTGACTGGCCAGGCCACCATCGCGAAACCGTTATTATCCGGCAGGATGCGGAAACGATAGCCGTGATAACCGGTACCCGGCTCTTTTGGGCTAAATGCCGGTCCGAGCGGACTGGGCGCTTCGCCGGGAGAGGCGGGCCAGTACAAACCGTCTTTTTTCCCTTTCGAGCTGACAATCTTCTGCGCGAATTTCTGGTTCATCGCAAAGTAGCTTTGCTGCGCATCAACATAGGCATGTAAGGCTTCAATGGCGGCAAGTTCGTTACGCCCGATTTCGCGGGTCAGGATCTCTTCCGCCCCTTCTTTGATATCGAACTGCCAACCGGCAGCGGTTTTGATCACCGGGATAGGAAGCTGCCAGCTGTTGTCACCGACAACCAGATGCGCCGTATCCCCTTCGACAACCGTGTTATGACGGACTTTCCAGTCGCGAAGGAAACGATCGACGGCATCCGGGTCAACGCCTTCAGGGGGCAGAAAATCGCGCCAGTTTTCTCCAAGCAGATTGCTCATAGCGCTCTCATTATGCTCACTAATGGCTTTGGTCAGCGCATCGGTTGCCTGATCGGGGGTGCTAAAGGATTGCTGCGCCATCACCGAAGCCGAAAGCATGAACAACACCATGCCACTGAGTAGTTTACTTTTCATGTCGGTTCCCTTAGCGATGTCGAATTTCACGGCGTTCAGCGCGTCCACCAGACGCCTGACGTGGCTGCTGCTGGCGAGCCGCAAGCTGTCTGCTTTGCGCACCGCGCTGCTGCTGCGCCTGCCAGTTCGCGGAGCGGCTGTCGTTGCCGCTCAGCGCATTGGCCCGGGGCTGGCTGTTTCGCTGCTGGAGAGCGCGTTGCTGCGCCGGCTGCGAACCCCGTTTCTCTTGTCTCTGCGCGGTGGTCTGGCGATTTTCTCGCTGCTGCGTGGTGGTTCGCTTCGTCGTCTGCGGTTTGGTGTCGTAGCCACGGTAGTTATTGCGCTGGGAAATCTGCTTCAGCTGTTCACTTGAGGCCTGACGCTGCACATCTTTCGTTCCGGGACGCGCCGTTTGGGGGAAAGTTTTGCCCGTGGATTTCTCCATCTGGCTCAGGGCAGCCTGACGCTGGCTATCGCGGTTAACCGGTTTTTGCTGCGTTGAACTGAGCCCGGTAGCCGTGCTGGTGGAGTGGAAACGGGTGTTGAGCTGGTTAGTCGGATAGGGCACACCTTCCCGATAGGCCGGGTTATGCTGCCAGGTACGGTTGGCGTCCGTCAGACGCTGCCCGCTGATTTTATTGAAGTTCTCAACGTTGATATTGATGTTGTTATCACCGTTGCGGTTATAGCCGCCGTGATTATCCCAGTCGTCATGGTGATGATCCCAGTCATCGTCATCATCCCAGTCGATGTTGCTGAAGATGGCATAGGTTGTGGCGACGCCCAGGCTGAAGCCTAAGCCGTTGACGAAGCTGTTGCCAAACTGCTCCCCGGGTGTAGGCGGGAGATAGGTAGGTGGATAGGCGGTGTTTGGCCAGGTCCCGTAAACCGTATTGGGGTTATAGGTGGGGACGTAAACAACCTGCGGATCGGCAGATTCAATTTTGATTACCGTTGGGGCCGGCGCGGGCGTTGCTGCTGTGGTTGTCGTTGTCTCGGTGGTGCTGGTTTTCGCTGGTGCCGGTTTTGTCACGGTGGTGACCGTCTGCTGAGGCGTGGATTGTAAAGCGCCGGTCTTCTGTGCCAGCGCGCGCAGGCGTTGAACGGAATCCATTACGTCCTTCGGCTGCGCGAGAAACGCATCGCCCAGATTTTGTACCCACGGCGGATTTTCACCCATCAGGGACATGAGCTGAGGAAACGCGACCAGAGATTTTACGCTGGGATCCCAGGGCTGGCTGGCAACGGCCTGAATCGCGGCGTCCCCTTCCATTTTAGGGTTGTCTTTTGACCACTGTGCGGCCTGGATCACGTTGGCCGGGTAAGTCGAGGCCATCAGAATTTGCGACAGCAGGGCATCCGGGTAGAGCGCGATGGGAGCAACCCACTGATCGATTTGCGCGGCAGTGTAGGTTGGCGCGACAACAGGAGCGGGCTGGGTTGCGGCAGGCGCAGGTGCCGCCGGTTGTTGAGCGACGGGGGCCGGCGCAACGGGTTCCGTTGCACGACTTTTGACAAACATGACGCCTGAGGCGGCAAGCAGCCCGGCACTGCACAGAAGGACGAGCAGATGTGGCTTAAAGGGCAACTTCATAAAATGACTCCAACGAGACAAGCGCTGTGCCGTGAGGCGTTACGGTTGGCGTGAGTATTATTCACCCGTCTTTTACTGTTTTGACTTTTATTGGGAAGCGTCCGGTACGTCCGGATAAAGATTGTGAGTATTTATTACACAATTATATCTGATGGAAAAAAAACTGATGCGTCACGGTGCATAAGAAACCGTATAACGATGCCCAAAATCGTCGCTACACCATGCTTAACGATTCAGCAAATTTTTTAATGTTGCTTTTTTGTAAACGGATTAACACTGTGCAGAAATCCTGCTATGCTGCCCGACGCGGTATCGGGCATTTACCCTACAAACTGCTGTCTCACAGGAGCGTGAAGAGAACGCCCGCCGCATATGACAATGAGAGCGAGGAGAACCGTCGTGCTAGAAGAATACCGTAAGCACGTAGCAGAACGTGCCGCCGAGGGAATTGTACCCAAACCTTTAGATGCAACCCAAATGGCCGCGCTCGTCGAGCTGCTGAAGAACCCGCCTAAGGGCGAAGAAGAATTCCTGTTAGATCTGCTGATCAACCGCGTACCGCCTGGCGTAGATGAAGCTGCCTACGTAAAAGCCGGATTCCTTGCTGCTATCGCCAAAGGCGAAGCCACCTCCCCACTGGTTACTCCTGAAAAAGCCATTGAACTGCTCGGCACCATGCAGGGTGGTTACAACATTCATCCGCTGATTGACGCGCTGGATAACGACAAGCTGGCACCGATTGCCGCTAAAGCGCTCTCTTCCACGCTGCTGATGTTCGATAACTTCTACGATGTAGAAGAAAAAGCCAAAGCAGGCAACGTCTATGCGAAGCAGGTGATGCAGTCCTGGGCGGATGCCGAATGGTTCCTGAACCGTCCTGCGCTGGCTGAAAAAATCACCGTTACCGTCTTCAAAGTGACCGGTGAAACCAACACCGATGACCTCTCTCCGGCACCGGACGCGTGGTCTCGCCCGGATATTCCTCTGCACGCCCTGGCAATGCTGAAAAACGCCCGTGAAGGCATTGAGCCGGATCAGCCTGGCAGCGTTGGCCCGATCAAACAGATCGAAGCCCTGCAGAAAAAAGGGTTCCCGCTGGCCTATGTGGGTGACGTTGTAGGTACCGGTTCTTCCCGTAAGTCCGCCACCAACTCCGTGCTGTGGTTCATGGGTGATGACATCCCTCATGTGCCAAACAAGCGCGGTGGCGGCCTGTGCCTCGGCGGTAAAATTGCACCGATCTTCTTCAACACCATGGAAGATGCGGGCGCCCTGCCGATCGAAGTGGATGTTTCTAACCTGAATATGGGCGACGTGATTGACGTTTACCCGTACAAAGGTGAAGTGCGTAACCACGAAACTAACGAGCTGTTGGCGAGCTTTGAGCTGAAAACCGACGTGCTGATCGACGAAGTGCGTGCCGGTGGCCGTATTCCGCTGATCATCGGCCGTGGCCTGACCACCAAAGCGCGTGAAGCGCTGGGTCTGCCGCACAGTGACGTATTCCGTCACGCGAAAGACGTGGCGGAAAGCAATCGCGGTTACTCTCTGGCGCAGAAAATGGTCGGTCGCGCCTGCGGCGTCGCCGGTGTTCGTCCTGGCGCATACTGTGAGCCGAAGATGACCTCCGTAGGCTCTCAGGACACCACTGGCCCAATGACCCGTGACGAACTGAAGGACCTGGCGTGCCTGGGCTTCTCTTCTGACCTGGTGATGCAGTCCTTCTGCCACACGGCGGCGTATCCGAAGCCGGTTGACGTGACCACGCACCACACGCTGCCAGACTTCATCATGAACCGCGGCGGCGTTTCCCTGCGTCCGGGCGACGGCGTAATTCACTCCTGGCTGAACCGCATGCTGCTGCCGGATACCGTGGGTACCGGCGGTGACTCCCATACCCGTTTCCCAATCGGTATCTCTTTCCCGGCGGGCTCCGGTCTGGTGGCGTTTGCTGCGGCGACGGGCGTGATGCCGCTGGATATGCCGGAATCGGTGCTGGTGCGCTTCAAAGGTAAAATGCAGCCGGGTATCACCCTGCGCGACCTGGTTCACGCGATCCCGCTGTATGCGATTAAACAGGGTCTGCTGACCGTTGAGAAGAAAGGGAAGAAAAACATCTTCTCTGGCCGTATCCTGGAAATCGAAGGTCTGCCGGATCTGAAGGTTGAGCAGGCGTTCGAGCTGACCGATGCCTCCGCTGAGCGTTCTGCTGCGGGCTGTACCATCAAGCTGAACAAAGAGCCGATTATTGAGTATCTTAACTCTAACATCGTGCTGCTGAAGTGGATGATTGCAGAAGGCTACGGCGACCGTCGTACGCTGGAGCGTCGTATCCAGGGCATGGAGAAATGGCTGGCCGATCCGCAGCTGCTGGAAGCCGATGCTGACGCAGAGTACGCGGCGGTGATCGACATCGATCTGGCGGATATCAAAGAGCCAATCCTGTGTGCACCGAACGATCCGGACGACGCGCGTCCGCTGTCCGAAGTTCAGGGCGAGAAGATCGACGAAGTGTTCATCGGATCCTGCATGACCAACATCGGCCACTTCCGTGCGGCTGGCAAGCTGCTGGATACCCACAAAGGCCAGCTGCCAACCCGTCTGTGGGTGGCGCCGCCAACCCGTATGGACGCGGCTCAGTTGACCGAAGAGGGCTACTACAGCGTGTTTGGTAAGAGCGGGGCGCGTATTGAAATTCCTGGCTGTTCCCTGTGTATGGGCAACCAGGCGCGCGTCGCCGACGGCGCGACGGTGGTTTCCACCTCGACCCGTAACTTCCCGAACCGTTTAGGTACCGGTGCGAACGTCTTCCTGGCCTCTGCGGAGCTGGCGGCGGTTGCGGCGCTGATTGGCAAACTGCCAACGCCGGAAGAGTACCAGACCTTTGTGGCTCAGGTGGATAAGACCGCGGTGGATACCTATCGCTATCTGAACTTCGACCAGCTCTCTCAGTACACCGAGAAGGCTGACGGGGTTATCTTCCAGACGGCGGTATAAACAGCAAAACCGTCTCTACGAGACGGTTTTTAGTGTTTGCACCCTCTCCCGTGGGAGAGGGACGGGGTGGGGGCATCAGGCCGCAGGGTCTTGCTCTCACCTTTTTATTTTCATTCCTCCCACCTCTCACGCTTTTTTTCTTCCTCGCTGCTGCGATAATTACCTTAATGGCTTTGCAGAGGAAAACACTATGGATTACGAATTTCTGCGCGACATCACCGGAGTGGTGAAAGTGCGTATGTCGATGGGCCACGAAGCCGTTGGACACTGGTTTAACGAAGAGGTGAAAGAAAATCTCGCACTTCTTGATGAGGTTGAACAGGCGGCAAATACGGTGAAAGGCAGTGAACGCTCCTGGCAGCGCGCCGGTCATGAATACACGCTGTGGATGGACGGTGAAGAGGTCATGGTGCGCGCCAACCAGCTCGAGTTTTCAGGTGACGAGATGGAAGAGGGGATGAGCTACTACGACGAAGAGAGCCTGTCGATGTGCGGCGTAGAAGACTTCCTTCAGGTGGTGAATGCCTACCGCGAGTTTATGAAACAGCGGTAACTTCCCGAAGCGTCCCTGCTCCGGGCAACACTTACACGGCCGGAATATTACGGCCGTAGTAGATCTCGCGCATTTCTTTCCAGAGCAGGTCGGTAATCGCCTTACGCTCTTCTTCGCTCAAATCTTCCGGCTTCGTGTGGAACATATAGTGCTTAAGGTCGAATTCCTTAAGTAACATCTTGGTATGGAAGATGTTTTCCTGGTACACGTTCACGTCCATCATGTCATACAGCGATTTCATGTCTTCGGACATGAAGTTCTGAATAGAGTTGATTTCGTGGTCGATGAAGTGCTTCATGCCGTTGATATCACGAGTAAAACCGCGCACGCGGTAATCAATCGTGACGATATCCGATTCCAGCTGATGGATGAGATAGTTCAGCGCGTTGAGCGGGGAAATCACGCCGCAGGTCGACACTTCAATATCGGCGCGGAACGTACACAGCCCACCTTCCGGGTGACTCTCCGGGTAGGTATGGACGCAGATATGGCTTTTATCCAGGTGGGCAACAACCACTTCCGGCAGCGGGCCCGGGTGTTCCGTTTTGTCGATAAGCTTGGGATCGACCGGCTCTTCGCTGACCAGGATGGTCACGCTGGCGCCCTGGGGTTCATAATCCTGTCGGGCGATGTTCAGGATGTTGGCGCCGATAATGGAACAGGTTTCTGACAGGATCTCGGTCAGACGGTTGGCGTTGTAGAGTTCGTCGATATAGGCGATGTAACCATCGCGTTCTTCCGCTGTTTTGGCATAGCAGATATCGTAAATACAAAAACTCAGGCTTTTGGTCAGGTTGTTAAAGCCATGCAGTTTAAGCTTTTTCAATTAGCTCACCCCCTTAGTGGATAATGCGTCTTGCAGGTACTGCGGCAGAGCAAACGCTGCGGTATGAATAGCCGGATTGTAGTATCGGCACTGAAGACCGGCCTGATGGAAGCGGGCCTGAATAATTTCGGTGGAAAGATGACGTAATACGTCGTTATCCGTCGCCCAGGCAAAGGTCATGATCCCGCCGTAGTACGTCGGAATAGCGGCCTGATAGAAGCTGACATCATCGAAATAGGTGCTGAGCTTACGATGGCTATCCAGCGCTTCATCCTGCTGCAGGAAGCAGACGCCATTTTGGGCGACGAAGATCCCGCCCGGGTTCAGGCAGCGCTTGCAGCCCTCGTAGAAGGAGGAGGTAAACAGTGACGCGCCGGGGCCGATAGGGTCGGTGCAGTCGGAGATGATCACGTCAAAGGTCTGCGAGGTCTGGTTAACGAAGTTAACGCCGTCGTCAATCACCAGGCTAAAGCGCGGATCGTCGTAGCTGCCGGCATTGTGGTTGGGCAGGTACTGGCGGCAGAAAGAGACGACGCCCGCATCGATTTCCACCATGGTGATGGTTTCAATGGAACGATGGCGGGAAACTTCACGCAGCATTGCGCCGTCGCCACCGCCGATAATCAGAACATGCTTCGCGTGGCCGTGCGCCAGCAGCGGGACGTGGGTCATCATCTCATGATAGATAAACTCATCTCGCTCGGTAGTTTGCACGACGCCGTCCAGCGCCATCACGCGGCCAAAGGCAGCATTCTCGAAGATGATCAGATCCTGGTGATCGGTTTTCTCATGATAGAGCACGTTATCAACGGCAAAGTACTGACCAAACTGGTCATGCAAGGTTTCATGCCACAACGTGTGGTCGGCCATAGCGAACTCCTCCTGTGTAAACATCCGTTACGCCCACAAAAAATGAGCGAAACATGATAGCTAACTCTAACCGCGGTTGCACGGTCAGAGGTTCAACAGGGGGCGTCGGGAAGGTTATTTGACGTAGGCGAGCAGGCTGAGTGAGTCGCGAGCCAGCGCTTTGCATTTTTTGGCAGTGGGGATACCAATACCGCTTAGGTCGCGGTAGCTGTCTTCGCCGAGCGCCTTCATGTCGAAGCTGTCGTAGTTGCTGAGATCCCACTGGTTCTGCTGGGCAAAAAAGACCAGCGCGCGGCGAATTTGCCCGTTGGGTAAATTCTGGTAGCCGCAATCATTTTTCAGGAATACAAAAACCGCCGTTAAATCGGCCATATCTTCCGCTTCATTTTCACTTAGCGCATAGCTGTTCGCACACATTGCCATCAGGCTACCGAACAAAATTGTCCTGAAAAACGTCTTCATTGCTTCTACCACTTCTTCACGGAAAATTAACGTTAGCATACTTGATGCCAGTGCGACGATCTTTATTATTGCCGCTTGACTTGACCTTCCGGTAAGGGGAGGGTTTATGCTCAAAAGATCGCCTGCTGGAAATAAGGAAATGAACATGCAACGTCGTGATTTTTTAAAATATTCCGTTGCGCTGGGTGCTGCCAGCGCATTACCCCTCTGGAGCCGCGCGGTTTTCGCGGCTGACAGGCCTGCCTTACCCATCCCTGACTTGCTGACCGCGGATGCCCGTAGCCGTATCAAGCTTGTTGTTCAGTCCGGCAACACGCTGTTCGGTGCGGACAACGCGACGACCTGGGGCTATAACGGCAATCTGCTCGGCCCGGCGCTACAGCTGCGCAAAGGGAAAGCGGTGACGGTGGATATCCACAACACGCTTGCCGAAGAGACGACGCTGCACTGGCACGGGCTGGAAGTGCCGGGTGAGGTAGACGGCGGGCCGCAGGGCGTCATCAAAGCGGGCGGCACGCGCAGCGTCACCTTTACGCCCGACCAGCGCGCGGCAACCTGCTGGTTCCATCCGCATCAGCATGGCAAAACGGGCCATCAGGTGGCGATGGGGCTGGCGGGACTGGTGCTGATTGAAGACGACGAGAGTCGCCTGCTGCGCCTGCCGAAACAGTGGGGCATCGACGACGTGCCGGTGATTGTGCAGGACAAGAAATTCACCGCGGACGGGCAAATTGACTACCAGCTGGACGTGATGAGCGCGGCGGTAGGCTGGTTTGGCGACACGCTGTTGACCAACGGCGCCATTTATCCTCAGCATGCCGCGCCGAAAGGCTGGCTGCGCCTGCGTCTGCTGAACGGCTGTAACGCGCGTTCACTCAACTTCGCCACCAGCGATAAGCGTCCGCTGTACGTAGTGGCAAGCGACGGTGGACTTCTGCCGGAGCCGGAAAAAGTAAGCGAACTGCCGATGCTGATGGGCGAGCGCTTCGAGGTGCTGGTGGATATCAGCGACGGCAAGGCGTTTGATCTTGTGACCCTGCCGGTTAGCCAGATGGGGATGGCGGTCGCACCGTTTGACAAGCCGCATCCGGTGCTGCGTATTCAGCCGTTACTGGTGACCGCTTCCGGCACGCTGCCTGATACGTTAACCACTCTGCCAGCACTCCCGTCGCTTGATGGTCTTACGCAGCGTAAGCTGCAGCTCTCCATGAACCCGATGCTCGATATGATGGGCATGCAGGCGCTGATGGCGAAATATGGCGATAAGGCGATGGCGGGGATGCATCACGGGCAGATGATGGGTCATATGAATATGGACCACGGCAAAATGGGCGGCATGGGGAACATGGATCACGGCGACCATGGCTTTGATTTCCACAACGCCAATATGATCAACGGTAAAGCGTTTGACATGAACACGCCGATGTTTGCTGCGACAAAAAGGCAGTTTGAGCGCTGGGTGATTTCAGGTGAAGGGGACATGATGCTGCATCCGTTCCATATCCACGGTACCCAGTTCCGCATTCTTTCTGAGAACGGCAAAGCGCCGGATGCGCATCGCGCGGGCTGGAAAGATACGGTGAGAGTGGAAGGCGGCGTCAGCGAGGTGCTGGTGAAGTTTGACCACGACGCGCCGAAGGAGTTTGCCTATATGGCGCACTGCCATCTGCTGGAGCATGAAGATACGGGGATGATGCTCGGGTTCACTGTTTAAAACAGTGCGGCCTGATGCCCTCACCCTGGCCCTCTCCCACAGGGAGAGGGAACAAACACAAAAACGGCAACCGAGGTTGCCGTTTTGCTTTTATTTGCCTTCGTCAGGCAACGCATACGCGACAATATAGTCGCCCATCTTCGTGCCAAACGAACCGTGACCGCCCGCAGAGATGACAACGTACTGCTTGCCATTCACTTCATAGGTCATCGGCGTAGCCTGTCCGCCAGCCGGCAGACGGCCTTGCCACAGTTTTTCACCGTTGGTCATGTTGTACGCGCGCAGGTAGTTATCTGCGGTTGCCGCGATGAACAGCACGTTACCGGCGGTGGAAATTGGGCCACCCAGCATCGGCATACCCATATTAAACGGCACAGGAACCGGCATCGGGAACGGCATGCTGTCCTGCGGGGTGCCAATACGTTTTTTCCACACGATCTGGTTGGTTTTCAGATCCAGACCGGAGATGTAACCCCAGGCAGGCTGTTTACACGGCAGACCAAACGGCGACAGGAACGGGTTCAGCGTTACGCCGAACGGTACGCCATACTGCGGCTGAATACCGGCTTCGGTACCGCTGCCTTTCGCGTCTTTCGGCTGCTCCATTGGGTTGCCTGGACCGCGTGGGATCAGACGGGAAACGAACGGCAGCGCCATTGGGTTGGCGATCGCTACCTGACGGTTAGGGTCAACGGAGATCCCGCCCCACTCGAACATCCCCAGGTTACCCGGGAAGACCAGCGTGCCCTGCTCAGAAGGCGGCGTGAAGATGCCTTCATAGCGCAGCTGATGGAACATCACGCGGCACACCAGCTGGTCAAACATCGTGGCACCCCACATGTCTGCCCCGCTGAGGTCTTTCTTCGGACGGAAGCTCAGGTCAGAGAACGGCTGGGTTTTGCTGACGTAATCGCCTTTCGCCGCACCCTGCGGAACCGGTTTTTCCGGTGCCGGCACAACCAGCTTGCCGTTGCTGCGATCCAGAACGAAGATGTTGCCGGTCTTGGCCGGGGCGTAAATCACCGGAACGGTTTTGCCGTCAACGGTAATGTCCGCCAGCGTCGGCTGGGACGGCATATCCATATCCCACAGATCGTGGTGTACGGTCTGATAGCTCCACGCCAGCTTACCGGTGGTCGCGTTCAGCGCCACGATAGCACTCGCATAACGTTCCTGCTCCGGCGTGCGGTTACCGCCCCAGATATCTGGCGTAGTAACGCCCATCGGCAGGTAGACCAGGTCCAGCTTCGCGTCATACGCAGCCGGGGCCCAGGAGTTTGGCGAGTTAAAGGTAAAGGTGTGCTCGTCCGACGGGATCGCATTCGGATCTTTCGCGCCCGGGTCGAAGGCCCACAGCAGTTTACCGGTATTCACGTCGAAACCGCGGATAACGCCGGAGGTTTCACGCGTGGAGAAGTTATCCGTTACCGAACCGGCAATCACGATGGTTTTATCGGTGATGATCGGCGGCGAGGTTGGCTCATACAGACCCGGCGTGGTGTCCGGCATGTTGGTCTGCAGATTCAGGATACCTTTGTTGGCAAAGGTTTCGCACAGCTTGCCCGTTTCGGCATTGATGGCGAACAGACGGCCATCGTTCACCGGCAGCATGATGCGGCGCGGACAGTCGGCAACCACTTCCGGGCTCGCGTTATCGGCGCGCGCTTCGTGATAAGAGACGCCACGGCAGGTCACGTGCTGGAAGGACGGGTTGGAGTTTAGCTGCGGATCGAAGTGCCATTTCTCTTTACCGGTGGCCGCGTCGAGCGCGAACAGACGCTGGTGCGCCGTACACAGATAAAGCATGTTGCCCACTTTGATCGGGGTGACTTCGTTGGTCAGCTCGCCCGGATCGTTCGGCATCTTCAGGTCGCCGGTACGGAATACCCAGGCTTCTTTCAGGTTCTTAACGTTGTCCGCGTTGATCTGCTTCAGCGGAGAGTAGCGTTGACCTTCCTGATTACGACCATACGCAGGCCAGTCGCCGTCCGCCACCTGCGAGATAGCCGCCGCAGGCGTCGATTCTGCGTTCAGCGTACCGTTGATCTCCTGCGGGTCGTTAAAACCGGCCCAGGTCAGAATGCCGCCGGTAATCAGCAGGGCAACAACCAGGCCCGCCACAGCACCGCTGGAAGGCACAATCAGGCGACGCCACACGAACGGCAGGATCAGCCAGATACCGAAGAAGACCAGGATGTCGCTGCGCGGCGTCAGCGCCCAGAAGTCAAAGCCGACTTCCCAGACGCCCCAGATCATGGTGGCAAGAAGGAGTGCGGCATACAGCCACAGTGCAGATTGTTTTCTACGCCAGAGCAGGACGGTTACGCCAAGCATAACCAGGCCCGCAATCGGGTAGTACCAGGAGCCGCCGATCGCGACCAGCCAGACGCCACCGATTAACAGATACAGCGCGCAGAAGGCTGCGAACGCCGCTGTTAATGTCACCAGTAGACGCGGCTGTTTAGAGTTTGTTTCAGCCATAGAAAGTGTACTCGTCAGTTTTTGTTAATAATTTGCTAGCAACTAATTATAGGTATTAACAAGTGTGATCGGAATCACAATATTTGCTTTTTATAACTCATACGCCAGGGTTATCCATTTGCTGATATAATGGCTGGCTTGCGTATCAGTGCTGGATATTAACTCATCCGTATTGAGAGATTTTCATCAAAATCATTTGGTTAGTAATATGAAACATACTGTTGAAGTGATGATCCCGGAAGCCGAGATCAAAGCGCGTATCGCCGAACTGGGTCGTCAAATCACCGAACATTACAAGGACAGCGGCAGTGAAATGGTGCTGGTCGGTCTGTTGCGCGGCTCTTTCATGTTCATGGCGGACCTGTGCCGTGAAGTGCATGTGCCCCATGAGGTCGATTTTATGACCGCCTCCAGCTACGGCAGCGGCATGTCCACCACCCGTGATGTGAAAATCCTGAAAGATCTGGATGAAGATATTCGTGGTAAAGATGTGTTGATCGTGGAAGACATCATCGACTCCGGCAACACGCTGTCAAAAGTGCGCGAGATCCTGAGCCTGCGTGAGCCAAAATCGCTGGCGATTTGCACCCTGCTGGATAAGCCTGACCGCCGTGAAGTGCAGGTGCCGGTAGAGTTTGTCGGTTTCTCTATCCCGGACGAGTTCGTCGTCGGTTACGGTATTGACTACGCGCAGCGCTATCGCCATCTGCCGTATGTTGGGAAAGTGGTATTGCTGGACGAGTAATTGCGGGCTGATGCCCTCACCCCGGCCCTCTCCCACAGGGAGAGGGAGAAAATCCCCGGCTTTATTTATGGTTCACATGCTTAAGCTGAAGGTTGGCAATTCCCGAACGGTAACGTTGCTCCAGCGTTTCCCGGTTGGTGGCAGTCACTTCCAGATTGCGCAGCAGACCGTCGTGAATGCCGTACGCCCAGCCGTGGATCGAGACCTTCTGCCCGCGTTTCCACGCCGATTGCATGATCGTTGAGTGGCCCAGGTTATACACCTGCTCCATCACGTTGAGTTCGCACAGGGTATCCATGCGACGCTCCTGCGGCATTTCGCCCAGCAGTGAGCTATGTTTGAACCAGATGTCGCGGATGTGCAGCAGCCAGTTATCAATGAGCCCCAGTTCCGTGTTTTCAACCGCCGCCTGCACGCCGCCGCAGCCGTAGTGGCCGCAAATGATGATGTGCTCGACTTGCAGAACATCCACGGCATACTGAACAACAGAAAGACAGTTGAGATCGGTGTGAATCACCAGGTTAGCCACGTTGCGGTGAACAAACAGTTCGCCGGGCTCGAGGCCGGTCAGGCGCTCCGCCGGTACGCGGCTGTCGGAGCATCCAATCCAGAGAAAGCGTGGGTTTTGCGCCTGCGCGAGTTTTCCAAAAAATCCGGGGTCTTCCTCCACCAGCATTTTTGACCATAGTGCATTGTTGCTGATGAGTGTATCTATGTTGTTCATGGAGGTTAGCGACCTGTAACCGAGTAATTGCGTTGCGCTACTATAGGGTAACCCGACTTTTAATGAAACCACACAACGTGTGTCAGAACGGAAGGTAAGTTAATTTCATGGCAATTGCACTGGAGCTTGAGCAGCTTAAAAAAACCTATCCGGGCGGCGTTCAGGCGCTGCGCGGAATAGATCTAAAAGTAGAGGCCGGTGATTTTTATGCGCTTCTGGGGCCGAACGGGGCGGGGAAATCGACCACCATTGGGATCATCAGTTCGCTGGTCAATAAAACCTCCGGCCGGGTGAGCGTCTTTGGTTATGACCTGCAAAAAGATGTGGTGAACGCCAAGCGCCAGCTGGGTCTGGTGCCGCAGGAGTTCAACTTCAATCCGTTTGAAACGGTGCAGCAGATCGTCGTTAACCAGGCGGGTTATTACGGCGTCGAGCGTAAAGAGGCCCTGGAGCGGAGCGAAAAATACCTCAAGCAGCTCGATCTGTGGGAAAAGCGTAACGAACGCGCGCGGATGTTGTCCGGCGGGATGAAGCGCCGCCTGATGATTGCCCGCGCGCTGATGCACGAGCCAAAGCTGCTGATCCTTGATGAGCCGACGGCGGGTGTCGATATCGAACTTCGTCGTTCCATGTGGGGCTTCCTGAAAGATCTCAACGACAAAGGCACCACCATTATTCTGACCACCCACTACCTTGAAGAGGCTGAAATGCTGTGCCGCAACATCGGCATCATTCAGCACGGCGAGCTGGTGGAAAACACCTCGATGAAGAACCTGCTCTCCAAGCTGAAATCAGAAACCTTCATTCTCGATCTGGCGGCAAAGAGCCCGCTGCCGAAGCTGGAAGGGTATCAGTATCGTCTTGTCGATACCTCGACGCTGGAAGTGGAAGTGCTGCGCGAGCAGGGCATCAACAGCGTGTTCTCGCAGCTGAGCGCGCAGGGGATTCAGGTCTTAAGTATGCGTAACAAAGCGAACCGACTGGAAGAGCTGTTTGTCTCTCTGGTGCAGGATAAACAAGGAGACAAGGCATGACGCATCTTTACTGGGTCGCGCTGAAAAGCATCTGGGCGAAAGAGATTAACCGCTTTATGCGCATCTGGGTGCAAACCCTGGTGCCGCCAGTCATTACGATGACTCTGTACTTCATTATTTTCGGTAACCTGATAGGTTCCCGGATTGGTGAGATGCACGGCTTTACCTATATGCAGTTTATCGTGCCGGGCCTGATTATGATGGCGGTGATCACCAACGCCTATGCCAACGTGGCGTCGTCATTCTTCAGCGCCAAGTTCCAGCGCAACATCGAAGAGCTGCTGGTCGCGCCGGTACCGACGCACGTTATTATCGCCGGCTATGTCGGCGGCGGCGTGGCGCGCGGGCTGTGCGTGGGGATCCTGGTCACGGCGATTTCGCTGTTCTTCGTGCCGTTCCAGGTGCACTCGTGGCTGTTTGTGGCGCTGACGCTGCTCCTGACGGCGATCCTGTTCTCGCTGGCCGGTCTGCTGAACGCCGTGTTCGCCAAAACGTTTGACGACATCAGCCTGATCCCGACCTTCGTGCTGACGCCGTTGACCTATCTCGGCGGGGTGTTCTACTCCCTGACGCTGCTGCCACCGTTCTGGCAGGCGCTGTCGCACCTGAATCCGATTGTCTACATGATCAGCGGCTTCCGTTTTGGCTTCCTCGGTATCACTGACGTGCCGCTGTTTACCACGGTGGCGGTGCTGGTGGTGTTCATCATCGCCTTCTACCTGCTGTGCTGGTATCTGATCCAGCGCGGGCGCGGTCTGCGCAGCTAATCTTTTGCCCGGCGACATTCTGTCTGCCGGGCACTTTCTTTGACAGTTATCACCGAAAGCTAACCTTCACTCCGCTAAACTACTTCCCTGCTAAGGAGAGAGTTATGCTGGGATGGGTTATCACCTGCCACGATGAACGGGCGCAGGACATGCTGGACAAGCTTGAAGCCAGATTTGGCCCGCTGGCACAGTGCCGGGCGGTAAATTACTGGCGCGGGTTGAGCACCAATATGCTGAGCCGCATGATGTGCGATGCCCTGCATGAAACGGACACCGGTGATGGCGTCATTTTTTTGACCGATAAATCGGGCGCGGCGCCTTACCGCGCAGCCGCTTTGCTGAGCCATAAGCATGATTGCTGTGAGGTGATCTCGGGCATCAGCCTTCCATTACTTGAAGCGATGTATCCGCAGCGTGAAACGTTAACCAGCGCCGGGTTCCGGAACGCTATCGTCGCGCAGGGCGCGCCGGACGTCAGCAGCTTATGGCATCAGCAGCAAAAAAATCCTCCTTTCGTCCTGCTCCATGATCTGTATAAGAATTAAACGTTGGTATTGATGTCGCTTTTGCTACAATGGCATAAGTATTTCCGCTTCGAATAAGACCCTCATGTTCACGCGTATTGTTTTCCTGTTATTGATGTTCGTGTCCGGCACGTCTTCTGCCAGTTTATTAAGTCAGCAAAGAATGCCTGCTCAATATATGCAAACCACCGAAGATGCGGCGATTTGGGCGCAGGTCGGCAACAGCGTCATTAACGTCGGCAACGTGCGGGCAGGGCAGATCCTTGCGGTGGTACCTGCGGCGGCGGACTACTATGAATTCCGCTTCGGATTTGGCACGGGATTTATCGACAAGGGACACCTGGAGCCGGTGCAGGGTAAACAGCGCGTCGAGGATGGGCTGGGAGATCTAAATAAACCGCTGAGCAATCAAAACCTGATAACGTGGAAAGACACGCCCGTTTATAACGCCCCGAACAACGGTAGCGCACCCTTCGGCACCCTGAGCAGCAATCTGCGCTATCCGATCCTGAACAAGCTTAAAGACCGACTGAATCAGACCTGGTTCCAGATCCGCATCGGCAACCGCCTGGCGTGGATCAGCAGCCTGGACGCGCAGGAAGATAATGGCATTCCGGTCATTACCTATCACCATATTTTGCGCGACGAGGAGAACACCCGTTTCCGCCATACCTCCACGACCACCAGCGTGCGGGCATTCAGCAACCAGATGACCTGGCTGCGCGATCAGGGCTATACCACCCTGACGATGTACCAGCTGGAAGGGTATGTGCGTAACAAAATGAATCTGCCGGCGAAATCGGTGGTGATTACCTTCGACGACGGCCTGAAGTCCGTTAACCGCTATGCTTACCCGATCCTCAAAGCGTATGGCTTTAAGGCGACGGCGTTTATTATCTCCTCGCGCATCAAGCGCCATCCGCAAAAATGGGCGCCGAAATCCCTGCAGTTTATGAGCGTGTCGGAGCTGGAGCAGATGCATGACGTGTTCGACTATCAGTCCCACACGCACTTCCTGCACCGCGTCGACGACAACCATCAGCCCATTTTACTGAGCCGCAGCTATCACAATATTTTGTTTGATTTTAAGCGCTCGCGCAGGGACCTGGCGCAGTTTAACCCGCACGTGCTTTACCTCTCGTATCCGTTCGGCGGCTACGACGATAAAGCGATTAAAGCCGCAAATGATGCCGGGTTTCATCTGGCGGTGACGACGGTACGCGGGAAGGTCAAGCCGGGGGATAATCCGTTCTTGCTGAAGCGCCTGTATATTTTAAGAACGGATTCGCTGGAGACCATGTCGCGGCTGGTCAGCAACCAGCCGCAGGGGTAGGTTATTTGTAGGTCACCTGGAAGGTGATGGTTGTACCGAAAACGCCCGCGGTGACGGCTTCCGTGTTGGTTTTCACCAGTTTGGCTTTATAGGTGGCGTTAACCTGGTACACCGGAGTCCCTATCGGGTTACCTGCTGCGATAGTTTCTGACTGGTTATTATGGATCTGCGAGTAGGCGGGTGAGTGCAGTTTTACCCCCACACCTTTGGCGGGGGTGACGCCGGTAGAACCGTTGACCGCGTTGGTAAAGAGAGCCCCATCCGCCGTGGTATGTTCTGAGACCACTTTGGCATCCACCTCAATGACGTTTGCGCATGAGCCTTCGATTTTAAACGGAACCTCTGTTGTGCGGTCGCTTTCCAGATCGGAACGATACCAGTTACCCAGATCAACTGTCGTTGGCGCGCGAAGCACGCAGGTGGGTGCGTGAAACGGCAGCTGGAACGACATCTCATTGATATTGATCGGGACGCGGGGATGATCGCTCTCGGTTCCGGTATGAGGATCGCCAATTACCGCGTGCCCTAGCGGGCCGCCCGCTGCCGTTAAAAACTCCACGTCTGTGGGAAGACCTTTAAACGTGGGATCCTGGTAAATATCCATTCTGGCATGCCAGTACCTGGCGTTGACGGCGCCCTCATTGTTATTCGCGTCTCCGGTTTCATAGTAATCCCCCGATTGTGGGGGAAACCACGCGGTAACGGTATTTCCGTCCGGATAAATCGCCAGGGTATAGTAAATGCCTTCCACGTTGGTGCGAAACGTCGCGTGACCGTTTACGTCTCCCCACAGCAATGCGTTGTCGGTCATTTGCCAGACGCTTTCACCATCGTTACCGACGTTGCAGGAGGACTGTAACGGTGTGTTAAACTCCAGGAGGATCGTGGGGCTGATCTGCGTGGGCACCGCAATGGTTCCTGGCGGGAGCGGGACGATCATCGTTGACATGCCTGGCATAATCGTCCGGGCGTTGCCGTCATTAAATTTACACTCCATGGCGGCCTGCGCTGCGCCAGAGGCGCTAAGCGCAATCAGCGTGAGCCAAAAGCGTTTCAGTCTCATCAATAATTCCTTTTATTCGTAGTTCACGTCTACCAGCACGTTGCTGGTGACAAGCCCGCCGGTCACTTCCCCGGTGTTCTGGTAGCGTGCGGAGAACTGATAATCCGTTAAGTAATCAGCGCCAACGTTGTAAACCACCTTTGAACTGCCATCGCTGTTTAACACGTTGGTTTTAAAGGCGGAGGAAAACACGACAATGCCCACGTTTTGCGCCGCGCCTGAGGTGGCATCGTCGTTTTTAAAGACCTGTTTCTGATTACCGGCAAAACCCGATTGCGGTGAAAATGAAAACTGTAGCTGCTTTATCCCCGTCCCGCCGCCGCTGCTTTGGTGGCAATCATCCACATGAATGGTAAACGGTGTGCCTTCGGCGTAGTCCGTCGGTGAAAAACGGGGGCTGCTGTCGCCGTTGTAAAACCAGTTGCGCATCACTACGGGCAGATAGATGTCGCCACCGTTTTCCACCGTGAGTTTACAGGTGCTGTTGATGATGTTTGCCGTCAGATTAACATCCATGCCGCCATCTGCACGGGCAATGCCAGGCAGATGGCCGGTAGCCAGCCCAATAAGCAACACAAGACCGGGCTGGCGTAAAAAAAACGGTAATTGTTGCATCATAAGAACCTGTTTTACTCGTATCCAACCGTGAAGGTCACTGGCGCGCTTATTGCGCCTGGCACCGGTGTCTTGCCACTGGCGGCGACAATACGGGAAGTCATCGGGAATTCAGCGACACCACCGGATACAGTCACCTTCTGCGCAGCAGGAGGGGTTGTGCAGCTCATTTGATTACCGGCCACATCCGCAGCATCACCTTTCCACACTTCAAAACCGGTATTTGTTGTATCTGCAGGTGTGGTATAAGCCTCTCCCGTACATACGCCACCCGAACCTACTGCTGCTGCTACTGATGCTTCGGTAACACCATTGCAGGCAGTGAATTTGATGGTCAGTGGTTTGGTCAGTTTACCAACGTCTGATGTGTAGATATCGCCAAAAGCAATGGTTGATGTTTGTGTTGCTCCGTCATACACCTTAGCGGTACAGGTACCGGTTGTTATGGTTGTTACAAATGTCATCTCGGCGCTACTGGTGCCCTCGATGGCGGCTGCCATTCCGGAGAACAAAATAGCAGAGACGGACAGAGCAATAATAGACAAGTTAGATTTCATTGTGGTGCTCCATATTCTTCTCAACTCATTGATATTCGAAATTAAAAGTTGCTTTGGCGCTAAAATTACCAGCGGTGATACCAGGTGAGGTGGTGGTTTCACGTATGGCGGCGACGAGCTTAAGTTCTCCAGCGCTCCTTTCCGCAGCAGTCCAGGTCAGATTACCGTCCTCGCCGGGTTTGATTAGGGTTTCGCTGGCATCTTCCTCACGGGCTATTCCGACACCTGATTGGCCACTGGCTCCGCTGCCCGAAAGCCCGTTTTTGATGAGAGAGGCGTTATACCCAGAGACATCGCCAGTCAGTGTCGTTTTTAATTGCGTTAATGATTGCGGGCATTCCACCATCTTTATCTGGAATGCTGCTTGAGCGTTGCTGGATTTATTCTTGATATCCTCAATATGCAGATTGTTATTACCAATCGTTAGCGTCTGTGAGGTATCTGAACCTGTACCGCCGACCAGTTTCATCTGACAGGTGGTTTCCAGTACGTTGGCCGTAAAGTTAACGTCAAGGTTTTGCGCCATTGCCGTTCCCGCGCCTGCTGTCAGCACTGTGGCCATGGACAGCCGGAGGATATTGTTTCTCATACTCAGTTCCATAGGTTTTTCCCTAAACAAATCATCACATTTGGCACACTTGATTACTTAAAACCGCGGTGAGCCCCGCTTTCTTCGCTGATGGCGTAAACTGGTAATGCACCGTACAGGCGCTATCCGCGCCGTTACCCCACACCACCCGTAGCACCCCCTGCTCCTCGACCCCGCGAACATAGGTTTGACCCGCCTGGCCAACCGTTCCGACAGGTTCATTTTTGTCGTTAAAGACATCCGCGCCTAAAGGGATAAAACCCTTATCGCTGCGCTGAAGTTCCAGAATGAGTGAGCGACCTTCATCAGTTTCAAAATTCACCAGCACCACGGAGCCGTTGCGCGGCACCGCCACCGTGCTGGTATTCTTCACTTCCACGTCATTTTCCAGCGTGCTGATATCCAGCGAGACCCGGTTCTCACGGTATGGCGACATATAGGGCAGAATGGCGAAGCCGGATCTGCCGATTTCGCTATTGCCATAGTTCAGACGAGCACCTTTGGCGCCGCTGGCTTTCACCAGCGCCAGCGCGTCGTTTTCGCCAATGCTACCTGGCGCGAAGGCGACGCCGCCGGTGTGCAGCACCATCCCGCCGCTGTAGGTGGCGGCATACTGCTTGCTGTTGTCATCGCCAAATGATGCAGAAACGCCCAACGGACCATAGCCGCTGTTCCAGGAGGTATAACCGCTAATCTGGTTAAGGTTGCCGTAATTACCGCTGTTCGAGGAGGCGCTGACGGAATAGCTCACCGCATTGTTCTGGGTATTGCCGCTGGCGGAAGAGTTAAAGCTGGTGCCGCCTTTCAGGTCGGAGCGCAGGCCCATATTGATATTGGAGAAACCGCCAGACTTCCCGTCTTTGTTCGAAAAGACGCTGAGCGGAATGCTTAAGCTCAGATAAACGCTGTCGTCTTTTGCGCCCATCTGGTCATAGGTGCGCTGTAGCGACAGGCTGTAGCTACCGTAGGTAAAGCTGTTGTTGTAGCCGATGTTGTAGTTCGACGTGGAGCTATCGCCGTTCCAGTAGTCCTGCCAGGTGCCGCTGACGAACAGCGAACCATATTGCGCGTCGCCCGCCTGGAGCGGTTGGTTAATGCTGACCTGTATCTGGTTACGGATGCGCTGGTAGTCGTTATAAAGCGCTGCGCCGGAGTCATAGCTCTGGTTTTCATATTTCCGGCGATTTACGCTGTCCTGAAGCGTTGCGGCATCATCCAGACTTAAATAGTCCTCCGTGGAAAAGCGGTATGCCGCCACGTTAAACGATGTGTCAGTGGCTTCGACCACTTTGCTGTACGTTAAGCGGTAACTCTGCCCGCTGAGGGTATCGAGCCCGTCGATATTCGCATGTGAGTGCGTAACATCAAGGGCAAATGCGCCAATACGGGTGTTCATTGCTACACCTAATAGCCCGGCGTAGAAATCCGTATCCGTGAATTGCGCGCCCGCATAGCCGGTAAACGTGTTATTCAGGCCATAGAACAGCGTGGCGTAACCCACTTTGGGCCGTTCAGATAATGAATCATCATTGAGTTCACCGACGCCGACATCCCAACTCATAGCGCCAGGGCGTAGCATTTGCGTCACGGAAGAGAACGGTACGGTAAATGAACGCTTGCTTCCGTCAGCCTCTTCAATAGTGACCAGCAGGTCGTTGCCATAACCTGTGGTGCTCAGATCGTTAATTTCAAACGGGCCCGGCGGCACCGTCGTTTCGTAGATCTTGTTGCCACTCTGGGTGACGCTGATTTTCGCGTTGCTGTTAGCCGTGCCGCGAATCAGGGGGGCGTAGCTGCTGGAGCCCATCGGCAACATTCGGTCGTCGCTGTACATTCGCGCGCCACGCAGGCTGACGGCATCAAAGGCGTCGCCCCGGGTGTAGGAATCGCCGAACACCATCTGTGCGCTTAAGGGGGTAATGTCGCGCTGAAGATAGACATCCTGGCTGCTATATTCTGTGCCGTTGTCTTTATCCCAGTTCAGCGTGCCGCGTGAACGGAGTCGCCAGGGCCCCATATTAAGGCCGTAGCGTAAACCAACGTAACCGGTCTCGGATGTGCTGCCATTGTTTTCGCTGTGCCAGGCGTTCATGTCATAAGAGAGTAGTGCCGCGGGCACGCCGTTATCCCAGAGTGACGGGTCAACGTAGCCGGTAGGGCGCTTCAGGACATAAATTTGTGGAAATTGCAGATCCATCGCCTGCTTTCCGCTATCAAACACGGCGGAAGCGCCAGGATAGAACTTTTTGATATCGACGCAAGTCGTATTATCGTCATCAGGAATATCTTCCAGCATTTGTGTATCAACGCCAGCCTGTGCAAGGACGAGTCTGGTGATACATGCCGTTGCCCGCGGTGTACCATTCTCTTTGAAGGTCATTTCTACCGTTGATTTCAGTGAACCATTCAAATTCACTTTGACGCGATACGTCCCTGGTAATACCGGGTTACCATGCGCAAAACGGCTGACATCAATATTACCGCCACCATTCAGTAAAAACTGATCGTTAAACTCCACGGCATCATCACTCTCCGGCATATTTTCTACCGGCGGGGTGTCAGCGGCGTAAGCGCATAAAGGTAAAGCGGTACTGACCGCAAGGCATAATAATGAGCGTCGAAACTGCATGGTCTATCCATTTATAAATGCGGGTAATCATTGCCCGCAATGTTAAAATCGACTAACGAAGTAATAACGGGGCGTCTGTTTATTTGACGGCTGTTTCATGGTTATTGTTGCCGCCATTGTCATTAATTGTGGTGTACTGAACCGTGCCGCCAGTGGTCGTCGTCAATCCATTAACAGGCATTGCTGATTCGCTAAAAGGAAGAATGGATTTATTCGTTACCTCATATGTTTTTGCGGCGGTTTTAAATTTCACAGCGGCGATAGACACGTTATAAGGCGAATTATTGTGGGCAATCAGCGAAATACCATTTCTCTCTTGTTTCTGCGACCAGGTGACATTGACCGCTGCGTCTCCAGGGGTGCCTTTAAGCCCATCCGGACGATAGAAGAGTTTGATACGTGTACGAAATGCCAGCTGAAGCTGGTTCAGGCTTTCACCCTCTTTCGCTTTTGATTTTGGCGGAATCTCCAGAACATTAAACCAGAACAAGGATTCGCGATCCTGAGGGAGAGTCGTACCAAGATAGGTAATACGCACTGACTGACCTTTCTGAGGATCTATACGCGAGACAGGCGGCGTGATAACAAATGGCAGTTTCAGTTCCTGCGGGTTCGTGTCATCGCGGCCATCGTCGAGCCATGACTGAACCAGTAACGGTTTATTTCCACGGTTATCGAGGTTAACAATGACGTCTTTTGAGGACTGCGGGTAGATGATGCGAGTACCGGAGATCACGATATCTGCGCTTGCCTGAAATGCCGCGAGGCATACGGCAGCCAGACAGGTGATTTTGATTCCCTTGAACAATGATGCTGTAAACATTTTCCACTTCCGTTTGGAATGATGAACAACACCCCCAGCCAGCGCCGGGGGAGCATAACAGTGATGAAAACGAAATAAATTATTCGTAGATCATCGTGAAGGCGACCTGTGCCTGTACTGTACCGGCAGTGACAGGGTTGGTCGTTGCGTCCCAACCCTGACCCTGGGTGTAGGCTACGCGGTAGTAGAGATTGGCTGCATTGTTGGTAATAGTTGCTTTCTGAGTGTTGTTGGTCTGGTCGACGACGACCTGGGAGGTATCAGAGTTACCGTCGTTTGACAGTACCAGGTTTACGTTTTTAGCGGCACCCTGTGCATTTGAAGGTGGAACCAGCATACCGCCGCTAGTAGCGGTGGTTCCTGCCCATGACTTAAATTGAGCGGAGGCGGTCGTGGAAGCTGTTGTACATTCAGTCAAACTCAGCGTGAACTTCTTCTGACCCAGCGTACTGGCGGCACCCTGCGTTGCGGCGGTGAAATCTTTGACGAAAACAGTGTCCAGGTTAACGTCGAAATCGTTACCGCTCTGATCGATTTTCTGATCAAGCGAAACTTTACAGGTGTTGTTAGAGACCAGCCCGTGGAAGGTAATGGTTCCGGTATCGCCAGTTGCAGCCATTACAGAGCCAGCACTTAAAAATAGAGCCACAGCACCTGCCATTTTATATTTTTCAAAAGACATCTTTAATATCCATATTTTTAGGTTGAGTAGTAACGGAACACAGTCATTGCTTTCTGTGAACTGTTCATCATTGAAATATTAAATTTCGGCGAGAGTATAGCCAAGGGAGGTAAGGAATGGAATGCTGTGAGTTATTAGAAAAACTGTTGTGCGTTTTTAGAGGAACTAATTGGTGGTCTTAAATAATAATTACGGTGAATGATATTTAAGATTAAATGTTTTTTTCTTTATGTGTATGGAGGCGATTTATAACTTTAAAATGATCTCGATTAAATTCATCCGGAAATTATTCCGGATGAATTTTCCAAATTATTGATCAAGCAACCTGAACCGGAATCGCCTTTGCGGTGCGCTTCATTTCATTGTCGCCTTCGAAGTAGGCCACTTTAGGCTGCCAGCGACGGGCTTCTTCGTCAGACATCATCACGAAGCTGGCGATAATCACAATGTCGCCCACGTCTGCGCAGTGCGCGGCTGCGCCGTTAACGGAGATGATTTTAGAACCGCGCTCTGCGGCAATCGCGTAGGTAGAGAAGCGTTTACCGTTATTCACGTTCCAGATATCAATGGCTTCGTTTTCAAGGATGCCCGCAGCATCGAGGAAATCCTGGTCAATGGCGCAGGAGCCTTCATAGTGCAGGTCGGCCTGGGTGACTTTCACACGGTGAAGCTTACCTTGCAGCATTTTGCGAATCATTACGTTTACCTTTAATTATCAAGGGCGAGAACTACGCCAGCTCAACCACTTTATTATCAATCAGACGAGCCTGGCCAAGCCATGCCGCTACCAGGATCACCGCACGTTTGCTGGTTTCCGTAAATTCCAGCAGCGTATCAGCATCACGAATTTGTACGTCGTCAGCGCGAAGACCTTTATCGTTCAGCGCTTGTTCGGCGAGGGCGACGATCTCTTCGACGGTCAACTCTTTTGCCAGAACCTGCTCCGCCATGGTGTTCATGACCTTGCTGAGACCCGGCGCGATTTTACGCTGTTCGGCGGTCAGGTAGCCATTACGCGAGCTGAGCGCCAGGCCGTCTTTTGCGCGTACGATCGGTACGCCGACAATCTCGATATCGTAACCCATATCCGCGACCATTTTGCGGATCAGCGCCAGCTGCTGGAAGTCTTTCTCGCCAAAGCAGGCAACGTCCGGCTGTACCAGGTTGAACAGCTTGCTGACGATGGTGGAAACGCCGCGGAAATGGCCCGGGCGGCTCGCGCCTTCGAGCATGGTGGAAATGCCCGGGACGTCAACGTAGGTTGCCTCTTCGGTACCCTGCGGGTAAACATCCGCCGGTGCAGGTGAGAAGACGATATCCGCATGGCGTTTTTTGAGCTTCTCGCAGTCTTCCTGCAGGGTGCGCGGATAGCGCGCCAGATCGTCTGCGCGGTCAAACTGCATGGGGTTCACGAAGATACTGACCACCACGATATCTGCCCGCGCGCGGGCTTCGTCGACGAGCTTCATGTGGCCGTCATGCAGATTGCCCATGGTAGGGACCAGTGCGATACGTTTACCTTCCTGTCGCGCGCGGCGGATATGCTGGCGCAGCAGCGGCAGGGTTTCAATGATTAGCACAACGAGACTCCTTAATGGAAACTGTGTTCTTCACCCGGGTAAACACCGGATTCAACGTCGGCAATATACTGCCTGACCGCAGCGCGCATGTCGCCCGCTTCGGCGAGGAAATTTTTGGCAAATTTCGGGATGTGTCCGCCGGTGATACCGAAGGCGTCGTGCATCACCAGAATCTGACCGTCGGTGACGTTGCCTGCACCAATACCAATCACCGGAATGGACAGCGCGTCGGTGATGCGTTTCGCCAGCTCAACCGGCACGCACTCCAGCACCAGCAGCTGGGCACCTGCGGCTTCCAGCGCCAGGGCATCATCCAGCAGCATCTGGGCGGCATCGCCACGGCCCTGCACCTTATAGCCGCCAAAGATATTGACGGACTGCGGCGTCAGGCCTAAATGCCCGCACACCGGCACGGCGCGCTCGGTGAGCATCTTCACCGTATCCACAAGCCAGGCGCCGCCTTCAATTTTGACCATATTGGCACCGGCGCGCATCACTGCCGCCGCGTTTTCGAATGCCTGTTCCGGCGTGGCATAGGCCATAAACGGCAGATCGGAAAGCAGCAGGCACGCTGGGGCGCCACGGCGCACGGCGCGGGTATGGTAAGCGATATCCTCAACCGTTACCGGCAGGGTGGAATCATGTCCTTGTACCGTCATCCCTAACGAATCTCCGACCAGCATGACGTTGATCCCCTCTTCGGCAAACAGTTTGGCGAAGCTGTAGTCATACGCGGTGATGGTGGCGAAGCGTTTTTTTTCCTGTTTGCATTTCTGCAGTAAGGAGATGGTGGTTGGTTTCATACTGTTTCCTGATAGCCCAAAAGCGAATCTTTGCGCATTCTAACAGTAACATTCGAGGGAACAATGATTTTAGGTAAACGATTAGCCACAATTATTTTGAGGCTAACTGACAGGGGAACCCGATCACCAGCGAGCGGGTTTTTCCGCGTTGAGGTTGTCCAGAATGGACTTAAGTGAGGTGCCATCCGGGAAGATGAGATCGGGGGCGACTTCATAGAGCGGCCAGAGCATAAACCCGCGATTTTTCATATCGTAATGCGGAACGGTGAGACGTTCAGTGTTAATCGTCTCGTGACCAAACAGCATAATGTCGAGGTCCAGCGTGCGCGGTCCCCAGCGTTCGGCTTTGCGTACGCGGCCCTGCTGCAGTTCGATGCGCTGGGTATTGTCCAGCAGTGTTTCGGCATCAAGGGCAGTTTCCAGCACCACGGCGGCGTTGAGGTAATCGGGCTGATCCTGCGGCCCCAGCGGCGGCGTGCGGTAGAACGAGGAGACTGCCACGATCTTGCTTTGCGGAATCTCGCCCAGCGCCTGTACGGCAGCATTCACCTGCTCCAGCGGAGAGGCTAAATTGCTGCCGATGGCGATATACGCGAGGGTCATGCTGTCCCTTCACGACGCGGCGCGCGTTTGCGCGGACGACGATGACGGCGACGCGGTTCCGGCTCTTCATCCAGCCCGGTAAGCATATCTTTCTGCTCCGGCGGGGCGGAGACCTGGAATTCAGCCCACCACTGCGCCAGACGCTGCAGCTCCTGGTTGCGTTCAATTTCAGCACGCAGCGACAGGAGATCGAAGGCAGCGCGGAATTTAGGATGCTCCATCAGCTTCCAGGCGCGTTTGCCCTGACGACGGGACATGCGCAGCTGAAGCTGCCAGATGTCGCGCACCAGGGTGGTAATACGTTTCGGAATGGCGAGTGTGCGGCAGCCTTCGTCCAGCACGTCGTTGGCGGCCAGCGCGAACGCATCGTAATAGGCGAGCCCGCTCTCCTGGGTAATACGCTGTGCCGTTTCCAGCAGCGGATACCAGAACATCGCGGCAAACAGGAACGCCGGGTTCACGCGCATGTCGTTGCGAATGCGGGTATCGGTATTTTTCAGCACCTGCGCAATCATCCGCTCCATTGGGCTGTCACCGTTTTCGGTGAAGTAGCGGGTAATGGTCGGGAACAGCGGCTGGAACAGGTTGTATTCGCGCAGCAGATTATAGGTTTCAAAGCCGTGGCCGGCCTGCAGCAGCTTCAGCGCCTCTTCAAACAGGCGAGCAGGCGGCACGTCGTTAATCAGCGTTGCCAGACGCGGGATCGGCTCTGCCGTTTCCGGGCTGATGCGCATATCCAGCTTGGCGGCGAAACGCACGGCGCGCAGCATACGCACGGGATCTTCACGGTAGCGCGTTTCCGGCGTGCCGATCAGACGGATCAGACCTTCTTTCAGGTCCTGCATGCCGCCGACGTAATCGCGCACGGTGAAATCCGCCACGCTGTAATAAAGGCTATTGATGGTGAAGTCGCGACGCTGGGCATCTTCTTCGATTGATCCGAAGATATTGTCGCGCAGCAGCATACCGTTCTGGCCGCGCTGTGACGTCGTGCGATCGGACGCGCCCGCTTCGTGGTGCCCGCGGAAGGTCGCCACTTCGATAATTTCTGGCCCAAACATCACGTGAGCCAGACGGAAACGGCGGCCAACGAGACGACAGTTACGGAATAATTTGCGCACCTGCTCAGGCGTGGCGCTGGTCGTCACGTCGAAATCTTTTGGTTTTTTGCCCAGCAGTAAATCACGCACCCCACCGCCCACGAGATAGGCCTCGTAGCCCGCTTTATTCAGACGATAGAGCACCTTGAGGGCATTTTCACTGATATCTTTGCGGGAAATAGTGTGCTGCTCACGCGGAATAACCGACATGTGTGGCTGTGCAATAGCATCGTTCGCCATGCTCTCTTCGCGGCTTAGCACTTTACGGCAAAAATTAGCGACTCGGGTAAAAATGGTACACCTCGTAGTGTGTTTTGTTATGAAAAAAGCGGCTAATCATAGCTCAGCGCAACGCATTTGAGAATGCTGGATTTTTGGCACTGCCGCGAGCGTCCAGTTGGCAACGGCCATTTTCAGCAGTTCGTCAATACGCAGATCCTGCCATTCGTTGGTTACATTCTGGTTGAGAAATCGCAGCGCGTCGATCAAAACAGGACGCGGATCGCCGTCTGGCAGGGCCGGGGCGTGGTTCTGCTTTGACAATTTAAAGCCTTGCGCATTGACCGCCAGCGGCAGATGAATGTAGTCCGGCGCCGTCCAGCCAAACTGGTGATACAGCGAGATTTGTCGCACGGTCGGCTCGACCAGATCCGCCCCGCGCACAATTTCCGTCACGCCCTGGAAATGATCGTCCACCACCACGGCCAGGTTATAGGCGAACAGGCCATCGCGACGGTGAATAATAAAATCCTCACGCGCCAGACGTTCATCGGCATGAATCTCACCGGAGAGTAAATCGGTAAAGCGCGTCACCGGGGAGCGCTGACTGATACGCACGGCGGCATTTTCCGGAGGAAGATTAAGCGTGCGGCAGTGGCCGTCATAGACGCCGCCTGCGCTCTGGATACGCGCGCGGGTGCAGGTGCAGTTATAGGAAAGTCCCTGTGCGCGAAGCCAGGCCAGACGTTCCCGATACGCCTCGTGACGTTTTGACTGCCACAGAACCTCATCATCCCAGTGAAGACCGTAATGTTCCAGCTGACGCAGAATCGTCTCTGCAGCACCGGGAACTTCACGCGGAGGGTCAATATCTTCAATGCGGACGAGCCATTTTCCCTGGCGGGCGTGAGCCTGCAGGTAGCTGCCGAGCGCGGCAATTAATGAGCCGAAGTGTAATTCACCGGAAGGAGATGGCGCGAAGCGCCCAATATAGTGTGATTCAGACATATCAACAGTAACAAGGCGGGAGAGACTCCCGCCTTTAGAGTGTGTAAACAGCGCTGGTATTAACCGGCCATCTGTTTTTCGCGGATTTCGGCCAGCGTTTTACAGTCGATGCATAGATCGGCGGTTGGACGCGCTTCCAGGCGACGAATACCGATTTCAACACCGCAGGATTCGCAGTAGCCAAAATCTTCGTCTTCGACTTTTTTCAGCGTTTTCTCGATCTTTTTGATCAGTTTGCGTTCGCGGTCACGGTTACGCAGTTCGAGGCTGAACTCTTCTTCCTGAGCGGCACGGTCTACCGGATCCGGGAAGTTAGCAGCTTCATCCTGCATATGAGTAACGGTGCGATCGACTTCATCCCTGAGTTGATTACGCCATGCTTCAAGAATACGCTTGAAGTGCGACAGCTGGGCTTCGTTCATATACTCTTCGCCCGGCTTCTCTTGATACGGCTCCACCCCAGCGATGGCGAGAATACTCAGGGACGATGTTTTACGGTTTTGCCCTTCTTGCATGTTGCTTCTCCTTAACACGCACTATCGATCCCCGTGTTGGGGGAAAAATCAGGTCGCTATAAATAGCAGATGCTTTTCCGGATGGCAATTATCTAAACGTAACACTTGACAAGCCTGTGAGGAAAAGCGTATTTGCGCACGCGGCCAGAACACTTAATCGTCAATCGTCTAATCCCTTATAAGACAATGGGAAGAGAGGATCTCAGAGTCATATTATCGGCAGAAAGTTCCGCTTTATAAGCGAAAACCTCTACCCCCTGCTTTTGTGCCTCATTCAACAATTGCGCGTATTTAGGATCAATATGGCGGGCAGGGGAGAAACGCTCAATGGCTGAATGCAACACCGCAAACAGCAATACGGCGCGTTTGCCCGCCGCCGCAACACTCATTAGCTCTCGCAGATGCTTCTGGCCACGTAGCGTTACCGCATCCGGGAAGTAGCCATTTTCCTGCTCCGCTAACGTCACTGATTTCACTTCAATATAGCACTCCGGCCTGTCTTCCGCCTGTAACATGAAGTCAATTCTGCTGCTTTCATCGCCATATTTCACTTCACTTTTATGCGTGCCATAACCGACCAGTTCAGGAATGGTGCCATGGGTCAGCGCTTCCTTAACCAGTTGATTTGCGCGCAGGGTGTTAACGCAAATAAATGCCCCATTTTGGGTTTCGGTCATTTCCCAGGTATGGGCATATTTGCGTTTAGTATTTTCTGATGTGGAATACCAGACCCTGTCACCCGGCGTCGCACAGCCCGTCATGGCACCGGTATTGGGACAGTGCAGGGTGAGCTGTACCCCTTCGGGGGTGATCACGTCGGCGAGGAAGCGTTTGTAGCGTTGGATAAGCGTAGCGTGCTGCAGGGGAGGACTAAACTTCATCAGAATTCCTTTCGGTGTTGCCCAGCGTCCAGCGCTGTAGCGGCGTATAGCGGGTGCGTCCCTGTGCAAAGACGGATTCGTAAAGCGCGAATCCGTTGACCGGAAAAGCCCAGTGAAAACCCGGCGGCGGGATGGCAACGGCCTGACCGGCATCGCGCAGCAGCGTGATATGTGGATGAAACGGCTGCGGGCTCTGATAACAGCCGCTGCGCGCCGCCTGCGCGCGCAGCATGTTCGCAAGCTGCAATAATCCGCGCGGTGGCTGGCGCGTGCCCAGCCAGACCACGCGCGAACGCAGCCACTGACCCGCATCGTCGAGGTGCAGCGTAAATTCCGGCTGGGCAATACGCCCGGCCATTGCGGCTAACGCCCGCTGCTTTTCGGCACTGACGTCGCCCAAAAAGGCCAGCGTCAGGTGCAGGTTAGCCGCCGCGACAGGGCGACCGGCTTCCGGCGGGAAGCGATCGGCGCGCCAGCGAACAATTTGACGCTGTATCGCGGTGGGCAATTCAATGGCAAAAAACAGCCGTTTCGACTCAGGCATACGGAGGACTCGGTAATGATATGCGCCGATGCTACAATGTACGCCGACTAATGTTAACCCTCTGGAGCTGTTAGTGTCCTCATTGCCGGTTGCCGTCGTTCTTCCTGACCTTCTCGCTGCCTTACATCATGCCCCGCAGGTTTTGCTGAATGCCCCGACGGGTGCGGGGAAGTCCACCTGGCTGCCGCTGCAGATTCTGAAAGACGGGAACATCAGCGGAAAAATTATCCTGCTGGAGCCGCGCAGGCTTGCCGCGCGCAACGTGGCGCAGCGTCTGGCGGAACTGCTGAATGAAAAACCGGGCGAAACGGTAGGTTACCGGATGCGCGCCGAGACCTGCGTGGGGCCGAGCACGCGCCTCGAAGTGGTCACCGAGGGTATTCTCACCCGCATGCTGCAAAACGATCCGGAGCTCACCGGCGTCGGGCTGGTGATCCTGGATGAATTCCACGAGCGTAGCCTGCAGGCGGATCTGGCCCTCGCGCTGTTGCTGGACGTTCAGCAAGGACTGCGTGACGATCTCCGGCTGCTGATTATGTCGGCCACGCTGGATAACGAGCGGCTACGGCAGGCGCTACCCGATGCACCGGTCATCAGCTCTGAAGGGCGGGCGTTTCCGGTAGAACGCCGCTATCAACAGCTTCCCTCCCACCAGCGTTTTGACGAGGCGGTCGCCATTGCCACCGCTGAGCTGCTGCGCCAGGAGCCCGGTTCCCTGCTGCTGTTTTTGCCGGGTGTCGGTGAAATCCAGCGCGTGCAGGAGCAGCTTTCTACCCGCGTAGGCGGTGATGTGCTGCTTTGTCCGCTCTACGGCGCGCTGTCGCTCCAGGATCAGCGTAAAGCCATCCTTCCGGCCCCGGTGGGGCAGCGCAAGGTGGTGCTGGCAACCAACATTGCTGAAACCAGTTTGACCATTGAAGGGATTCGCCTGGTGGTGGATAGCGCCCAGGAGAGGGTGGCAAGCTTTGACCCGCGCACCGGGCTGACTAAACTTCTGACGCAGCGCATTAGCCAGGCGTCGATGGTGCAGCGCGCGGGCCGCGCGGGGCGTCTTGAGCCGGGTATCTGCCTGCATTTGACCAGCGCGGAACAGGCTGAACGCGCTGCACAGCAAAGCACGCCGGAAATTTTACAAAGTGATTTGTCGGGCCTGGTGATGGATCTGCTTCAGTGGGGCTGCCCGGATCCTGGACAGCTTACCTGGCTTGATTCTCCGCCTGCCGTGAATCTCGCCGCTGCGCGCAATCTGCTGACCCAGCTTGGCGCGCTGGAAGGCGAGCGTCTGACGGCGCGCGGCCAGAAAATGGCGGCGCTGGGCAACGATCCGCGTCTGGCCGCAATGCTGGTGGCCGCGCTGGGGGACGATGAAATTGCCACGGCGGCAAAACTGGCGGCTATTCTTGAGGAGCCTCCTCGCGGTGGCAGCAGCGATCTGGGGCAGGCGTTTTCGCGCAGTCAGGGGAACTGGCAGCAGCGGGTGCAGCAGCTCGGTAAACGGCTTAACAGCCGCGGCGGCGTACCAGACAGTGAGCGTATTCCCCGGCTGCTGGCGCAGACCTTCCCGGACAGGATTGCGCGTCGGCGCGGGCTGGACGGTCGCTACCAGCTGGCAAACGGCATGGGGGCGATGCTGGACAGCGATGATGCGCTGACGCGTCACGAGTGGCTGATTGCGCCGCTCCTGCTGCAGGGGAGTCACTCCCCGGATGCGCGTATCCTGCAGGCGATTGCCATAGATATTGACGCCCTGACCCGTACCTGTCCGCATCTGCTTCAGCAATCGGACATCGTCGAGTGGGATGATGCCCAGGGCACGCTGAAGGCGTTTCGGCGTAGCCAGATTGGTAAACTGACCCTCGGGACGAAGCCGCTGGCGAAGCCGTCGGAAGAAGAGCTTCATCAGGCTATGCTGAACGGCATTCGGGAAAAAGGATTAGGCGTGCTGAACTGGTCACCAGAGGCTGAACAGTATCGTCTTCGCCTGCATTGTGCCGCACGTTGGCTACCGGAGTATGCCTGGCCCGCAGTCGATGATGAGACATTGCTGGGCTCTCTGGAGCGCTGGCTGCTGCCGCAAATGCACGGTGTTCACTCGCTTCGGGCGCTGAAAGCCCTTGATGTTAAGGTCGCGTTACAGAATTTACTGGACTGGTCATTACGTCAACGTCTGGATAGTGAACTGCCAGGGCATTACACTGTGCCCACCGGAAGCCGGATTGCCATCCGTTATCATGAGGATAATCCGCCGGCGCTGGCGGTTCGGATGCAGGAGATGTTTGGTGTGGCCACCACGCCGTCCATTGCGGAAGGGCGTGTGCCGTTAGTGCTTGAGCTGCTGTCGCCTGCGCATCGTCCATTACAAATCACCCGAGATTTGGGGGCGTTCTGGGCGGGAAGCTACCGTGAAGTGCAAAAAGAGATGAAGGGGCGATACCCCAAACATGTCTGGCCGGACGATCCGGCGAATACGGCGCCGACGAGGCGGACGAAGAAATATTCCTGAAAGGGATGTGCGGCCTGATGCCCTCACCCCAGCCCTCTCCCACAGGGAGAGGGAGAAAACAAATTTTGAGAGATTTCTTCTTTCACAGGCCTGTGAAAGAAAAGAAAATCTGGCCTTTGCGCCTGAAAGTTGCGGAGAAAAAGCATGGCGGGGAATGACCGCGAGCCAATAGGACGTAAGGGAAAACCAACGCGTCCGGCGAAAGAAAAGGTAAGCCGTCGTCGCCTCAGAGATGAGGACTATGACGATGACTATGAAGACGATTATGAGGATGAAGAACCGATGCCGCGTAATGGAAAAGGCAAAGGGCGTAAGCCTCGGGGCAAGCGCGGCTGGTTCTGGCTGCTGCTGAAGCTGTTCATTGTTTTTGTCGTGCTGATGGCGATTTACGGCGTGTATCTGGATCAGAAGATCCGCAGCCGTATCGACGGTAAAGTCTGGCAGTTGCCTGCGGCAGTATATGGCCGTATGGTGAACCTTGAGCCAGATATGTCCATCACGAAGAACGAGATGGTTAAACTGCTCGAAGCCACCCAGTATCGTCAGGTGTCAAAAATGACGCGGCCTGGCGAATTTACCGTGCAGTCCAACAGCATTGAGATGATCCGTCGTCCGTTTGATTTCCCGGACAGCAAAGAGGGGCAGGTGCGCGCGCGTCTGACCTTTGATGGCGATCGTCTGGATACCATCGAGAACATGGATAACAACCGTCAGTTCGGTTTCTTCCGTCTCGATCCGCGTCTGATCACCATGCTTTCGTCAGCAAACGGCGAGCAGCGCCTGTTCGTGGCGCGTAACGGCTTCCCGGATCTGCTGGTCGATACCCTGCTGGCAACCGAAGACCGCCACTTCTACGAGCACGATGGCATTAGCCTCTACTCGATTGGTCGTGCGGTGCTGGCTAACCTGACTGCCGGCCGTACCGTACAGGGCGCGAGTACGCTGACCCAGCAGCTGGTGAAGAACCTGTTCCTCTCCAGCGAACGTTCTTACTGGCGTAAAGCGAACGAAGCCTACATGGCCGTGCTGATGGATGCGCGCTACAGCAAGGATCGCATCCTTGAACTGTACATGAACGAGGTGTATCTCGGTCAGAGCGGCGATAACGAAATCCGCGGCTTCCCGCTGGCGAGCCTGTACTACTTTGGTCGTCCGGTGGAGGAGCTGAGCCTGGATCAGCAGGCGCTGCTGGTGGGCATGGTGAAAGGGGCGTCCATTTATAACCCGTGGCGTAACCCGAAACTGGCGCTGGAGCGTCGTAACCTGGTGCTGCGTCTGCTGCAACAACAGCAGGTGATTGACCAGGAGCTGTACGACATGCTGAGCGCACGTCCGCTTGGCGTTCAGCCGCGCGGCGGTGTGATTTCGCCTCAGCCTGCGTTTATGCAGCTGGTGCGTCAGGAGCTGCAAAGCAAGCTTGGCGATAAGGTCAAAGATCTCTCCGGCGTGAAGATCTTCACCACCTTTGACTCCGTGGCGCAGGATGCGGCAGAAAAAGCGGCGGTGGAAGGCATTCCGGCGCTGAAGAAACAGCGTAAGCTCTCCGATCTTGAAACCGCGATGGTGGTGGTTGACCGTAACTCCGGCGAAGTTCGCGCGATGGTGGGCGGTGCCGAGCCGCAGTTTGCAGGCTACAACCGTGCCATGCAGGCGCGTCGATCGATCGGTTCTCTGGCAAAACCGGCGACCTATCTCACTGCCCTGAGCCAGCCAAACCAGTATCGTCTGAATACCTGGATTGCGGATGCGCCGATCTCCCTGCGCCAGCCTAACGGCCAGGTGTGGTCACCGCAGAACGATGATAAACAGTTCAGCGGTCAGGTGATGCTGGTGGATGCGTTAACGCGTTCCATGAACGTACCAACCGTTAACCTGGGCATGTCGCTGGGACTGCCAGCGATTGTCGACACCTGGCAAAAACTGGGCGTATCGAAAGATCAGCTGCACCCGGTGCCGGCAATGATCCTCGGCGCGCTTAACCTGACGCCGATCGAAGTCGCCCAGGCTTTCCAGACCATTGCCAGCGGGGGTAACCGCGCACCGCTGTCTGCCCTGCGTTCGGTGATTGCCGAAGATGGCTCCGTGCTGTATCAGAGCTTCCCGCAGGCAGAGCGTGCCGTTCCTGCTCAGGCCGCCTACATGACGCTGTGGACCATGCAGCAGGTGGTGCAGCGTGGTACCGGGCGTCAGCTGGGGGCGAAGTATCCGGGTCTGCATCTGGCGGGTAAAACCGGGACCACCAACAACAACGTTGATACCTGGTTTGCCGGTATTGATGGCCGCGAAGTGGTGATCACCTGGGTAGGCCGCGATAACAACCAGCCGACCAAACTGTACGGGGCGAGCGGGGCGATGTCGATTTACCAGCGCTACCTGGCCAATCAGTCACCGGTGCCGCTGAACCTCGTTGCGCCGGAAGATATCGTGGATATGGGCGTGGACAGCTCCGGTAACTTTGTCTGCGGTGGCGGAATGCGTACCCTGCCGGTCTGGACAACCAACCCGGATTCCCTGTGTCAGCAGAGCCAGCCTGAACAGCCGACGGGCAACCCGTTCGATCAGTCTTCTCAGCCACAGCAGCCGCAGCAGCAACAGCCGCAGCAGCAGAATGAGAAGAAAGACAGCGATGGCGTAGCCGGCTGGATTAAGGACATGTTTGGCGGAAACTGATTAGTTTCCTGAATAAAAAAGCCGCTTAGTGATAAGCGGCTTTTTTTGTCTTAACATTTATTCTTATTTTAATTTTAGTAAATGTCTAATTAAGAATTACTAATGCGTAATTTTTATTATTTTAATCAGTGCGTTGGTATCACTTTAAACTATTTTATTTGCCAGCCTGCTGGACAAGGTAAAGATTAATCTGATGTAATTAAGTTCGTGAATCTCACTTTCCTCATGGGATGTTCTTATTAATGGTTTTTTGGGGCTAAGTGACGTCAAATTTTAAATGGCATTCTGGCGAAAAGTATTTTTCCCAGGAATGGATTCCATTATAAACATATATAAGGATGTTGTTATGAATAAGATAATTGTTTCTTCTTTATTGGCCGGAAGCATTATGGCGGCTTTGTCGCTGCCGGTCTTTGCAGCGAATGATTCAGGTACGGTAAATTTCGCCGGAAAAATTGTGGCGGATACCTGCGAGATCAATGTTGATGGTACGGGGACCAATGAATCCACCGTCACATTCGCAGATACTTATCCTTCAGATTTTGGCATCGACGGTCAGGTCGGGACGTCTAAAGCTTTTAAGATTGAAGTAAAAAAATGTGACCCGCTGGTCGCCAAACTGAACCTCAAGTTCAGCGGCACAACGACAGACGCGGCGTACAAGCGTTTGAAGAACGATCTCTCCGGCGCAGGCAACGCCACTAACGTTGGCATCATTGTCAGCAACGACAACGGCTCCAAAGGCGATGTGGTCTTCGACGGTTCAGTACCGGATGCGGGCACCGACGTGGCTAACGATCCGACCGGCGCAGCGGCTTCTGTCTTTAACTACACCGCGAAAGTGATTCAGGTCGGTGATGCCGCGCCAACCGCGGGTCATTACTCCTCCTCAGCCACATTTGAGGTTGTCTATCGCTAAGCAATTATTGGCAGCCTGAACGGCTGCCTCCTGGAACGCTGTATGAAGACGTTATTTAAATTGTTATGTGGTTGTTTAATTATCTCTTGCTTTTCAGTGCAGGCAAGCGTTGTTCTCGGTGGTACGCGAATTATTTATCCATCGAATAAATCTGAAGTGCAAATCGCACTTAAAAATAAAGATCCTCATACGCGTTATCTGGTGCAAAGCTGGGTCAGTTATCCCAATGATGCAAAGGCTCCCTTTATTATTACGCCGCCTGTCTATAAGTTGCAGGAAAATCGTCAGACGCTATTACACGTTATTTTTACCGGCGATAAAAACAGCCTGCCGGCAGACCGCGAATCACTTTTTCTGGCGAATGTGAAATCCGTCTCTGCTCTGTCGCCCGATCTGAAAGAGAAAAACACGCTGCAGTTCGCGATGAAAACGCGCCTGAAGCTTTTCTGGCGTCCTACTCAACTGAAGGAAACCGATGCCCTGGGAGCCTATGAAAAAATCACGTTCCATCGTCAGGGTGAGACGCTAATTGCAAACAACCCCACCCCTTTTTACGTCTCTTTTGGCGAACTGGCCGTTGGCGGGAAAAGTGTACCGGTGAAAGAGACCAAAACCACGCCGGGTGCCATTTCAATGATGGTTGCACCGTTTAGCAAGCAGAGTTTCGCGCTACCAAAAGCGGCAAATGGCGCGGTGACCTGGACGGCTATTAATGATTTCGGCGCCCAGACTCCTCTACGCAAGCAGGCTCTTTAAATCGATCATGTTGGTAAGTTATGTCGTCATCTTTACTTCACAAACAGGTACTGTCCGGGATCGCGCTGGCGCTGCTCGCCGCGATCCAGCCTGCAAGTGCGGATGACGAATTCAACCTGCGGATCCTTGAACTGGATACCCCTCTCGAAAATACCTCCACGCTCAAAAAATTCATCAATGATAATGGCTTACTTGCGGGGAGCTACCCCACGACGATTATGTGGGATCGGGACGTGCTGGATACACGTACGCTCACCTATGTGCTTTCTGACGACAAACAGCATCTGCTGCCGGAGCTGACCAAAGCGGACCTGCGCGAATACGGCGTGAAAGTTGACACGATCCCTGACTTAAAGGGTCTTGACGACGAGGCTTACGTTCGGGACATCTCTCATTTTATTGAAAATGCACGCTACGATTACGATCAGGATAACCAGACCCTGAAGCTGGTCATTCCGCAGATCTATCGCGATCGCGCCGCCGCCGGAGCGATTAACCCGAAATTCTGGGATGACGGCGCGCCTGCCGCCTGGACAAGCTATCAGCTCAGCGGCTCTCAGCAACACTATAGCTCGGGCAAAGCCTCTTCAACCTGGCTGGGTCTGGAGTCGGGGATGAATCTTGGCGCGTGGCGACTGCGTAATAACAGCACCTGGAGCGATGCTTCCGGCTGGGAGGCTATCGCCAGCACTTTACAGCGTGACATCAAAGCGTTGAAAAGCCAGCTTGAGATGGGGCAGACGTATACCAATGGCGAGCTTTTTGACAGCGTCCAGATGACCGGCGTGAAGCTGGAAACGGACACCGCTATGCTGCCCGTCAGCCAGCAAGGCTTTGCGCCCGTTGTGCGAGGTATTGCGAATAGCGACGCGAAAGTCACCATCAAGCAAAACGGCTATACCATCTATCAGACAAACGTCTCGCCAGGGCCTTTTGAGATCCGCGACTTGAGCCAGGTGACTTCCGGAGCCGATCTGGAAGTGACCGTCGAAGAGGCGGATGGCAGCGAGCATAGCTTCATTCAGGCCAGCGCGTCGGTGCCGGTGTTACAGCGAGAAGGCGGTTTTAAGTACTCGCTGGCAGCAGGGCGCTATCGCGGTAATGAAGGTGAAGATGAACCCATCTTTGCGCAAGGTACGGCTATCTATGGTCTGCCTTACGGCGTCACGGCCTATACCGGCGCGCTGGGGGCGTCACTGTATCATGCGCTGCTGCTGGGGCTTGGTGCCGACCTGGGGCACTTCGGCTCCGCATCTGTCGACTTCACCGCCGCGCGTACCGCGTTTGATGACGGGCTTGACGATGCCAGCGGTTTATCGTGGCGGGCCCAGTACTCCAAAGATATCCCTGACACGGATACGACCGTCACGCTTGCCAGCTACCGCTACTCTACCTCGGGGTTTTATACCTTTCAGGAAGCTATCGATCGGCGTGACGGCGAGATCGATGACGGCATTTATACCTATCGCAGAACCAACAACCGCCGTAGCCGCATGCAGCTAAACCTTTCCCAGCGTATTTCAGACTGGGGCTCGGCTTATCTCAACGGCTATCAGCAGGATTACTGGGATATGGACGGCCATGAGCGCAGCGTCAGCGCGGGGCTGAGCTCCAGCTGGCGCAATATCACCTGGTCGATAAGCTACAACCTGACCCGCACCCCGGACGCCAATACCGACCGGCAGATGGCGTTGACGGTCAACATTCCGTTCTCAAAGTGGCTGCCTGACTCCTGGGCAACCTACAGCGCTAACACCGCCAGCGGTGGGTTTGTTTCACATCAGGTCGGGCTCGGCGGCACCGCGCTGGAGGACAATAAGCTGAGCTACAACCTCCAGCAGAGCTATGCCAATCAAAATACCGGCTACGGCGGCAGCCTGTCCGGGCGTTACCGTGGCGCTTCCGGTGAGGTCGGGATGAGCTACAGCTACAGCGGTGATAATAGACAGTGGAACTACAGCGCGCAGGGGTCGATCGTTGCCCACGAGCATGGCGTGACGCTGGGGCAACCCGTACGCGACGCTTTTGCCATTGTGCACATTAAGGATGGCGATAACATCAAAGTGCAAAACGGGCGCGGCATCTCTACAGACCGTTTTGGTAACGCCATAGTGCCCTCTATGACGGCCTATCGGCACAACGTCATCACCGTAAATACACAGGATCGGGAAGATATTGATATCGATGCGGCAACGCTCGATCTCGTGCCGACGAAAGGGGCGGCTCTGCACGCGACCTTCGATGCTCGCGTTGGACGACGCGCGCTGGTGACCTTGCTCTACGCAGGTAAGCCCGTTCCGTTTGGGGCTGTGGTAGCGCTGGAGAGTACCACCGCCATCGTCGGGGATGACGGTGAGGTTTACCTCACGGGGCTGTCCGGCAAAACAACGTTTAGCGTGCAGTGGGGGGAAGAACACGTTCATCAGTGTCATGGAGAGCTGGATCTTCCCTCCCAGGGCTCTGCAGGGATCGTGAAAGCCACGGTCAACTGTCATTAAAAGAGGTATTTCATGAATCTACACTTTTCCATGAAAACGTTTTTCTTACCCGTGCTGATGTTGCTGGCGACCGCCTTTTTCCATTCAGCTCGAGCAGACTGTACTTTTAACGGCAGCTCTGGCGTGGATGCTGTGGTGACGTTTCAACTTCCGCCGGTGATTATTGTTGCTCCTGATACCCCGAAAGGCACAATCATTTACGATGACAGCGTTGAAAGTAAAGAAGTGGCCATAGACTGCATCGGTGAAGCGCAAATACGGCGAGGCTATCTCTCCTTGACGGAAAGCGATGCGCGTGAAGATGTTATGCCTGGCGTTTATCAAACTAATGTCCCGGGGATTGGAATTCGGGCCGCTTCCTCGAATGAGCAGTTACCAAACTATAATGACGAGGATCTTGTCAGGCCAATGCACTATATTGGCTCAACACATGGCTATTCGCATGGAGTATCTACCTTTCGCGCCACTGCGCAGCTGGTGGTAACGGGCGATATTCAGGAAGGATATCTCGATACCTCACGATTAACCTCAATGGATATCCTGGGGAACGCGGTGATCGGTGAAATGCGCTTTTCGCCCACCAGCGTTCGCATTACGACCAACACCTGTAACCTGGTCGACCGTAACATTTATGTGCCTCTTAAAACGGTTAACGTTCAGGATTTTGACGGGCAATACTCAGAGATACTTACCGACAGCAGTTTTAAGATTGAAATCACCGACTGTTCTGCGGGGACAAAGATCGATTATCAGTTCACCAGCGCAGGCTCAACGGGCGTGAAGAACGGCAATATCCTCGGCATCGCTGCCGGAGATTCCGCCGCCGCGGGTGTCGGCATCCAAATTCTTGATAAGAATAATACGGTGCTGCAGTTTGATCAGAACTACACGGCGATAACCAGTACGCAGGACAAGATCCCAGTTGAAATCCCTCTCAAGGCGCGCTACGTCAAAACGGGGGAGGTTAAAGCGGGCAAAGTCGATTCCGTCGCCACGTTCGAGGTATTTTACCGTTAACCCTCTCTGCCCGTTTTGGCGGGCTTTAGCGATCATTTCGCTATCCTTATTAACCCACTCTTTTCATCTGGTTAATTCTTAAACCCTTAAATCTTGTAGGGCTGCTTACTGCTTGCTATGCAACCCGCGTTTCGCATATTATTCTGGCGCTCATAATAATAATTCTCGTTTACGTTATCATTCACTTTTCCATCAGAGAAACATCATGGCGCTTTCCAATACTGCTCAGCCAATGAACACGTCGCTGCGTAAACTCGCGGTCGTCGTCGCCACAGCGGTTGCCGGCATGTCCGCGTATGCTCATGCGGCCGAAACCCCGAAAAAAGAAGAAACTATCACGGTAACCGCAGCACCTGCGGCACAGGAAAGTGCCTGGGGACCGGCGGCGACCATCGCTGCACGGCAATCGGCGACCGGGACCAAAACGGATACTCCGATTCAAAAGGTTCCACAGTCTATTTCCGTGGTGACCGCTGAAGAGATGGCGCTGCACCAGCCACGCTCGGTGAAAGAAGCCCTGAGCTACACGCCGGGTGTTGCGGTGGGTACGCGTGGCGCGTCCAACACCTATGACTACCTGGTCATTCGCGGTTTCGCGGCCGACGGTCAGACCCAAAATAACTACCTCGACGGTATGAAGATGCAAGGCAACTTCTATAACGACGCGGTGATTGACCCTTATATGCTGGAGCGCGCCGAGATCATGCGCGGCCCGGTTTCCGTTCTGTACGGAAAAAGCAGCCCTGGCGGCTTGCTGAACATGGTCAGCAAGCGCCCAACCACCGAGCCGCTGAAAGAAGTTCAGTTCAAAATGGGCACTGACAGCCTGTTCCAGACCGGCTTTGACTTCAGCGATGCGATCGACGATGACGGCGTTTACTCTTACCGCTTAACGGGCGTTGCACGTTCGAACAACTCGCAGCAGGAAGGCAAAGGTGAGCAGCGTTATGCCATCGCGCCTTCTTTCTCCTGGCGTCCGGATGATAAAACCACCTTCACGTTCCTCTCATACTTCCAGAACGAGCCTGAGACAGGCTACTACGGCTGGCTGCCAAAAGAGGGAACGGTTGATCCGCTGCCAAATGGCGATCGTCTTCCGACGAACTTCAACGAAGGCGCGAAGAACAACACCTACTCCCGTAACCAGAAAATGGTGGGATACAGCTTCGACCACGCCTTCAACGATACCTTTACCGTGCGCCAGAATCTGCGCTTTGCTGAGAACAAAACCTCGCAAAACAGCGTATACGGCTATGGTGTCTGTACCGACCCGGCGAACAGCGGCAACAAGCAGTGCGCGGCGCTAGCGCCATCGGATAAAGGCCATTATCTGGCGCGTAAATACGTTGTCGATAATGAAAAACTGCAGAACTTCACCGTTGATACTCAGCTGCAGAGCAAATTCGCTACGGGTGAGGTGGACCACATCCTGCTGACCGGCGTTGACTTTATGCGTATGCGTAACGACATCAACTCCTGGTTTGGCTATGACGACTCTGTTCCGCTGCTGGATCTCTACCATCCGGTGAACAGCGATTTTGATTTTGGTGCAAAAGACCCAGCAAACTCCGGCCCGTATCAGATCCTTAACCGTCAGAAACAGACGGGACTCTACGTTCAGGATCAGGCGCAGTGGGATAAGGTCCTGGTAACCCTGGGCGGCCGTTATGACTGGGCCGATCAGGAATCCTACAACCGCGTGACGAACACCACTTCCAAACGTGATGACACCCAGTTCACCTGGCGCGGCGGCGTTAACTACCTGTTTGATAACGGTGTCACCCCGTACTTTAGCTACAGCGAATCGTTTGAACCGGCTTCGCAGACCGATGCCCAGGGTAAACTGTTCTCGCCTTCCAAAGGCAAACAGTACGAAGCGGGCGTGAAATACGTACCGAACGATCGTCCGATCGTTGTTACCGGTGCGGTATACCAGCTGACCAAAACCAACAACCTGATGGCGGACCCGGCGGGCTCCTTCTTCTCCGTTGAAGGCGGTGAAATCCGCGCGCGTGGCGTAGAGCTGGAAGCGAAAGCGGCCCTCTCTGCAAGCGTGAACGTCGTCGGCTCCTATACCTATACCGATGCGGAATACACCACCGATACGAACTACAAAGGCAACACGCCAGCTCAGGTGCCAAAACACATGGCATCCGTTTGGGGTGATTACACGATGTTTGATGGCCCACTGTCTGGCCTGACGCTGGGTACCGGCGTGCGTTACACGGGTTCCAGCTATGGCGATCCGGCGAACTCCTTCAAGGTGGGCAGCTACACCGTTGTCGATGCGCTGGTCAGATACGATCTGGCACGCGTTGGCATGGCAGGCTCGAACGTGGCGCTGCACGTGAACAACCTGTTCGATCGTGAGTACGTTGCCAGCTGCTTCAACACCTACGGCTGCTTCTGGGGTGCTGAACGTCAGGTTGTTGCTACCGCGACCTTCCGCTTCTAATCTCTGTCCGGGCACGGTTCGCCGTGCCCTTTTTATTTAAGTTGGCTGATATGCAGGATAATCAAACGCAACCCGACACCACCTTCACGCTCAACCATCTCTCCTTTCGCGTACCCGGGCGCACCTTGCTGCATCCGCTCTCTCTGACGTTCCCCGCCGGTAAAGTCACTGGCCTGATTGGTCACAACGGTTCCGGTAAGTCCACGCTGCTCAAGATGCTGGGGCGCCATCAGCCGCCTTCAGAAGGCGATATTCTGCTGGATGACCAACCGCTGGAGAGCTGGAGCAGTAAAGCCTTTGCGCGCAAAGTGGCCTATCTGCCGCAGCAGCTGCCGCAGGCGGAAGGAATGACGGTGCGTGAGCTGGTGGCGATTGGGCGTTATCCGTGGCACGGGGCGCTTGGACGATTTGGCGTGGCCGACAGAGAGAAGGTGGAAGAGGCGATTGCGCTGGTCGGGCTAAAACCGCTGGCGCACCGTCTGGTGGATAGCCTGTCCGGAGGCGAACGTCAGCGCGCGTGGATTGCGATGCTGGTGGCGCAGGACAGCCGCTGCCTGCTGCTGGATGAACCGACCTCTGCGCTGGATATTGCGCATCAGGTCGACGTCCTGGCGCTGGTGCATCGCTTGAGCCAGCAGCGCGGTCTGACGGTCATTGCGGTTCTGCACGATATCAACATGGCCGCGCGTTATTGTGACTACCTCGTCGCGCTGCGCGGGGGCGAGATGATTGCCCAGGGTACACCCGCAGAGCTGATGCGCAGCGAAACGCTGGAACATATTTACGGTATTCCAATGGGTATTCTGCCTCACCCGGCCGGGGCTGCACCGGTGAGCTTTGTCTACTGATGCTCGATAACACACGCATTAGCCGCCGTCGCCTGCTGACGGCGATGGCGCTCTCACCGCTGCTGTTAAAAATGAATACGGCGCGTGCTGCCGCCGTCGATCCGCACCGCATTGTCGCTCTGGAGTGGCTGCCGGTCGAGCTGATGATGGCGCTCGGCGTCACGCCCTACGGCGTGGCGGACATTCCTAACTATAACCTCTGGGTGAACGAGCCGAAGCTGCCGGACTCGGTGATCGACATCGGCCTGCGGACGGAGCCAAACCTCGAGCTGCTCACCCAGATGAAACCCTCGTTCATGTTCTGGTCAGCGGGTTACGGTCCGTCAGAGGAGACCATGGCGCGCATCGCGCCCGGACGTGGATTCGCCTTCAGTGACGGTAAAAAACCGCTGGCCATGGCGAAAAACTCGGTTAACGAGATGGCGCGTTTCCTCAACCGCGAGGTCGAGGCCAAAAAACATCTCGACGAATTTGATACCCTGATTGACTCCCTGAAGCCCCGCTTTGCTCACCGGGGCGATCGTCCGCTGCTGATGGTGACGCTGCTGGATGCCCGCCATATGCTGGTTTTCGGTAAAAACTGCCTCTTCCAGGAAGTGCTCGACAGCTTCGGCATTCGTAATGCCTGGGAAGGGGAGATGACGTTCTGGGGCAGTACCGCCGTGGGTATCGATCGTCTCGCGGCGTTTCGCGACGTGGATGTACTGTGCTTCGATCACGGCAACGAGCGCGCCATGCAGACCCTGATGGCTACGCCGCTCTGGCAGGCGATGCCGTTTGTGCGTGAGCAGCGCTTCCAGCGCGCCCCGGCGGTCTGGTTCTACGGCGCGACGCTGTCGGCCATGCATTTTGCCCGCGTGCTGGATAACGCGCTGGGAGGTAAAGCATGAGTACGCGTATCGCCCGCTTCCCGGCGCTGCTGCTATCCCTGCTTTTTCTGGTTGCGCTGGTATTAACCGGGTTCAACCTCTCGACGGCGTTACCCCGCACGCAGTGGGGGGCCGCGCTGGCCTCGCCGGATATCGATAATATTCAGCAGATGCTGTTCCACTACAGCCTGCTGCCGCGTCTGGCGATCTCCCTGTTAGTCGGCGCCGGTTTAGGGCTGGTGGGCGTGCTGTTCCAGCAGGTTTTGCGTAACCCGCTGGCAGAGCCAACCACGCTCGGCGTCGCGACCGGCGCACAGCTTGGGATCACCATTACCACGCTGTGGGCGCTGCCGGGTGCGTTAACCTCGCAGTTTGCGGCACTCGCGGGGGCGTGCGTGGTAGGTGCGCTGGTCTTTGGCGTGGCCTGGGGCAAGCGTCTTTCGCCGGTAACGCTTATCCTGGCCGGGCTGGTGGTGAGCCTCTACAGTGGGGCGATCAACCAACTGCTGGTGCTGTTCCACCACGATCAGCTGCAAAGCATGTTCCTGTGGAGCACCGGCACGCTGACCCAGACCGACTGGAGCGTGGTGCAGCGCCTCTGGCCGCAGCTGGCTGGCGGTGTTGTGCTGACGCTGCTGCTCCTGCGTCCTCTTACGCTCATGGGGCTGGATGATGGCGTGGCGCGTAACCTGGGGCTGGCGCTGTCGCTGGCTCGCCTGGCGGCGCTGACGCTGGCAATTGTATTGAGCGCCCTGCTGGTGAACGCGGTCGGCATCATCGGGTTTATCGGCCTGTTTGCGCCGCTGCTGGCGAAAATGCTCGGGGCGCGTCGTTTACTGACGCGTCTGATGCTGGCGCCGCTGATTGGGGCGCTGATCCTCTGGCTTTCCGATCAGCTTATTCTCTGGCTGGCGCAGGTCTGGCGGGAAGTCTCCACCGGCTCTGTGACCGCGCTTATCGGGGCGCCGCTGCTGCTGTGGCTGCTCCCGCGGCTGCGCAGCATGAGTGCACCGGCGATGGACGCGGGCGATAAAGTCTACGCTGAACGTCGGTCGGTGCTGTGGTTTAGCCTTGCCGGTCTGGCGGTGCTGATTATCGCCTCGTTCGCGGCGCTCTCATTTGGACGCGATGCCGCGGGCTGGCACTGGGCAACGGGTGATTTGCTCAATGAACTGCTGCAGTGGCGCTGGCCGCGTATCGTCGCTGCGCTGATCGCCGGGGTGATGCTGGCGGTGGCGGGGTGCATTATTCAGCGTCTGACCGGCAACCCGATGGCGAGCCCGGAAGTGCTTGGGATCAGCTCTGGCGCCGCCTTTGGCGTGGTGCTGATGCTGTTCTTCGTGCCGGGCAATGCGTTTGGCTGGCTGATGCCTGCCGGCAGTATCGGCGCGGCAGCCACGCTGATGATTATCCTGATAGCCGCCGGTCGCGGCGGCTTTTCGCCGCACCGCATGCTGCTGGCCGGGATGGCGCTCAGCACCGCGTTTACGATGCTGCTGATGATGCTGCAGGCAAGCGGCGATCCGCGTATGGCGAAGATCCTGACCTGGATTTCCGGCTCGACCTACAACGCCACCGGAAGCCAGGTGGTCTGGTCCGGGATGGTGATGCTCGTGCTGCTGGCGATGGTGCCGCTGTGCCGCCGCTGGATGACCATTCTGCCGCTCGGCGGCGAAACCGCGCGTGCGGTGGGGATGGCGCTGACGCCAGCGCGCGTGGCCTTGCTGCTGCTGGCAGCGTGCCTGACGGCGACGGCAACCCTGACGATTGGACCGCTGAGTTTTGTGGGGTTAATGGCGCCGCACATTGCCAGAATGATGGGGTTCCGCCGGACGATGCCGCATATCGTCATGTCGGCCCTGACGGGCGGGGTGATGCTGGTGTTCGCAGACTGGTGCGGAAGAATGGTGCTGTTCCCGTACCAGATCCCGGCGGGTCTGCTGTCGACCTTTATCGGTGCGCCGTACTTTATTTATCTGTTGAGAAAGCAGAGCCGGTAGTCAGGTGCGACATGATGCTCTCACCCCAGCCCTCTCCCACAGGGAGAGGGAGAACATCGTAGGCCGGGTAGGCGTTAGCGCCACCCGGCAATGACCTTAGAGCTTCGCAAACACCTTACGCGCCGCGTCGATGGTGTTATTGATATCTTCTTCGCTGTGCGCCACGGACATAAAGCCCGCTTCGAACGCTGACGGTGCCAGGTACACGCCTTCTTCCAGCATCAGGTGGAAGAAGCGCTTGAAGCGCTCAACGTCGCACTTCACCACGTCCTGATAGCAGGTCACGGTTTTCGCATCGGTGAAGAAGATCCCGAACATGCCGCCCACGTGGTTAACCACCAGCGGAATACCGGCTTCCTCTGCCGCTTCAAGCAGCCCGCTTGCCAGCTGCGTCGTCAGGTCGGTCAGGGTCTCGTGAATGCCAGGCTGGGCCACTTCGGTCAGGCAGGCAAAGCCCGCCGCCATGGCGATAGGGTTACCCGAGAGCGTTCCCGCCTGGTAAACCGGGCCGGTTGGCGCCAGGGCTTCCATCACGTCCTTACGACCACCGAATGCGCCGACCGGCATGCCGCCGCCGATGATTTTACCGAGGCAGGTCAGGTCCGGCTCAACGCCGTAGTAAGACTGGGCACCCGCCAGCGCTACGCGGAAGCCGGTCATCACTTCATCGATGATCAGCAGCGCACCGAACTCATCGCACAGGGCGCGCAGGCCCGGCAGGAACTCAGGCTGCGGTGGGATGCAGTTCATGTTGCCCGCTACCGGCTCAACGATGATGCAGGCGATCTCCTGCGGATACTGCTCGAACGCCGCGCGAACGGTAGCAAGATCGTTGTAGGTGCAGGTCAGGGTGTGCTTCGCGAAATCGGCCGGTACGCCAGGTGAGTTTGGCTGGCCGAGCGTCAGCGCGCCGGAACCGGCTTTCACCAGCAGGCAGTCCGCATGGCCGTGGTAGCAGCCTTCGAATTTGATGATTTTATCGCGACCGGTAAAACCGCGCGCCAGGCGGATGGCGCTCATAGTGGCTTCGGTACCGGAGTTCACCATACGCACCATGTCCATGGTCGGCACCAGTTCGGTCACCAGCTCCGCCATTTTCACTTCCATTTCGGTTGGCGCGCCGAAACTCAGGCCGCGCTGGGCAGCTTCAATCACCGCATTACGAATAGCCGGGTGGTTGTGCCCCAGCACCATCGGGCCCCAGGAGCCGACATAATCGATATAGGCTTTGCCATCGACATCATACAGATACGCGCCGTCAGCACGTTCGATAAACAGCGGCGTACCGCCCACGCCGGTGAAGGCGCGCACAGGTGAGTTCACGCCACCCGGAATAAGCTCGCGGGCTGCACTGTAGAGGTTTTCAGACTTGCTCATGGCGTCGTTCCTGGTTCGTATAAAATGATTAAGCCCACTATTCTAAGTGATTCGGGGAAGGTTATGAAATTTTTAGCCGGGTAATGCTTTAAGATTTGTTAAGTAATTTTCAGGAGACGGTGGGGCAGTCTCTGGTAAAATCCTCGCGGCTTTTTGTATGACGAATAAGAACAGGACATGAAATCAGATTCTCCGTCTTTTGAAGAACAACAGTTTACGCGCGCCCGGCACCGGGTCAGTATTCGGCGGCTGCTCAATCGCGATAAAACGCCGCTGGCGATCCTGCTGGCCGCTGCCGTGGTGGGGACTCTCGCGGGGCTGATTGGCGTGGCGTTTGAAAAAGCGGTTAATGCCGTACTCAACTGGCGAGTGGGCACTGTGGCCGGTTTCGCCGATAGCGAATGGCTGGTCTGGGTTTGGGCATTTGGGCTGTCTGCGCTGTTTGCCTTGGTGGGGTATTTTCTGGTGCGTAAATTCGCGCCGGAGGCGGGTGGGTCGGGCATTCCGGAAATTGAAGGTGCGCTGGAGGAGCTGCGTCCGGTGCGCTGGTGGCGGGTGATTCCGGTTAAATTCATCGGCGGCATGGGTACGCTGGGCGCAGGCATGGTACTTGGCCGGGAAGGGCCCACGGTACAGCTGGGGGGGAACGTCGGCCGCATGGTGGGCGATCTGTTTCGGATGCGCAGCGCCGAAGCGCGCCATACGCTGCTGGCTACCGGTGCGGCGGCGGGGTTGTCGGCGGCGTTTAACGCGCCGCTGGCGGGCATTTTGTTCATTATCGAAGAGATGCGCGCGCAGTTTCGCTACAACCTGATCTCCATTAAAGCGGTGTTTACCGGCGTCATTATGTCGAGCATCGTCTTTCGCCTCTTTAACGGCGAAGGGGCGGTCATTGAGGTGGGTAAACTGACCAACGCGCCGGTCAACACCCTGTGGCTTTACCTGATCCTCGGCATGATTTTTGGCGTGGTGGGGCCGCTGTTTAACACCTTTATCCTGCGCGCTCAGGATATGTTCCAGCGCATTCACGGCGGGAACACCACGAAATGGGTGCTGATGGGCGGTCTGCTGGGCGGAATGTGTGGCGTGCTCGGGTTTATCGAGCCGAATGCCGCAGGCGGCGGGTTCGGGCTGATTCCCATTGCGGCGGCGGGGAATTTCAGCGTGGGTCTGCTGCTGTTTATGTTTATCTCCCGCGTCATCACGACGGTACTCTGTTTTTCCTCCGGCGCGCCCGGCGGGATATTTGCCCCGATGCTGGCGCTGGGGACCTTGCTGGGCACCGCGTTTGGTATGGCGGCTGAAGTGGGTTTTCCCGCCTATCATCTTGACGCCGGGACCTTTGCCATCGCCGGAATGGGAGCGCTGCTGGCCGCATCCCTGCGTGCGCCGTTGACCGGGATCGTGCTGGTGCTGGAGATGACGGACAATTACCAGCTCATTTTGCCAATGATCATTACCTGTCTCGGCGCGACACTATTAGCCCAGTTCCTGGGTGGAAAGCCGCTATACTCCACCATCCTTGCGCGTACTCTGGCAAAACAAGAGGCTGAACGGGCCGCAGTGCAGAATACTTGAATGAATTACCAGGGTATTAGATAATGACACAAAGAATTGGGTGAATTTTACCCAATCGCAGTAGCAGTATTCATGGGAGCATATGATGAGTGATGATGTAGCGTTGCCGCTGGAATTTACCGAAGCAGCAGCCAACAAAGTGAAAACCCTGATTGCAGACGAAGACAATCCGGATCTGAAACTGCGCGTCTATATTACCGGTGGCGGCTGCAGCGGCTTCCAGTATGGTTTTACCTTTGACGATCAGGTTAACGATGGCGATATGACTATCGAGAAACAGGGCGTCGCGCTGGTGGTTGACCCGATGAGCCTGCAATATCTGGTGGGCGGTTCGGTGGATTACACCGAAGGTCTGGAAGGTTCACGCTTTGTGGTGACCAACCCGAACGCAACAAGCACCTGCGGGTGTGGTTCTTCGTTCAGTATTTAAGAGGGTGCGGGCTGTTGCCCTCACCCCGGCCCTCTCCCACAGGGAGAGGGAGAAAAGACTAAAAACGGTAACCGTCAGGTTACCGTTTTGCTTTTACCGGTCATCCAGCGCAAACGTCGGCAGCTTCAGGTGCCAGCGTATCGCCGCTAAACGTATCACCAGCGTCACGACCATCCCCAGCATCGCAGCGTTTTCCAGCGGAAGTGCAAACGTGTAGTACGCGGTCGCGTGGACAATGCCCCCCGCGATACAGGCCGTTGCGTAAATTTCAGTACGCAGGATCATTGGTACTTCACGCGCCAGAATGTCGCGAATGATCCCACCGCCCACACCGGTTAATACGCCCATACAGATTGCCACCATTGGACCGGTACCCGCATTAAACGCCTTATTGACGCCAATACCGACAAACACGGCCAGACCGACGGCATCCAGTACCGGCAATATCCATTTGGGTAATCTGCGGGGCTGGCGAACCAGCACAATGGTTAACAGACAGGTGACCATCGCGACCACCAGATCGGTAGGATCTTTCACCCAAAACACCGGGCCATTCGCCAGCGCCATATCGCGGATTGTCCCGCCACCGACGGCGGTCACGACCCCAAGCACCAGCACGCCAAACGGATCCATGCGTAGTTTTCCGGCGAGCAGGACGCCGGAGATAGCAAAAACGGCTGTGCCAAGAATATCCAGCCAATAAACGAGCATCGTTAAATCCTCGAAAAGGGTCTTATGTTAGTGACTCTCTGCCAGCGCGGCACAGAGCTGTTTTGCGGCGAGGATAATACGCGGGCTGGCGCGTTCAAACCAGTCGCTGTTAAGGGGAATTACCGGTATTTTTAGCTGCCGTTGCCAGAATTGTTCAATTTTGGGAATTTCGCTCGCATTTCCGACCACGACGATAGCCTGCGGCTGGCGCGCCAGGACCTGTTCACGGCTAACCTGGGGCCACGGCACCCGGCTGGCTGCAAAGATGTTTTCACCGCCACAGACTTCCAGCACCTGGTTCTGAATCGACCCTTTTCCGGTGGTGAACAGCGGCTGGCTGCCAAACTGCAGGAAGATGCGCTTTTTAACAGGGGTATCGTATCGGGATTTCAGCGCGGCATAGTCGCTCAGCATCTGTTTCGCCACCGCCTCGGCTTTTTTGGGCGTAGGGCTATAGGGTGCCAGGGCGCGTAGCGCCTGAGCGACTTGCTCAATGCTGACGGCATCAATCCACATCACTTTTATGCCAAGCGAGGTGAGCTGGTTGACCTGCCGCTCGGCGTTACCGCCGCGCCAGGCCAGCACGAGATCCGGTTTAAGCGCCACGATGCGCTCAAGGTTCATCCCTTGCCAGGTGGCGACTTGTTCAATTCCCGCGGCCTGCGGCGGATAATCCGAATAGCTACTCACGCCAACGGGCGTGATCCCGGCGGCAAACGCCAGTTCCGTATTTGCGGGAGAGAGTGTAATCACGCGCGGTACAGCATAGAGCCACAGCGGTGCGAGAAGAAGCAGGGCGGCCAGCGCCCTGACGGTATGTTTAGCCACGTGCCAGATTCTGCACCAGGCGTTCCACCATCACGGTGGACTGTTTTGCCGCAACGGTCAGGAACTCGTCGAAGCTGATGTGGGACTGCTGGTCTGCCACGTCAGAGATGGCGCGAACCACCACGAACGGTACGCTGAAGTTATGGCAAACGTGCGCAATCGCGGTCGCTTCCATCTCAACGGCAACCGCCTGAGGGAAGTTATGACGGATTTTCGCCAGCCCAACGGAGCCGTTGATGAACGCATCACCGCTGACAATCAGACCGCGTACCGCGTTGAGGTTGAGTTCTGCGATGCAGGTCTCCGCCGCCGCAATCAGTTTGTCGTCAGCTTTAAAAGCAGCAGGGCAGCCCGGGAGCTGACCGTACTCGTAACCGAACGCGGTGACGTCAGCATCGTGGTAACGCGCTTCGTCGGAGACAACGATATCACCCACCTTCAGCGTCGGCGCCAGGCCGCCCGCAGAGCCGGTATTCACGATCACATCCGGCTTGCAGCGCTCAAGCAGCAGGGTAGCACCCAGCGCAGCTGCCACTTTACCGATGCCTGATTTCAGCAGAGCCACGTCAACACCGTTCAGCTGGCCGGTATAGATCTCACAACCACCAAGAGAGAGGGTCTGACGGTTCTCAATTTTGTCACGCAGCAGCGTAACTTCTTCTTCCATTGCACCAATAATGCCGATTTTCATAGATTTACTCGCGATGTGCCTTGTTAAGATGCATAGTCTATCATGCGGTTAAGGGGAAACGCATTCTCACGCGGGGGAGCACATGGCACCAATCGATTTTCGCACCAAAATTAACTGGCACCGACGTTTCCGTTCGCCGCAGGGCGACAAGAGCGAACATGAGATCCTGCGTATCTTCGAAAGCGATCGCGGGCGGATCATTAACTCGCCAGCCATCCGCCGTCTGCAGCAAAAGACCCAGGTCTTTCCGCTTGAGCGTAACGCCGCGGTGCGCACGCGCTTAACCCACTCCATGGAGGTGCAGCAGGTCGGGCGCTACATTGCCAAAGAGATTTTAAGCCGTCTCAAAGAGCAGCGCTTACTGGAAACCTATGGTCTGGACGAGCTGACGGGGCCTTTTGAGAGCATCGTTGAGATGGCCTGCCTGATGCATGACATCGGCAACCCGCCTTTTGGCCACTTTGGTGAGGCGGCGATCAATGACTGGTTTAAGCAGCGGCTTTACCCTTCGGATGCGGTAAGCCAGCCGCTGAGCGACGACCGCTGCATCGTACGCGATTTACGCCTGCGTGAAGGCGAAGAGGGGCTGAACGATCTGCGTCGCAAAGTGCGCCAGGATTTGTGTCACTTCGAGGGCAACGCGCAGGGGATCCGGCTGGTCCACTCCCTGATGCGCATGAACCTGACCTGGGCACAGGTCGGCTGCATTCTGAAATATACCCGCCCCGCGTGGTGGATGGGAGATACGCCCGCGTCCCACAGCTATTTAATGAAAAAACCGGGCTATTACCTTTCCGAAGAGGCCTATATTGAACGGCTACGTAAAGAACTTTCATTGACGCCAAACGGCCGCTTTCCATTGACCTGGATTATGGAAGCCGCCGATGATATTTCCTATTGCGTGGCCGATCTGGAAGATGCCGTTGAGAAAAGAATCTTCAGTGTTGAGGAGCTTTATCAGCATCTTTATGCGGCCTGGGGTACTCATGAAAAAGGCTCGCTGTTTGCGCAGGTTGTCGAAAATGCCTGGGAAAAATCGCGCTCAAATACATTAAGCCGTAGTACAGAAGACCAGTTCTTTATGTATTTGCGGGTCAATACATTAAATAAACTGGTGCCGTATGCGGCGTCGCGCTTTATTGATAATTTACCGCTTATCTTCAGCGGGGAATTCAACCACGCGCTGCTGGAAGATGACAGCAGTTTCAGCCAACTCCTTGAGCTTTATAAACATGTGGCGATGCGGCATGTATTTAGCCATCCGGATGTCGAGCAGTTAGAGCTGCAGGGTTATCGGGTAATCAGTGGGTTACTGGAAATTTATTCCCCGTTGCTCCAGCTGTCGGTCGACGAGTTCAGCGAGCTGGTGGAACACGAGCGCGTGCGCAGAATACCTATCGAATCGCGGCTTTATCAGAAACTCTCTACCCGGCATCGTCTGGCGTATGTCGAAGCGATTGGCAAGCTGGATCGCCACTCTTCCCAATGGCCGGTGATGGAATATTATTATCGCAGCCGTCTAATCCAGGACTATATCAGCGGCATGACGGATTTGTATGCCTGGGATGAATACCGCAAGCTTATGGCGGTGGAATAATCCCGGAGTTTTGTAAAGACGGCCAATAAATTTTTACCTTTTCCATAAACTTATCGCCGGAACTAAGCGGTATAAAACGAATCTGAGTTACACAGCAATTTTGCGTTACCTGTAAATCGAGATTGAGAAACATGAAAAAAACCACATTAGCAATGAGTGCACTGGCTCTGAGTTTAGGTTTAGCGCTGTCTCCTCTGACTGCTACTGCAGCCGAGACCGCGTCGTCGGCAGCAACCGCGCAGCAGATGCCAAGCCTGGCACCGATGCTCGAAAAAGTGATGCCATCGGTGGTGAGTATTAACGTTGAGGGCAGTACGACCGTCAATACGCCGCGTATGCCGCGTAACTTCCAGCAGTTCTTCGGTGACAACTCGCCGTTCTGCCAGGACGGTTCGCCATTCCAGAGCTCTCCGTTCTGTCAGGGCGGTGGTGCCGGGGATGACAGCCAGGGCGGCGGCCAGCAGCAGAAATTCATGGCGCTTGGCTCGGGGGTAATCATTGATGCAGCGAAAGGCTATGTCGTCACAAACAACCACGTTGTTGATAACGCGAACAGCATTAAGGTTCAGCTGAGCGATGGCCGTAAGTTCGACGCCAAAGTGGTGGGTAAAGACCCGCGCTCCGACATCGCGCTGATCCAGATCCAGGATCCGAAAAACCTGACGGCGATTAAAATTGCCGACTCTGACGCGCTACGCGTGGGCGACTATACCGTGGCGATCGGTAACCCGTTCGGCCTGGGTGAAACCGTGACCTCGGGTATCGTCTCTGCGCTGGGTCGTAGCGGCCTGAACGCGGAAAACTACGAAAACTTCATCCAGACGGATGCGGCGATCAACCGCGGTAACTCCGGCGGTGCGCTGGTGAACCTGAACGGTGAGCTGATCGGTATCAACACCGCGATTCTGGCACCGGACGGCGGCAACATCGGGATCGGCTTTGCTATCCCAAGCAACATGGTGAAAAACCTGACCGCGCAGATGGTGCAGTATGGCCAGGTGAAACGCGGCGAGCTGGGTATCCTCGGGACCGAGCTGAACTCCGAACTGGCTAAGGCGATGAAAGTTGACGCCCAGCGCGGGGCATTTGTCAGCCAGGTGATGCCGAACTCCTCCGCGGCGAAAGCGGGTATTAAAGCGGGTGATGTCATCACCTCCCTGAACGGTAAGCCGATCAGCAGCTTTGCCGCCCTGCGTGCCGAAGTGGGCTCTATGCCGATTGGCAGCAAAGTGACCCTCGGCCTGCTGCGCGACGGTAAGCCGGTTAACGTGAGCCTGGAGCTGCAGCAGAGCAGCCAGAATCAGGTGGATTCCAGCACCATCTTTAGCGGTATTGAAGGTGCCGAGATGAGCAATAAAGGCGCAGACAAAGGCGTGGTGGTGAACAACGTGAAAGCGAATTCACCGGCAGCCCGTATCGGCCTCAAAAAAGGCGATGTGATCATGGGCGCTAACCAGCAGCCGGTGAAAAATATCGCTGAACTGCGCAAGATCCTCGACAGCAAGCCTTCCGTGCTGGCGCTGAATATCCAGCGTGGTGATACCTCGCTTTATCTGCTGATGCAGTAAACCTCTAAAGCCCCTGTTCGCAGGGGCTTTCTCTTTTCTGTGATTCTTGCCACAACTCCATACTTCTCCCTCTCTCTTTGTGCATTCGCACAATGCAGCCGTCGCTGAACTTCCCTATGCTTGAGCTCTGCTCACGGGAGGGTTCTATGGCTGGCTGGCATCTTGATACCAAAATGGCGCAGGATATCGTGGCGCGCACCATGCGCATCATTGATACCAATATCAACGTGATGGATGCCCGCGGGCGCATTATTGGCAGCGGCGATCGCGAGCGTATTGGGGAATTGCACGAAGGCGCGCTGCTGGTGCTTTCCCAGGGGCGGGTCGTGGATATCGACGATGCGGTAGCGAAACACCTGCACGGCGTCCGTCAGGGCATCAATTTACCGCTGCGCCTTGAAGGCGAGATTGTGGGGGTCATCGGCCTGACCGGCGAGCCCGAGTCACTGCGAAAATACGGTGAGCTGGTCTGTATGACGGCAGAGATGATGCTGGAGCAGTCGCGCCTGATGCACCTGCTTGCCCAGGACAGCCGCCTGCGTGAAGAGCTGGTGATGAACCTTATTCAGGCGGAAGAGCACACGCCCGCGCTCAGCGAATGGGCGCAGCGTCTGGGGATCGATCTGAACCAGCCGCGCGTGGTGGCGGTGATTGAGGTCGATAGCGGCCAGCTTGGCGTAGACAGCGCGATGGCCGAGCTGCAGCAGCTGCAAAATGCGCTGGCGACGCCGGAGCGCGATAACCTGGTGGCGATCGTTTCTCTGACGGAAATGGTGGTACTCAAACCGGCGCTCAATGCGTTCGGCCGCTGGGATGCGGAAGATCATCGTCGTCGCGTGGAGCTGCTGATCTCCCGGATGAAGGAGAATGGTCAGCTGCGTTTTCGCGTTGCGCTGGGCAACTACTTTACCGGGCCGGGCAGCATCGCCCGCTCCTGGCGTACCGCGCGCACCACCATGATGGTGGGCAAGCAGCGGATGCCGGAGAGCCGCAGCTATTTCTATCAGGACCTGATGCTGCCGGTGCTGCTCGACAGCCTGCGCGGGGGCTGGCAGGCCAATGAGCTGGCGCGACCATTAGCGCGTCTGAAAGCCATGGACAATAACGGCCTGCTGCGCCGGACGCTGCAGGCGTGGTTCCGTCATAACGTGCAGCCGCTGGCGACGTCAAAAGCGCTGTTTATTCACCGCAATACCCTGGAGTATCGGTTGAACCGAATTTCAGAGCTGACGGGGCTGGATCTGGGGAATTTCGACGACAGGCTGCTGCTGTATGTGGCGCTGCAGCTGGATGAACAGCGATAAGGGTTTCACCCTCTCCCTGTGGGAGAGGGCCGGGGTGAGGGCATCAGGCCGCACTCAACTTATTTGTTGCGGGTTAACTTCTCAAGATCCGCTTCAATCTCGCTGATCTTGTTGGTCACAACGCTTTCAAGGTGACGCAGATCGTCAAGGATCTTGCGCTTGAGATCGACTTCGGTGCGGTCGCGCTGGCAGATCTGATCGAGTTCATCGATCACATAGCGCAGGTTAGGGCTGATTTCCTGTACTTCTTTGTATCCCTGTCCTACACCGTCAGCAACAACGGTCTTACGCTGGCGTGGATATTTAAACTTCACGCTTTTGGCGAAAAACTCTCCTTTGTCCTTGTGAAAATAGATTTTCAGAATATCGTTATTGGCTTCCTGACGGAGGCTGTAACGATCAATTTCATCAGGATTGGTAATGCCCAGACTTTTCAGATTATCGTACATAGCGGTACCCTTGATCTCAACATAACCTTTGAATAATTAACGAAAAAATCTATTTTCGCCACCCTCAGATACAAAAAAAGCGGGGTTGCCCCCGCTTTTTGTTATACCCGATTAATCGATGGTGCGCAGCAACTCGTTGATGCCCACTTTACCGCGCGTTTTCGCATCCACTTTCTTCACGATAACCGCACAGTACAGGCTGTATTTACCATCTTTTGACGGCAGGTTGCCGGAAACCACCACGGAGCCCGCCGGAACGCGACCGTAGTGAACTTCGCCGGTTTCACGGTCATAAATACGGGTGCTCTGACCAATGTAAACGCCCATGGAGATCACGGAGCCTTCTTCAACGATCACGCCTTCAACCACTTCAGAGCGCGCGCCGATGAAGCAGTTGTCTTCGATGATGGTCGGGTTAGCCTGCAGTGGCTCCAGAACACCACCGATGCCTACGCCGCCGGACAGGTGAACGTTTTTACCGATCTGCGCGCATGAGCCGACCGTCGCCCAGGTGTCAACCATGGTGCCTTCGTCAACGTAGGCACCGATGTTCACGTAGGATGGCATCAGCACGGTATTACGTGCGATGAAAGCGCCCTGACGCACTGCCGCAGGTGGCACCACGCGGAAGCCTTCTTTCTGGAAACGCGCTTCGTCGTAGTCAGCGAATTTCATAGGGACTTTATCGAAGTAGCGGCTTTCAGCTCCGTCGATAACCTGGTTATCGTTGATACGGAAAGAGAGCAGCACGGCTTTCTTCAGCCATTGATGAGTGACCCACTGACCGTCGATTTTTTCTGCCACGCGCAGCGCGCCGGAATCCAGCAGGGAAATCACCTGGTTTACCGCTTCACGGGTCACGGTATCCACATTTGCCGGGGTAATCTCGGCGCGACGCTCAAAAGCGGACTCAATAACGTTCTGTAACTGCTGCATTGTTTACTCTTTCCATTTCACTAAAAAACATATCACCCTTTATCGTTTGGATTGAGGGCTGCTGTCAACCGTTGTTGCACTTCAAGCTGCAGGTCATTATTAAGGGCACGCCGGTCCGCTGTCGCGATTATAAATAAATCTTCTACTCGCTCGCCAATCGTTGTAATTCGGGCGCCATGGAGCGAAATTCCCAGATCGGCAAAAACCTGGCCGACGCGGGCGAGCAGCCCCGGCTGGTCGAGCGCGATCAGCTCCAGGAACGATTTACGGTCGGTGTGGGTCGGCAGGAAGTTGACCTCGGTATCGACGGTAAAGTGGCGCAATTTCGCCGGCTGGCGACGCGGCTGCGGGGGCTGCCAGCTGCGCTGGGTAATCGCCTGTTCCAGACCAAAACGTATCCCTTCATGCCTGTCCGACGACAGCGGGCTGCCGTCCGGCTCCAGCACGATAAAGGTGTCCATTGCCATGCCGTCGCGGGTGGTGAAAATCTGCGCGTCGTGAACGCTCAGGTTTCGCCTGTCCAGCTCGGCGCAGACCGCAGCAAACAGATAAGGTCGGTCCGGGCTCCAGATGAAAATCTCCGTTCCGCCGCGGGTGGCCTGAGGGCTCAGCAGAATCATTGGCTGGGACAGGTCGTGCTTCAGCAGGTGCCGCGCGTGCCACGCAAGCTGGTTTGGGCTGTGGCGGACAAAATAGTTGGCACGGCAGCGGGCCCATATCTGGTGTAGCGCCTCTTCATCAATGTTATCCATCCGCAGCAGCGCCAGCGCCTGCAGCTGGTGATGACGCACGCGCTCGCGCATGTCCGGGGTGTTTTGCATCCCGCGACGCAGCTGTTTTTCGGTAGCGAAGTACAGCTCGCGCAGCAGGCTCTGCTTCCAGCTGTTCCACAGCGTTTCGTTGGTGGCGCAGATATCGGCCACCGTCAGGCAGACCAGATAGCGCAGACGGTTTTCCGTCTGAACCGCTTCCGCGAACTGCTTGATCACCTCAGGATCCTGAATGTCACGACGCTGCGCGGTAACCGACATCAGAAGATGATGGCGTACCAGCCAGGCCACCAGCTGCGTTTCACGTGAGTTCAGGCCGTGCAGCTCGGCAAATTTCAGTACGTCCTGTGCACCTAGCACCGAATGATCGCCGCCGCGACCTTTGGCGATATCGTGGAACAGGGCAGCAATCAGGATAAGTTCCGGGTGGGTCAGGCGCGGCCATAGCTCCACGCACAGCGGATGGCGGGAGCGCGTCTCTTCTTTTGCAAAGCTTTCCAGCTTGAGCATCACGCGGATCGTGTGTTCATCCACCGTGTAGGCGTGGAACAGATCGAACTGCATCTGTCCGACAATGTGCGACCACTGCGGCATATAGGCCCACAGCACGCTGTGGCGGTGCATCGGCAGCAGCCCACGGCTGACTGCGCCCGGGTGGCGGAGCATGCTCAGGAACAGCGAGCGCGCCTCCGGGATATAGCACAGCGGCTCCGTCAGATGACGGCGCGCATGGCGCAGATGGCGCAGGGTAGTGGAGTAGATCCCGGTGATGGTGCTGTTGCGCACCATGGTATAGAACATCCGCAGAATCGCTTCCGGCTCGCGGATGAACAGCGTTTCGTCGCGCAGATCGATAAGCGTGCCGCGCAGCTGGAATTCGTCATCAATCGGGCGCGGTTTCTCATCCGCCGTCAGGGCCAGAATGGCCTCGTCGAACAGCTGCAACAGCATCTGGTTCAGCTCGGTCACCCGGCGGGTGACGCGGAAGAAATCCTTCATCATGTGCTCAACCGGCTCGTTGCCTTCGCCCTGATAATTCAGGCGCTGAGCCACGCTGAGCTGGCGGTCAAACAGCAGACGGTTATCGTAGCGGGTGACTTCCAGATGCAGGGCAAATCGAATGCGCCACAGCAGGTGCAGGCACTCGTTCAGCTCGTTACGCTCTGCCTCGGTTAAGAAGCCGAAGCCGACCATCTCGTCCATCGAGGTGGCGCCAAAATGGCGGCGAGCGACCCACTGCAGGGTATGGATGTCGCGCAGGCCGCCGGGGCTGCTTTTAATATCGGGCTCAAGATTATAGCTGGTGCCGTGGTAGCGCTGGTGGCGCTGGTTTTGCTCCTCGACCTTCGCGGCGAAGAACTTTTCTGACGGCCAGAAGCCATCGCTGAAGATGTGCTTTTGCAGCTCCAGAAACAGCGCGACGTCGCCAATCAGCAGACGGGTTTCAATCAGGTTGGTGGCGACGGTCAGGTCGGATAACCCTTCCAGCAGACACTCTTCCAGGGTGCGCACGCTGTGGCCGACTTCCAGCTTCACGTCCCAGAGGAGCGTCAGCAGTTCGCCAATTTTTTGCGCCTGTTCGTCCGGCAGCTTTTTGCGGCTTAAGATCAGGAGATCGATATCGGAAAGCGGATGCAGCTCACCGCGGCCATAGCCCCCGACGGCAACCAGCGCAACATCACTGATTTGCCCAAACCCGTAATCGATCCACAGGCGCTGCAGTAGCTGGTCGATAAATTCGGTGCGCGCTTCAATGAGCTGCTCGGCCGACACGCCTGCGTCGAACGCGCTGCCCAGCCAGCGATGGAAAACATCCATATGGGCTTTAATATGCGCGCAGGTCAGCTCGTGCGACGGCCAGACGCCCGGGTTATCGGGCTGGTCGGGAAGGGTGGGAAGTGCTGTGTTAGCATACTGTTCGGGTAAAAGATTACTCATCGTGCGCCACCCATAAGAAAAAGCTATAGCCATTAAAAAAGCCGGCATTTGCCGGCTTTTTTATCATTCGTCGTGCGTCAGTATCGCCGGGATGGTGTCATCCTTGCGCAACGTCATAATTTCGCAGCCGTTGTCTGTTACCACAATAGTATGCTCGTACTGCGCAGACAAGCTTCTGTCTTTGGTTTTCACCGTCCAGCCGTCTTTCATGGTACGGATGCGGTAGTCACCCGCGTTGACCATCGGCTCAATGGTAAAGGTCATGCCTTTTTGCAGCACCACGCCGCCGTCATCTGCATCATAGTGCAGAACCTGCGGTTCTTCATGGAAGACGCGACCAATGCCGTGACCGCAGTACTCGCGCACCACGGAGAAACCTTCTGCTTCCACAAACTTCTGGATTGCCGCACCGATGGTACGCAGGCGAATACCCGGTTTAACCATTTTCAGCGCCAGGTAGAGGCTCTCTTGCGTCACTTTGCACAGACGCTCGCCAAGAATAGTCGGCTTGCCAACGATGAACATTTTTGAGGTGTCACCGTGGTACTCGTCTTTAATGACGGTCACGTCAATGTTGACGATGTCGCCATCTTTCAGCAGTTTTTCATCGTCAGGAATGCCGTGACATACCACTTCATTAATAGAGATGCAGACGGATTTCGGGAAACCGTGGTAGCCGAGGCAGGCGGAAACCGCGTGCTGCTCGTTCACGATATAGTCGTTACAGATACGGTCCAGTTCACCGGTGCTGACGCCCGGCTTCACGAACGGCTCGATCATTTCCAGCACTTCCGCGGCCAGACGACCGGCGACGCGCATCTTTTCAATTTCTTCAGGTGTCTTAATAGAGATAGCCATGTAATCTGTCCATCGGTGTCGATTTTTTCGACAATACTAGTCTAAGTGTCGTCAATGGTATCAGTCAGGCACACCCCGTGCCAAATTGAGAATCATTAACAGCACACTCCGCCAACAACTGTTGGTTTCTGGTCGTGTTTTGTGGTATAAAGCGCGCCGGACTTCCGATCCATCTCAGATACACAGGCTGGACGGAAGCGACAAATCTCACTTTGTGTAACAACACACACGTATCGGCACATATTCCGGGGTGCCCTTTGGGGTCGGTAATATGGGATACGTGGAGGCATAACCCCAATTTTCAATATAGAGGTTTTAAACATGGCAACTGTTTCCATGCGCGACATGCTCAAGGCTGGTGTTCACTTTGGTCACCAGACCCGTTACTGGAACCCGAAAATGAAGCCTTTCATCTTCGGCGCGCGTAACAAAGTTCACATCATCAACCTTGAGAAAACTGTACCAATGTTCAACGAAGCCCTGGCTGAGCTGAACAAGATCTCTTCCCGTAAAGGTAAGATTCTGTTCGTTGGTACTAAGCGCGCTGCAAGCGAAGCTGTGAAAGATGCTGCTAACAGCTGCGACCAGTTCTTCGTGAACCATCGCTGGTTGGGCGGCATGCTGACCAACTGGAAAACTGTTCGTCAGTCCATCAAACGCCTGAAAGATCTGGAAACCCAGTCTCAGGACGGTACTTTCGACAAGCTGACTAAGAAAGAAGCGCTGATGCGCACTCGTGAACTGGACAAGCTGGAAAACAGCCTGGGCGGTATCAAAGATATGGGCGGCCTGCCAGACGCGCTGTTCGTAATCGATGCAGACCACGAGCACATCGCAATCAAAGAAGCTAACAACCTGGGTATCCCGGTATTCGCTATCGTTGATACCAACTCCGATCCGGACGGTGTTGACTTCGTTATCCCGGGTAACGACGACGCAATCCGTGCTGTTAGCCTGTACCTGAGCGCTGTAGCTGCTACCGTTCGTGAAGGCCGTTCCCAGGATCTGGCTTCTCAGGCGGAAGAAAGCTTCGTAGAAGCTGAATAATAAGGTTTTACCCCTTATTAGTACCGTGTATGAATAGGGGCCCATTACCGGCCCCTTTTTTCAATTTACACTGTTTGGCCCCCGGCCGGGCAGTTCACATCTCCCGAGGATTTAAGAATGGCTGAAATTACCGCATCCCTGGTAAAAGAGCTGCGCGAGCGTACTGGCGCAGGCATGATGGATTGCAAAAAAGCGCTGACTGAAGCGAACGGCGACATCGAGCTGGCAATCGAAAACATGCGTAAATCCGGTGCGATCAAAGCAGCTAAAAAAGCAGGCAACGTTGCTGCTGACGGCGTGATCATCACTAAAATCGACGGCACCTACGGCATCATTCTGGAAGTTAACTGCCAGACTGACTTCGTTGCTAAAGATGGTGGTTTCCAGGCATTTGCTAACAAAGTTCTGGACGCAGCTGTTGCTGGCAAAATCACTGACGTTGAAGTTCTGAAAGCACAGTTCGAAGAAGAACGTGTTGCGCTGGTTGCTAAAATCGGTGAGAACATCAACATCCGTCGCGTTGCTTCTCTGGAAGGCGACGTTCTGGGCTCTTACCAGCACGGTGCACGTATCGGTGTTCTGGTTGCGGCTAAAGGCGCTGACGAAGAGCTGGTTAAACAGCTGGCTATGCACATCGCTGCAAGCAAGCCAGAATTCGTTAAGCCAGAAGACGTGTCTGCTGAAGTGGTAGAGAAAGAGTACCAGGTTCAGCTGGACATCGCGATGCAGTCTGGTAAACCAAAAGAAATCGCAGAGAAAATGGTTGAAGGCCGCATGAAGAAATTCACCGGCGAAGTTTCTCTGACTGGCCAGCCATTCGTTATGGATCCAAGCAAGTCTGTTGCTCAGCTGCTGAAAGAGCACAACGCTGACGTAACTGGCTTCATCCGCTTCGAAGTGGGCGAAGGCATCGAGAAAGTTGAGACTGACTTCGCAGCAGAAGTTGCTGCAATGTCCAAGCAGTCTTAATGATTGAAAAGGAGCCGCCTGAGGGCGGCTTCTTTTTGTCACCCGTCACAGGAAATCAGACAGGCTCCAGTATCGCTGTGCTGATTTGCGGCATATCATGTCGCCAGAATTAACCCCCATCTTAATCGTTGACAGTCTCAGGAAAGAAACATGGCTACCAATGCAAAACCCGTGTACAAACGCATTCTGCTTAAGCTGAGTGGCGAAGCGCTGCAGGGATCGGAAGGCTTCGGTATTGACGCAAGCATCCTTGATCGCATGGCACAGGAAATCAAAGAACTGGTCGAACTGGGTATCCAGGTTGGCGTGGTCATTGGCGGTGGCAACCTTTTCCGTGGTGCTGGTCTGGCGAAAGCGGGGATGAACCGCGTAGTGGGCGACCACATGGGTATGCTGGCAACCGTGATGAATGGCCTGGCAATGCGTGATGCGCTCCATCGCGCCTATGTGAATGCCCGCCTGATGTCCGCGATTCCGCTGAATGGCGTTTGCGATAATTACAGCTGGGCAGAAGCTATCAGCCTGCTGCGCAATAACCGCGTGGTGATCCTCTCCGCCGGTACGGGTAACCCGTTCTTTACAACCGATTCCGCTGCCTGCCTGCGCGGTATCGAGATCGAAGCCGATGTGGTACTGAAAGCGACCAAAGTAGACGGCGTGTTTACTGCCGACCCGGCAAAAGATCCTTCTGCCACCATGTACGATCAGCTGAGCTACAGCGAAGTGCTGGATAAAGAGCTGAAAGTGATGGATCTTGCCGCCTTCACGCTGGCTCGCGACCACAAACTGCCGATCCGTGTCTTCAACATGAACAAGCCTGGCGCACTGCGTCGCGTGGTCATGGGCGAAAAAGAAGGCACTTTGATCACGGAATAATTTCCGTTGACGATAAATACAGGTAAGATTCCGCTTTATTTTGTAGTGGTATCTTACCCGGGCGCGCCTTTGGCGTTGTCATGAATTAAACGCGACTATACTTAGCACACCTGTAGCGCTGTGCTGGCGGATAGTCTGCCTGAGACAAGTTTTCAAGGATTCGTAACGTGATTAACGACATCAGAAAAGATGCTGAAGTACGCATGGAAAAATGCGTAGAAGCGTTCAAAACCCAGATCAGCAAAATCCGTACTGGCCGTGCTTCCCCAAGCCTGCTGGATGGCATCATCGTAGAATACTACGGTACGCCAACCCCTCTGCGTCAGCTGGCGAGCGTCACGGTAGAAGATACCCGTACGCTGAAAATCAACGTGTTCGATCGTTCTATGAGCCCGGCCGTTGAGAAAGCGATCATGGCCTCTGACCTCGGACTGAACCCAAGCTCTGCGGGTTCTGACATCCGCGTTCCACTGCCTCCACTGACGGAAGAACGTCGTAAAGATCTGATCAAAGTGGTTCGTGGCGAAGCTGAGCAGGGTCGTGTATCCGTGCGTAACGTCCGTCGCGACGCGAACGATAAAGTAAAAGCGCTGCTGAAAGAAAAAGAGATCAGTGAAGATGACGATCGTCGTTCTCAGGACGACATTCAGAAAATGACCGACGCTGCCATCAAGAAAATTGATGCGGCGCTGGCAGATAAAGAAGCGGAACTGATGCAGTTCTGATTTCTGTCGTACACTGATAAACGCCGTTCAGAGGGACTTCGGGTCTTGCTGGCGGCGTTTTGCTTTTATCTGGTCTAACTTTTTTCGGGCATCTCATGAAGCATTTAACACTCCTTGGCTCAACCGGCTCTATCGGTTGCAGCACTCTCGACGTCGTTCGCCATAATCCTGAACTCTACACCGTGACAGCGCTGGTGGCCGGTAAGAATGTGCAGCGAATGGTCGAGCAGTGCCTGGAGTTTGCGCCCCGCTATGCGGTGATGGATGACGAAGAGAGCGCGCGTCTGCTGAAAGCACAGCTGCTTGAACAGGGCAGTCGAACCGAGGTGCTGAGTGGCCAACAGGCGGCCTGCGAGATGGCGGCGCTGGATGAGGTGGATCAGGTGATGGCGGCCATCGTCGGGGCGGCAGGGTTATTGCCCACGCTTGCCGCGATTGATGCCGGGAAGGATGTTCTGCTGGCCAATAAAGAGTCGCTGGTCACCTGTGGACGCCTGTTTATGGATGCGGTGAAGCAGCGCGGCGCGCGTCTTTTGCCGGTCGACAGCGAGCACAACGCGATTTTTCAGAGTTTACCGCAACCTTTTCAACAGAACCTGGGGTACGCTGACCTGGAGCAGAATGGCGTGGTGTCTATTCTGCTTACCGGGTCTGGTGGCCCGTTCCGTGAAACGCCACTGTCTGAACTGCGCGCCATGACGCCGGATCAGGCGTGCCGTCATCCGAACTGGTCGATGGGGCGTAAAATCTCCGTTGACTCTGCCACCATGATGAACAAAGGTCTGGAATACATTGAAGCGCGCTGGCTGTTTAATGCGTCAGCGAAACAGATGGAAGTACTGATTCACCCGCAATCGGTGATTCACTCGATGGTGCGTTATCAGGATGGCAGCGTGCTGGCACAGCTGGGCGAGCCGGACATGCGTACGCCGATTGCCCATTCCATGGCGTGGCCAAATCGAGTGAAATCCGGCGTGAAGCCGCTTGATTTCTGCAAGCTAAGTTCCCTGACGTTCAGTGAACCGGACTATGACCGCTATCCTTGTCTGAAGCTTGCGATGACTGCCTTTGACCAGGGGCAGGCGGCGACGACGGCACTTAATGCAGCCAATGAAATTACCGTTGAGGCATTTCTGAATCAGCAAATTCGTTTTACCGATATCGCGTCGTTAAATTTATCGGTACTGGAGATGATGGATTTGCGCGAACCACAAAGCGTGGAAGAGGTGCTGGCGGTGGATGCAGCTGCGCGTAATATTGCGCGTCAACAGGTGACACGTCTCGCAAGCTGGTGATAAAGCAACCACTAGTCGTCGTGCTATTTGTTAGCGTTGGGCTTCAGTGATATAGTCTGCGCCACCTGATCGCAGGTATTTGACTTAATGTGGTCAGGTGAGCCGTGGTTTGACACGGCTTTTTTATGTATAGGCTTCAGTATTCCTGAGTACCGTTAAATCCTTTTCAGGGACAAAAAACGCGTTATGTTGTCTGCGAATCAACCAATAAGCGAAAATTTGCCAGCTCATGGCTGCCGTCATGTAGCAATCATTATGGATGGCAATGGCCGCTGGGCGAAAAGACAAGGGAAGATACGAGCCTTTGGGCATAAAGCGGGGGCGAAATCCGTTCGTCGCGCCGTTTCTTTTGCCGCCAACAACGGCATTGATGCGTTAACGCTCTATGCTTTTAGCAGTGAAAACTGGAATCGACCTTTGCAGGAAGTGACTGCGTTGATGGAATTGTTTGTGTGGGCGCTAGACAGCGAAGTAAAAAGCCTGCACCGCCACAACGTTCGCCTGCGTATCATTGGCGATACCAGTCGTTTTAACTCACGTTTGCAGGAACGGATTCGTAAAGCAGAAGCGCTGACGGAAAATAATACCGGTCTGACGCTGAATATTGCGGCGAATTACGGCGGACGCTGGGATATTGTCCAGGGCGTTCGGCATCTGGCCGAACAGGTTCAGGAAGGGTTGTTGAGACCCGACCAAATTGATGAAGAGGCGCTGAGCAAGCAAATCTGCATGAATGAACAGGCGCCTGTGGATTTGGTAATTAGGACAGGGGGGGAACATCGCATAAGTAACTTTTTGATATGGCAAATTGCCTATGCCGAACTTTACTTTACGGATGTTCTTTGGCCCGATTTTGATGAACAAGACTTTGAAGGTGCGCTGCATGCCTTTGCCAATCGAGAGCGTCGTTTCGGCGGCACCGAGCCTGGTGGCGACAAAGCCTGATGGGGGTAGCTTTTGCTGAAGTATCGCCTGATTTCCGCTTTTGTATTAATACCCATTGTCATTGCGGCGCTGTTTTTACTGCCCCCGGTGGGATTCGCTATTGTCACGCTGGTGGTGTGCATGCTCGCCGCGTGGGAATGGGGACAGTTTAGCGGCTTTACCTCGCGCACTCAGCGAGTATGGCTCGCGGTACTTTGTGGCTTTATCCTGGCCATAATGCTGTTTACGTTGCCTGAATATCACCATGATATTCATCAGCCCCTGGTTGCCGGCTCCTTGTGGATATCGTTGGTCTGGTGGGTTGCCGCGCTGTTGCTGGTCCTTTTTTATCCAGGTTCCGCGGCATTATGGCGTAATTCAAAAGTGCTACGACTGATTTTTGGTTTGCTCACTATTATTCCTTTTTTCTGGGGTATGGTTGCGCTGCGCGCCTGGCACTACGACGAAAACCACTACAGCGGCGCGATCTGGCTGCTTTATGTGATGATTCTGGTCTGGGGGGCTGATTCCGGGGCCTATATGTTTGGTAAACTGTTTGGCAAACATAAGCTGGCACCGAAGGTCTCCCCGGGTAAAACCTGGCAAGGATTCATCGGCGGCCTGTTTACGGCAGCGATCATCTCCTGGGGCTACGGCGTCTGGGCGAATCTTGAAGTGGCACCGTCAATACTGCTGGTGTGCTCGATTTTTGCTGCGCTTGCCTCCGTGCTCGGTGATTTAACCGAAAGTATGTTTAAGCGTGAAGCAGGGATTAAGGACAGCGGACACCTGATTCCAGGGCATGGCGGTATACTGGATCGCATTGATAGCCTGACAGCGGCTGTTCCAGTGTTTGCATGTTTGCTTTTACTGGTATTCGGGACGATTTAACGGAAGGTTTTATGCTAAGCATTCTCTGGAATCTGGCGGCGTTCATTGTTGCACTGGGTGTACTGATTACCGTGCATGAATTTGGCCATTTCTGGGTTGCTCGCCGCTGTGGCGTGCGCGTAGAGCGGTTTTCCATCGGTTTTGGCAAATCACTCTGGACGCGCACCGACCGCCACGGCACGGAATTTGTCATCGCCCTTATCCCGCTGGGCGGCTACGTCAAAATGCTCGACGAACGCGTCGAGCCTGTCGCACCTGAGCTGCGACACAGCGCTTTCAACAATAAAACCGTTGGACAACGCGCCGCCATCATTGCTGCCGGACCGGTAGCCAACTTCATCTTTGCGATTTTCGCTTACTGGCTGGTGTTTATCATCGGCGTCCCGGGCGTGCGTCCGGTGGTGGGGGAAATTGCTCCCAACTCCATCGCGGCGAGTGCGCAAATTACATCCGGGATGGAACTTAAAGCGATTGATGGCATCGAAACCCCTGATTGGGATGCCGTGCGACTGCAGCTGGTTGCCAAAATTGGCGATCCGCAGACCACCATCAGCGTATCGCCGTTTGGTTCCGATGCGCGTCAGGACAAAGTGCTCGATTTACGTCACTGGCGTTTCGAGCCAGACAAAGAAGATCCCGTCGCTGCGCTGGGTATTCGTCCACGCGGTGCGCAGATCGAGCCGGTATTAGCCGAAGTGCAGGCAAATTCGGCGGCGAGCAAAGCGGGTTTGCAAGCGGGCGACAGGATCGTTAAAGTCGATGGTCAACCATTAACAGAGTGGATGACCTTTGTTACTCTGGTGCGCGATAATCCGGGAACGTCTCTCGCGCTGGAAGTTGAAAGGCAGGGCAGTCCGCTTTCGCTGACGCTGATCCCGGATACGAAGTCGGTCGGCAAAAAGGCAGAAGGGTTTGCAGGCGTTGTGCCAAAAGTGATCCCGCTGCCAGATGAGTACAAGACAATACGCCAGTATGGGCCGTTCAGCGCCATCCTTGAAGCCACGGATAAAACATGGCAACTGATGAAGCTGACGGTCAACATGTTGGGGAAATTGATAACCGGTGATGTGAAACTGAACAACCTCAGTGGGCCAATTTCGATTGCCCAGGGGGCTGGGATGTCAGCGGAGTTCGGGGTGATTTACTATCTCATGTTCCTCGCGCTCATTAGCGTGAACCTTGGGATAATCAACCTGTTCCCGCTTCCCGTTTTAGACGGGGGTCATCTGCTGTTTTTAGCGATTGAAAAGCTAAAAGGCGGACCGGTATCCGAGCGAGTTCAAGACTTTAGTTATCGCATTGGCTCGATTTTGCTGGTGCTGTTAATGGGGCTTGCACTTTTCAATGATTTCTCTCGGTTGTAAGAGAGTGTTAGGAAGAACGCATAATAACGATGGCGATGAAAAAGTTGCTCATAGCGTCGCTGCTGTTTAGCAGCGCCACCGTATACGGTGCTGACGGGTTCGTAGTGAAAGACATTCATTTCGAAGGCCTCCAGCGTGTCGCCGTTGGTGCGGCCCTCCTCAGTATGCCTGTACGCCCCGGCGATACGGTTAATGATGATGATATCAGTAACACCATCCGTGCTCTGTTTGCCACCGGCAACTTTGAGGATGTCCGCGTCCTGCGCGATGGTGATACGCTGCTGGTACAGGTAAAAGAACGTCCAACGATCGCCAGTATCACTTTCTCCGGTAACAAGTCGGTGAAAGATGACATGCTCAAGCAAAACCTTGAAGCATCCGGTGTTCGTGTGGGGGAATCCCTGGACCGCACAACCCTTTCAGATATTGAAAAAGGTCTGGAAGACTTCTACTACAGCGTCGGTAAATACAGTGCCAGCGTGAAAGCGGTTGTCACTCCGCTGCCGCGCAACCGTGTTGACCTGAAGCTGGTCTTCCAGGAAGGTGTTTCTGCGAAGATCCAGCAGATCAACATTGTCGGCAACCACGCGTTCAGCACCGACGAACTGATCTCCACCTTCCAGCTGCGCGATGAAGTGCCATGGTGGAACGTGGTAGGCGATCGCAAATACCAGAAACAGAAACTGGCGGGCGACCTTGAAACTCTGCGCAGCTACTATCTCGATCGTGGCTATGCGCGTTTCAACATCGACTCGACTCAGGTAAGCCTGACGCCGGACAAGAAAGGGATCTACATCACGGTCAACATCACTGAAGGCGAGCAGTACAAGCTTTCGGGTGTTGAGGTGAGTGGTAACCTGGCCGGGCATTCTGCTGAAATCGAATCGCTGACCAAAATTCAGCCAGGCGACCTGTATAGCGGTTCCAAGGTAACCAAAATGGAAGACAGCATTAAGAAGCTGCTCGGCCGCTATGGTTATGCCTATCCGCGCGTACAGACTCAGCCTGAAATCAATGACGCGGATAAAACCGTTAAGCTGCACGTGAATGTTGACGCGGGCAACCGTTTCTACGTGCGTAAGATCCGCTTCGTCGGTAACGACACCTCCAAAGATTCCGTTCTGCGTCGCGAAATGCGTCAGATGGAAGGCGCATGGTTGGGTAGCGACCTCGTTGATCAGGGTAAAGAGCGTCTGAACCGTCTGGGCTATTTTGAAACGGTGGATACCGATACCCAGCGCGTACCGGGCAGCCCGGATCAGGTTGATGTCGTTTATAAAGTGAAAGAGCGCAACACCGGTAGCTTCAACTTCGGTGTGGGCTACGGTACCGAGAGCGGCGTCAGCTTCCAGGTCGGCGTGCAGCAGGATAACTGGCTGGGTACGGGTTACTCTGTCGGGATTAACGGCACCAAAAACGACTACCAGACCTACTCTGAGTTCTCTGTAACGAACCCATACTTCACCGTTGACGGTGTGAGCCTGGGCGGTCGTATCTTCTATAACGACTTTAAAGCAGACGATGCGGATCTGTCTTCTTACACCAACAAGAGTTACGGTGTGGACGGTACGCTTGGCTTCCCGGTTAACGAATACAACACCCTGCGTGCGGGCTTAGGTTACGTGCATAACGACCTGTCCAATATGCAACCGCAGGTGGCGATGTGGCGTTACCTGGACTCCATTGGTCAGTCAACCAGCAAAACTGGTCATGACAATGGCTTCGCTGCGGATGACTTCACCTTTAACTACGGCTGGACCTACAACCGTCTTGACCGTGGTTACTTCCCAACGGAAGGTTCTCGCGTCAACCTGAACGGTAAAGTGACCGTGCCGGGCTCCGATAACGAGTTCTATAAGGTCACGCTGGATACCGCGTCCTACTTCCCGATCGATGACGATCATAAGTGGGTGGTTCTGGGTCGTACCCGCTGGGGCTACGGCGACGGTTTAGGCGGCAAAGAACTGCCGTTCTATGAAAACTTCTATGCCGGTGGTTCCAGTACCGTTCGTGGCTTCCAGTCCAACAACATTGGTCCGAAAGCGGTTTACTACGGCGGGAACGACAAAGATAACTGTGATAAGTCTTCCTCTTCGGAAGTCTGTAGCTCTAATGATGCGGTGGGCGGTAACGCCATGGCCGTTGCCAGCCTGGAGTTCATCACGCCAACGCCGTTTATCAGCGATAAATATGCGAACTCGGTCCGTACGTCCTTCTTCTGGGATGCCGGTACCGTATGGGATACCAACTGGCAGAATACTGCTCAGATGCGCGCAGAAGGCATTCCTGACTACAGCGATCCGAGCAATATTCGCATGTCTGCCGGTATCGCATTACAATGGATGTCACCGCTGGGACCGTTGGTCTTCTCTTACGCCCAGCCGTTTAAGAAATATGATGGAGATAAGTCGGAGCAATTCCAGTTTAACATTGGTAAAACCTGGTAATAATCCGCTGCAAAGGAATGCGTTGGCAGTGTAGCGCTGACAACTGGCGATCGGTAACACGGTCGCCTTGCCACGCAAAGAACGGTACCTTCTGGTGCCAATGGGATGGTAAGGAGTTAATTGTGAAAAAGTGGTTATTAGCTGCAGGTCTCGGTTTAGCGATGGCAACTTCTGCTCAGGCAGCAGACAAAATTGCAATCGTCAACATGGGTAATTTGTTCCAGCAGGTTGCACAGAAAACAGGTGTTTCTGCGACTCTGGAAAACGAATTCAAAGGCCGTGCAAGCGAACTGCAGGGTATGGAAAACGATCTTCAGTCCAAAATGCAGCGTCTGCAGCGTGATGGTTCTACCATGAAGGCAAGCGACCGCAGCAAGCTGGAAAAAGACGTAATGGCTCAGCGCCAGGCGTTCTCTCAGAAAGCGCAGGCTTTCGAGCAGGATCGTCAGCGTCGTTCTAACGAAGAACGCGGCAAGCTGGTGACTCGCATTCAGACCGCTGTTAAAGCAGTGGCTGCCGATCAGAGCATCGATCTGGTTGTTGATGCGAACGCCGTCGCTTTCAACAGCAAAGATGTTAAAGACATCACTGCTGATGTTCTGAAACAGGTTAAATAAGTAATGCCTTCAATTCGACTGGCTGATTTAGCTCAGCAGTTGGATGCAGAATTACACGGTGATGGCGATATCGTCATCACCGCTGTTGCGTCCATGCAATCTGCTAAAGCTGGCACGATTACCTTCATGGTAAGCCCTAAGTACCGTGAGCAACTGGCTCAATGCCAGGCGTCAGCTGTTGTACTGACGCAGGACGATCTTCCATTTGCCACTGTAAGCGCGCTGGTAGTGAAAAACCCCTACCTGACGTATGCACGCATGGCTCAAATTCTTGATACCACGCCGCAACCGGCCCAGAACATTGCTGCCAGCGCAGCGATTGATGCGACGGCCAGGCTGGGTAACAACGTCGCCGTTGGGGCGAATGCGGTTATCGAATCCGGCGTTGTGCTGGGCGATAACGTCGTCATTGGCCCAGGCTGCTTCGTTGGGAAAAATACGAAAATCGGCGCAGGGACCCGTTTGTGGGCCAATGTGTCCGTTTATCATGACGTTGAAATTGGCGAAAACTGCCTCGTCCAGTCCAGCACCGTGATTGGTTCTGATGGCTTTGGTTACGCTAACGATCGCGGTAACTGGGTGAAGATCCCACAGCTTGGTCGCGTTATTATTGGCGATCGCGTGGAGATCGGCGCCTGTACCACCATTGACCGTGGCGCGCTTGACGACACGATCATTGGCAATGGTGTTATCATCGATAACCAGTGCCAGATTGCGCATAACGTTGTGATTGGCGACAATACCGCGGTTGCGGGTGGCGTCATCATGGCGGGCAGCCTGAAAATTGGCCGTTATTGCATGATTGGCGGTGCGAGCGTGATTAATGGCCATATGGAAATCTGCGACAAGGTGACCGTGACGGGAATGGGCATGGTAATGCGTCCTATCACTGAACCTGGCGTTTATTCCTCAGGCATTCCGCTACAGCCCAACAAGGTATGGCGTAAAACAGCAGCTCTGGTGATGAACATTGATGATATGAGCAAGCGCCTCAAGTCTCTTGAGCGTAAGATCGATCAACAAGACTAAGCGTCATCCGTTTAACGCTATTTTTCCCGGCCTGTCGGCTTTCTAATAAACCGGCAGGCCGTGTTATTATTGTTATCAGTACATTTTGACAGGAAGAGTATTTTGACTACTGACACTCATACTCTGCATATTGAAGAGATTTTAGAACTTCTGCCGCACCGCTACCCGTTTCTGCTGGTAGACCGCGTGCTGGATTTTGAAGAAGGTCGTTTTCTGCGCGCAGTGAAAAATGTTTCCGTGAACGAGCCGTTCTTCCAGGGGCACTTCCCTGGTAAGCCTATCTTCCCGGGTGTGTTGATTCTGGAAGCGATGGCTCAGGCTACCGGTATTCTGGCGTTTAAAAGCGTCGGCAAACTGGAGCCAGGTGAGCTGTATTACTTCGCGGGTATTGATGAAGCGCGCTTTAAGCGCCCTGTCGTGCCTGGTGATCAGATGATCATGGAAGTCACTTTTGAAAAAACGCGTCGTGGCCTGACTCGCTTCAAAGGCGTAGCACTGGTTGACGGTAAAGTTGTTTGCGAAGCGACGATGATGTGTGCTCGTAGCCGGGAGTCCTGATACGTGATTGATAAATCCGCCTTTATTCATCCTACCGCGATTGTGGAAACTGGTGCCATCATTGGTGCTAACGTCCACATTGGCCCGTTTTGTATTGTTGGACCCCATGTCGAAATTGGTGAGGGTACAGTACTGAAATCTCACGTTGTCGTGAATGGTCATACGACCATTGGCTGCAATAACGAGATCTATCAGTTCGCCTCCATCGGCGAAGTTAACCAGGATCTGAAATATGCTGGTGAGTCGACCCGTCTGGAAATTGGCGATCGTAACCGTATTCGCGAAAGCGTCACCATTCATCGTGGAACAGTACAGGGTGGTGGGTTGACGAAGGTGGGCAGCGATAACCTGTTTATGGTTAATGCGCATATCGCGCACGACTGTACCGTGAGTGACCGCTGTATTCTTGCCAACAACGCAACGCTGGCAGGACACGTATCGGTTGATGACTTCGCAATTATTGGCGGCATGACCGCAGTCCATCAGTTCTGCATCATTGGTGCGCACGTGATGGTTGGCGGCTGCTCCGGTGTGGCGCAGGACGTCCCACCGTATGTGATTGCGCAGGGCAACCATGCCACGCCGTTTGGCGTGAACATCGAAGGCCTCAAGCGTCGTGGTTTTAGCCGCGAAGCGATTACTGCCATCCGCAACGCGTACAAACTGCTGTACCGTAGCGGTAAAACGCTGGAAGAGGCGAAGCCGGAAATTGCCGAGCTGGCGAATAAGCACCCGGAGGTGAACGCGTTCATGGAATTCTTTGACCGTTCAACAAGGGGTCTGATTCGTTAATGGTCGACAGTCGTCCGCTTACGATAGCCCTGGTCGCCGGAGAAACCTCCGGCGATATTCTTGGTGCAGGTCTCATCCGCGCGCTTAATGCGCGTGTACCCAACGCTCGCTTTGTCGGCGTTGCTGGCCCGCTGATGCAGGCCGAAGGCTGTGAAGCCTGGTATGAAATGGAAGAGCTGGCCGTGATGGGCATCGTTGAGGTACTGGGACGGCTCCGCCGTTTGCTGCACATTCGTGCCGATCTCACCCGCCGTTTTACCGAACTCAAACCCGATGTGTTTGTCGGTATCGATGCACCTGATTTTAACATTACCCTCGAAGGGAATCTGAAAAAGCAGGGCATAAAAACCATTCACTACGTCAGTCCGTCCGTCTGGGCGTGGCGACAGAAACGCGTTTTCAAAATTGGACGGTCCACCAACCTGGTGCTGGCTTTTCTGCCTTTCGAAAAAGCGTTTTACGACAGATTTAATGTTCCGTGCCGTTTTATCGGTCATACCATGGCGGATGCGATGCCATTGGATCCGGATAAAAACGCGGCGCGCGACGTGCTGGGCATCCCCCATGATGTGCATTGTCTGGCACTGCTGCCAGGCAGCCGTGGTGCAGAAGTGGAGATGCTGAGCGCCGATTTCCTCAAAACAGCGCAAATTCTTCGCCAGAGCTATCCCGACCTTGAAGTGGTTGTTCCGCTGGTGAATGCCAAACGCCGCGAGCAGTTTGAGCGCATCAAAGCGGAAGTCGCCCCGGATCTCCACGTCCGTCTTCTGGACGGCAAAGGGCGAGAAGCGATGTATGCGAGCGATGCCGCATTGCTGGCTTCCGGCACGGCGGCGCTGGAATGTATGCTGGCGAAATGCCCGATGGTGGTCGGTTACCGCATGAAGCCGTTCACCTTCTGGCTGGCAAAACGTCTGGTGAAAACGGATTATGTCTCCCTGCCAAACCTGCTTGCCGGACGCGAGCTGGTGAAAGAGCTGCTGCAGGATGAGTGCCAGCCGCAGGCGCTTGCCGATGCACTGCTGCCGCTGCTGGCAAACGGCAAGACCAGCCACCAGATGCACGATACCTTCCGCGAACTGCATCAACTGATCCGCTGTAATGCTGATGAGCAAGCGGCGGATGCGGTGCTGGAGCTAGCAAAATGATGGAATTTGTTTATCCTCACACTCGCCTTGTGGCGGGCGTGGACGAAGTGGGCCGTGGTCCGTTAGTGGGGGCTGTGGTGACCGCCGCGGTGATCCTCGATCCGGCTCGCCCGATTATCGGGCTGAACGACTCAAAAAAACTGTCTGAAAAGTGCCGGCTGGCACTGTTTAGTGAGATTCAGGAGAAGGCGCTGGCCTGGAGCCTGGGGCGCGCTGAACCGCATGAAATTGACGAACTGAATATTTTGCATGCCACAATGCTGGCGATGCAGCGTGCGGTAGCGGGTTTGAAAATTTCCCCGGAATATGTCCTGATTGACGGTAACCGCTGTCCTGCATTGCCCATGCCTTCAATGGCGGTCGTCAAAGGCGATAGCCGGGTCGCAGAAATCAGCGCAGCTTCTATTATTGCCAAAGTGACGCGCGACGCTGAAATGGCCGCGCTGGACCTCACTTACCCTCAGTATGGTTTCGCCCAGCATAAGGGGTATCCCACTCCTTTCCATCTGGAAAGGCTGGCTGAACATGGCGCAACCGAACACCACCGTCGCAGCTTTGGCCCGGTGAAGCGCGCGCTGGGACGGGTGTCCTGAATCAATACGCAAGCAATTAAGTAACGCGGAATCTGAAGATGGCTGAACCACGTTTCGTACACCTGCGGGTGCATAGCGACTACTCCATGATCGATGGGCTGGCGAAGACCGGGCCGCTGGTAAAAAAGGCGGCCTCCCTTGGCATGCCCGCGCTGGCGATCACCGATTTTACCAACCTGTGTGGCCTGGTGAAGTTCTACGGAACGGCGCATGGCGCAGGGATGAAGCCCATCGTCGGCGCAGATTTTCATGTGCAGAGCGATCTCATCGGCGATGAAATGACGCAAATCTCCGTGCTGGCGATGAACAACACGGGCTATCAAAACCTCACTCTGCTTATCTCAAAAGCCTACCAGCGTGGATACGGTGCGCTGGGGCCGTGGATCGACCGTGACTGGCTGGCTGAGCTGAACGAAGGGCTGCTGCTGATCTCCGGTGGCCGTATGGGCGATGTCGGCAAATGCCTGCTGCGCGGCAATAGCGCGCTGGTGGATCAATGCCTCTCGTTCTATGAAGAGTATTTCCCGGACCGTTATTATCTGGAGCTGATCCGCACCGGCCGTCAGGACGAAGAGAACTATCTTCATGCCGCTGTGGCACTTGCAGAAGAGCGTGGGTTGCCTGTGGTGGCTACCAACGACGTGCGGTTCCTTGAGCCGGGGGATTTTGACGCGCACGAAATTCGCGTGGCGATCCACGATGGCTTCACGCTGGACGATCCTAAACGACCGCGCAACTACTCATCGCAGCAGTACATGCGCAGCGAAGAGGAGATGTGTGAGCTCTTTTCCGATATCCCGGAAGCGCTGGAAAACAGCGTAGAGATTGCCAAGCGCTGTAACGTTACCGTCCGCCTTGGCGAGTACTTCCTGCCGCAGTTCCCGACAGGAGACATGACCACGGAAGATTTCCTGGTCGCAAAATCAAAAGAAGGTCTGGAAGAGCGTCTGGAGTTTCTGTTCCCGGATGAGGCCGTTCGCAAAGAGAAGCGGCCGCCGTACGATGAACGCCTGGACATTGAACTCCAGGTGATCAACCAGATGGGCTTCCCGGGCTACTTCCTGATCGTCATGGAGTTTATCCAGTGGTCGAAGGATAACGGCGTACCGGTCGGACCGGGCCGAGGCTCCGGTGCTGGGTCGCTTGTGGCCTATGCGCTTAAAATTACCGACCTCGATCCGCTGGAATTCGACCTGCTGTTCGAACGTTTCCTTAACCCGGAACGTGTTTCCATGCCCGACTTTGACGTCGACTTCTGCATGGAGAAACGTGACCAGGTGATCGAGCACGTCGCCGATATGTACGGCCGTGATGCGGTATCGCAGATTATTACGTTCGGTACGATGGCGGCGAAAGCGGTTATCCGTGACGTCGGCCGCGTGCTGGGCCACCCGTACGGGTTTGTCGATCGCATCTCTAAACTGGTACCGCCCGATCCGGGCATGACGCTGGCAAAAGCCTTTGAGGCTGAACCACAGCTGCCGGAAATCTACGAAGCGGACGAAGAAGTCAAAGCGCTGATCGACATGGCGCGCAAGCTGGAAGGCGTCACGCGTAACGCCGGTAAGCATGCGGGGGGCGTAGTTATCGCCCCGACCAAAATTACCGACTTTGCGCCGCTCTACTGCGACGAAGCGGGTCAGCACCCGGTTACCCAGTTCGATAAGAACGACGTAGAATACGCCGGGCTGGTGAAGTTCGACTTCCTTGGTCTGCGTACGTTGACCATCATTAACTGGGCGCTGGAGATGATCAACGCCCGCCGCGAGAAGAACGGCGAGCCGCCGTTGGATATCGCGGCCATCCCGCTGGATGACAAGAAAAGTTTCGACATGCTCCAGCGCTCGGAGACCACCGCCGTCTTCCAGCTGGAATCGCGCGGCATGAAAGATCTGATTAAGCGCCTGCAGCCCGACTGCTTCGAAGATATGATCGCGCTGGTAGCCCTGTTCCGTCCGGGCCCGCTACAGTCAGGGATGGTAGATAACTTTATCGACCGTAAGCACGGGCGCGAAGAGATTTCCTACCCGGACGTTCAGTGGCAGCATGAAAGCCTGAAGCCGGTGCTGGAGCCCACCTACGGCATCATCCTGTACCAGGAACAGGTTATGCAGATCGCCCAGGTGCTTTCCGGCTATACCCTCGGCGGCGCGGACATGCTGCGTCGTGCGATGGGTAAGAAAAAGCCGGAAGAGATGGCCAAGCAGCGAGGTACTTTCGAAGAAGGCGCGAGAAAAAACGGCGTTGATGGTGAACTGGCGATTAAGATCTTTGACCTGGTTGAGAAATTCGCCGGGTACGGATTTAACAAATCCCACTCCGCCGCCTATGCTTTGGTGTCGTACCAAACGCTGTGGCTGAAAGCGCACTATCCTGCTGAATTTATGGCGGCGGTAATGACGGCCGATATGGACAACACCGAGAAGGTGGTGGGCCTGGTGGACGAGTGCTGGCGCATGGGGCTGAAGATCCTGCCGCCGGACATTAACTCGGGGCTCTACCACTTCCACGTCAACGACGACGGAGAGATCGTTTACGGGATCGGCGCGATCAAAGGCGTGGGTGAAGGTCCGATCGAGGCGATCATCGAAGCGCGTAACAACGGTGGGTATTTCCGCGAGCTGTTCGATCTTTGCGCCCGCACCGATACCAAAAAACTGAACCGTCGCGTGCTGGAAAAACTGATCATGTCCGGCGCGTTTGACCGGCTGGGGCCGCACCGCGCCGCGCTGATGAATTCCCTCGGCGATGCGCTGAAAGCGGCGGATCAGCATGCAAAAGCGGAAGCCATTGGTCAGGCGGATATGTTCGGGGTGCTGGCGGAAGAGCCGGAGCAGATCGAGCAATCTTACTCCAACTGCCAGCCGTGGCCAGAACAGGTGGTACTGGATGGCGAGCGTGAGACGTTAGGCTTGTACCTGACGGGGCACCCGATCAACCAGTACATCAAAGAAATTGAGCGCTATGTCGGCGGCCACAGGCTTAAAGACATGCATCCGACAGAACGTGGTAAAATCACCACGGCTGCGGGGCTCGTGATTGCTGCAAGGGTTATGGTCACCAAGCGCGGCAATCGTATCGGCATCTGTACGTTGGATGACCGTTCCGGGCGTCTGGAGGTGATGTTGTTCACCGACGCGCTGGATAAATACCAGCAATTGCTGGAAAAAGACCGCATACTTATCGTCAGCGGACAGGTCAGCTTTGATGACTTCAGTGGGGGGCTTAAAATGACCGCCCGCGAAGTGATGGACATTGACGAAGCCCGGGAAAAATATGCTCGCGGGCTTGCTATCTCGCTGACGGACAGGCAAATTGATGACCAGCTTTTAAACCGACTCCGTCAGTCTCTGGAACCCCACCGCTCGGGGACAATTCCAGTACATCTCTACTATCAGAGGGCGGATGCACGTGCGCGGTTGCGCTTTGGTGCAACGTGGCGTGTCTCTCCGAGCGATCGTTTACTGAACGATCTCCGTGGCCTCATTGGTTCGGAGCAGGTGGAACTGGAGTTTGACTAATACAGGAATACTATGAGTCTGAATTTCCTTGATTTCGAACAGCCGATTGCTGAGCTGGAAGCGAAAATCGATTCTCTGACAGCGGTAAGCCGTCAGGATGAAAAACTGGATATTAACATCGACGAAGAAGTGCATCGTCTGCGCGAGAAAAGCGTAGAGCTGACGCGCAAAATCTTTGCCGATCTCGGCGCATGGCAGGTGGCCCAGCTGGCTCGCCATCCACAGCGTCCGTACACCCTGGATTATGTCCGCCTGGCGTTTGACGAATTTGACGAACTGGCAGGCGATCGCGCATACGCTGACGATAAAGCTATCGTTGGCGGTATCGCGCGTCTGGACGGACGCCCGGTGATGATCATTGGTCATCAGAAAGGTCGTGAAACCAAAGAGAAAATCCGTCGTAACTTTGGTATGCCAGCACCAGAAGGCTACCGCAAAGCCCTGCGTCTGATGGAGATGGCTGAGCGTTTCAACATGCCAATCATCACCTTCATCGATACCCCGGGTGCATACCCTGGCGTGGGCGCGGAAGAGCGCGGTCAGTCTGAAGCCATCGCGCGCAACCTGCGCGAGATGTCTCGTCTGAAGGTGCCGGTCATCTGTACCGTTATCGGCGAGGGTGGTTCCGGCGGTGCGCTGGCGATTGGCGTGGGCGATAAAGTGAATATGCTGCAGTACAGCACCTATTCCGTTATCTCCCCGGAAGGCTGCGCGTCCATTCTGTGGAAAAGCGCCGACAAAGCGCCGCTGGCTGCAGAAGCAATGGGTATCATTGCGCCACGCCTGAAAGAGCTTAAGCTGATCGATTCCATCATCCCGGAACCGCTGGGTGGTGCACATCGTAAGCCGGAAGTGATGGCGGCTTCTCTGAAAGCGCAGCTGCTGGCTGACCTGGCGGATCTGGACGTGCTGAGCAAAGAGGATCTGCTCAACCGCCGTTACCAGCGTCTGATGACCTACGGTTACGCGTAAGCTTCACAATTATCTGAAAAGCCGCACACTGTTGCGGCTTTTTTTATACCTGCGGTTTAGCCGGACTATGCTTAGCTAATGTTTTTTAAGGAGGAAGCCCATGAATATCATTGCCATTATGGGGCCGCACGGCGTCTTTTATAAAGATGAGCCGATTAAGGAGCTGGAGCAATCCCTGCAGTCGCGCGGGTATCAGCTAATCTGGCCGCACAACAGCGCCGACCTGCTGAAGTTCATCGAGCATAACCCGCGTATCTGCGGCGTGATCTTCGACTGGGATGAATATGATCTCGAACTGTGCAGCGACATCAACAAGCTGAACGAATACCTCCCGCTGTATGCGTTTATTAATACCCACTCCACCATGGACGTCAGCGCCAATGATATGCGTATGGCGCTGTGGTTCTTTGAATATTCCCTCGGCGTGGCGGACGATATTGCGACCCGAATTCAGCAATACACGAATGAATATCTCGATAACATTACGCCACCGTTTACCCGGGCGCTTTTCACCTACGTGAAGGAGGGGAAATATACCTTCTGTACGCCGGGTCATATGGCGGGTACGGCTTATCAAAAAAGCCCGGTGGGCTGCCTGTTCTATGATTTCTTTGGTGGCAACACGCTGAAAGCGGACGTGTCGATTTCAGTCACCGAATTAGGCTCTCTGCTGGATCACACCGGCCCGCATCTGGAAGCCGAAGAGTATATCGCCCGCACCTTTGGCGCAGAGCAGAGCTATATGGTGACCAACGGCACCTCGACCTCGAACAAAATCGTCGGGATGTACGCCGCGCCTGCTGGCAGCACCCTGCTGATTGACCGTAACTGCCATAAATCGCTGGCTCACCTGCTGATGATGAGCGACGTCGTACCGCTCTGGCTGTCACCCACGCGTAACGCGCTCGGTATACTTGGCGGCATTCCGCGCCGGGAGTTCACGCATGAAGCCATTGAAAGCAAGGTCGCGTCAGTGCCTGGCGCAGGCTGGCCCGTCCATGCGGTGATCACCAACTCGACCTATGACGGTCTGCTATACAATACAGACTGGATCAAAAAGGCGCTGGACGTACCGTCTATCCACTTTGATTCCGCATGGGTACCGTATACCAACTTCCACCCGATATACGCGGGTAAAAGCGGCATGAGCGGTGAACGCGTGCCGGGTAAAGTGTTCTTCGAAACGCAGTCGACGCACAAAATGCTGGCGGCGTTTTCCCAGGCTTCGCTTATCCACATCAAAGGTGAGTACGACGAAGACACGTTCAACGAAGCCTTTATGATGCACACTACCACTTCACCGAGCTATCCGCTGGTGGCCTCTATTGAAACGGCCGCGGCGATGCTGCGCGGCAACCCGGGCAAACGTCTCATCAACCGTTCGGTGGAGCGCGCGCTGCATTTCCGCAAAGAGGTTCAGCGGCTGAAAGATGAAGCCGACGGCTGGTTCTTTGATATCTGGCAGCCGGAAGAGATTGATGAGGCGGAGTGCTGGCCCGTCTCGCCCGGCGAAGACTGGCATGGCTTCCGGGATGCAGATAGCGACCATATGTTCCTCGACCCGGTAAAAGTAACAATCCTGACGCCGGGCATGGATGAGCAGGGCAAGATGAGTGAAGAAGGTATTCCGGCCGCGCTGGTCGCGAAATTCCTTGATGAACGGGGTGTGGTGGTGGAAAAAACCGGCCCCTATAACCTGCTGTTCCTGTTCAGTATTGGTATTGATAAAACGCGGGCGATGGGGTTGTTGCGCGGTCTGATGGAGTTTAAGCGCGCCTACGATCTTAACCTGCGGGTGAAGAACATGCTGCCGGATCTCTACGCGGAGGATCCTGACTTCTATCGCAATATGCGTATTCAGGATCTGGCCCTGGGGATCCATAGGTTGATCCGTCAGCACGATCTGCCGCGTCTGATGCTTCAGTCGTTCGATGTGTTACCGGAGATGAAATTAACCCCGCACAAGGCTTGGCAGCGCCAGGTGAAAGGGGAGGTCGAAACCGTCGAACTGGAAAATCTGGTCGGGCGCGTATCGGCCAACATGATCCTGCCTTACCCGCCGGGCGTTCCGCTCCTGATGCCAGGAGAGATGATTACCGAGGAGAGTCGGGCCGTGCTCGATTTCCTGCTGATGCTCTGTTCGGTAGGGCGTCACTATCCCGGTTTTGAGACGGATATTCACGGTGCGAAGCGCGATGAGAACGGCGTTTACTGGGTGCGAGTCCTAAAATAAGGGTGACCGCTTGCAAGGTGCGGGTTTTCGGTTGTAACGTTCAGGCATCATAAAAAGGAGAAGCTATGCTGGGTTTAAAAGCTGTTCATCATATTGCGATCATTGCGACCGATTACGCGAAAAGTAAGGCCTTCTACTGCGACATCCTGGGCTTTACGCTCATGAGCGAGGCCTACCGTGAAGAGCGCGACTCCTGGAAGGGCGATCTGGCGTTAAACGGGCAGTATGTGATTGAGCTGTTCTCTTTTCCTTTTCCGCCTGCGCGTCCGTCCCGTCCGGAAGCATGCGGCCTGCGCCACCTTGCCTTCAGCGTCGATGATCTGGATTGCGCAGTCAAACATCTGGAAGCGCACGGCGTGACGTGTGAAGCGATCCGCGTCGATCCGTTCACCGACAAGCGCTTTACCTTTTTCAACGATCCGGACGGCCTGCCGCTGGAGCTTTATCAGCAGTAATCTTCGTCCTGTGTGATAATGCCCGCTCAGTTCGGGCATTTTTTATGTGTAATTCCCTATGACCTTACCCGCTATCGCACACGCCGTTTCACCGTACCGCCAGCTGCTGGTGGGGTTTAGCGGTGGCCTGGATTCCACCGTTCTGCTCCATCGTCTTAAACGCTGGCGCGACCGGGAACCTGACGTCCAGCTTCGGGCGATGCATATTCACCACGGATTAAGTCCTCACGCAGAGGAGTGGGTGGCGCACTGCGAAGCCTTGTGTGCGGCCTGGGCTATCCCGTTCATCGTTGAGCGCGTCACGCTTGCGGAGGAAGGGCTGGGCATCGAGGCGCAGGCGCGTAAAGCCCGATATGCCGCGTTTGCCGGGGCGTTACGTTCTGGAGAAGCGCTGGTCACGGCCCAGCATCTGGACGATCAGTGTGAAACCTTTCTGCTGGCGCTTAAGCGGGGCAGCGGACCGGCGGGGCTGTCAGCCATGCCGGCGCGTTCTGCATTTGCCGGCACAACGTTACTGCGTCCGCTACTCGGCGAGACGCGTGCCTCGCTTGAGGCCTGGGCGCGAGAACATCATCTGAGCTGGATTGACGATGAGAGCAACCAGGATGACGGCTATGACCGTAACTTTCTGCGTCTGCGCGTCCTCCCGCTTTTAAGCGAGCGCTGGCCGCATTTCGCCGACGCGACGGCAAGAAGCGCCATGCTGTGCGCCGAACAGGAATCGCTGCTGGACGAGCTGTTGAGCGACGAGCTAGCTGAACTGATTTCTAAAGACGGAGCGCTGGCCATTGCACCGCTGACAGCGATGAGCCCGGTGCGTCGCGCCGCACTGATACGACGCTGGCTGGCCTGTCATCACGCTGCGATGCCGTCGCGGGCGATGCTGAGCCGCATCTGGGACGAAGTCGCGCTGGCGCGGGATGATGCTTCCCCGTGTGTCCACCTGAACGGTTTTGACGTAAGACGCTATAAAGGGGAACTCTGGTGGATAAAATCCACGCCCTCACTGACCGATGTGGTGCTCGACTGGCTTTCACCTGACGCACCGCTGGTATTGCCCTGTGAGGCAGGACGCGTCTCTCTCCTGCCGTCTGGTCATGTGAGGTTGCCGAAGCCCGGTGAACCGGTCACCGTGCGCTTTAAGGCTGGCGGAATGCTGCATATCGTCGGGCGCAACGGGGGGCGGAAGCTGAAGAAAATATGGCAGGAGTGTAACGTGCCGCCGTGGCTGCGCGACACCACGCCACTGCTGTTCTACGGTGAAACGCTTATCGCTGCGGCAGGAGTTTTCATCACGGAAGAGGGGTGGTCAGAAGAGGGTGCCAGGTTTGAGTGGCAGAAAGCGTAACGGGCAGCCTGGCTGCCCGTTAATGTCATCAGGATTCGCTCACCACGACGGTGCCGATTTGCGGGTGGCTGAAGCTGGCTATTTTATCCAGACGCAGCTCACGCGTCGCACCGGCATCTTCCACTATCAGGTATTCCACATTCTTACGTGAAACCAGATCGTTGGCTTTCGCCTTCAACACTTCGCCATCTTTTAGCTCCAGCGTCAGTAATAAATGATGCTGGCAGGCGAGTTCGAGGTTGTCATAGTCATCACAATTGATGGGTTGATAAGTATCATTCATCGACATAATCGCTCACCAGTAAATTCGCCGCAGCATACGCTGCTTTTTCCCTGACCGACTCTGAAAGGCTCTCATCAGAGGCCACTTCATTAAGCACTTTCAATACACAGCCCAACGCGTCCGGGACATACCCCAGATCTCCGCTGGCGATTTCCGCATACCGTTTGCGAATTAACTCACAATAATTATTCACATCCCCTCCCGCCAGCGCACTGACTTACTGTGAGATATCATTAAGCCTACGAAGATAAACTCGGTTTAGCAAGGTGACTATACCATACTCATTTAAGCAATATCAGCGCCTTGATAGCGGTGTATTTATTACCCCGTAACAGCCTTTTGCCGCGGTTTTCGCTACAATGGGCGCCTGATTCGAATGGAGTTCTCTCATGGCGCTGAAAGCGACAATTTATAAAGCAGTGGTCAATGTGGCCGATCTGGATCGCAACCAGTTTCTGGACGCCTCGCTGACGCTGGCACGCCACCCCTCCGAAACCCAGGAGCGTATGATGCTGCGCCTGCTGGCGTGGATGAAGTATGCCGACGAGCGTCTGCAGTTTACCCGTGGCTTAAGCGCAGAAGACGAGCCTGAAGCCTGGCTGCGCAACGATCATCTGGGTATCGATTTGTGGATCGAACTCGGACTGCCGGACGAGCGCAGAATTAAGAAGGCCTGCACCCAGTCCGCTGAAGTGGCCTTATTCGCGTATAATCAGCGCGCTGCGGAGATCTGGTGGCAGCAAAACAAGAGCAAGTGCGGACAGTTTAAAAATCTTACGGTCTGGTATCTGGATGATGAGCAACTGGCGCAGCTGAGCGAGTTTGCCAGCCGGACCATGGTATTGCAGGCGACGATTCAGGACGGTGCAATCTGGCTTTCTGATTCTCAGAATAATCTGGAAATTCATTTGGCGGCGTGGCAACCGGCCTCATGATCGTCTTGTCCCGAAGCGTCAGCATTCCTGACAACGAGCTGGAGATCACCGCTATCCGTGCACAGGGGGCCGGTGGGCAGCACGTCAACAAGGCGTCGACGGCTATCCATTTGCGTTTTGACATTCGGGCCTCAAGCCTGCCAGAGTATTATAAAGAAAGTCTGCTTGCCGCCAGCCACCACCTGATCACCAGCGATGGTGTGATTGTGATTAAAGCCCAGGAGTACCGTAGCCAGGAGCTCAACCGGGAAGCGGCGATAGCCAGGCTGGTGGCGGTCATCAAAGAGTTAACGGCAGTACAAAAAAGCCGCCGGGCAACGCGGCCAACCCGCGCATCGAAAGAGCGTCGTTTGTCCTCGAAGGCCCAAAAATCCACAGTGAAAGCACTACGCGGTAAAGTTCGTCGCCCGACAGAGTGACGAAAGGGAACACACTTTTCATAAGGAATTCATTGTGAAAAAAGCATTATGGTCAGCGCTGGCAGTGAGTACGCTGTTTGCGCTTTTCGGGTGTAACAACCGCTCCGAAACGCAGGTTTTACAACCCACGCAAACGGAAGAATTAAAACCGATGCAGCAGAGCTGGCGTGGCGTATTGCCTTGCGCGGACTGTGAAGGCATTGAAACGTCCCTGTTCCTGCAAAAAGACGGCACCTGGGTAATGAACCAGCGCTATCAGGGTGCGAAAGAACCTTCTTCTTTTGCGACTTATGGAACATGGGCACGTACGGCGGAGAAGCTGGTCCTGACCGATACCACCGGTGAGAAAACCTGGTTCCGTCCTAAAGGTGACAGCATGGAGATGCTCGACCGCGAAGGTAACCCTATTCAATCCCAGTTAAACTACACGCTGGCGCCGGTGAAAGCGGCCCTGCCTGCCACACCGATGGCAATGCGGGGGATGTACTTCTATATGGCGGATGCGGCGATCTTTACCGACTGCGCAACCGGCAAGAAGATCAGCGTGGCAAACAATGCGCAGCTTGAACGTGATTACGCTGTGGCGCGCGGCAATGACAGCAAGCCGGTATTGCTGACGGTGGACGGTCACTTTACGCTGGAGCCAAACCCGGATAGCGGAGAGATGGTGAAAACGCTGGTGGCAGATAAAGACGCGAAATTTATTGCGGGCAAAGATTGTAACAGCAAATAAGCTGACGTAGCGCCATTAAAAAACCCCGCCTGAGCGGGGTTTTTTGTTTAGCCTTTGATGGCTTTCACCAGGTAATCAAGAATGTCGCCGGTCTTGATCATCTGTTTTTCGCCGCTGCGACGGTATTTGTATTCAATCTCGTCGCTGTCGAGGTTACGGTCGCCGATAACGACGGTGTGTGGGATACCGATCAGTTCCATATCGGCAAACATCACGCCCGGGCGCTCTTTACGGTCATCCATCAGCACTTCGATACCCTGAGCGCGCAGCTCGGCATAAAGCTTCTCGGCCAGCTCCTGCACGCGGTAAGACTTGTGCATGTTCATTGGCAGAATAGCAACCTGGAACGGCGCGATGTTGTCCGGCCAGACGATGCCGCGCTCGTCGTAGTTCTGCTCAATGGCGGCAGCTACCACGCGCGTCACCCCGATCCCGTAGCAACCCATGGTCAGGATCTGGTTACGGCCATCTTCACCCTGAACGGCGGCGTTCAGCGCGCGCGAGTATTTATCGCCCAGCTGGAAGATGTGACCCACTTCGATACCGCGCTTGATCATCAGGGTACCCTGGCCGTCCGGGCTTGGATCGCCTGCTACCACGTTGCGGATGTCAGCCACTTCCGGCGTCGCCACGTCGCGATCCCAGTTGATGCCGAAGTAGTGTTTACCGTCGATGTTCGCACCGGCGGAGAAGTCGCTCATCGCGGCTACCGTGCGGTCAATAACAACCGGAACCGGCAGATTGACTGGACCCAGTGAACCTGGACCCGCATTCACCACGGCGCGGATTTCCGCTTCCGTCGCGAACGTCAGCGGGCTGGCTACCTGCGGCAGCTTCTCGGCTTTCACTTCGTTCAGCTCGTGATCGCCACGCACCAGCAGGGCAACCAGCGGGTAAGCGCTCCCTTCGGTGGATTTCACCAGCAGGGTCTTAACGGTTTTTTCGATCGGCAGATTGAACTGCTCAACCAGCTCGGCAATGGTTTTCGCGTTTGGCGTATCAACCAGCGTCATCTCTTGCGTTGCCGCAGCACGCGGTTCTTTTGGTGCCAGCGCTTCTGCAAATTCGATGTTCGCGGCGTAATCAGAGGAGTCAGAGAAGATCACATCGTCTTCACCGCTCTGCGCCAGAACCTGGAATTCATGGGATGCGCTACCGCCGATGGAGCCGGTATCAGCCTGCACAGCGCGGAAGTCCAGACCCATGCGGGAGAAGATTTTGCTGTATGCCGCGTACATTGCGTCGTACGTCTCTTGCAGGGATTCCTGAGAGGTATGGAAAGAGTAGGCATCTTTCATCAGGAATTCGCGAGAGCGCATGACGCCGAAACGTGGGCGAACTTCGTCACGGAACTTGGTCTGGATCTGGAAGAAGTTCAGCGGCAGCTGTTTGTAAGAGCTCAGCTCATTACGAATCAGGTCGGTAATGACTTCTTCATGCGTTGGGCCGAGAACGAACGGACGCTCGCCGCGATCGACGAAGCGCAGCAGTTCTGGGCCATATTGTTCCCAACGGCCACTCTCCTGCCACAGGTCAGCGGGCTGAACCACAGGCATGGACACCTCGATAGCACCGGCGTTGTTCATCTCTTCACGCACGATGTTTTCGACTTTTTTCAGGACGCGCACGCCGGTCGGCAGCCAGGTGTATAACCCGGAGGCCAGCTTGCGGATCATCCCGGCGCGCAGCATCAGCTGATGGCTGATCACTTCGGCGTCGGCAGGCGTCTCCTTCAGAGTGGAGAGCAGATATTGGCTAGTACGCATGTTGTTACGGTTCCATTTCGACGATTGGAACAGGCTGAAACACCAGCCTGACACAAAAAAAGTGGTTTAGTTTACCAGTGTGGCAAAGATGCCAAAAGAGAGGAGAACAAAATTACCTGGGTTCAAGGGCAAACACTTCAAAACCTGCTCCGGTGACGCGCCAGCGAACGTTAAAATCAAGCAGCCAGACGGCGTATGATTTTCCTGCTTCCTCTTCTTTACGGTAGGCCGGACGCGGGTCCTGTGCCAGAACTTCGGTGATGAAATCCCGTAAGCGAGGATAGCGTTTCTCCAGTTGACCGAGCTGCGCGGTTATCTCAGGCGTAAAATAAACAGGCATGTCCGCCTGCGGTGCGTCCTGAGCATAACTTGCACGCGCGTCCGGGAGGGCTTCGGCGAAGGGCAAATAGGGTTTGATATCGATAACCGGCGTGCCGTCGACCAGATCCAGGCTACCTAACTCCAGTATCACCCGATCTTTCTGGCAGCGTATGCCTTTCAGTTCAACCAGCGACATGCCAACCGGATTTGGGCGGAAGGTCGAGCGCGTTGCAAACACGCCCATTCTCGCATTTCCGCCAAGACGAGGAGGGCGCACGGTAGGACGCCAGCCGCCTTCCATCGTCTGGTGAAACACGAACACCACCCATAAATGGCTGAAAGCCTCGAGCCCGCGTACCGCATCGGCCTGATTGTAAGGCGCAATCAGGTGAAGCTCACCGCGTCCACTGGTGACAAGACCGGGCTGGCGGGGGACGGCGAACTTCTCTTTATAGGGAGAGTGGATAACGCCTATCTGCTCGAACTGAAATGCACTCATTTCGCCGTGATGTTCAACGCAGAACCGATGCAAACCGCCTGACGGTAGCAACCCGGCGTGCCGCTGGTGACTTCGCAGCTGTGCAGCAGGACCGCGTTAGCTTTCATTTTTGCGGCATTGATCTGCATGCGTTTACGCGCTGTCGGAATATTCGGTGGTGAGTCCTGATTGGTCGCCTGACAGGAATCGCCGCTTACTTCGCCCAGTTCACGGAACGGTTTACCGACGAGTTCGTCCGCTTTCGTGATAATGCGAACTGGCGCAGGGCGAACCACTTTTGGTTTCGCAGGCTCTGTTTTTGGCGGGGTTGCCGTGCTTTGAACGGGTTCAACGGGAGATCTGCTTAGCATTGAACAGCCGCTCAGCATGAGTGCTAAAAGACAGATCGGTAAAGCACGCATAATATTTCCTCAATGGATAATCAAAACGTCAGATATTGAATCAGTTGACTGCACAAATGACAAGACGGGCATAAGCCCGTCCTGATGATATTACACTGAGGTGAGATTACCAGCCTTTAACAGCGCCACCGTTAAACACTTTGTTGGCTTCCTGGTAAACTTCATCAGACTGATAAGCCTGAACGAATTTCTTCACGTTTTCCGCGTCTTTATTGTCTTCGCGAGTCACGATCAGGTTAACGTACGGGGAATCTTTATCTTCAACGAAGATACCGTCTTTGGCTGGCGTCAGGCCAATCTGGCTGGCGTAAGTGGTGTTGATAACGGCCAGGGCAATTTGGGCATCGTCCAGAGAACGTGGCAGCTGAGGCGCTTCCAGTTCAACAATTTTCAGATTTTTCGGGTTCTCGGTGACATCCAGAACGGTTGGCAGCAGGCCAACACCGTCTTTCAGTTTGATCAGACCAACTTTCTGCAGCAGCAGCAGGGAGCGACCAAGGTTGGTTGGGTCGTTAGGCACGGCTACCTGAGAGCCCGGCTGCAGTTCGTCCAGCGATTTAATTTTCTTAGAGTAACCGGCAATTGGATAAACGAAGGTGTTACCGACACCCACCAGTTTATAGCCACGATCTTTGATCTGCTGGTCCAGGTATGGCTTATGCTGGAAGGCGTTCGCGTCGATATCGCCTTTGCTCAGCGCTTCGTTCGGCAGAACGTAATCGTTGAAGGTCACCAGCTCAACGTCCAGGCCATATTTCTCTTTTGCCACTTTCTGAGCAACTTCAGCAACCTGCTGTTCTGCACCCACGATAACGCCCACTTTAATGTGGTTTGGATCCTTTTCGTCCTGACCGCAACCCACCAGTGCCAGAGAGCCGATCAGCGCGCCTACTGCTGCAAAGGTCTTTAATTTAAACGCCATGTTTTATCCTTAACTCGTAGAGTTTGTGTTGTGTGTAACGTTATTTGTGAGTAACGGTCCGGACGATGCGATCGCCAGAGAACTGGATTAAGTAAACCAGAACAACCAGCAATACCAGAACGGTATTCATCACGGTAGCGTTATATCCAATATAGCCGTACTGGTAACCAATCTGACCTAAACCGCCCGCGCCAACTGCACCACCCATTGCCGAATAACCGACCAGGGTGATGAGCGTGATGGTTGCCGCATTCACCAGGCCTGGCAGTGCTTCCGGGAGCAGGACTTTGCGCACGATCTGCATCGGTGTTGCGCCCATCGCGCGGGAAGCTTCGATCAAACCGGTTGGAATTTCCAGCAGGGCGTTTTCCACCATACGGGCGATAAACGGCGCAGCCCCTACGGTCAGCGGAACGATCGCTGCCTGCAGACCGATAGACGTTCCGACGATCACGCGGGTAAACGGAATCATCCACACCAGCAGAATAATGAAGGGGATAGAACGGAAGATGTTCACCAGCGCAGAGAGCGTACGGTACAGTTTCGCGTTCTCAATGATTTGACCCGGACGCGTTACGTACAGCAATACGCCGACCGGCAGGCCAATCACAAAACCAAAGAAGCCAGAGACAAAGGTCATTGCCAGCGTTTCCCAAACGCCGCGAACCAGCAGCCACATCATCGGCTCAGACATAACCCAGTACCTCTACTTTTACATGGTGTTCTTGCAGCCAGGCAATCGCGGCCTGGGTTTCTTCTTGTGTGCCGTGCATTTCTGTCAGCATGATGCCGAACTTCACGCCACCGGCGTAATCCATCTGCGCGCTGATGATGTTGTTGTTCACGTTAAAGCGACGCGCGGTTTCGGAAAGCAGGGGAGCGTCAACGGACTGACCGGTGAACTCCATGCGCAGCATCGGGACGCTGTCTGCGGTGGATTCGGTTTTCAAACGCTCCAGATAGTCTTCCGGAATATCGAGATGCAGGGTGGACTGGATGAACTGCTGTGCCAGCGGCGTCTTCGGATGCGAGAACACTTCACTTACTGTGTCCTGCTCGATCAGTTCACCATTGCTGATGACCGCCACGCAGTCGCAGATGCGTTTCACCACGTCCATCTCGTGCGTAATAAGGAGGATCGTCAGGCCCAGGCGACGGTTAATGTCTTTCAGCAGTTCCAGAATCGAACGCGTGGTGGCCGGATCCAGTGCGCTGGTGGCTTCATCACACAGCAGTACCTTAGGATTGCTTGCCAGCGCGCGGGCAATGGCCACACGCTGTTTTTGCCCACCGGACAGATTTGCCGGGTAGCTATCATGTTTATCGCCCAGACCCACGAGGTCGAGCAGCTCGGTGACGCGACGCTTCACTTCTTCTTTCGGCGTGTTATCCAGCTCAAGCGGTAAGGCAACATTGCCGAACACGGTGCGGGAGGCCAGCAGGTTAAAGTGCTGGAAAATCATGCCAATCTGACGACGCGCTTTGGTGAGTTCTTTTTCTGAAAGGGCGGTAAGTTCCTGGCCGCCAACTTCTACGCTGCCCTGGGTTGGGCGCTCAAGCAGGTTAACACAACGGATCAGCGTGCTTTTACCTGCACCCGATGCGCCAATGACGCCATAAATTTGACCAGCAGGAACATGCAGACTGACGTTGTTCAGCGCCTGAATGGTTCGGTTCCCCTGCTGGAACACTTTGGTGATATTGGAAAGTTTAATCATTAGATTATTTTTATCGTATGTAAGTTAGCCGTGGCATTTTCTTCTGCCAGATACGGGTGATGACCGTAAACAAAACGGATGTTAAGGCATCCAGACGTCTAAATCAATCCAACTCTGTATGATGAGCACTTTATTGCGCTGCGATTCATGAGATACTAGTCGAACATGCCTTTTTCAGGAGCAAACCGGTGGCAAAATCAGTACCCGCAATTTTTCTCGATCGTGACGGCACTATTAATGTGGATCACGGTTATGTCCATGAGATTGATGAGTTCGAGTTTATCGAGGGCGTAATAGATGCCATGCGCCAGCTGAAAGAGATGGGCTATGCGCTGGTAGTTGTAACGAACCAGTCCGGTATTGCACGCGGTAAATTCACCGAAGCGCAGTTCGAGACGCTGACGGAATGGATGGACTGGTCGCTGGCCGACCGCGGCGTGGATCTCGACGGCATCTATTATTGTCCGCACCACCCGCAGGGAACGGTAGAAGCGTATCGCCAGACCTGTGATTGCCGTAAGCCGCATCCGGGGATGTTCATCTCTGCGCAGGAGTTCCTGCACATTGATATGTCTGCTTCTTATATGGTGGGCGATAAACTGGAAGATATGCAGGCAGCAGCAGCAGCGGGTGTAGGGACCAAAATATTAGTCCGCACCGGTAAGCCAGTAACGCAAGAAGCAGAAAATGCAGCGGATTGGGTGATTAATAGTCTGGCCGATCTGCCAAAAGAGATTAAAAAGCACCAAAAATAGCCTTTTTGGCGAAAAGATGAGCGGTTGAAATAAAAATGCATTTTTCCGCTTGTCATTCCTCGGCGGCCCCCTATAATGCGCCTCCATCGACACGGCGGATGTGAATCACTTCACAAACAACCCGGTCGGTTGAAGAGAAAAAATCCTGAAATAACGGGTTGACTCTGAAAGAGGAAAGCGTAATATACGCCACCTCGCAACGGTGAGCGAAAGCCGCGTTGCACTGCTCTTTAACAATTTATCAGACAATCTGTGTGGGCACTCAA
>NZ_JBVPGN010000012.1:0-838 GCF_055816715.1 Enterobacter sp. PL_is514 | reverse complement strand
TGATGGCCGGTACCGACGCGCAGTTTAACAGCGCGTCGGTGACCAACGGCGGCACGCTGCAGGGGACACATTCCCTCACGGCGACCGGGGCACAGCTCAGCAACCAGCAGGCGGGCATGCTGCTCTCCGGCGGCGCGCTCGACCTGCACCACACCACCCTGAACAACGCCGGGCTGCTGCAGGGCAACACCCTGAACCTGGCCACCGGCGAGTGGATCAACACCGGCAATGCGCTGGGTGAAGCGGGTATCACTGCGGCGGTGACGGGCGCGTTGACCAACAGCGGCAAGGTGCTCAGCCAGCAGGCGGCGGACGTCCAGGCCGGCAGGACCGATAACCGGGGCCAGCTGCTGGCAAAAGTGCTGACCCTGCGGGGTGACCTGCAGAACAGCGGCCTGCTTCAGGGGAGCAGCACGCTGGCCTGGTCCGGGAACACCTTCACGAACCAGCCTCAGGGCCAGGTGACGGGCGGCGAGACCCTGACCCTGAGCGGACAAACCCTCAGCAACGCGGGCAGCCTTCAGGGGCGCAGCGCGACGCTTGAGGCCGGGAGCCTGAATAACCAGGGCAGCATTCAGACGCTGGACGGCCTGACCCTTTCCGCGACCGGCAGGCTGGATAACACGGGCGCCCTGCTCAGCCAGAACCTGTTCACGCTGACGGCGGCGCAGCTGTTCAACGACGGCCAGCTGGCCGGGAAGGCGCTCACGGTGAACGCCGCGCAGCTGAACAACACCGGGATTCTTCAGGGCAACGACACGCTGGCGCTGACCACCCGCGCGCTGAGCAACGGCGCCACCGGGCGGCTGGTGAGCGGCAGTTCTCTGGACGTATCCCT
>NZ_JBVPGN010000011.1:0-4745 GCF_055816715.1 Enterobacter sp. PL_is514 | reverse complement strand
GTTGGAGACATAGCGGGTATCGAACGCCGCATCGCCGAGGAAGCGGTAATCGTAATCCGGGTTCAGGTTGAGGCGGCCCAGCATATAGGACGAGCCGAGGAACTGCTTCTCGTCGGTAAACGCCAGCCGCGTCTCCTGCGGGGCCGTGGACGACGGTTTGACCCCGAGCATTGCGTTCAGGTCGGCAAACAGGGCGGGATCGAGCTGTCCGAGACCGTTCAGTTTCGGGTTGATGCCGATCAGGTACGGGCTTTTAGGGTTGTCGGAGAAGACAAAATAGCCGTTGTTGCCCGACGGCAGCGGGTAAGCGCTGGTATCGACGCGCTGGCCCTGATAATGCCCGACGGCACCGCCCTGCGCGGTTCGGAGATCGGCGGTGGTGACCCCGGCGTTCGCCAGTGCGCCCAGCTGGCCGAGGTTCGCGTTGCCTTTCTGCATGGTGCCAATGTTGCTGAGAGACGTGCCGGACGCGCCGCCGTTTTCCAGCGCTCCGCCGCCGTTAAGCCGCTGCAGCGCACCCTGGAGCTGATCGTTCCACTGCGGCGAGTTCACCGCCACGGTGCCGGTCGTGTTCAGCCCCTGTTTTTGAACGCCGCTACCGACAGTCTGGTTGCTGAGGGTGTTCAGCGACGGCGTGGAGATGACGTTGCTAACGCCGCCCGCGTTCGCAGTGGTATTGGTGTTGCTGATGTTACTGGTGAAGTTTGCGGTAACGTTGCCACCCGCCTGGATCACTGCGCGGAATGGTGTTCCCTGTGATACGTCTTCGCGAACCCCCGTTGCCTTATAATGCAGTTCAACAGAGTTATAGCTGTCGTCGTATTCGTAGGTCTGGTAGCGGGTGGTCGACTGTGGAAACCATGAACGGTTGTTCAGCGTAGATCCGCTCATCACCAGTTGTCCGGAAGCCAGAAGCAGACTGGCATCGTTATCCAGCCCGTCTGCTGTAATATACCCTGAGCCCCCGGCACTGATACGCGCTGCAGGACCGTTCGCGGTAACCGACAGCGAGGTGCGTGAAATCGCAAACTCCAGGGTCCTGAATGCATCTTTGGGGTACGGCACCATGATTGCACCATCCAGGACCTTATAATTTGGGTTACACCAGACCCCCAGACTATTTGACGGGCAGGGAGAAAACTTGATACGCGCTTTATTTCCCATCCACTCAAGCGGAATATCAGCATCACGCGGTGTCAGCCAGGCGTACTGGGCGGGAAGATCTTCCTGAGCCCCCTGAGTCACCGCCAGCCCGTCCCGTTTGTTAAGCAGATGCTCGGTTTTAATGAATATATCCCCGCGCTGCGTCTCAATATTCCCCGACGTATTCACCACCTGGCTGTTCGCATTCCCCGCCGCATCCCGCTGCATCCACAGGTTGTTCCCCGCCATGATGTCGCCGCGCTGGTTGGTGATGCTGTCGGCAAACAGCGCCAGATTATTCGCCGCGTACAGCAGCGCGGTGTTGACGATAGCGCCCGGCGCGCTCAGGGTCAGCGAGCCGCGCGTGCCGGTGAAGCCGTCGACGGTAATGTTGCTCCGGCTGGCCACGATGATATCGCCCCCGCCCTGCACCGAGCCCGCGGCGTTCAGCGCCACGCTGCTGCCGGAGAGCGTACTCGCGCCGCCGCCGGTGGTGATTTGTCCGTTGTTGCTGAGCTGCCCGCCCGCATTCAGGTTGACCGCCTGCCCCTGCAGCACGCTGCGGTTATCGATGTCGCCGCCGCTGTTGATGGTGAGGGTTCTGCCTGCCGCCACGGCGGTCCGGCTGGTAAACGCGTTCGTCAGCTGCAGCGTTAAGTCCCCCAGGGAGACCAGCTGGCCGGTGAGGTCCAGCCCCCGGCTCTGCAGCCACAGGTTGCCGCCGCTCAGCAGCTTACCGCCCGCGCTCTGGGTCACCTGGTCGGCATTAATGTTCAGCTGCGCGTTGCCGAGCAGCGTGCCGCTGTTGTTCAGCTGGCCATAGTTAACCGTCAGCTGTCCCGCCTGGGTGGTGCCCTGGCTGGCAAGCGTGGTGCCGGTCAGGGTGGCCCGGTCGGCCACCCACGTGCCGCCGTTGATGGCGTTTGCCGCATTGAGTATCAGGTCGGTGGCCTGCAGCCAGCCGGTGCCGGTGAACTGCGGCGTGCCGAGCGTCAGGCGCGCGCCGGAAAGCAGCCTGCCGTCGTTACGCGCCTGGGAGGAGGCTGTCACCCGCGTCTCGCCGCCGCCCTGGATCAGGCCGTAGTTAAACAGCGCGGGCGTGGTCAGCGTCAGCGCATCGCGGCTGACGATTTCGCCTCCGCTGTTGTTGGTCAGCGTCCCGCTGAGGGCCAGCGTCGCGCCGTTATCGCCCTGCAGACGTCCGTTGTTGGTGAGCGCCCCGGTGGTGATGCCGAGCGTGCCCCCCTGCATTTTGCCGTCGCTGGTGACGGAGGCCGCCGTGACGTTCAGCGCCCCGCCGGACAGCAGGGTGCCGCCAGACTGCTGGCTGACCGCGCCGGTCTGGCTGAGGGTCAGGCCATTCACGCCGCTGATGGCGCCGCTGTTGCTGAGCGTGCCGCCGGTCAGCGTCAGGTTTTTCGCCGCCCACTGGCCCTGGTTCGCCAGCGTGGCGGCCTGCAGCGTTGCCGCACCCAGCGCGGTAATCTTACTGCCCGTAGTCCCGGTGAGCGTGTCGGCCAGCGTCATCTGCAGCGCACCGGCGCTCTGCACCGCGCCGCTGTTGGTGAGCGACCGGGCGTTAAGCAGGATGTTCTGTGCCTGCCAGCTGCCGGCGTTGGTCACCGCGCCGGACGCAATCGTCAGCGCGCCCTGGGTGAGAAGCTTGCCGCCTGCGCCGTTAATCAGCTCCTGCTGCGGCACGGCCATCGCCATGCGCGCCATCAGCCGCTGCTGCCCCTGAACGGTCAGGCTCTGCAGACCGGTTAAGGTGCCCTGGTTGTTAATGCTGCTCTGATGCAGCGCGAGGGTGTTCCCCTGCACGGTGCCGCTGTTTTTAAGCGTGCTGCCGCCGAGCGTCACATCGCCCTCGCTGAGGAGCTGCCCGCGGTTATCCAGCGTCTGTGCGGTGATATCCGCCCGGCCCTGACTCATCAGCGAGCCGGTTGAGGTCAGCGTGCCGCCGGTCGTGGCCGTCAGCGTTCCCTGGCTGAGCAGAGACCCGCCGTGCGTCCAGTCGCTGGCGCGGATGTCCGCGCCGTTCCCCTGCAGCGTGCCCTGCGTGGTCAGCTGGCCTGCATCCAGCGTCAGCATGCCGCCGGAGAGGGTGCGCGAGGTCGCGCCCGTGGTCAGCGTGGTGCCGGTGAGCGCCAGGCCGTTCGTTCCCTGCATCAGCCCGCCGTTGTTCATATCGCGGGCAGTGAGGGACAGCGTACCGCCCGTGATGCGCCCCGGGTTCGCCAGGGTGTCCGCGGTGAAGGCGGTCGTGCCGCCGCTCTGCAGCAGCCCGGTATTGGTTAACGCCCCGCTGAGCGTGCCGCTGAGTCCCGTCTGCCCGTTCATCGTGCCGCTGTTGGTGAGGGTGGTGCCGGTCATGTCCAGCGTCGCACCCTGCAGCGTACCGGCGTTGGTCAGCTGTCCGCCCGTCAGCGTGAAGCCGCCGCCGGAGAGCCATTTACCGTTCAGCTCGTTGATAAAGCGGTCGGCGGTGGCGTTAACCGCGTTGCTGCCCTGCATCAGGCCGCTGTTGCGCAGCTCAGTACCGCCTGCGGTCAGCGTTTTGCCCGCCACCGTGCCGCTGCTGGTCAGCGTCGTCGCGTTAAGCGCGGCATCTTCGGTGGCAACGATGTTCCCGGTACTGGTCAGGGCATTGCTCAGGCCCAAATCCAGGCTCTGCGCCTGAATATCGCCCCGGTTCGTCAGGTCGCTGCCCCGCAGGGTGAACCCGCCGTTCACCAGCAGCAGACCGGCGTTATCGAGCGTGTCGAGGGATACGTCCAGAGAACTGCCGCTCACCAGCTGCCCGGTGGCGCCGTTGCTCAGCGCGCGGGTGGTCAGCGCCAGCGTGTCGTTGCCCTGAAGAATCCCGGTGTTGTTCAGCTGCGCGGCGTTCACCGTGAGCGCCTTCCCGGCCAGCTGGCCGTCGTTAAACAGCTGCGCCGCCGTCAGCGTGAACAGGTTCTGGCTGAGCAGGGCGCCCGTGTTATCCAGCCTGCCGGTCGCGGAAAGGGTCAGGCCGTCCAGCGTCTGAATGCTGCCCTGGTTATTCAGGCTCCCGGCGTCAAGCGTCGCGCTGCGCCCCTGAAGGCTGCCCGCGTTGCTGAGGGTTTGTCCGCTCAGGGTCAGGGTCTCGCCGCCCGTCACCTGGCCCTGAGGCTGGTTCGTGAAGGTGTTCCCGGACCAGGCCAGCGTGCTGCTGCCCTGAAGCAGACCGCTGTTCTGCAGGTCGCCCTGCAGGGTCAGCACTTTCGCCAGCAGCTGGCCACGGTTATCGGTCCTGTCGGCCTGGACGTCCAGCGCCTGCTGGCTGAGCACCTTACCGCTGTTGTTCAGCGTGCCGGTTACCGCCGCCGTCACGCCCGCTTCCCCCAGCGCGTTACCGGTGTTCATCCACTCACCGGTGGCGAGGTTCAGGGTGTTACCCTGCAGCAGCCCGGCGTTGTTCAGGGTGGTGTGGTGCAGGGCGAGCGCGCCGCCGGAGAGCAGCATGCCCGCCTGCTGGTTGCTGAGCTGTGCCCCGGTCGCCGTGAGGGAATGTGTCCCCTGCAGCGTGCCGCCGTTGGTCACCGACGCGCTGTTAAACTGCGCGTCGGTACCGGCCATCA
>NZ_JBVPGN010000005.1:0-2213 GCF_055816715.1 Enterobacter sp. PL_is514 | reverse complement strand
GTTGGAGACATAGCGGGTATCGAACGCCGCATCGCCGAGGAAGCGGTAATCGTAATCCGGGTTCAGGTTGAGGCGGCCCAGCATATAGGACGAGCCGAGGAACTGCTTCTCGTCGGTAAACGCCAGCCGCGTCTCCTGCGGTGCCGTGGACGACGGTTTGACCCCGAGCATTGCGTTCAGATCGGCAAACAGGGCGGGATCGAGCTGTCCGAGACCGTTCAGTTTCGGGTTGATGCCGATCAGGTACGGGCTTTTCGGGTTGTCGGAGAAGACAAAATAGCCGTTGTTGCCCGACGGCAGCGGGTAAGCGCTGGTATCGACGCGCTGTCCCTGATAATGCCCGACGGCGCCGCCCTGAGCGGTTCTGAGATCGGCTGTGGTGACCCCGGCGTTCGCCAGCGCGCCCAGCTGGCCGAGGTTGGCGTTGCCTTTCTGCCTGGTGCCAATGTTGCTGAGAGGCGTGCCGGACGCGCCGCCGTTTTCCAGCGCGCCGCCGCCGTTAAGCTGCTGTAGCGCACCCTGGAGCTGATCGTTCCACTGCGGCGAGTTCACCGCCACGGTGCCGGTAGCGTTCAGCCCCTGTTTTTGCACGCCGCTGCCGACGCTCTGGTTGCTGAGGGTGTTCAGCGACGGGGCAGAGATAACGTTGCTAACGCCGCCCGCGTTAGCGGTGGTATTGGTGTTGCTGATGTTGCTGGTGAAGTTTGCGGTGACGTTACCGCCCGCCTGGATGACGGCGCGGTAGAACTCCCCTGTTTCGTACTGACTGTCTTGTCCTGTAAGAGTAAAACGTACAGTATCATTTTCAAACCCAACCCCCTGCGGTTTAGTAGAGAGGTCACTTGTAGCATAGGTGTTTGGGCTGTATGGCGATTGTTGATATTCATAAACGAGATAAGTCGTCTGCTTTCCGGACTGCCAGCTTTGGTTGTTAAGCGTCGTTCCAGCCAGTGAAGCATCTCCCGCAGCCAGCACGAAGCTGGCCTGATTATCCAGTTGGTTGGCATTTATACTAAGATTCCGCCCGGACATTATCCGCCCGGCACTGCCATTAGCACTTACGCCCACATCAGTTTCTGATACAGCAAAACGCTGGGTGGAGGCTGTAGCAAAAGGTGCAAGGTTGTAAAACGTCTTATAAAACTCAAAACATGAACCCCGAGCCCCACATCCAGTAGAAGAAGTGACACGCCTGTCTGAATAGAACCCGTAGCTTCCTGCGGGTAAATCATTTACAGAAACATTAATGATGGATTGCCCAAGATCTTTAATACCTGCATTCACTTGTCTGCTTTGTTCGGACGTCGTCAACCCATCCCGCGTATTCAGCAAATACCCGGTCCTGATCCCAATATCACCATTCTGCGTCTCAATATTCCCCGACGTATTCACCACCCGGCTGTTCGCATTCCCCGCCGCATCCCGCTGCATCCACAGGTTGTTCCCCGCCATGATGTCGCCGCGCTGGTTGGTGATGCTGTCGGCAAACAGCGCCAGGTTATTCGCCGCATACAGCAGCGCGGTGTTGACGATAGCGCCCGGCGCGCTCAGGGTCAGCGAGCCGCGCGTGCCGGTGAAGCCGTCCACGATAATATTGCTCCGGCTGGCCACGGTGATGTCACCTCCGCCCTGCACCGAGCCCGCGGCGTTCAGCGCCACGCTGCTGCCGGAAAGCGTACTCGTGCCGCCGCCGGTGGTGATTTGTCCGTTGTTGCTGAGCTGTCCGCCCGCGTTCAGGTTGACCGCCTGCCCCTGCAGCACGCTGCGGTTATCGATGTCGCCGCCGCTGTTGATGGTCAGGGTTCTGCCTGCCGCCACGGCGGTCCGGCTGGTAAACGCGTTCGTCAGCTGCAGCGTTAAGTCCCCCAGGGACACCAGCTGGCCGGTCAGGTCCAGCCCCCGGCTCTGCAGCCACAGGTTGCCGCCGCTCAGCAGCCTGCCGCCCGCGCTCTGGGTTACCTGGTCCGCGCCAATATTCAGCTGCGCGTTGCCGAGCAGCGTGCCGCTGTTGTTCAGCTGGCCGTAGTTAACCGTCAGCTGTCCCGCCTGGGTGGTGCCCTGGCTGGCGAAGGTGGTGCCGGTCAGGGTGGCGCGATCGGCCACCCACGTGCCGCCGTTGGTGGCGTTTGCCGCATTGAGTATCAGGTCGGTGGCCTGCAGCCAGCCGGTGCCGGTGAACTGCGGCGTGCCGAGCGTCAGGCGCGCGCCGGAGA
>NZ_JBVPGN010000004.1:0-1217 GCF_055816715.1 Enterobacter sp. PL_is514 | reverse complement strand
CGACCTGCGGGTCGTAGTAGCGGAACAGGTTATAGTGCAGTCCCGTCTCACCGTCAGCGTACTGCCCGGCATAGCGCAGCGGCTGGTGCGCCATCGCCGAGCGATTCACAACCCTCGAGAATCCTTCACTCTGATGATGTATTTCGCCAAAGCTGCCGTACTGGCCGCTCCAGCGCACCGCGCCGCGCTCGTCGGTCACTTCCAGCGGCGCGCCGTTCAGGTCGGTATTGAACCAGTAAATCTCACCGCTCTTCTGGTCACGGAGGTGATCCACCCTCGCCAGCGGGCTCCAGGCTTCATTAGGGTCGTACATATACGTGCTGCACAGCCCGCTCTCCTGCTGCTCCTGCAGCAGGCGGTAGCCCTGCCACAGGAATCGGGTGTCGGTGGTGCCGTGCGTCGTGGTGACGATTTTGCGCGTGCGGCGGCCCAGCGCGTCATAGTGATAGCGCGCCTCAAAGCGCCCTTCCGGCCCGGTTCCCCGGGCGGACACCAGACGGTTCTCGGCGTCATAGGCGTAATGCTGTTCATACAGCCCGTTGCGACGGCTGACCAGGTTGCCCCAGTGGTCGTATTTCATAAACAGCGCCTGCCAGTGCTGCAGGCGGTTATCCGTGACCGGTACCGCATCGTCACTGGCGGCGAGGTTATCCGCGGCGTCATAGCTGAACTGCGCGCGGCCGTGCCCATGGCGGGCCTCGTAGTGCTTCAGCAGGCGCCCTTCGGCGTCGTAGCCGTAGTCCACCTCACCGCGCAGGGTGTCGCTGACGCCGGAAAGCTCGCCGCGCGCGGTGTAGCGATAAAGGCGTTCCAGTAGCTCCTGCTCCGGCAGGGTCACGTCCGTACTCAGCTCGCTGCGCTGCAGGGTGCGTCTTCCGAGGCTGTCATACTGACGGAGCTGCTCGCGCGCGCCCTGAGTGCGGCGCACCTCGCGGTGCAGGCGGTCGCGGGTGAACTCGGTCACCAGCTGCTGCCCGAAGCGGATAGCGCTGACGTGGCCGGAGCCGTAGTGCAGCCAGGCCAGCTTTTGCTCGCCGGGCAGCGTCAGGCCGGTCAGGTTGATCAGGGCATCCCACTCGTAGCCCACCGCGCCGTTAATGCCGGACTCGCTCAGCACGCGCCCGGCGGCGTCGTGGCGGTATGCGATCTCATCGCTTTCGATACCCAGGGCAACGCCTTCGGCCGTCGGCGTGCGGCGGATGCGGGTAATCTGGCCG
>NZ_JBVPGN010000010.1:0-3480 GCF_055816715.1 Enterobacter sp. PL_is514 | reverse complement strand
GCCGGGCAGTACGCTGACGGTGAGACGGGACTGCACTATAACCTGTTCCGCTACTACGACCCGCAGGTCGGGCGGTTTATTGTGCAGGATCCGATTGGGTTGAATGGTGGGTGGAACCTTTATCAGTATGCGCCGAACCCGCTGGGGTGGATTGATCCGCTTGGATTGTCAACCTGTTCATCCAAAGACTCATATGAACAGGCCAGAAATAAAGCTCTGAAATGGTTAGAAGAGCGAGGATTTAAAGCCGAAAAAGTTAACACAGGCAAATTTGGTTCGACTAAAGGTCAACCTGTCGGGATGACAACAATTGATGGAAAAACAGGTTTTAGAGTTGAGTATGATGAACGAAGTGGAGCTCATATCAATGTGTTTAGCGGTAAAGATAAAGGGGAGCACTTCATGTTTGATGCGGCTGAATCCGTTGTGACAAAAATTCAAGATTTATTTAATTTACCATCAAAACCATGGAGAGGCTCTTAATGACGCTCGATGATGAAATCAGGAAGGAAATATCTTTGCTTCCTGAACAACCAGAAATTGTGGATGACTGGGAACACATTGCGGATAAGTTATCCGATAGTTATAGTTGGGCTGGTTCAAAAATTGACTGGTCAAAGACCAATGCTCATAGGTCTTTAGAACTACATGGGGACTATAAGGATTGGTTGGTAGATATAAAGAGATTCATTCATGATACTGATGTTCATGATGTGATTTCAAATAGTGATGAGATTTACTATATAAATGATTCGTCTCTTGATTTTTCTGTCAGGTTGAATACCAAGCAGTTTTTTTTATTTCTTGATATGGCAATAAAAAATATCCCTCAGCATCATTATTTTTTTGATAGAGAAAATAAATGGTGTCTAGTGATAAGTGCTGAAGGATATATTGATTTCGGTTTCTCATGGTCAGATAAAAAATGATTGAAATGGGAGGTTCATCCTCCCAGGACGTTTTAGGTAATGTTTTTGATTTGATAAAAAACCGGGGCAAGAGTCTTACGGTGATGGTAATGTCCCTCTGAGACTATTTTAAAAAGAACATTCGAAATTGCTTGGGTAGGTTCAGTTTCTGGCACATTAGACAATCATGAAATTTGAGAAGAGTCATATGTATTGGAACGAAATCGAAGGTGGTATTTTGTTTAACAAGGTTTTCAGTAGATATGTTGAAGTGAATGAAACCGACATCTTTGATATTAAAATAGACCGCGAAACTGCTACGGTAATAATATGTTTTGACTTTGTTAATGAGTTGCCTGACAATCCTCCCCAAAAATGGGTTAAAGGCTATAATAGATGTAGGTTTGGTATAAGTTGCAGTGGAGTAAAATCCTTAAAAATAGAAGGTATGTCTACGGATATGCCAGCAAAAATAGAAATACAAAAAAAACACTCCCCATAGTGAAGTTATAATAAAGGGGACGGATATTTTTTTAAATTTGAAGTGTTCACATATACAATTAATGGGACCTTTCGTATCTATTAGTCAGTAAGCTAAAGGTCGTGGTGGATTTTTAAATTTTCCTAGCTTTTATAATTTAAGGTTGGTTCAGTTTACTGAATAGATCCGATTGGGCTGAATGGTGGGTGGAACCTTTATCAGTATGCGCCGAATCCGTTGGGGTGGATTGATCCGCTGGGTCTTGCTAGCTGTACTACTAAATTTAAATCGAGAAATGCAACCTTTAGGGCAGCGAAAAGAGATGCCGGAATACCAGTGAGCCAGCAACCATCAAAAGTTGAGCTAGTACCTTTAACAGATCGAAACGGGAAATCTATTTTAGGAGACGATCATTTACCTATAAAGACACGAGAATATACTTTCTCGCGTCCAGATGGTGAATCCATTGTAATCCAGGACCATTCACCAGGGCATATCTATGGACCTCCAGGAACACCTGGTAACCAAGGGCCACATTTAAATGTTCGACCGATCAGTGATACCCGAAATGGTACTATATCTGGAACGCTAGAACATTATCCATTTTAAGGAGGGAAAATGAATTCATGGGTTGATTTATTAATTGATAAAAGAAGTATTTCTTCTATCTTCACCGATGAAGAACCTTCATTACGTAATGTTGAACTTCATGATGTGGTTTTCCATAGGGATGGGCCAAAAATCACACTAAGATTCAATATTGAAAGTTATCCTTCGCAACCACCAAAAAAATGGATAATGCAGAAATGTAATGTCGTACAATTACAATTGACTGCTATTGATATAGCGGAGGCTAGCTTATTTGGTTGGAATAAAACTAACTTTTCTTTAGATGTTAACATATCTAAAGAAGATGGTTTTATCATCATTTTAGCTCAAGATGATATATTCTCTCTCTCAATAAAAGCAAAATTCATTGATATTTCTTCAATAACAGCTTATACAATTTCAAAATAATAAAGAATGGGAGGATAATAAATCCTCCCATTGATTTTGTTCAGTTTGGTCTGATTGCATGTTCTGCAGAGGTTTGGTGTTACGACTGGAATGGGTGATACCTACTTAATCGACCATAAAACAGCATTATGTTTCGGTAAGTTTCAGTGTTTAACCTGTTGTATAAAAACTAAAATAGTTATCGTGCAGATGGCTTAATTTATCAGGGTGTGGCGGTAGCATGATTGTCTTATGCAAGCCGCTACGTCCGCGATCTGAGCGGCCAGATTACCCGCATCCGCTGCACGCCAACCGCCGAAGGCGTTGCCCTAGGTATTGAAAGCGATGAGATCGCTTACCGTCATGACGCCGAAGGGCGTCTGCTGAAGCACTACGAGGCGCGACAGGGGCACAGTCGCGCGCAGTTCAGCTATGACGCCGCGGATAACCTCGCCGCCAGTGACGATCCGGTACCGGTCACGGATAACCGCCTGCAGCACTGGCAGGCGCTGTTTATGAAATACGACCACTGGGGCAACCTGGTCAGCCGCCGCAACGGGCTGTATGAACAGCATTATGCGTATGACGCCGAGAACCGGCTGGTGTCCGCCCGGGGAACCGGGCCGGAAGGGCGGTTTGAGGCGCGCTATCACTACGACGCGCTGGGCCGCCGCACGCGCAAAATCGTCACCACGACGCACGGCACCACCGACACCCGCTTCCTGTGGCAGGGCTACCGCCTGCTGCAGGTGCAGCAGGAGAGCGGGCTGTGCAGCACTTATGTATACGATCCGAATGAAGCCTGGAGCCCCCTGGCGCGGGTGGATCACCTTCGTGACCAGAAGAGCGGTGAGATTTACTGGTTCAATACCGACCTGAACGGCGCGCCGCTGGAGGTGACCGACGAGCGCGGCACGGTGCGCTGGAGCGGCCAGTACGGCAGCTTTGGCGAAGTACATCATCAGAGTGAAGGATTCTCGAGGGTTGTGAATCGCTCGGCGATGGCGCACCAGCCGCTGCGCTATGCCGGGCAGTACGCTGACGGTGAGACGGGACTGCACTATAACCTGTTCCGCTACTACGACCCGCAGGTCG
>NZ_JBVPGN010000002.1:0-636 GCF_055816715.1 Enterobacter sp. PL_is514 | reverse complement strand
GGCGCTTTTCGCAGATTAGCACGTCCTTCATCGCCTCTGACTGCCAGGGCATCCACCGTGTACGCTTAGTCGCTTAACCTCACAACCCGAAGATGTTTCACTTCTGATTGCGAAAATTTGAGAGACTCGAACACACCATTTAAGATGTGTCGTTTCAATTTTCAGCTTGATCCAGATTTTTAAAGAGCAAAACTTCGCAGTGCACCTTTTCAGGTTCACTCTGAAGTTTTCTTGTGTTCGCAGTAAAAGATGGTGGAGCTATGCGGGATCGAACCGCAGACCTCCTGCGTGCAAAGCAGGCGCTCTCCCAGCTGAGCTATAGCCCCATCGTTTTGCAATCTCTGTACCGCTCATCCTTTAAAAGGAGTTTGGTAGGCCTGAGTGGACTTGAACCACCGACCTCACCCTTATCAGGGGTGCGCTCTAACCACCTGAGCTACAAGCCTGCAGAGATTTTTACTGCTGTTTTTCATCAGACAATCTGTGTGAGCACTACAAAGGCAGGTTCTTTAAGGTAAGGAGGTGATCCAACCGCAGGTTCCCCTACGGTTACCTTGTTACGACTTCACCCCAGTCATGAATCACAAAGTGGTAAGCGCCCTCCCGAAGGTTAAGCTACCTACTTCTTTTGCAACC
>NZ_JBVPGN010000008.1:0-3481 GCF_055816715.1 Enterobacter sp. PL_is514 | reverse complement strand
TAATCGCGTCGCCAAACTCTGAACATTTCAGCAGCTTAGCGCCTTCCATCAGACGTTCGAAATCGTAAGTTACGGTTTTCGCGTTGATCGCGCCTTCCATACCTTTAACGATCAGGTCTGCGGCTTCGAACCATTCCATATAGCGCAGCATTACATGAAATAAAACATGATGCATTGATTTTTTCAGTATAACAAACATAATTGGCGCGTTCATCACACATTTTTGACAAAAAGCTAACCTATTGATTAATTATACTGCTATTTATGGTACAGCATTGTGACACATTAATATATAGCTTGGCATACGGGGATCTGTAATTTTATAAACTCCTCTTCTTACAAGTTGAAGGATTTCTCCACGCTCAGGTTTTATAAGCTTACCTGTATAGTTATTCATACTGCCATATGTTAAATCAATATTATGATCAACCGCAATTTGCTCAATCCAGCTTTTTACACTAAATTGATCATTATTGAATTTTGCGGCAGATAAAAGGATTTTAGGATACATATCTGTTCTAGACGAAGTGACAGCTAAATCATAACAACGCTTCAACTGACCTTCAGTATTTTTCACCGCAACAATTAAAGCTTGATCAAATACAGTTCTATCAATTATTTTTTTTGATTTCCTAATCGCTTCCTCTGCACTTTCTTTACATAACAAATGTGTAAAATACGGGAAGCCACTGCTTATTTCAATAATGGATTTTTTTATTTCAGGTGCAAACGTCAAACCTAAACCACTCTCACCGCTCTCAATTATTTCGGCTAAATATTTATCTTCAACACGAGGCAGTTTAATTTCATGCATGCACCGGATTACCGATTGGTGCCCTGCAATTAGAGCAGCACCATCGGAGCCAATTCCTACTATAAGGACTTTAAATGGACTACCTGCGTCACTTAATTGCTTAACAAATTCAGCGACTTCATGCTTAACATCATCCTTGACAACATCAAATTCATCGATAAGAAGAACTGATTCCAAATGATGTAAAACTGAAGCTGCTTTGTTGGCAGTCAGCTCTTCCTTTTCTATTGTAATCTTCTCTTCTCGAGAACCTTCAAGACTAAATATATCCAGGAGCTTTGCCCTTGCTCCATATTTTTTTGTAGTTTCAACTTTATCATGTTTGTAAGCTTGATCTATAAAAATAGCAGCTTTTTCAATAATATCTTTGAATGAAGTGGTTTTAATACATCTATACTGGAAAACAATCTCAGGTAAAATTTCATGCTCTTTACCACCTTCAAGAGTTGAAAGCGCAAGTGAGCTCTTGCCAATACCTCGATCTCCGTAAATCATACAATGCCGGCCGGGAGTCGTTAACGCACCTAATATCTTTTGAATCTCTTCATCACGACCTCTAAGATTTGAAGGAGAGGACACTGGTTTTGAAGGGGTGTAAAAAGCATCAACTCTATGACTTTTTTCTTTCTCTTCTTTGAAAGCTTTAAAGACATCCATTTTTTCTGCTCGCATAAGAAATAATCCTCTTAAACAATAACATCTTATGGCTGGCAACTGGAACCAGAAAAAAACAAACCTGCTATAAAAAGCAGGTCTCCTCTTAATTTTTTTAAATTTCTTACAAAAACCCCAACAATATCACCACCTAACCATTTTCTAGCTCAATTTGCAACTTAAATCTATCAGCATTTTTGCCAAACGCTTCGCGTAATAGGCGTAAAGGTTCGATACAGCCAAGCATAACCTCGAGTCAACACGGCGGCGGCAGGTGATCATAGTCCAGCTAGGATGTTTTTATTCAGCTCGCATGCCATCTTAAATTTACTCTTGCGAAAGCGGTAACGATAAACTACCACACTATAAAAAGCGTGATAATCATTGTTAGCAAGAACCATAGCGAGCACGTCATCAGTATATGGGTAATGCAAAGCTATTGACGCTCGTTGCTGGTTAGCGCCTCGGTGATATTTCGATTATGAAGCTCAACGATATTTGAGATTACCATCTTCATGTCGTTAGAAGAAGATGGGGTAGCAAGCTAGCGATCCCCCTTTCCCTGATACTAAACGCGATTTAGTGGGGTTTTAGAGATGTTGTAATGCTTTGCCTCGACTATTCATTGAGTCCGAACCTTATCCATTTATTCCGGGCGATCCAATGGCAGAAAGAGGGGCATAGATAATATCGAACACAATAACAATGAATTTCAGTAAGGCCAGTAATTATGCAGAAATAAAATGGGGAGATGGCACACTACCTTCCATGAACAACGATCTTTAGCGGAACATCTTTATGAAACTCAAGGTATCGAAATCTAAAAATTGCTGGGGTACGAATCTCCCCAGCAAACAGTCAGATACCATGATGATAGAGGCAAAGAATAGATAAAAATCAATAATAATTAATTTTCAGAATTAAGATGTTTGGGATGGTACTTCAATGCATCATAATTTTCACCCCATGCCTTCTTATCATAGAATGCGACATGTTTTTTATTTATAAGTTTCTCGGCTGGTAGATTATCCAAAATCGCATAAGAATTCATATACGCTTCAAACTTCCTACCATGAACAAAATTGGCATTGTAAAAAAGCATTAACAATTCGTAATTAGAAAGTTGAGCGCGTAAAATGTTAGCATACTTTTTCTTATTAACACTATTTAAATCAGATTCGTGAATTATCTTAAACATATTATAGATATATCTATAATAATGAGAAAGATTTTGAGCTCTGTTTCGAAAATAGAAACGATATTCATTAGACATTCGCATAGATGCTTTTTTAACCTCAAACTCATCACTCGAGTCGAAATCTAATGACATTCCATTCTTTTGTCTAACCTCTTTTTTGAATCTTCTAAAAAAATAAAGAAAAACATGACGCCCCTCCGCCAAAGTTCTTCCTGAGGAACCTTCAACTCTCATGTCTTTAATTAGCGTTTGCAATATGCTCAACATATTAAAGAAGGAGTTCTCGAAATCCCTTATTTTTTCCGCTTCCTCCCTTTTACTCGAATCATCTTCTATTTTTTTTGTTGCATCCATCTGCAGCTTAATCGTCCATAAAACCCCACAAAAACCCATAGCAGAAAAAATTGAGGTAAAAGCGCCCCAAGAATCACCAAATACTCCTCGCTGGTTCGCATCCATACCTTCAAATGGCCACACATCATGCGATATAGCGTAACCATAGCCGATCCCAAAAACTGCACTAATCAGCATTAAAAGACGAATCATTCCCTATGCTATCCTTGTTCGTTTTGTTAAACCGTTTTGAGAAAATTTTAATAACCATTCAAAAACTAATAATAAAAACGGGAACCCTTCGGTTCCCGCTCTTGTTTACCCAGAATCTGGATTACATATTCGCGATAATCGCGTCGCCAAACTCTGAACATTTCAGCAGCTTAGCGCCTTCCATCAGACGTTCGAAATCGTAAGTTACGGTTTTCGCGTTGATCGCGCCTTCCATACCTTTAACGATCAGGTCTGCGGCTTCGAACCAT